>JAZDPG010000071.1:0-12128 GCA_043797815.1 Bacteroidota bacterium
AAATCAATGAAATCTTATACAAAGCAGGCGGATACTGAAACAGTTACCTATGAGGATGGAAGTGTTGTGGAAATCAATATGAAAACCGATCAGTATACGGTTTCGATGGGTGACGGATTTGTGATTGCCAAAGATTACTCAACCTTCGCACCAATCAAAGAAAATACCTGTCTGGCCTGTAGCAGGGATGGTGGTTTGATCAGTTATCAAATCCCGCATGAGTGGAAGGATCCCCATAAGATCGAGGTTTTCAGAATAGATACAGATGGAAAGCCTGTAAAATCAGGATTCAGAATGAAGGGGAGGAGCCTGGAACTTGATACAGAAGCACATTCGCCATATAAGGTACTATATAACGAATAGTGTTTATATTTCTGATGTGCCCGCAGTTGTTGCTTCATGGTTTTATTTTTTGAAATAATCCCATCAGTTTGCTCCGGTAAATTCCGGAAATTTGTTCTTCATGCTCACCAATGGGTTTTACAGGGATCAAGTCAATTACTTCGTTGTAGTCTAGATCAGAATCAAAAAGCAAATTGATAGCAGCCAACAAAGTCTGCTGAACCGTTTCTTTACTTTCCAATTCATTCAACCCCATTTGCAGACCAAGGTTTTGCATCTCTTTCCACTGAAACCAGAAATAAGTCGGCAACATGGCGGAGACCATTGCATACGCTTCGAGTCTTGACTCTTCCACTTCAAAAGTCTTCCCCAAAGTTTTTAACATTTCAAGCAAAGATTGTTTTTCGCTGGTGGAATATTCACCCGAAAAGGACACCGGATTATAGCCTTCATTAATGTATGAAGTGGCATTGGGAATCATGCGTGCAATATTCTTTGTTGCCAGTATTGCAGCCATCTTCTCTATGCTGATTTTAGGGGCAAATGAAACAACTTGCGTATTCTCACAAACCGATGCTTTGATTTGTTCAAGTGTTTCCATAATGACAGGAGGGTGCAGGGCGATAACTACAATCTCCTGTTTTGCTGCTGATTCGCAAGTAGCAGTGGTTTGAATTTTCGGGAATTTTTGTTGAAGTGCTTTCAGAACTTCCGGATTGGTATCGCAAACCTGAACACAGGGCAATTCGATTTGCTTATTAGCCAAGGCTTGAAGAACAATTTTAGTGATTCTTCCGCCACCGATAAAACCGATTGATGATAGCTTCATGATTTTAAATTTTTAAGGTTTAGATATGCAGTACATAATTGAAGATCAATCCAACAATGACGATCCCAACTGCAACAACTCCGATAAATACACCGATGAGTTGCCATTTCAATACTTTCTTGAGTATGATGATCTCCGGAAGTGACAAACCAATTACAGACATCATAAAAGCAAGTGCCGTTCCTATTGTCACCCCTTTTTCAATCAACACACTTACAATGGGTATAATCCCTGCTGCATTGGAGTAAAGAGGGATGCCCACAAGAATTGCCAATGGAACAGAGTACCAGTTCTGGCTACCGAGTGCTCCTGCCAGGTATTCGTCAGGCACGAAACCATGTGCTCCTGCTCCAACGGCAATACCAATCAGGATGTATATCCAAATTTTGCCTGCAATCTCTCTGACAACTTCACCACCTGCTGAAATTCTTTGGTTAAAGGTCAGTGAGTTATCTTGCTCAAGTGTTTGTTTTGCATGGGTTTGATACACCCAATCAGCCACATACCTTTTCAGATTCAGTTTTTCAAGGATGAATCCCGCCAGAATGGCAATACCAAGACCTGTAAGCACATAGATCAGGGCAACTTTCCATCCAAACAAGCCGATGAGAAGTACCAATGCTACTTCATTGATCATGGGTGCAGCAATTAAAAAAGAAAATGTAACCCCCAAAGGAATTCCTGCTTCGACAAAACCAAGAAAAAGGGGTATTGCAGAACATGAACAGAAAGGGGTCACGATCCCCAATACAGATGCCAGCACATTACCAACAAATAATGGCTTCCCTTCAAGTGCCTTTCTCGTCTTCTCCGGAGAAAAATAAGTTCTGATGATCCCTACAATAAAAATGATAAAAACCAATAACATCATCACTTTTGGCACTTCATAGATAAAGAACCTGATGGTCTCCGTCAGGTGTTTCTCAGGAGTCATCTGAAACAATTGAAACACGATGAAATCTGCTATTTCTTGCAGATACTTATATACAATGATCCAGACCGGGATCAGAAGAAGGATGACGATAATTTTGTTTTTCACTCTACGCATGTTGCATTATTGTTCGTAATTCTACGAACTTTCAGATTAAAAAATTTACAAGCAAGCTGCTATCACATAATACATTCCGATGCCAAGAAACAGAACAGCAACTGCCTTTCTGAACCAGTATTCAAAGGATTTAATCCTTTTATAAATATTTCCCATTCCTGATATAGTGTAGGCAATCACCCACGCAAAAAGGATCACAGGGATGCCTGTTGCTATGGCAAAAACCACAGGCAGATGAAGTCCAGATGTGGATACAGTCATTGGTATTAACATTCCGAAGTACAGAACTCCACTATAAGGGCAGAAGGCGAGAGCAAAGGTGACACCCAACAGGAAAACATCCCAATAATTGAACCTGCTTCTGTTTCGAAATCTTTCTGTTAGTCTGTTGAATGCCGGAAAATTCAATTTAATGATTCCAAGCATGAAGATACCGATGACTATAAGAAGCGGACCAATGATCTTCTCCCCATATTGCTGAAAAACACCTGAAATCCTGAGTTGATCTGCCCCGAAGAACAGGATCAATGCTAACAAGGTATAAGAAACGGTCCTGCCCAATGTGTACATCAAGCCATTATAGAACACCCTGTTCCTGTTTGCAAGGTCTTTCCCGATAAAACCAATGGCAGTAATGTTTGTAGCCATAGGACAGGGACTTATGGCGGTTAACAATCCTAAAACAAGGGCAGAGACGAACGGAAGGGAAGAACTCGTGTATAGATTATTGAGAAATTCTTCCATGCACTACAACATTTTATCGATATTGCTTTTCAGGATTTCGTGGAACTTACCGGAATTGGTCCGGGCATTCATAAATCCTTCATTGGTCAGGTTCACCATTTGCTCTCCCTTGACCAACAGTAAAGTCTGTCCGGTCACATGGAGTTGTCCTGCCATCTTTTTTCCGTCTTCTTCTTCAAGATTCAGGGAAGTAAAGGCAATGTTTCCCTCTTTCAACTGATCGGCATAGAACATTTCTAATGCCGCCTTGGCTTCATTCTCAACGGCATTGCATGTGGCACAACGTTTTGTGAAATGGAAGTAAAAAACCTGTAGTTCACCTGTATCCGCAACTGAAGATTTCTGATCTTGCGATGTTTGAGCGTTACAGGCAGATATCGAAACTGCCACTAACAGCAGGAACATTAATTTAATTGCTTTCATGGGGTTACATATTATTGGTTAACAAATCTTTGATCTGTGCCACTTTGGGCACTTGCCCTGACATGACTACCTTTTCATTGATCACAAGAGCAGGGGTACGCATGACCGCATATTCCATGATCTTCTGAATATCTTCTACCTTTTCCACCGTGGCATCAAGGTTCAACTCTTCTACTGCTTTTCGTGTGATCTTTTCCAGTGATTTACATCTGGCACATCCTGTACCTAATACTTTTATTTCCATAATTCTTTCTATTCGTCATTCGCAGAACTACGAACTTATTTTTTAAAAATTTTATTGTTTAAGAAATTTGGCAAACAGATGTTGTGCCAGTTTCCAATTCTCCTGATTCAAACAATATTTGATTTTAGGTGCTTCAATTTCACCCTGAATCAATCCAGCATCCTTTAATTCCTTCAGGTGCTGCGAAAGGGTGGATTTTGCGATAGGAAGTACTTCTGTTAAATCACCACTATAGCAACAAGTCTGATTGGAGAGCAATTCAAGTACATACATCCTGATGGGATGTCCCATTGCTTTCGCAAAACGTGCGATGGTCTTTTGTTCTTCGCTGAGTACTTCTTCTTTCTTCATACTGTTCGTAATATACCGAACAAATGTATATGGTTTATTCCATTGTTCAAAATGAAGAAGAACAAATCATGAGAAAAATTAATAAACAATTCATATGCAATCGTTAGGATGAAAAAAATAGTACAAATAAAAACAGAGACCTAACCAGTGAATTGGTTAAGTCTCAGTTGATCACTGAGCGGGAAACGGGGATCGAACCCGCGACCCTCAGCTTGGGAAGCTGATGCTCTACCACTGAGCTACTCCCGCAGAAGGGACAAATTTACATTTTTTTTTGTCTACTTTTGAAAGCTCGATTGAAAATCAACATGGACAATGAAAAGCGCGCTGGTTACCATAGGAGATGAGATCCTGATCGGACAGGTGACCGATACCAATGTGGTCTGGATCGCCGCTGAGCTGAACAGACTGGGTGTGTCGGTGGGGGAGATGGTGACTGTTTCCGATGATGCAGCGCAGATTATATCGACCCTGGACCGGTACGTGGGTAATTATGACCTGGTGATTTTAACCGGGGGACTGGGACCCACCAAGGATGATCTCACCAAGCAGACCCTGGCTGAATATTTCCAGAGCCCCATGGTAACCATCCCTGAGGTACTGGAGAAGATCAAGGCCTATTTCAAGGTACAGGGCCGCACTTTGATTGAATCCAACCTCAGGCAGGCCGATGTTCCTGAGGCGTGCGAGGCTTTGATCAACGAGCATGGTACCGCTCCGGGAATGTGGTTTGAGAAGGAGGGGACCATCATTGTTTCATTGCCTGGTGTACCCTATGAAATGAAGGGCCTGATGGAAGATGCGGTATTACCCAGGATCAGGGGGCTGGTGAAGGTTCCCGATGTGGTGCACCGGACCATCATGACCCAGGGTGTTCCCGAATCCTACCTGGCGGAGCTTATCAGGGATTGGGAATCCAACCTGCCGGAGTGCGTAAAGCTGGCCTATTTGCCCAGGCCGGGCATAGTCAGGTTGCGGCTGACTTTGTCGGGAAAGTGTGCCAGGGATTCAAAGCAGATACTTGAGGTACTTGAGGCCGGATTATTGGAAATTATACCGCAACACATCTTCGGATACGATGATCTGAGCCTGGAGCAGGCACTCGGTGAAGTTTTAAAAGAGAAGGGGCTCACCGTGGCCACTGCTGAAAGCTGTACAGGAGGGAACATAGCCCGGCTGATTACATCCGTTCCGGGAAGTTCCGGGTACTTTGTCGGTTCGGTGATCGCCTACCAGAACAGGATAAAATCAGGAGTTTTAAACGTGGAAGAGGCAGTTATCAACAAGCTTGGTGCAGTGAGCCAGCCGGTTGTTGAACAGATGGCCATGGGGGTGAAAGAGCACTTTGGCACGGATGCAGCCATGGCTACTTCAGGCATCGCCGGGCCCGATGGTGGCACTGCGGAAAAGCCGGTTGGAACAACCTGGATATCTGTTGCTTATAAAGATAAAATCCTTTCCAGAAAATTCCTGTTCTGGGGAACCCGTGACCGGATTATTGACCAGGCTTCCTACACGGCCATGCAACTTTTGAGACGGCTTATTCTGGATCTGATTTAATGGGATGGTTCAAGGCATTTTTTGCGCCTTGGGCTTGGTAAATTCATAAATTATAGCGTACTTTGCGGCTCGTTAGAAGAATCGATCTGAAATTATAAGAAAATATGTCAAAGATTTGTCAGATAACAGGAAAAAAGATGATGGTGGGAAACAATGTATCTCACTCTAAGAGAAGGACCAAGAGAACGTTTCAGCCCAATCTCTTCGATAAGAAGTTTTATCTTGAAGAAGAAGACAGGTATGTGACACTGCGTGTTTCGGCACAGGGCATCCGCACCATTAATAAGAACGGCCTGAAGCCAACATTGGAAACCGCCGTTAAAAAGGGATTTCTTAAATCTTATTAATTCAAGTAGGAAATGGCTAAAAAAGGTAAAGGAAACAGGGTGCAGGTGATTCTCGAGTGCACGGAACATAAAGAGAGCGGAATGCCTGGAACTTCAAGGTATATCTCTACCAAGAACCGGAAAAACACTCCCGACAGAATGGAGTTGAAGAAGTACAACCCCGTATTGAAAAAAGTAACAGTACATCGCGAAATCAAATAAGGATTTGAAAAATGGCAAAAAAAGTTGTTGCATCATTGCAGAGTGGCGTAGGAAGGACATTTACCAGGTGTATTAAAATGGTCCGTTCGGAGAAGACCGGCGCTTATGTATTCGAAGAACAGATGGTTCACAATGACCATATCAAGGATTTCTTCGCAAAGTAATCCTTGATCATATCGTTTTCGGCACAAAGCTTTCTTTTTTAAGGGAGCTTTTTTTATATCTGAACAATCATGGGAATTTTCTCCAGAGAGAAAAAGGAGCACCTGGACAAAGGTCTTGAAAAGACCAAGGAGAGTGTATTTAAAAAGCTCTCCAGGGCTGTGGTTGGGAAATCCAGGGTGGATGACGAGGTACTTGACAGCCTTGAGGAAGTCCTGATTACATCCGATGTGGGGGTGGAGACCACCCTGCGTATCATCGAACGGATAGAGGCCCGGATTTCCAGAGATAAATTTCTTAATACCAGTGAGTTAAATGTTATTCTGAAGGAGGAGATTGCTTCTCTTCTGGAGGAACACAATTCAGGGCTGGTCGCCTCATTCGAAGATCCGCTTCCGCAAACACCCTATGTGATCATGGTGGTGGGTGTGAACGGAGTCGGAAAGACCACCACCATTGGGAAACTGGCACATCATTTCAAGCAGGGAGGGAAAAAAGTGGTCTTGGGTGCTGCAGATACATTCAGGGCCGCTGCAGTGGATCAGCTATCCATCTGGGCGGAAAGGGTAGGGGTTGAAATCGTGAAACAGGACATGGGTTCGGATCCCGCATCGGTTGCCTATGATACCCTTTCGTCGGCTGTCTCCTCCGGTGCAGATGTTGTCATTATCGATACGGCAGGACGTTTGCACAACAAGGTGAACCTCATGAATGAATTGAGCAAGATCAGGCGGGTGATGCAGAAGATCATTCCCGATGCCCCCCATGAAATATTGCTGATCCTGGATGGTTCTACTGGGCAGAATGCATTCGAACAGGCCAAACAGTTCACCATTGCGACAGATGTCAACGCATTGGCTCTTACAAAGTTAGATGGAACTGCCAAGGGCGGGGTCGTGCTTGGAATCTCGGATCAGTTTAAGATCCCGGTGAAATATATCGGGATAGGAGAGAAGATGGAGGACCTGATGGTCTTTAACCGGGTTGAGTTTGTCGACAGCCTTTTCAAGTCAACATGACAGTCAACATCATTACACTGGGTTGCTCCAAAAACCTGGTGGATTCAGAACACCTGCTCTATCAGTTCCGTGCGGCAGGATACAAGGTTCTTCATGATGCGTATGCCGCACCTGCCGACCTGGTGATCATCAATACCTGCGGATTTATCCTGGATGCCAAAGAGGAATCCATCGAAACCATCCTTGCATTTTTGGAAGAGAAAAAAAAAGGGAAAGTCGGGAAACTCTTCGTCATGGGATGTTTATCGGAGCGATACCGGGAAGAGCTTCAGTCTGAATTGCCTGAAGCAGATGGCTTCTTCGGGGTATGGGAATTGGCCGGAATCCTTAAGGAAGCCGGAACCATACTGGATCAGAGGCTTCTTCAAAAGAGGGTAATCACCACCCCTTCACACTATGCCTACCTGAAGATATCCGAAGGGTGCAACCGGACCTGCTCATTCTGCGCCATTCCCGGGATCAGGGGTGTCCAGCAATCGGTCTCCATTGAAGACCTTGTGCAGGAAAGTACCAACCTGGCAGCCATGGGGGTCAAAGAGCTTATCCTGATAGCACAGGATCTCACCAACTACGGGATAGACCTTTATCAGCGCCGCGCCCTTCCGGAACTCCTGAAAGCGCTTGTGAAAATAGAAGGGGTGGAGTGGATCCGGTTGCATTATGCCTATCCCACAGGCTTCCCGGAAGAGGTAATCGAAATCATGGCTTCGGAAGAGAAGATATGCAACTACCTTGATATTCCCATTCAGCATATCAATGACGATGTACTTTCTGCCATGGGCAGGGGACACGGAAGATTAAAACTGGAACAGCTTCTGGAACGTTTCAGGGAAAAGATACCAGATGTGGCGCTTCGGACCACAGTGATGACGGGATTTCCGGGGGAAAGCGAAGAAGCATTCCGGGAATTGCTGGACTATATCTCAAAGACCAGGTTCGACAGACTCGGGGTATTCCCATATTCCCATGAGGAAGACACCCCGGCATATGGCACGAGTAAAGACTTTATTCCCTCAAAAATAAGGCTTGAAAGGGCAGAGGCAGTGATGGAATTACAGCAGAAGATCTCGCTGGAACTCAACCGGCAGCGGGTCGGCAGGAAATTCCGGGTCCTTATAGACCGG
Organism: Bacteroidota bacterium; assembly: GCA_043797815.1. GTDB lineage: Bacteria > Bacteroidota > Bacteroidia > Bacteroidales. Next base: position 8,395 of record JAZDPG010000071.1, read on the forward strand.
AAGGATGAGGATTACTACTACGGACGGACGCAGTACGATTCTCCCGAAGTAGATAACGAAGTTCTCATTCCGGCAGAAAGGACACTGGATGTTGGTTCTTTTTACAATGTAAAGATTACCGGTGCAGCAGAATTTGACCTCTTTGGTACCGTGGAGTAAGAATTAATCCTTTTTGGATTCATCCTCTTTCGTTTCTTCCGGTTCGGGCAGTGCCTTTTTGCCTTTTGGAAGCGCAGCTTTTTTCTTCTGAATGGCCACCGTGATCTCCTCCTTCTCTTTATCGAAATCCACCAACATGACATCACCTTCAACAAGCGCCGATTTAATGATGGTTTCGGCCATGGGGTCTTCCAGGTATTTCTGAATGGCCCTTTTCAGGGGCCGGGCGCCAAACTGGATATCGTATCCTTTTTCAAGCACATAATCCTTGGCTTCTTCCGAAAGTCTGACTTCGTACCCCAGTGAATTAACCCGGTTATACAGGCCCTTCAATTCAATATCGATGATTTTATGAATATCTTCCCTGGAAAGGGTATTGAACAGCACTACGTCATCGATCCTGTTCAGAAATTCGGGGGCAAAGGCCCGCTTAAGAGCTTTCTGGATGACTCCTTTGGCATAATCGTTTGAAGCATTCTGTCTGGTCTTGGTGGCAAATCCCACTCCCTGACCGAAGTCTTTCAGCTCACGGGTTCCGATGTTGGAGGTCATGATCACAATGGTATTGCGGAAATCAACCCTTCGCCCAAGGCTGTCGGTAAGCTGCCCTTCATCCAGCACCTGCAGCAGGATGTTGAAAACATCGGGGTGTGCTTTTTCAATCTCGTCAAGCAACACCACAGCATAGGGTTTCCTTCTCACCTTTTCTGTAAGCTGGCCGCCTTCTTCGTAACCCACATATCCCGGAGGTGCGCCCACAAGCCTGGACACAGTGAACTTCTCCATGTACTCACTCATGTCAAGGCGGATCAGGTTATCTATGGATTCGAACAGGTACTGTGCCAGCACTTTGGCCATCTGGGTTTTACCTACCCCTGTGGGGCCCAGGAACACAAAGGTTCCTATGGGTTTGTTCGGGTCTTTCAGTCCGGCTCTGTTTCGCTGGATCGACTTAACAACTTTTCCGATTGCTTCATCCTGACCGATCACGGATCCCCTCAGTTCATCGGCCATTTTCAGCAATCTTGCTCCTTCAGCCTGTGCAATCCTTTGAACAGGCACACCAGTCATCATGGCAACCACTTCGGCCACCTTGTGTTCATCTACTGTTTCCCTGTTCTGGGAAAGTTCTTTCTCCCATCTTTTTTTCTCGGAATCGAGCTTGTCCAGCAACTCTTTTTCCCGGTCGCGGTATCCAGCAGCCTTCTCGAAGTTCTGATTTTTGACAGCCTGTATCTTCTCCTGTTTGGTGTGTTCAATCTCTTTTTCCAGCTCCACAATCTGTTCGGGAACCACGATGTTGGAGATGTGAACCCTGGATCCGGCCTCATCAAGGGCGTCGATGGCTTTGTCAGGCAGGTGCCTGTCGCTGATATATCGTTGGGTCAGCTTCACACAGGCTTCGATGGCATCGTCCGTATAATTCACATTGTGGTGCTCCTCATACCGCTCCTTGATGTTTTTCAGGATGTCGATGGTCTCTTCCATGGAGGTGGGGTCAACCATGACCTTCTGGAACCTTCTTTCCAGGGCTCCGTCCTTTTCTATGTGCTGTCTGTATTCATCCAGGGTCGTGGCTCCGATGCACTGTATCTCGCCCCTTGAAAGAGCCGGCTTCAGCATGTTTGCAGCATCCAGTGATCCGGTGGCTCCTCCTGCACCCACGATGGTGTGAATTTCGTCAATAAACAGGATGATTCCCGGATTTTTAACCAATTCGTTCAGAATGGCTTTCATTCGCTCCTCAAACTGTCCCCTGTACTTGGTCCCTGCTACAATTGAGGCCAGATCAAGGGTGACAACCCGCTTATCGAAGAGTACCCGGCTGACTTTCCGCTGGATGATCCGCAGGGCCAGTCCCTCGGCGATGGCAGATTTGCCTACGCCGGGTTCGCCGATCAGGATGGGATTGTTTTTCTTCCTCCTGCTGAGGATCTGGGCCAGCCTTTCAATTTCTCTTTCCCGTCCCACAACGGGATCCAGCCGGTCCTCTTCAGCTGCCTTGGTCAGGTCGATGCCAAAATTATCCAGTACGGGGGTATCAGAACTTGATTTTTGTGAAGATCCTCCGCTTCCCTTGCTGCTGCCACCATGGCCACTGCTTCCTCCGCTGAACGGACCTTTGCCTTCTTCGTCCTCATCACCGGGAAAATCAGCACGGCCCTCAGGCTGTGAATCTGCAATCTCCTGCTTCACTTTGTTGTATGTAATTCCGTTTTCAACCAGGTACCTTGTGGCATAGTTGTTATCATCCTTCATGATGGCCAGCAGCAGGTGGTTGGTATCAATGGTCTTCTCCTTCATCGACCTTGCTTCCAGGTGCGTGAGCTTCAGTATCCGCTCAGCACTCTTCAACAGGGGCAAACTGTCGGGATCTGTTACTGTGGAGGGTTGATCATTCCGGATGCTTTTTTCAATGGCCATCCTCAAATCATATAATTCTACGCCAAGAACAACCAGCACATCAATGGCAAGTCCCTCTCCGTCTCTCAGGATTCCCAAAAACAGGTGTTCCACACTGATGTGTGAATTGCCCAGTCTGACGGCCTCTTCCTTGCTGTATCCCAGTACGTCTTTTATCCGCTGTGAAAACTGTGCATCCATGAAATTTGCTCCCTTCTGTTATACAAAAACAAAGTAACTAATAAGGCGTGAATATAACAATAGAACAATTATCTATTATAAACAGTTCAATGTTAATAAAAGCCCTTTGAAACCGAGGTTTTTAGACCGGAAATAACTAATTTCGAATGTTCATATAATTGACCATAAGTTGAGATTCAAGATATTGATAATTAATGATTTAGATTGAAATGGCAGAAGGCGAAAAAATACTGAGGATTAATATAGAGGAGGAGATGAAATCAGCCTACATCGATTACTCGATGTCAGTGATTGTTTCACGTGCATTGCCCGATGTCAGGGATGGATTAAAACCTGTTCACAGAAGGGTGCTTTTCGGAATGTCTGAATTGGGTGTAAATTCCAACAAACCATATAAAAAATCGGCAAGAATAGTCGGGGAGGTACTGGGTAAGTATCACCCGCACGGAGACACATCTGTGTACGATGCAATGGTACGCATGGCCCAGGAATGGTCGTTGCGTTATCCGCTTGTGCAGGGCCAGGGGAACTTCGGATCGGTCGACGGGGACAGTCCGGCCGCCATGAGGTATACGGAGGCCAGGCTTCAGAAAATTGCGGAAGAGATCATGTCCGATCTGGAAAAGGATACCGTAGACTTTCAACTCAATTTTGATGATACACTTGAGGAGCCCCAGGTAATGCCTACCCGGATCCCCACACTTCTGGTGAATGGGACCTCCGGTATTGCAGTAGGTATGGCAACCAATATGGCACCCCATAACCTGACTGATTCGATTGACGCCATTGTGGCTTATATTGAGAACAACGATATTGAGATCAGTGAACTCATCGAGATTCTGAAAGCTCCCGATTTTCCTACCGGAGGCATCATCTATGGATACAACGGTGTGAGGGAGGCTTATGAGACCGGAAGGGGAAGGAGTGTGGTTCGCGCAAAATCCGAAATCGAATTTACCGATTCGGGAAGG
>JAZDPG010000104.1:0-8927 GCA_043797815.1 Bacteroidota bacterium
CTATCCCCCTATCCTCCTATCCGCCTATCCCCCTATCCCCCTATCCTCCTATCCTCCTATCCCCCGATCCTCCTATTGTTCCAATCTGACCACCGTAATACCTGTCCCCCCTCTTTGGATATCCTCATCCCCATACCATTCCACCAGGTCCACCGTGTGCAGGTATTCCCTGATCAGCTGGCGGAGCACGCCGTTTCCTTTTCCGTGAAGGATCCTCAGTTCGCGGGCGCTTACCATGATGGCTTCATCGATAAAGTCCACCACCAGCTCCATGGCTTCATCGGCCCGTTTGCCCCTCAGGTCGATGTCGGGCCGGAAATTGACCCGGCGCATCCCCACATCCCAACTACCCAGGTCTGTCTTAGATCGATCCCTGATCCTCAGCCTTCCGGCTTCCTCTCCCCCGATCTTCTCCACCTGGTCCAGGTTGGCACTGGTTTTCAGCATTCCGAATGCCACCGTGCATTTCTTGCCCTTCACCTCCAGCACTTCGCCTGCAGCCTCCTGGCCTTTGATGCGGACCATATCTCCCACCCTGATCTCCGGGTCTTCCTTCTCCTTCCTTCGGGCCAGGATCTGATGGGATTGCTGTTTCAGGTCAGGGCGTCTGGACTCCAGCTCTCTGCCTCGCTGGCGAATCTCTTTCAAACGGTTCTCAACGCGCTCCTCCTCCTTGCCCTTCTCCACCTCCATGTGCTCCTTAAAGGACTCCAGATCCTTTCTTAATTCCCTGGTTCGTTCCTTCTCTGCTTCGGCTTCCCTGATCTCCCTGATGGTCTGTTCGATCTTCCTGTTGGCCCCGGAAAGCAAGGCATCAGCCTGCTGCCTGGCCTCCTTCACAATTACCTTTCTCTGTTTTTCACTCTCCTCCAGCTCGCGTTCATAGCGGACCATCAGCTCCTCCAGCTTCTTCTCCGACTGGCGGATCTTCTGTCGCTTTCCTTCCCAGTATTTCTTATCCCTGAGGATCTCCCTCAGGTTTTTATCAAAATCAATGTGGTCCTTGCCCACCTTCTCCGAAGCACCGGTAAGCACCTCCTCCGGCAAACCGATCATGCGGGCAATTTCGAAGGCAAAGGAACTTCCCGGATTACCCACCTGGAGCTGATACAGGGGCTTCATTTTCTGGTTGTCGAACAGCATGGCCCCGTTTACAATCCCCTGCGCAGAGGTGGCGTAATGCTTCAGGTTGGTATAGTGTGTGGTGATGATCCCGCTGGTACCCGAGCGGTTCAACAATTCAAGAATCGATTCGGCAATGGCCCCGCCCAGCATGGGCTCTGTGCCCGTCCCGAATTCATCGATCAGCACAAGGGTATCGGCCGCCGCATGCCCGATAAAATACTTCATATTCAGCAGGTGAGAGCTGTATGTGCTCAGGTCGTTGTCGATGGACTGCTCATCCCCGATATCGATAAAAATCCCTGCGAATAGTCCGAACACCGACTCCTCTTTGCAAGGAACCAGCACGCCACACTGCAACATATACTGCAGCAATCCGATGGTCTTCAGGCAAACGGATTTACCACCGGCGTTGGGCCCCGAGATCACCAGAATCCTGTTCGCATCAGACAGGCGGAATGTGAGCGGAACCACCTCCTTTTGTTCCGCCTGGTGAGCCAGGTAAAGCAAGGGATGCCTCGCCTCTTTCCAGTCAAAGAGCTGTTTGTTCGCCAGGCTTGGCTTGCATCCTTTAATACGTACCGAAAACAGGGCCTTTGCCCTGATGAAATCAATGGCAGAGAGAAAATCCTGGGTAGTAAGCAGGTCGGGCAGGTACGGCCTCAGGTCGGCTGTCAGATCCATCAGGATCCGGATGATTTCCCTTCGCTCGGCGTACTCCAGTTCCCTGATCTGGTTGGATAGTTCCACCACTTCAACCGGTTCGATAAAGACGGTTTTGCCGGTAGCCGATTCGTCATGGACCAGTCCCCCCAGCTTTCGCTTGCTCCCGGCCATCACAGGAATCACCGGGCGGTCATTCCGGAAGGTGGGCGCGGCATCGGCATCTGCCCAGCCTTCCCGCTGTGCTTTGATGAGCACCTGGTTCATTTTTTTGGAGACAGCTCCCTGCATCGCCTGCTGGCTTCGCCTGATCTTTTGCAGGGTGGCAGAGGCATTGTCCCGGATCTTCCCATGTTTGTTGAGCACTTTCTGGATGCGGTCCTGAACAAAGGGAAATACCTTGACCGGTTTGCAGAGTTCCTGCAGGGCGGGGTACTTCTCCTGATCATCCGATTTGAAAAAATGCAAAATAGCGCGTACCGAATCGAGGCTTTTCACCAGGCCAAAAACCTCCTCTTCCAGCAGGTAGGTCCCTTCCACCCCTGCCTTTCGGATTGCCTCCCTGTTGTCAATGAAATGCTGGATGGGAAATTCATCTTCCTCCAGACAGATTCTTCTGAATTCATCGGTCAGGGCAAGCTCCTTTTCCAATCGTTCAAAATCTGTCATGAACACCATCCGGTCCACCCGTTCCTTTCCGGGATCAAACAGGCAGTGTGATTTCACCAGTTCACGGATCCGGTCAAATCCAATCTTGGTTTCAAATTGTCCGGGGTATATCAAGTCAAGGCCTCTTTATGATAGTTCAACCCACTTTCCAAGCTTCGCTGATTCAAATACAGCCGTCAGTACTTTGGTATTATATAACGCATCTTCAAGGGGAACAGGTACATCCCTGTTCTCAAGAATCGCTCTGGAGAAGGCATCACCCATATGGGTGTACTGGTCGCTCACCTGGTACTCATGCCTGGTGATCTCATCCATCAGGATGCTTCCCCTGTCCTGTGCCACCACGCAGGGCCTGTCGTTCGGGGCATTGAAGGGGATCTTCACTTCCAGGTGTCCGCCTGTCCCAAGCACATGCATTCTTTGGAATGGTATGAGCTGGGTGCTTACGGCAAAAATTGCCTGTCCCGATGGAAACTCCATGATCACACTGCCCAGCCGGTCCGTTTTCATTTCCGGATCAAACTCAAGCGCAGAGACCAGACGGACAGGTTCCTGTTCAAACAGGTACCGGGACATGGTAACGCAGTAACAACCGATGTCCCATATGCCTCCACCTCCCAGTTCAGGAATGTTCCTGATGTTGTTTGGATCCGCATTGTAATAACTGAAGGTCCCCTGAACCAGCCGCAGATCCCCGACCTCACCCCGACGCACCCTTTCCCTTGTTTCGATCCACTGGGGATTGGATTTCACCATAAATGCCTCCCCGGCCTTCACGCCCTGGGCATCCCTTACCCTGATCATCTCTTCCACCTCCCGGACAGATAAGCCCAGGGGCTTTTCACAGAGCACATGCTTTCCTGCCATCATGGCCTTCACGGTCCACTCCAGATGCATGTTGTTGGGAAGCGGATTGTAAATGGCATCCACATCAGGGTCGTCAAGCAGCGCCTCATAGGAACCATAGGCTTTCCCTATTCCCAGGCTCGATGCTGCCACAGCAGCTTTGTCTTTTGACCTGGAGGCAATGGCCGTCACTTCACTGTATTCCCCCTGTTGCATGGCCGGGATGACCTGTTTCAAACCTATCCTGGCTGTGCTCAGGATCCCCCATCGTATCTTTTTCATCGTGGCATCATTGGTTTCATTCTCAAATGTAATAAAAAAGGGCCCATTTTGACGGAGCCCAGGTGCTTTTCAGGACCAGAAGGAGGGTCACTGTTATCACCCAATTCCAAGTCAGGTTCAAAAAAAAGTTATAGTTTTACAGGTACTATTCAAAATCAAATCTCGGCAATGGCAAAACGGAAAATCAACATGGGAATGGTGGGAGGCGGACCCGGATCCTTCATCGGTCGTGTACACTACATGGCAGCCATCCTGGACGGGCAGATCGACCTGGTTTGCGGATCCTTCAGTTCAAATCCCAGGAAGTCAAAAATCACCGGATCGGAATATTATCTGAACCCTGACCGGATCTATGATACCTACCAGGAGATGATTACTGAGGAGGCCAAGTTGCCGCTGGGAGTCCGTATGGACTTCGTGTGCATAGTCACCCCCAACCACCTGCATTTCGAACCTGCCAAGCTGGCCATGGAAAACGGATTCCACGTGGTTTGCGACAAACCCCTGGCCCTGGATGCCGATGAAGCCGAAGTGTTGGTACGGATTAAGGAAGAGACCGGGATGCTCTTTGCATTAACCCACACCTATACGGGATACCCCATGGTGAAGGAGGCCCGCAAACTTGTGCAGGACGGTGGCCTGGGCAAGATCCGGAAGGTGGTGGTGGAATATCCACAGGGCTGGCTCACCGAAGCCCTCGAACTGACTGACCATGTCCAGGCCTCTTGGCGGAATGACCCAAAACGTTCCGGAAAGACCTGCTGCGTGGGAGATATCGGGACCCACGCGTTCAACCTGGCCGAATATGTGACCGGGCTCCATGTGGATGAATTGATGGCCGACCTCAGTACCCTGGTTCCCAACCGGATCCTGGATGATGATGCCAACATGCTGCTCCACTTTGTCGGGGGCGCCAGGGGTGTCCTCTACGCCAGCCAGATCTCTGCCGGTGAGGAAAATGCAGTCAAACTCAGGGTATATGGCGAAAAAGGCGGACTGGAGTTTAACCAGATGGAACCCAACACGCTGATTATCAAGTGGCACGACAAACCCATGGAGGTAAGGCGGACCGGAACAGGGTTCGTCAGTGACATTGCAGCCTACAACACCAGGGTACCGGCAGGTCACCCGGAAGGCTACCTGGAGGCTTTTGCCAACATCTACCGCAATGCCGCCACCTGCATCCAGCACCTTCTGGAGGGTGAAAATCCACCTGAAGAAGCATTGGACTTCCCCTCCATCTATGAAGGACTGAGAGGCATGCAGTTTGTGGATAAAGCGGTGGAGAGTTCAGAGAAAAAATCCTGGGTGAAATTATGAACCCCATGAAAAAACTGCTGTTCGCCCTCCTGATTTATTTCGGCCCGGTTTTGCAGGGCATCTCTTATTCATTAAAATGAAAGATTGTACCCACACCGACCCCAAGCTCAATGTGATTGCTGTCGTTGTATTTCAGGGAGGAAAGATCAGCCATCAGCGTCAGGGAGACTTTCTCCCATGACAGGCTTAAATTCAACCCCATTTGGTAAATAAGGCCACTTCTTTTATAAGCAGGATATCCCTCAATAACCGTCGCCGTCCCTGAACTGTAATCCGAGAGCATCTTTCCCCACATGGCCATGGGATTCGAACCAAGATAGGTATAACTAATGAACCCGCCGGAAGAACTCGTTTCCCAGTCGCCCTGACCCGCTATCTTCAGAAAGTCATATCCTGCCTGCGGCCTGAACGTAGCGTGGAAGAAACCCTTGCCAATATTGATTGCCGGTCCAACAAAAATCTGGTGTCCGTGGGCAAAATCAAACTGCTGGTAATCCCGGAACCCCCTGTCAAAGTTTCCAACAAAAAACCTGTAATCAACTGCAAGCCCGAAAAACCTGTTCCACCGGAACAGGTATTGTATATTCAGCCCCAGGAGCCCGTCATTGAATTCGCCATCTTCCAGAATATTTGTATTGACGACGGAATCTTCCTCGAAGAATACATTCCCATGGTAGGAGAGCCCGATTGTGAAACCATCTCTCAGATCAGCCGATTTCTGGGCTGATGCGGTATTGGCAGAACCCAGCAAAATAAGAAAGGGAATAACAGCAAAATTTGTTTTCAACAACAATGGATTTAATGTTATTTTCAAGTTCTGTATGATCGCAGAACGGTGTGATGAAGCTGCCGCGTATCTTACAAACTCGACCATCGACATCACTTTCTCATTTGTGCTCCAAGGCTCGACCCGGCACAGATACTCCCAACGATCGCTCACTCTCTTTTCTGACGGCCGCCAGGGCATCTTTTTTCGGATACGTGGATTGCCTTTTAACAAATCCTTTTACACTATAATGTTTCAGCTTCAAAAACTGGAATGATTTCTTCAATGACCATCGGGAATTTACCAAGCGCTATTTTACCACTTTCAAAATCCGATGCAGTAGTAACTACCACCAGGTTTAAATCCCTGATGATCATGATATGCTGACCGCCATGGCCCAATGCAGTGATCAGATCATGCTCTTCAGGTGAAACGGTATTTGGCTCTTTCCACCATTGCAAATTATTTTTCGAATGATGCCACCATTGAAAACCATAGTCAAAGAATTCACTTTCATGTACACGGGGTTTGGTGGATTCGCGAATCCACTCTTTTGAAACAAGTTGTTTATTCTGCCACATGCCATCATTAAGAACCAATAGTCCAATCTTGGCCATGTCTCTGGGACGCAGACTGAGCCCACTGCCACACTGCAGCGTACCATCTTTATGCGTTTCCCAAATATACTCTGTGATTCCCAGAGGCTTAAAAAGAAAGTCTTCAGCGAAAACCTGCGTTTCTATTGTTTCGAGAAAACTGATTACTCCTCCCAGAAGAATGGAACAGCCACTGTTGTAATTGAACTGCTCGCCTGGTTCGGTTTCGAGGGGTCTGCTAAGAATAAATTGAAAACAATCATCGGCTTCAAACATCTCGCCGGGAATATCGTCCCATTGAAATCCTGAGGTCATTGTTAAAATATGTTCTAACTTGATTTTCTCTCTTCCCCCGGTTTTCAAAGAATCATATTCAGGGAAAAAAGTGAATATCGATTGGCCTGTACTCACATCCTGATGACGATCCAATGCGATTCCGAGCATCAATGAAGCAACGCTTTTGGTGCATGAGCGGTTTTGTTGCAGATCATCCCGCATATAGCCATAAAAATATTCTTCTACTACCAGTTTGTTGTCCTTGAGTATTAAAAGTGACTTTAAACTGCCATATTTCTGATCAATGACTTCCTTCATCAGGTTTGAAATGGTCGAAGAATCATTAGAATAACTATAAATGGATTCTGTATTCAAGCCATCATCAATTTGTTCAGGTATATGATACCTGTATATAATTTGACCGCTTTCATCCGGAATTCGCGGATGAAACAACCTGATTTCAAGATCTTTGTCAGCACGAACAAAATCCAATGGTCTTTTGGTTTTATCCTGTAAGTGGAATGCACCTTCAAGAATTTCATCTTCAGGATCCAGACCAAGTATCAAAGTATCTGAATCCGGATCAAGCATGGAAATTTTCTTTGCCAACCCGTCATATTGTACATGTGTAAACTCACATTCAGATTTTAACTCGTCGTTATTTAGGAAAAAACCACGGGCTGTCAGTATTTGGGAACTATCTCTTCTGATTTGCAATGCAAGTTCCTCTGCCCCCGGTGCAAAAAGATAAGACGACTTTTCAGTGCTTATCCACAATCCTTCGATCTCAGTGGGAGTATTACTATCAATACAGCCATTGAAGAAGGTGACTATCAAAGCCACCGCGGAAAATACTTTTGACATATTCCTCATAGATTCCTTGGATATATTGGAAATTCAATTACGCAATGTGAATATATTGTATTGACTTTAACCTATATAAAATGTTATAACGGTGAAATTAAGCCGCCTCAGGTCTGACTACCTTAACGTGTTGATGTCTGATAATAAACTTAAAATCAAGTTTATTGGTATCAGAAGGATCTCCCCCACAAGCAGTTCCCTGTATGATCCCAGTCTGATAATCCACGATTCCCTTGTACGTACCTTCCTCATTATAGCCAATCACCAATTGCCTGGTCGAATCGTTGAATTGAATGCTTCTGAACGGCCAATAATCGTAAAATCGTTTATCCCAAAGAAAACAGCCCTGTGCCGTTAGTTTGCCTTGAGCGTCTGTGTGAAACTGAAGGATGGGCTCAAGCGTTCCGTGCGGGTATTTTATGGAAGTTTCTGGGGTGACCCGCCAAAGTCCATCAATGGAAACATAGTGCGTGTTATCGAGAGATTCAGTCTGTTGTGTTTCCGGGACCAAGGTTTGTTTGCAACTGAAAAGCAAACCGAATACCACAATTGATAGTAAAACACATTTTATTTTACTCATAATATTGAGGGTTTTGAATTTGAGGCATTTCCTGAGTGCAATTAGAATTTTCGATGGCTGCGGATTATTCCGGAAGAAATAAAATGATGCAATTAAAGCCGCCGCAGCGTGGCGCGGGATTTGCCATTGCTGCAAATAGCGTGACACGCGTTTCGGTCGGCTTTAGTGATTCTGCTTTTATTCTTCCCCAAGGGCTTCAATGTCTGCAATATCTTTGGCGCGTCCAATTGCCTTTTTATTCGCTACATATTGCTTTTTCCCAATATAGTTCACTGGTACGTTCCCATACAATCCTGGTTCTTTTGTAGTGACAGCTTGTTCCCAGCTTACGCCACTAATGGATGTGATAATATCTATTCGCACTGGTGGTAGCCCAAGTTGGACCACGTTATCCTCATTTTGAAAATCATCAATTGAAAGGTCTAGAGAGCTGAATCCGAATTCTTCTAGTACTTTAATTATTCGCTGAGCATTCTTACGGTCTGGCTTTACGAAAACATCAATATCGCCAGTATAACGAGGCGCGCCATGGTAAGCTAAGGCATAGCCACCAACAATCATGAAATCTACTTCATGTACGTTCAACAACGCGAGAAACTCTTTGAAGTCTTTCTGAACTTCCATAAAATTGACGCCTTAATATTTCTACAGCAGAGATTCGCTCCTCATAAGGGCGATTCAGCCAATATGCCAGATCTTCCGTCTGAGAATTATCCCTCAATTTCCGCTTTGTAACTACCTTTCTCATAGGAACTGAAGTCTATATTTAAAGATACGAAAATATCTGCATTTATAAGCAGAACATATATTCTACTGCCTTTTGCGGTATAGTACTCCTTTGCTGTAGGGAATTCTGGTGTTTTGCAGGGATATTACTACTCTCATAATAATGAAATCTGAAGGATCTGGTTAAAAAAATATGAAACTGTGCAGTCAATGGTCT
>JAZDPG010000007.1:0-71830 GCA_043797815.1 Bacteroidota bacterium
GGGGTTAGGGGGTTAGGGGGTTAGGGGGTTAGGGGGTTAGGGGATTAGTAAATAACTCCGGGCCAGAAGTGTATAAATTTCGATCTGGTTACTGATCCATTTCTGATCATATCCCAACTCACTGGCCATCAGTTCTGCGACCCGGGGTGCAATCCGGATGCTCTCCCTGGCATCCAGTTGAATCGCCCTTGACCTCCGGGAGAGAAAATCTTCCACCGTACGGGCCATCTCTTCCCGGACCGCCCAAATGACCTGGGCTTCAATCATGGAAAGCATTTTGCTCAATACATTTCCCAATTCCGGTTCATCCCTGGTCAACAGATTGAGTTTTTCACGGTCCGTTCCATACCAGTAAAGCGGATTTTCTGGATCAATATCTACCATATATCCGTGTATTTTCAGGTTTTTCGTGATTGATTTTCCGTCATGGTTCAACAAGTCCCGGCTGGCAGTCCGGACCACATCTTCAGCCATTTTCCTGTAGGTGGTCCACTTGCCTCCGGTGATGGTCACAAGGCCTGACTCAGAAATCAGGATTTTGTGTCCGCGGGAGATCTCTTTCGTTTTCTGTCCCTCGCCAGAAGGAGCGGCCAAAGGCCGCAATCCGGTAAATACGCTTAAAACATCCTCCTTAGCGGGAGGACAGTCCAGGAAACGCCGGGCTGTTTCAAGAATATATTCAATCTCTTCCTGCTCGGCATGTGGCTCCAGTTCAGCCACATGTTTCTCCACATCCGTGGTACCAACGACCAATCTGTTGTGCCAGGGGACCGCAAACAACACCCTGCCGTCACTGGTCTTTGGAATCATCAGGGCTTCTGTACCGTTCATAAACTTCCGATCGAGCACCAGATGGATTCCCTGGCTGGGTTTGACCACATCCTTTGCAAGGGGATTGTCCATTTTAAGAACCTGGTCCACAAACACACCCGTTGCATTAATCACCGCCTTTGAACGGATTTTATACGTTTCCCCGGACTCCATATCCACTGCTTCCACACCGGAGATCTTTCCTGTGGTTTTCAGCAAACCCTTTACCCGGAAGTAATTGAGCACACTGCCGCCCAAATCGAGCACTGTCTGGCCAAGGTTGACGGCCAGCCTGGAATCATCAAACTGACAGTCGTAATACCTTACTCCTCCCTTTAATCCGCCAAGTTTAATACAAGGCAAAGCCTTTCGTGTTTTCTTTTTCGAGAGTGGAACCGACCTCCCAATTCCCAGTTTTCCGGCCATCAGGTCATACAGGGTCAGACCGATGGTATAGAATGGAACACACCACCAGTTGTAACATGGAATGACAAAAGCCTGGTCCCTGACCAGGTGGGGTGCATTTTGCCTCAGCCTGCCCCGTTCACGCAGCGCTTCCATGACCAGGGGGATGTTGCCCTGGGCAAGATACCTGACTCCTCCGTGAACCAGCTTGGTGCTCCTGCTGGAGGTCCCCTTGGAGAAATCATGCTGCTCAAGCAGCAAGGTCCTGTATCCGCGTGAAACCGATTCCACTGCTGCACCCAGTCCCGATGCCCCTCCGCCGATGATCACCATATCCCATTCCTCCTGGGAATCCAGCTGACTGATGATACGCTCTCTTGTTGTTCCAGCTGCCGGCATCAAATCTTGAATTTCCCCGGTAAATTATTCGTGTAGCTCCTCAGGGTTTCTTTCATTTCCTTCAGTATTTCAGAGAATTCCGGATCATTTGCCAGATTCACCTGCTCACCCGGATCTGTTTCCAGGTCATAAAGCTGGTCGGGATCGAAGTACCCGGGCATCTTTCCATAGGTCTCGTTTTCTGCCTGGCCTCCGCCAGGCAACACTTCCAGGTGGCTGAATGGTTTTGCCGGATCACGGTTTACGATCAACATTTTCCGGAAGTCTCTTCCCCTGTTGTACCGGTCCAGCACAGCGGCCCTCTCTCCGGGGGTCCAGTTGGTTGCGTACTGAGGATATCTTACTGCATAGTATTTGTACCTGCCTTTGATCACCGCCCGCGCATAACCCAGTTCAAAATAGAGCGACTCCCTGGATTGTGAGGTCCCGCCCTCAAGTACATCCATGAAACTCGACCCATCCAATCCTTCAGGAATTTCAGTGGCGCCTGCCATTTCAAGAATGGTGGGCGCAAAATCCACATTGGTAACGGTGGCATCGCAAACCGGGCCGCATTCAAATCCTCCAGACCTCCATATGATGCTCGGGTCAAATACCCCACCCTGGTAGAGGCTCCCTTTGGCATGCTGACCGTGGTCATTGAAAAAGAAAATGATGGTGTTATCCAGGATGTCATACTCCTCCAGCTTCCGGATCAGTGCTCCCAGCGCATCATCAAGCCAGAGAAGATTTTCCCTGCCCGAACCTTCCAGTCCTGCTTCCCTGATCCGTTCCGGAATGGTCTCCCGGGCAGGCAATACATCAGGAGCCCTGTCAATCATCCCCCGCGCAGTGATCCGGGGATCGGCATTCCATGAACGTTCGGGTTCATTGGGCTGATGGGGTACAGTGGTGGCGAAATAGAGAAAGAATGGTTTTTCGTGGTTCAGATCGATAAACTCCACCCCCGCCTGGGCCGTCCAGTCCAGATTCTGAACTGCCAGGCCGCCCAGTCCGATAAAATTGGGGTTGTTGTGGTAGAGACCGCCGGCATAGTCGAAACCACAAGCCAATATGGCCTCTTGCACTTTCCTGTAGTTTTCTTCCACATGGATCTTGTTCTCAGGGGCCTGCGGGTCTGCATCGAAGTCCGGAAAATCATACAGGCCACGGGCCTCGATCACATGATTCTTCCCAACCATCCCGGTGGTGTACCCCAGATCCCTGAGATAGTGAGGTAAAATGCTGTCACGCTCAGTGATGAATGAATTCCACTGAATAACCGTCTGGCCCTCTTCTGCCTCGGTTTTCCTCAGGAATGCTTCATTGGTGGCCCGGCTGGCATATTTTCCGGTAAGGCAGTTGAACCTGCTGGGGGTGCATACAGGCGACACCACATACTGGTTCATCATAAGGGTCCCCTCCCCGGCCAACCTGTCCAGGTTGGGGGTCAGGTTCTTTCCTTTTCCCTCCGGAAGGCAGTTGAACATTTCGGGGTACATATCGTCGGCAATGAAAAAAATGATGTTGGGTTGTTTGGATGGTTTCTCATTTGTGCATCCCGGGAGCAGGGCTAAACCGGTGATCCATATCATCAGGAACAAAGCATTTGAGATTCCTTCACGTATTTTTTTCATGGGGGCTGTAATTGGTGTGTTTCCTGCTAATTTACCTTTATATTTTCTTTTTCTTTGGATGAAATGGCTAAGAAATTCAACCATGGGGACAATCTTTTTATTAGATTTACCACTACACTTCAGATTTTCAACAAAAACCATGAAAGTAAATTTTTTTCAAACCACCTGCATCTTCCTCATGCTGCTGGGAGGAAACACCATGGCAGTTGCCCAGGTACCGGCAGAACCTAAAGCAGAAAGGATTATAGAATTCCCGGATATTCCCGGCTACCTGACCCTTAAATGCGACTTCCACATTCACACGGTGTTTTCAGACGGCTCAGTATGGCCGGACATCAGGGTAGAGGAAGCCATCCGGGATGGCCTTGACGCCATATCGATCACCGACCACATTGAATACCAGCCACACAAAGATGATATTCCGCACGCTGACAGGAACCGGGGCTATGAGATCGCCAGTTATTTGGCCAAAGAGACCGGATTGATCATTATCAACGGGGTTGAGATTACCCGGTCCATGCCGCCGGGACACGCCAATGCCATCTTTATTGAAGATGCCAACAAATTCATCCAGGAGGATGTGATGGAGGTTTTCAGGGAAGCCAAACGGCAGGGCGCCTTTGTTTTCTGGAACCACCCCCACTGGACAGCACAACAACCCAACGGGATTGTGCCCCTTGACCAGATGCATCTTGATCTGTTCAGGGAAGGATTGATTGATGGTATAGAAGTCTATAACGAGTATACCTATTCGGATGAAGCCCTTCAGATTGCCCTGGACCACAAGCTGACCATCCTGGGAAATTCGGATGTCCACAACCTGGTAGACCAGGTATTTGATGTGGCCTCAGGGGGACACCGCCCGGTCACACTGGTATTTGCCACTGAAAAAAGCCGGGAAGGGATCAAAGAAGCACTGCTTCAGCGGCGGACAGCTCTATGGTTTGACAATACCCTGGTGGGAAGTGAAACCTACCTGTCTCCCATGATCCGGCAATCGATCCTTGCCACCCTGCAGGGCAAAGGACCGGTTCAGGCGGTTGTCCTGGAAAACAATTCGGACGCCGACTACGTCTTGCAAAACCTTTCGGACTATACCCTTCACAACAAGGCATCCGTTTTTATAGTGAAAGCCCATGAACAAACCACCATTCATGTAAAGACAATAGAGACAAAAAACTCTTTTAAGCTCTCCTTCACAGTTCTGAATGCCTTTACTGCTCCGGACAAGCACCCAGAAATAGAGATTGTCTTTCAATAACCAATACCAACCAACCAATACTATCAACATGGAAAAGATTAACAAATCGCTTCTGTTCAATGCGAGTTGTACCGCACTGGTCGTTACTGCACTCACCTTTGCCACACGCGCCGGGATGATCGGTGACTGGCAGGAGGAGTTCACCCTGACCGCCGAGCAGGTGGGCTGGATCGTGGGAACTGCCTTCTGGGGTTTTACCCTGGCCATGATCCTGGGCGGCCCGCTGGTGGATGTGATCGGCATGAAGCGGATAATTTATGTAGCCTTCTCCTTTCATGTGGCAGGAATTATCCTGACCATCATCGCAGGGGGATTCTGGAGCTTGTTCTTTTCGACCCTGCTCATCGGAGTTGCCAACGGGAGCGTGGAAGCGGCCACAAACCCGCTGATCACGGCCATGTATGTGGATGACAAAACAAAAAAACTGAACAAGTTCCACGTCTGGTTCCCCGGGGGGATCGTGATCGGGGGATTGCTGGTTTTCTTCCTTTCAAAAATGGGCTACGGATGGCGCGTGCAGATGGCTGCCATGCTTATTCCAACACTGGCCTACGGACTCTTTTTCATGCGTGCCAAATTCCCGAAGACAGAACGCGTCAGCGCCGGGTTTTCCTACAAGGACATGCTCAGGGCAGTGGTCTCTCCCCTGTTTATTTTTATGGCGCTCTGCATGTTGCTGACAGCCTCCACCGAACTGGGTTCCAACCAGTGGATGACTGCCCTTCTGGAAAATGTGATGGAGAAAGAGGGATTGAATTCCATCCTCCTGCTGGTATGGATATCCGGGATCATGGCATTGGGACGCTCAATGGCCGGTCCCATTGTTCACAGACTCTCTCCCAGCGGGGTATTGCTTGGCTCGGCCATTTTCGCAGGGTTAGGCCTCTACCTGCTGAGCATCTCGGACGGATACTGGAGTTTCGGAGCTGCCGCTGTATTCGCAGTGGGCATCACCTACTTCTGGCCCACCATGCTGGGTTTCGTCAATGAGAACATACCGAAAAGCGGGGCGCTGGGACTTGCCATCATGGGCGGGATCGGTTTTCTGGGCGGGGCCATCGCCCAGCCGGTCCTTGGGAAGATCTATGACATGAAGCTGGAATCCCTGGGCGACCATCTGGCTGCCGGTTCAGCGACATTGAGAACAGTGATCCTGCTGACTGTGGTACTGACAGTTGCTTTTGCCTTCCTCTTTATCAAACAAAGGAAGAAAAGTACTTAGTACTCAGTGCCTGGTACTCAGTACTTAGTGAAAAAAAATGTTGAAGAAGGTTGTTGCTTTTAATGGGAGTCCACGGCCTGCCGGAAACACGAGCCATTTGCTACATGCATTTGGCGAAGGAGCCGGGGAGAATTCTGCTGTGCTGCAGGTATATAAATCCCATCAGCTCAAACTGGAAGACTGTACCGGATGCCTTCGCTGCAATGTGCTGAAACGGTGTTCTGTCTCCGGCGATGACTGGGCCGGTCTGAGTACCCGGATCCTGGAATCGGATGTGCTGATGTTCGCCTCCCCCATCTATTTCCATCATCTTCCGGCTTCCCTGAAAAGTGTCCTGGACCGCTTCCGCTCTTTTGCCCATGTGCAGATGACCGAAACCGGCCTTGTTCATACACCGCACCAGGAATGGAGCAAGGAGTTTGTACTGATCCTCACCATGGGATCTCCCGACACATCAGATGCCCGGCCGGTGATAGACCTGTTTCGCTATATCTGTTCCATCATGGGACCAAAAAACAGATTGCACGTCATTACAGGCACACGTCTGGGTACAGTAAACCATGTCATTAAAAATGAAGATGAATTGCTGGAACTCTACAAAAAGCTGAAACTTCCAGAACAACTTGCCCGTGAAGATTATATAAAAAACAGGGAATTGATGGAACAGTGCAGAAGGCTTGGTAAAATGCTCTCTGCTCCCGCTTAGAGAATCGACTGATTATTATTACATTGCAGTCCAACATATTTTTAACCCAAAAATATCTTCCAAATGATTCGAAATAAGGCTATCAGATGGTTGATCATGGCCGTAGCTGCCATGATCATCTCCACTGCTTTTACCGCTTGTGCAAGCAAAGCCAGTAAACCGGATTCAAATTTCAATGGCGTCCAGATCGGTGTAATCACCTACAGCTGGCGGAGCATGCCCGGCGCAGCCCAGGATATTATCAACTACTGCGTGCAGACGGGCATCAGCTCCATCGAACTGATGGGCAACGTCGCCGAAGAGTTTGCCGGTGCTCCTGCCGGGCCTGCACGTCCCGAAAACTTCAGGGATCTTTCCGAAGAAGAGAAGGCGGAATTTGCCAAAAAAAGGGATGAAGCAAACCAGAAAATCAGTCAGTGGCGGACTTCCGGTGAATCCGCCGAAAAGTATGCAGCGCTGAAGCTTATGTTCGATGACGCAGGAATAAGCATCCACATTGTGAAATTCGCACCTTCCAGGTGGAGCGATGAAGAGATCGATTATGCCTTCGAATCAGCAAAAATCCTCGGAGCAGATGGCATCACCGACGAAATCGGGCATGAGTCCTGTGAGCGCCTGGGAAAATTTGCCGAAAAGCATGACATGTATGCCATCTTCCACAACCACGGTCAGCCGGGTGATTCCACCTTCAATTTTGAGGAGTACCTGGCCTATTCCCCCAACAACATGCTGAACCTGGATGTGGGGCATTACTTCGGAGCCACAGGGAAACATCCCAACGAGCTGATCGAAAAGCTGCACGACCGCATCTACAGCATCCACCTGAAGGACAAAACCGCCAAAGATGCCGATCCCCCCGACACCAACATGCCCTGGGGAGAAGGTGATACACCCCTGGAGGACATCCTGAAACTCATCCAGTCCAACCACTGGGACATCCCATGCGATATTGAACTGGAATACCAGGTCCCCGAGAATTCGGATGCAGTCCTGGAAACCACCAGGTGCGTGGAGTACTGCAAGAATATTCTGCTCTGAGGCTTACGGCAACCAGTTTTTCAGGAGGAAGACTACTGCAATTCCAGGGATGGTGTTTCCAGGGAGTATTCTTGGTTCGGCCGTTGTTTGTGTCCTTACCCTTCTCATAATCGATATACCGTAGCTCCACGCCTTTCAGATCATCCTTAAATGGCTCCGGCTTCCAAAGTACGGCCCCGCTCTCGGTAACCGTTGCCTGTGGTTTCTGCCAGGCATACTTCTCTTCATCGGAGTTCCCTTCATTCAAGGAAGTGCATCCCAGCATTACACATACTGAAACGACAGATGGAATAAACATTCCGGGCTTCAAAGATTTTCTTTGCATTGCAGGTAAGAGTTGGATTTCTGTTTTTTTCAGTCGGAATTTAATAAAAAACAGGGTGCCTCACCCGACTTCGACAGGAAATTCCCGGTAACCGCTGCCCATGGTCCAGCGGATTTTATACGTGCCTTTACAGGATCTGCCGCTTGCCGGATCCTTTCCGTCCCAGGTCATGATAAACAAACCCTGATGAATCTCTCCCGTGTAAAGAGTGCATTCCAATTCATCATCCGCAGTGAACAGGTCTATCTGCAGTCCCCCTCCTGTCCAGGCCTGACAAATGATAATAGCCCCTGCCCCGTCCTGAATCCGGTGCGGGAGCACGGTAGCCAGGTTCAGCTCCCGGCTCTCCGTAAAATGAAATTCGGGTACCACCGCTTCTCCCCTGACTAGTTTTCTTTCAAATCCGGGAGGGCTTTTCAGCACCGTTTTTTTATACAGGAGATACTCGGCGGAATTCCTGTTGTCCCTGAACTTCCGTTCATAGAGCCTTCGTATGGTTGGATCGAAATCGAGCAGTCCCGTCCAAAGCTCTCCCCCGTTCTTAACCACATTTGAATGTCCGTAAACCCTCTGAAAAGCAGCGATCCCGCTTGTATCGCCATCCGCCCCCAGACCATTCGAATTGATAAACTCCGGGTTCACCGTGTCTTTGTTCCACATTACATTCAGGTTGGTGTTGATGATCCGCTGGATATCCTGCGCATCGAACACGATCCCATATTGATAGGCTTCCGCTATCCTTGCGACCTCTTCTGCCTGATAACCCGAACGCCACGCATGGACCCAGACACCATGGCGCGTATCTTTCCTTTCCAGGTCGACATCCCCCGGGTAAAGCGGTTCAAAGTAGTTCCAGCAGTAATGGTTATCAAAATACTGGAAGTGGCTTTTTGCAGTGAAAAAGATCTTTTCCGCCCTCGTCCTGTATCTTTCATCTCCGGTAATCCGGTACAAGCGGAGGCATACTGCACCAGCCGCCATCTGCTTATTGAACGGGTGACTGAGGCCCGAACGGTCAACTTCCGGGGCATGGATCCACCGGTCAGTGTTTCCTGGTTTCAGATATTTATCGAACCCGGTGTAGGTGCCGAAAGGACCGTCATCAATCCAGCATCCCCGCTGGTCCCACTTCTCAAAAAATTCTCTTTCGGCGGTCCTGACATATGAATCAGCCTTCTCCCCGTATTTTTTTTCCAGGGAAGGGTTTTCCATGACAAGTACTGAAAAATCCAGTATTCCCTTAAAAAGTATCGCATCCCCAACCAGTGCGTCCGCCCAATAATTCCTGTCATAACCATAAAGGCCGATCCAGCCCCGGTACCCATCCGGGTCTGTTGCCATTTTACCGATCAGGAAATCATAGTATGCCATACCGGCATCCAGCCATCCTGTATTTTCTGTGAGCTTATAATAATCCACGAATTTGTTCAGCCCCACCTGGGCATGCCAGCAAAAATTCTCACCGCCGGAATACTTTACAAATGCTTGATTTTCAATCATTTGTTTTGCCAGTTCTTCCGGTATGGTTTCCGGCTCCACGCCTGTCCCCGATATGTGTTCAGGTTTGTTTCCAAGGTGTTTGCCGATAAAGGAAAGCGTAATGCCGATTGCCTCTTCCATATCGGCCCGGTAACGTTCATTGTATTCCCAGCTTGAATCGTCGAAGAATCCATGTCCCGAACCACTGATGGCATACAATTGAAAATCAACACCTTTTTCTTTGCATTTTTCCCGGATCTGGCAGGACCGGTCGATGGGTACGATATGGTCGTTGTCGCCATGAACCGAGATCACAGGGATATCATCGGGTGAAATATAGTCGATCATGTTATAAGGCGGGTGATTCACAGCGGGGTACCAAAGAACGCCGCAGCTAAGGCTGTTGGAGGCTTTGTTCCAGTCTCCGGTTGAAAATATATTCGTATTGCCGGCAAAAACCAAAAATCCGGCCAGGTAGCCACCTGCCGATTCTCCGACAACAGCCATTTTGCTTGTATCGATCCCATATTCCGCCGCATGGCTTTTTAAGAACCTGATTGCAGTCTCGCAGTCCTGAATGGCGGCGGGTAAAGGGCTTTCGGTTATCAGGCGATAATCGACGGAGACATTGATGGTTCCTCGCCTGACCGACCGTGCGATCCCCCATCGCACCAGATCATAGTCTTTTTTTATGTCCTCACTCGTCAATCCTCCCCCATGGATCCAGACAACACAGGGCAAAGCCTTATCATCCTTTGTCCCGGGGAAATACATATCCAGCAACAAGGGACGGCCGGTTTGATTGTAACGGATATCTTTTTGTACCCGGATGCCGGAGAGAAGGCTGTCTACATGTGCTTTTCTCTCGTCCTGAGGGAAGGCTGCGACTGAATAACAGATCAGGAGGATCGCTGCGGTTTTTTTCATGATTTTTCGTAATGGGATTTTTTTGTAAAATAATCAATCCCCTGAAATTTTCTCACGTTTCCGGCAAACAATAAAAAGGGTTCTTCCAATTCTCAGGAATAGGTGTGCCGGACTATCCCGTTTATCTGGACAGTACATTGAAGAAAAGCGAGAAGGATACCTTCAAGGAAATCAAATAAATACAATGCGAAACAACCTTTGCTGTTACAGTTGAAGCAATTGACCTGTTTTCACCAAAAACATCATGCCCGGCAAGGGATCCGTCGGATCCGGACTTCATGTGCTGACTACCATTCAGGTGACAAGCCCTCCGGAAGCTCAGGCATTATATCCCCTGCTTCCAATGGCCAGCCAGAAAGGAGTATTTGGTGATCCTTTACGCCAATAAAAAAGAGGGTGTATCAGAAGTCCTTGGTGATACACCCTCTTTATCTCAGTGAGGTCACGGTTTGATCCGTGGGATGTGCCCAGAACAAGAATCGAACTTGCACGACCAAAAACGGTCACCAGGCCCTCAACCTGGCGCGTCTACCAATTCCGCCATCTGGGCAAAAAAAAAAGCAGCTTCGCTGCGATGGTGCCCAGAACAGGACTCGAACCTGCACATACTTGCGTATACTAGTCCCTGAAACTAGCGCGTCTACCAATTCCGCCATCTGGGCAATCTATAGTTAATCTTCTTAAGAACTTTTCGGCTTCTTCCGGATTTATCATCCAAACCGGATGGCGGAATTGGCCTCCCTCGGGCTGGCTCCTCCCGGAAATGATCCACCGGATCATTTCTTTACGGTCGGCCCTGCCATCTGGGCAATCTATATTCAAACTTCTTTAGAACGAGCAGCCCCGAAGGGCTTGCCTTCGGGGCTGCAAATATATTAATTTTTGTTCTATTTATAAGCGTGGAACCACATTTTTTAATTGGTCTTCCTGGGCTTTGACACTGAGGTGGTTTTGGCAGGCCTGGCTGCATCGGAAACCTCTTCCTTCATCATCATCTTCTTTGTTTTGGTAGTGGTTGCAGCCTTGCTGGCCGGGGTATCATACACATCCACGTAAGCAGTGAATATGTAAAAAAGATCGGGATTCAGCAGCGGGGTTTCGATCCACTGCACACCGCCCTCTTCTCCTGCCAGTGTATAATTATCGTGCCAGGTCTCAAATACATCCACATAGTACCTCTGGTAATCCAGGTAGGCAAAGACGCACTCGCCATCGCTGTTGGTATAGCTCTCAGCAGCCAGGTTGGTTTCGTTCTCCCAATCGTACAAGGTCGGATAAAGCCTAACCCTTGCATTGGGGACAACATATTCATCGTAATATTCCTTCACGATGATCTTCAAATCCCCCACAACCTCCACCGTGAAATAGGCCACACTCACATCTCCCTTTTCGCCAAAGGCACTGAGCATCACATTGTAGAGGCCAGGCAACTCATAAGCATAGGACGGGCTGAATACCGATGTGATGGTTCCGTCATCCATGTCCCACTCGACATGGGCGGCGTTCTCGGAGAGGTTGGTGAAGGCGATCTCTTCATCCACAAAAGCAGTCTGGGGAGAAACCCTGAAATCAGCAAAAGGTTCCTTGTAGCAACTAGTCACCAGCAGTGACAAAACGGACAGTATGGTAAGCAAACGTTTCATGGTCTTGGTTTTAAATGTTCTTTTACGGTTAAAATTCAAATAGCATGCCAAACTATGTCATTGGTTTTCACAGTGCTTTTTTATTCCTTTGGCAAATTATGCAAAACCCTCAATCATCCAAATAATGACCCGCCTAAGTTATACACTGTTTTGTTCGCTGATGATCCTTACCGGAATTTCCCTGAACTCCGGCGCCCAAACAAAACGCATCACCCTAGATGACATTTTTCGCTCAGATAAGTTCACTCCCGAGACCCTGGATGGACTGAACTCCATGAAAGATGGCGAGCACTATACCATACAGAACCGGTGCCTGATTGATAAATTCAGTTATAAGACCGGCGAAAAAGTGGAAACCCTGTTCGACGGTTCCCTGTTTCCAGAAACCAGGGCCTTTGATGCATACCGGTTCAGCAAGGATGAAACCAAAATCCTCATCGAAACGGATCATGAGAAGATCTACCGTCACTCCTATTTGGCCAATTATCATGTGGTTGATTTGGAAACAGGCACGGTTACAACCATCTCCGCCAGCGGGAAACAGCAGCTGGGCACCTTCTCCCCAGAGGGAAACCATGTGGCTTTTGTACAGAACAACAATATCTTCATCAAGAATCTGCTCAGTTCCGCCGTATCCCAGATTACCTATGATGGCGTCCGAAATGAAGTGATTAACGGAGCACCGGACTGGGTGTATGAAGAAGAATTTGCTTTCTCGCAGGGTTTTTACTGGTCACCTGATGGCAGGAAAATCGCCTTCTACCGTTTCGATGAGCGACGGGTCAGGCAGTTTCAAATGACGCTTTTCGGCTCCCTCTATCCGCAGCCTTACCAGTTCAAGTATCCCAAGGCCGGAGAGGAGAATTCGGTGGTCAGCATCCATGTGTATGACCTGGTGTCAGGCCGGACCACCACCATGGACATTGGCAGGGAGACCGACCAGTACATCCCCAGGATCAAATGGACCTCCGATCCCAAGCTGTTAAGCATCATGCGGCTGAACAGGCTCCAGAACAAGCTCGACATCCTGCATGCCGATGCCATAACAGGAGAATCAGCTGTGGTTTACCGAGAGGAGAATGAGAAATATATATCTGAAGCCTCGGACCATACGGTCACCTACCTGGAGGACGGGGAACACCTGATCCTGTTCAGCGAACGGGATGGCTATTTCCACTTCTATTATTACAATTTTAAGACAGGGGAAATAGCTCCCATTACTTCGGGAGATTTTGATGTGTGCGATTTTCTGGGCTATGATGAAAGTAACCAGCTGCTGTATTATACCTCATACGAAGTTTCTTCCGTTGAAAAACATGTCTATTCCATCCGGTTAGACGGTACCAACAAAAAGAAGATAAGTACCCTTGCAGGCGTAAACAGTGCCACATTCAGCACCGACTTCAAATATTTCATCCTGCATCATACTTCAGCCAATTCGCCCGAATTCATTTCCCTGCACAACAGAAAAGGGAAAGAGGTCAGGGTGCTGGTTGACAATGCCGGGCTGACGGAGGCCATCCGCCAGTTTGGTTTTTCGGAAACCGAGTTCCTGACTGTGCCCACGGCAGGCGGACAGGAGCTGAATGCATGGATGATCAAACCTGTTGATTTTGACGCTTCCAGGGCGTATCCATTGTTTGTTTTTGTGTACGGCGGGCCCGAGTCACAAAAAGTTATTGATGAATGGGGTAGCAGGACTGCATGGTTCCAGTTGCTTGTCCAGCAGGGATATATCGTGGCATGTGTTGATAACAGGGGCACCAACGGACGCGGGGAAGCATTCCGGAAGTCCACTTACATGACCCTGGGCATGCTGGAAACCATCGACCAGCTTGAAGCCGCCCAATGGTTCGGATCCCAGGAATACATTGACAAAGACCGGATGGGTATTTTTGGCTGGAGCTATGGCGGTTTCATGACCAGCCTTTGCATGACCAAAGGAAAGGGGCTCTTCAAAATGGGGATTGCCGTGGCGCCTGTTACCAACTGGAGGTACTACAATACGGTTTATACAGAACGGTTCATGCGGACCCCAGGAGAAAATCCGGATGGGTATGACCGGAACTCCCCCATCCATTTTGCCGGGAGCCTGGAAGGTAAATTCCTTCTGATACACGGGAGTGGCGACGACAATGTGCATTTCCAGAATTCAATGGATTTTGCGGAGGCACTTGTTCAGGCCGACAAGCAATTCGAGATGCAGTTCTATCCCAACAATGATCACCATATTACCGGAGGGAATACCACGTACCACCTTTACACCCGGATGACAGATTTTATCCTTGAGAACCTCTAGGAACCACTCAGAATTAGTATCTTTGCGGAATTTTAAATTTGAATCAAAGCATGATCAAAATAACTTTTCCGGACGGATCGGTGCGGGCATTTGAAGCGGGCGTTTCCGGGCTTGATATTGCCAGAAGCCTGAGCAACAGCCTTGCACGCGAGGTATTGTCCGTCAATGTGAATGATGAACTCTGGGACCTGACCAGGCCCATAAACAAGGATGCTGCCATCAAACTGAACAAGTGGGATGATGAGGATGGAAAACACGCCTTCTGGCACTCCTCAGCCCACCTGATGGCAGAAGCCATTGAATCGATCTATCCCGGTACCAAATTCGGGATCGGACCGGCCATCGAAAACGGTTTCTATTACGATGTGGATCCGGGGGATGATGTGGTGATTACCGAAAGCGACCTGGCAGAGATTGAAAAGAAGATGAAAGAACTGGCCTCACAGAAGCATACCTATACACGGGAAGAGGTCAGCAAGGAAAAGGCCATGAAGTTCTTTGGCAACAAGGGAGATAATTACAAGACCGAACTCATTGGGGATCTTGAAGACGGGACCATCTCCTTGTACCACCAGGGAAATTTTACCGACCTGTGCAGGGGCCCCCACCTGGTGGACACCTCCCCCATCAAAGCCATTAAACTGATCAGTGTGGCCGGCGCATGCTGGCGGGGGGATGAAACACGAAAGCAACTCACCCGTATCTATGGTATCACCTTCCCCAGGCAAAATATGCTTGAAGAATACCTGGAGTTGCTTGAGCAGGCTAAACTGAGGGACCACAGGAAAATTGGCCGGGAACTGGAACTTTTTACCTTCTCACAGCGGGTCGGCCCCGGCCTGCCCTTGTGGTTGCCCAAGGGAGCCCAACTACGGGAAAGGCTCGAAAACTTCCTGAAGAAATTGCAAAGGGAACACGGATATGAACCCGTGATCACTCCGCACATTGGTCAGAAAGAGTTGTGGGTGACTTCCGGACACTATGCAAAATATGGGAAAGACAGCTTCCAGCCTATTCATACGCCTCAGGAGGGTGAGGAATTCCTGCTGAAACCCATGAATTGTCCGCACCACTGTGAGATATACAAGTTCAAACCAAGGTCTTACAAAGATCTTCCTGTGCGGCTGGCCGAGTTTGGCACTGTATACAGGTACGAGCAGAGCGGGGAATTGCACGGGCTGACCAGGGTCAGGGGCTTCACCCAGGATGATGCGCACATCTTCTGCCGGCCCGACCAGTTGAAGGATGAGTTCCTCAAGGTAATTGACATCATCCTGTATATCTTCAAAACCCTCGATTTCAAAGACTTTGTCACCCAGGTTTCACTCAGGGATAAGAAGGACACGGAGAAATACATCGGAACGGATGAAAACTGGGAGAAAGCAGAAACAGCCATTCTTGAAGCTGTGGAGGCAAAAGGAATGGAAACAACGGTGGAATATGGTGAGGCTGCATTTTATGGCCCCAAACTTGACTTCATGGTCAGGGATGCCATAGGCAGAAAATGGCAACTGGGAACCATCCAGGTGGATTACAACCTGCCGGAAAGGTTTGAATTGGAATATATAGGTGCTGATAACCAGAAACACCGGCCGGTGATGATACACCGTGCACCCTTCGGATCCATGGAGCGTTTTGTGGCAGTGTTGATCGAACATACAGCGGGAAAATTTCCCCTTTGGCTTACCCCTGATCAGGCTGTAATCCTTCCCATCAGTGAAAAATTTCATGATTATGCAGAAAAAGTTTCAGAATTCCTTAAAAATTACGATATTCGCACCCTGATTGATGAAAGGAACGAAAAGATAGGTAAGAAGATCAGGGATAACGAGTTAAAGCGTATTCCATATCTGCTGATCATAGGTGAAAAGGAGCAGGAGAGCGATTCAGTCTCCGTTCGAAGGCAGGGAGAAGGTGATAAAGGTGTCATGAGCCTTGAAGATTTTGCAGTTCTTATGCAGAAAGAGGTTCGGAGTCAGCTTGAAGCAATTGAATCAGATGTTTAATTTAACTATAGGAGGACACAGTCATAGCAGGACCAGGTCAGTATCGTAAAAGAACCAACGATAGCCGTAACAAAGACCGGATCTTTTACCGGACCAACGAACAGATCCGAGCCAGCAGCGTAAGGCTTGTTGGCGAGAACATTGAGAATCCGGGAGTGGTTTCCCTTGCTGAAGCACTTAAAATTGCTGATTCGCTCGACCTCGACCTGGTGGAGATTTCGCCGAAGGCCGATCCCCCCGTTTGCAGGGCTGTGGATTACCAGAAATTCCTCTACCAGCAAAGGAAGAAACAGAAGGAGATGAAATCCAAAGCCACAAAAATCGTGGTCAAGGAGATCCGGTTCGGACCCAATACAGATGAGCATGATTATACCTTCAAACTGAAGCATGCCTTGAAGTTTTTAGAGGAGGGGGCCAAGCTTAAAGCATTTGTGTTCTTTAAAGGCAGATCGATTTTGTACAAAGAAAAGGGTGAAATCCTGTTGCTTAGACTGGCCCAGGATCTTGAGGATGTCGGAAAAGTTGAACAGCTCCCCAAGCTGGAGGGCAAGCGAATGACCATGTTCCTCGCACCCAAAGTGAAGAAGAAATAATTTTTATTTAGATAAACTGCAGGAATAATGCCAAAGATGAAGACGAATTCGGGAGCAAAAAAGAGATTTACGCTCACCGGAAGTGGTAAAATCAAAAGAAAGCATGCATTCAAGAGTCATATTCTTACCAAAAAGTCAACGAAGCGCAAGCGGAACCTGACCTATTTTGGGATCGTTAACAAAGCCGACGAAGAGAATATCAAGCGTCTGCTTGCCATGAAGTAAGATTTCAACTCTTTTGAATACCAGGTAAATGATTATTGACCGGAGTGCAGCGCAGAAAGTGTCTTTTTAGACCGCCTGCATTCAAATAAAATGAAGTAAAATGCCAAGAGCAAACAATGCTGTCGCCTCGCGACAGAAAAGAAAAAAAGTACTGAAGCGGACCAAAGGTTACTTTGGCCGCAGGAAAAATGTCTGGACAGTAGCCAAAAACGCCTACGAGAAAGGACTTACCTATGCGTATCGTGACCGTCATAAGAAAAAAATCACTTTCAGGGCACTCTGGATACAGCGGATCAATGCTGGTGCCAGGGAACACGGCATGTCCTACTCTGAATTTATGGGTAAACTAAGCGAGGCTGGTATTGAGATCAACCGCAAGGTGCTCGCCGACCTGGCCATGAACGACCCCCAGGCTTTTGAAGCCATTGTAAAGAAAGTGCAATAGGCCGGAACGAACCATCATATTCAGGGAAGCTGGACTGCAGAATGTGGTTCAGCTTTTTTTTGCAAAAGAAATGATATGAGGACAGCAATCATTGGATACGGGAAAATAGGCAGGGCCATCGAGGCCCTGGGAATGCAACAGGGTCATACCTTCCCCCTGGTCATTGATTTGGACAACAGCGGGGACCTGGTTGCCGCTAACATGAAGGAGATCGATGTGGCCATTGAATTCACCGGTCCTCAATCAGCTCCGGAGAATATCCGTAAATGCATTGAAATGGGTGTGCCTGTTGTGTCGGGCTCAACAGGATGGAACCATAGGTTTGCTGAAATCGAACACTTCTGCCTTGAGCACAATGGAGCCCTCTTCTATGCCAGCAACTTCAGTATCGGGGTCAATATCCTTTTTGCCATGAACAGGCAGCTTGCCAGAATCATGAACCGTTTTCCGGACTATTCGGTCTCCATGGAAGAGGTGCACCATATTCACAAGCTTGATGCTCCCAGCGGAACCGCCATCACCCTGTCTGAACAGATCATTGAGGAACAGGATAGGGTTAACAGCTGGAGTCTTATAAAACAGGATGACCCATCGGTACTGCATATCAATGCCATCAGGGAGGGAGAAGTCAAAGGACGGCACACCATCACCCATGAATCAAACCTGGATACCATTTATCTCGGCCATAACGCAAAATCAAGGGATGCCTTTGCTGTGGGAGCGCTGATGGCAGCAGCATTCATAAAAGATAAGGTGGGAATCTTCAGCATGAATGATATGCTCAGGATCTGATCAATACAATGAAAAAAAACTGGCAGTATATCTGGTTGGGAACCTCCGTCCTTTTGTGGTCTGCGATCACGGTATGGATCCAGGTCTGGTACCTGCTCCTGTTCAACCTGGTACTTGTGGATCTGTTCCTCACCAGGCGTGTGGACTGGACCCTGCGTAAATACGGATTGCCAAGGATCCTTCAGTCCACCGTCGAATGGCTGGCTGTCATGTTGATGGCCATCGTATTCTCCTTTGCCATCAAGGTGCTCTTTGTGGAGGCCTATAAGATCCCTACCCCATCCATGGAAGAAACACTGCTGGTCGGGGACTACATTTTCGTGAGTAAACTGTCCTATGGTCCACGGCTTCCGGGAACACCCCTGTCCATACCTTTTTATCACAACAAACTGCCTTCAGGCGCCAAATCATATTCCGAACGGATCAGTCTGCCCTATAAGCGATTGTGGGGGGTCTCAAAAGTGAAGCGCGATGATATCATCGTATTCAATTTTCCCGAGGGAGATACCATGGTGGTCCAGTATCCGGGTCAGAACTACTACTCACTGGTCCGACAGTACGGACGGGACTATATCCTTTCCGAATTTGATATCATTACACACCCTGTTGATAAGCGGGAGAACTACATCAAACGCTGTATTGGCCTTCCCGGGGATATCCTGGCCATTGTGGAGGGTGAGGTAATGGTAAACGGCAAGGTAAAACCCAACAACCCCGGAGAAAAGTATAAGTATTATATTACCACCAGGGGAGAACCACTTCCCGATCTGCTTCTTGATTCGTTAAAAATTCTTAAATCTTCGGTGAGCTACAATCCGGTTAACTCACTCAGCGTTCTGTATCTGACGGCAGAAAAAGTGGATGCACTCAGGTCCTACCCGGGGGTAAGGGGTATCAAAAGATTTACAGAACCCATGCTCTCCTTTCAGAATCAGGAGATCTTTCCGCATAGTCCGCATTACAAGTGGACCGGTGACAATTTTGGCCCCATCAAGGTTCCTGCGAAAGGAGACAGCATCAACCTGAATATGATCAATATTCTTGTTTATCAAAGGATTATAGAGGTTTACGAACACAATGAACTGAAATTTGCAGATGGTGATATCTATATCAATGGTCAGCCGGCCCGGTCCTATACTTTTCAGATGGATTACTACTTTGTCATGGGTGACAACCACCACAATTCTGCCGACTCCAGGTACTGGGGTTTCGTGCCTGAGGATCACCTGCTGGGAAAAGCAGTGACGGTCTGGCTTTCCGTGGAGCCGGACAAGCCCTTCGTTGGGGGTTTAAGAAAAGAGCGTATCTTTAGCACCATTAAATAACTGTTTAGAAATGAATCTAAATAAACTACTGAAACATAAATATTTCAAATTCGGATTTGCAGTTACTGTATATATTCTTTTTGTCATCTGGCTGAAGAATTTCTGGTTTCTTTTCGGATTGCCTGTGTTGTTTGATATATATATAAGCAAGAAGGTGAACTGGTCCTTCTGGAAAAGCAGGAAGAAAAAGAACAATGTGGTCGTTGAGTGGCTGGATGCCCTTATCTTTGCAGTGGTAGCTGTATCAATCATCAACATCTTCCTTTTCCAGAATTATAAAATCCCCACCCCTTCCATGGAGGGCAGCCTGCTCGTGGGCGACCACCTTTATGTGAGTAAGACAGCTTACGGTCCACGGACTCCCAACACACCCCTTGCCATTCCTTTTCTTCCCAATACCGTGCTGGGCAGGAAATCCTACCTGGAGTGGATCCAAAGTCCTTACAAGCGTTTGAAGGGATTCAGCAATATTAAAAGGGATGATATCGTAGTATTTAACTTCCCGGCTTCGGATACGGTTGCTCTGGAGAAGCATGACCATAAACTGTATGCCAATGGGAATTTCGACTACTACGACCTGATCAGGGATGAAGCCTACCGTCTGATGATGACTGACTCGGCAAGGAACAACCGTACAAGGCCCTATCCATTATATGAGAATCATGTTCGGACTCAGATTGCCCAGAAATTCGATGTGGAAACAAGACCCGTGGACCGCCGGGACAACTATATCAAAAGATGTGTTGCCATTGCCGGAGAAACCATTCAGGTGATCAATAACAATGTGATTGTGAATGGTGAAAAGCAAAAAGAATTTGAAGGTTTACAACGCTGGTACAATGTGAGAACCAATGGTACGCCCATCAATCCGAGGTCACTTGAACCCTTTGGAGTGAATTCAGCGTTGGCAGATGTGAGGAACAATCCCAGTTATACCTTTCCCCTTACCATGGAAAGTGCCAGCCAGTTGAAGGCTCTTCCGGGTATCGCCAGCGTGGAACCCTTGAGCCTTTTTACAGAAGGGCAGCATGACAGGGATATATTCCCACACGACAAGCGTTACCCCTGGAACCTTGAGTTTTTCGGTCCCCTGAAGGTCCCGGCCAAAGGTGAAACCGTGGAGATCAATACCCTGACCCTTCCCCTTTACCGCAGGATCATTGAAGCCTACGAGCATAACAAACTTGAAGTAAGGGGCGAACAGGTCTACATTAACGATGAGCCTGCCACAACCTACACCTTCAATATGAACTACTATTTCATGATGGGAGATAACAGACACAATTCTGCGGATTCACGTTTCTGGGGCTTCGTTCCGGAAGATCATGTCATAGGAAAGCCAAGGCTTATCTGGCTAAGTGTAGACAAGGACTATGGCGGTATCAGGTGGAACAGGATGTTCAGGATTGTCAGGGCCAGCAGATAAACCGGGCTTTCTTGATCTACCCTTTGTTTTATAACGGACCGCTAAACTACTTTGCCCGTCTGGTCAGAGAGGATAAGATCATCCTTGAGCAGTTCGATAGTTATCACAAGCAGTCTTACCGGAACCGTTGCCGGATCCTGGGCCCCAATGGATTGCTCACCCTTTCCATTCCGGTAAAACGGCAGCGCGGGCAAAAGAATCTTTTTAAAGAAATCAGGATCGATTATGAAACGCCATGGAATAAAATCCACTGGAAAAGCCTGGTGGCTGCATATGCGGCTTCCCCTTTCTTCGATTACATCAGTGATGACCTGGCTGTGTTCTATGAACGCAGGTTTGATTTCCTGGTGGACCTGAACATCCGGATGCTCACAATGACAACGGACTTCCTGGGACTGGACATCCCTTTAAATCTGACCAGCGCATTCGAACCATCCGGCGGCACGGATGATCCCAGGGAATTTATCCATCCCAAAGCAAATACCCCGGAGGCAGACCCCCATTTCTCGCCGGTTATCTACCACCAGGTATTTTCTGATAAGCATGGCTTCCAGGCCAATCTGAGCATCCTCGACCTGCTGTTCAATGAGGGTCTCAACAGCCTGACGATCCTCAAAAAAAGCCTTAGAACCGCAGACCCATCGTAAGCAACAGATTGTTGGGATTCACCTGATTGATGGAAGTAAAGCTTGATTCCGGGACAGAATTACCCGGGGAATAGAGGCCATATACCTCTGTCCGGTTTCCCCTTGAATAACTGATATCAATAAATGCAGCCTTTGTCCGCACTCCAAGTCCGCCCGACCAGATCCACTCCCTGGCATCGTTTCTCGGATCGGCATAGGGACTCATCAGATACTGTACCCCGGTCCTGAAATATAAAAGATCTATCCTGACTTCAGCCCCTGCCCTAAGATTATGCACCTCCCTGAGATTATTCCTGATGTTTTCATTCTCCGTCAGAAAGCGGTCATTGTATGAATCCAGCCGGGCAGCGGAGTAATCCATATACTCATAGGCCGCAGAAACGGTAGCCATCTTGAAAAGGATCACCGATGCATGGGCATTCACCTTCATGGGAGATTTGAGCTTGTAATCATAATACCCGTAGGGTGAAACCCCGTTGCCATCGTGAATTCCGGAGCTTTGGTCCCACGACGAATTTGCGTCTGTATATTTTTCATCCTCCAGGTAATAGAAGGTGGGTATCTGAATGGATGCACCCAGTCTGATTGAATGTACTGGCCTGAAAATCATACCAAAACGGAAATTATATCCCCACCCGCTGGTGCTGTTGAACTCCCTGAACTGGAAGTCATCAATGGTCATCAGGACATGATCCGGATCAGATTCAGCATGATAGATATCTTCATAGAACCTGACGGACTGGATTCCCAGGGTGGCACCGAAGTAAAGCAGGTTGCTGATATTAACAGCGGTGGAGAAGGAATACTCCCCAATATAGCCCGACTGCTCCACAAGGCGAAACGTCTGTTGCCCGTACCCGCCATCCTGTATATCATTCCAGAACCTGCCGCTTACGGAATCATAGGGAAGCAGGAAAGCATCAGATGCAACCTGTTCGTAAAATGAATTGAGGTTGCCCGGGTTATCGTTGGCACGCCAGGTGAAATCATCAAGGAGTGAACTCTGGTTGTTGGTTCCATTCATGGAGGTCCTGTTGTTGAAATTGACCAGGGTGTTGTATCCCACTGCGAATGAAGCACCCACAATTCCGGTTTTCTGCTTCCGGTTGAAGGCTGCAACATATCCAAGACTACCTATATTGAATCTGAACCGTGAATCGCCGGTAACCGTTCCAAGGTAATCTGATGATGTATTTACCCAGTAAAATGAAGGTGAAAAAGAGAATTCTGAAGAACGGTAAAATCCAAAACCTGCCGGATTGACCTGTGCGGCAGACAGATCTCCGCCCAGGGCTCCAATGGCTCCTCCCTGAGCAGCATAACGTGCTGTTCCGAAGGGATTATGCATGGAATATCTCAGTTCCTGGGTCTCATTTTGCGCAATGGTGGTAACAACTGTGCACACCAATAGCAGGGCTATGATTAAAATCCTTCTCATGGCTGTATCGAATTTATATATTTAAAGCCAGGAACCCGACCGGGCCCTGGCTGTGATGGTAAAATTATCGTCTGGAACCGGATGAACCGGAACGGCTGGCTCCGCTACTGGATCCGCTGGAACGGCTGGCCCCTCCTGAACTGTATGAACTGCTGCTGCGGCTTGGAGAACTACCCGAACCGCTGTATGAACTGCTGCTGCGGCTTGGAGAACTACCCGAACGACTGTATGAACTGCTGCTGCTTGAACTGCTCGGACGGCTGTAAGTACTGCTGCTGCGGCTCGAACTGCTCGGGCGGCTGTATGAACTGCTGCTTTGGCTTGGAGCAGCAGACCGGTTGTAGGTTGTGCTGCTTCGGCTCGGACTGCTTGAGGGATTGTAGGTACCTGATGAAGACCTGGGCTCAGAATAGCTACGGTTATAGGTAGATGAGGAACTGGTTCTGGGCTTGCTGTAGCTTGGCGTATAGGTACGGTCGGTCGTGGTACCGGTTGAATTTCTCTGAACCGATGCTGGTGTTGTGGTCCTGGTGGTTTTCACTGCAGTACGCTGGGTGTTCGAAACATTGGAACGGTTCTCTCCAGTGGTTGTTTGTGTGGTACTGACACGTGTGGCCGACCTGTCACCTGTTCTTGCAACTGTTCCGCTGCTTGCTGCACTGCGCGAATTCACTGTAGTTGAATTGCTCCTTACAGCACTTCCGGCATTCTCGGTAGTGCCTGTGCGGCTCCTGTATTTGGGATCCACATAAGAGGCGCTTTTTGAACCGGAACTGCCTGAGGTGCTTCGGGAGTAGCCATAATACGAACGGTGATCAACTTTACCATAGTAGTAAGCGCTCGATCCGTAGTAACGGCCATCATAATAGCCGTTGTAGTAACCGTGGTTGTATCCGCTCCAGTACGAGCCTCCGTAGTAAGGATAGTATCCGCCATAATACCCGCCATAATACCCGCCATATCCCCAGGAGTAGTAAGGATCATAAAATCCGCCATATCCGTATCCGGGGTATCCGTATCCGTATCCGGGGTATCCGTATGAGAACCCAAGTCCCCAGCCGGGATAGCCCCAGCCCATGCTCATGCCCCAGTTCATGCGAACTCCGGGATAACCATAACTTGTATAGTAAGGATCGTAATAATCCCACCCGTAATACTCATCTGAAAACCGCCTCAGGTTCGAGGAGTAGTAATATTCGTCGGGATCGCTGTAATAATTGTAGTTGTTTACAATCACAGGGGCACTTTCACTGCCGTACTGCAGTTCCTGCTGTCCGACGGAATCATACGCCTGGTACTGGTTCACAGAAACGGCTTCACTCCCTTCCGGTGTGTAGGTCTCTCCCAGCATCTCTGCTTCCCGCTGCAACTTATACCTTTCATAATCGCTCAGGTTCTCCTCAGGCACTGTCTGGTATTCTGAATAAACCTGCTGCTGGACAATGGGCTCAGCTGCAACAGTTTCAACAGGAACAACCGTTTTCTGTCCGGCTACTTCTACAGCACTGGGATTATAATATACATCGTCATACTCCGAAGCTGCAGTTTGTTTTGATGAACTGCAAGATGTCAGGACTATCGCTGTGCTTAAAATGGCAAGTGTTAAAGTTTTCATGACAAATCCTCCCGGTATTTTTTGCATCTGGTTGTTTTACCTGAAAAGAAACAAAGTTCGTGCCAAAAACAGGTTTGCAACCTTACAAGTGAGTGCAATATAATAAATAATCAGAAATGCTTCAGACAGGTCGGTACAAAGTAACAATCGGCTCTTACCAGCCCGGCAGGGAGCGGCTCATCTGGTGCATGGACTGATTATAAAGGGGAATCCGGTCCGGGTTGGATGTTTTTCCCATACGGGGATTGTCATCCTGGGTATAGATCCATAACTCCCTGTTGTCCCAAACCAGGACTTCATCCCGTGCATCACCGGTGAGATCCTGCACCATGTGGCAGGTGACAGGGTGGCCATCTGCGGGAAACCTGACAGAAAGCTGACCAAACTTATCATACATTCCACCTGCAATGGTGTCTGCAGAAATAATAAAAAACTCTTCACCATCACCCTTCCAGTTCACAGGAACACATCTGCTTATTCCCGAAGCGGGCAAAAAATTGGTCCTGACCCTGCCGGAAGCATCAATGATATGAATCAATCCGTCACTTCCCCACCTGTTGGAAGTAACTATTTCAAGACCAGAAGCTTCCATGTCAAAGTCAGCCACCGAAAGGTAGTTCACATGTCCCATAATCTCCTGCTTCAGGAGCTTCCCTTCAAAATCCATATACAGAAGACCCCAATCCCCAGCCGCATAAAGTATGCAGGGAGAAACCCTGTCACCTTCCAGCAGTTCAGTTACAGCCAAACCATTACACCGGTCACCTATGAACTGTCCAGAATTGAACAACAGCTTGCCCTTATCATCGAAGGCTGAATACCCGATCAGTACTTCATCATGACCATCCCCGTTCATGTCATGAAACACCGGCTGAGATCCCCCCTCCAGTTCCCTGATCCACAGTAGCTCCAGCTTTTCATTGAACAGCGCCAGATGGTTTTCCCTGTCCGTAAGCAGGAGGCAATTGTCCCTTCCTGTCCCCAGCAGATCACCGAACATGATGGTTGATGGAACGATGGGTCCGGGTATCCTCATACTTCGGGTCAATTTCCCGGATTTACCATCCAGCACACCTATCCTTCCCCTGTTTACGAAGATCACCTCACGTTGACCGTCTCCGTCAAGATCATGGATCTGGACAGGTAACTCCTTTCCCTTTTCCGCAAAAGGGGATCCCCGGTCACCATATTGCCAGATCAGCTTTCCCTCCAAGGTCATGGCACTGATGCAGCAGATCGATGCTCCGTCTTTCCCACTCCTTGTGAAGAGTATCTCCTTGTTCCCATCTCCTGTGAGATCGCCCAATCTGATGTTCTGATCCGTCCCGAACGCAGCAATATCCAGTGCTTTCCACCTCACCATTGCCGGATTTCCGTCCAGATGAAGTTCCAGTCTCCTTTCCAATAGCCTCTTTTTCCTGTTCAACTGCCGAAGTTCTCCCTTAAGCATTTTCACTTCAACTTGGTTAAATCTTGCAGGAAGATCCGATATCAATCCTATTCTTCCAGGTCTGACCACTTCACTGCCTTCATACATCCGGATGGAATCGTTGAGAATGACAGATATATCATTCCGCCTCACAGTCACGACGGCTCGCATTTCATCTCCCGGGGTCCACACCAGCGGCTTATGTGCCAGGATCTTTTCAATAGGCCTCAATGGGGTAACGGACTGCATGATGTGTTTCAAAATGACAGTATTCCCTTCCATCCCGAAAAAATAGAAATCATTTGGGTGCTGGTAAGCGAAAACCACCCCACACTTATCAAATTTGGCCTGGGGTGAAAAATCCACCTCAATCTTGCAATCCTTCCACAATGAATCTCCTGCCACCACCATGGGATGGGTGATCAGGCTCAAAGGTTCATTCTGCTTATCAAGGTTGGTAAACGTCTGTGCCAGGAATGTACCACCTTCATCCTTCCGCACTTCCCAGGCCTCACTGAATCCCTTCTGCCGAAGTGAAGTGGCAACTGTCCACTGGCCGGCTATGCCCCGGTCGGGCTGGAAATAAATGGCCGGATTGACCGAGTCTGCATTGGGGATCACCACCGGATCAAGGTCACCGAACCCGTCAGAAAACACAGTTGTCTGGATGACGCTTCCGGAACAGGAATAAATCAGGATAAGCAGCAGGATGGGCAGAAACCTAGTGTTCACAGGTCCGGCGATAAGTTTAAGGAATAACTTTCCGTAAATATACACTTAAATCATCGCTGTTCCCAATTTCACTTCTTTAAAAGAATCTTTAATATATTTACAGGCAGAAGGAAAAAACTTGAATGCGCCTTAAGCCTATATTCTTAATATTATTCGTGGGTCAGTTGCTGATAGCGCAAAAACCTGTGATCCTTTCAGATTTCATTGACCAGGTCTCCATTTCTGACCTTCAACTGTATTACCTCGCTGATAAACAATGTAATACCCAGCCCGCGGAACTTTTTTCCGGGATGATGGACTACAGCTTTCGCCCCGTAGATTTCAGTGACCCTGATCCCATATTACTTAACTCGCAACCTGAGAGTTGTATCTGGTTCAGGATCTATTTTGTGAACCGCTCCACACGCCAGTACAACTTCCACCTGCAGCCCAACCTCTTTTCGGAGTTCAGTGAATTCAGTCTTTTTCAGCGATTTGAAAACGGTATGATCACGATCAGGAAATCGGGGAACAGCATCCCTCCGAAAAACAAGGATGTAAACATCTGCGGATCGGATGATCTCCGGATATTCCTCCCGCCCGGAGATGCCGACACCCTCTACCTGAGGGTCTCCCTGTCCGAAGATTCTTCCATTTCGGACCTGACTTTTACTGTGTCAACCCATGCCAGCGTCCTTCAGAAAGACCGCTCGAAAAGGCTCATTTTCGGAATCTTTGTTGGGATTATGTTGATCATGGTCCTTTATCACATTCCCCTGTTCGTGCAGGGAAGGGAGAACAGCTACCTGTATTACATTCTTTATATCCTTGCCTTCCTCTTCTTTTTCATTAACAAGGAGGGATACATTTATGAAATCACCCCCCGCTTTACTTCTGCTCCCATAAATATTTTCCTGCTTGAGATTTTCCTGCTTTTTTTCCTGCTTTTCGGGAGATCCTACCTGGATACAAGGAATACACTCCAATCATGGGATACCATTCTGCTGCTGGCAGTTTGGTTTACAATCGGCGGGCTGATCCTCAGCTTCATGATCCTTATGCTCCAGGGATTGGGTGTTCATGTTCCCGTATTTATCCAGCTCGGAGGGCTGGCCATCAACATTGTTTCAGCCATCGGATCATTGTTTCTGGCTGTTGTCCCGGCCATGATCCTCACCAGGGAGAATTTCCAGCCCGCACGCTATTTTCTCTTCGCCAACCTTTTTCTGATCCTGGGAATCGCCGTCAACTATGCGCTGAAAGAGTATTCCCTGGGAAAGCACAGCCTGGAACTTGGTGTAACCCTTCAGATTCTCACATTTTCCATCGGTCTGAGTGAACGCATCAACCTGCTAAAGAAGAGCAAGGAGGTGGCCCAGCGAAGAATCATTGACCAGTTGCGTGAAAATGCAGGCCTTAAAGACAAAGTGAACAGAGAGCTGGAGGAAAAGGTCCAGGAACGGACCAAGGAGATCCAGAACCAGAAAGAGCATATTGAAAAACAGAACAAGGAGATCAAATACAGTTTTGATTACGCAAAGAAAATCCAGAGCACTGTATTGCCCCAGCACGATGTGTTTGATAATCTTTTCAGCGAACATTTCATCTTTTTTAAACCCAGGGATATTGTGAGTGGTGATTTTTACTGGGTTTCCCAGAGCGACCACCGTATCGTCCTTACGGCAGCAGATTGTACGGGACATGGTGTACCGGGTTCACTGATGAGCATGCTTGGGATCACCATGTTGCATGAGATTGTCAATGAAAAAGAGGTGATGCATTCGGATGCGATCCTGAACCAGCTTCGCCTGAGTATAGCCCGGACCCTGAAACAGGAGGGTAAGATCGGGGAGCAGAAAGACGGAATTGACATGGCCCTGATGATTTATGACACCGGCACAAGGAAGCTGGAGTTTTCCGGGGCAAACAATCCGCTCTATATCATTCGCAATGGTGAAATGCTGGAATACAAAGGGAACAACATGCCCGTGGCATACTATGAAAAGATGTCTGATTTTACCCGTTACACCATTGACATGAAACAGGGAGACAGGGTCTATATGTTTACAGACGGTTTCCCCGACCAGTTCGGAGGTCCACAGGGCAAAAAATTCAAATACCGGCCCTTCAAGGACCTGCTCCTTGAAGTGCATGAAAGACCCATGGAGGAGCAACAGAGAATTCTGAGTCTGATCTTTGATGAGTGGAAGGGCGACCTGAGCCAGATTGACGATGTCCTGGTGATAGGATTAAGGCTTTAACCCTTCGCCTTTTTTTCCTTTCTTTGTAGCATAATTTTTAACAACAACAGAATGGCCAAAGTATTAACCAGCAAGGAAGAGAATTACGCGCAGTGGTACAACGATCTGGTATTGAAATCCGGGCTTGCCGAGAACTCATCAGTGAGGGGTTGCATGGTTATCAAACCCTATGGCTATGCCATATGGGAGAAAATGAAAGATGAACTGGACCGGATGTTCAAGGAGACCGGTCACGAGAATGCCTATTTTCCCCTTTTCATCCCGAAATCATTCTTCAGCAGGGAGGCAGAACATGTGCAAGGTTTCGCAAAAGAGTGTGCAGTGGTGACCCATTACCGCTTAAAAACAGATGAAGTGAACGGCGGACTAATCGTAGATCCCGAAGCCAAACTTGAGGAGGAGCTGATTGTAAGACCCACTTCTGAGACCATCATCTGGAACACCTATAAGAACTGGGTTCAATCCTACAGGGACCTTCCCATCCTCATTAACCAGTGGGCCAATGTGGTCCGTTGGGAAATGCGAACCCGGCTGTTCCTCAGAACTGCTGAATTCCTTTGGCAGGAGGGGCACACGGCCCATGCCACCCGAAAGGAGGCTGAAGATGAAACCATGCAGATGGTCCGTGTTTACGCTGATTTTTCTGAGAGATTCCTGGGCATACCCGTCATTATCGGTACCAAGACCGATTCAGAGAAATTTGCCGGAGCTGTTGAAACCATGACCATTGAAGCACTCATGCAGGATGGCAAAGCATTACAGGCCGGCACATCGCACTTCCTGGGCCAAAACTTTGCAAAGGCTTTTGATGTACAGTTCACCAGCAAGGAGGGAAAACTGGACCATGTTTGGGCCACTTCCTGGGGAATGACCACCCGCATGATCGGTGCCCTGGTCATGGCTCACTCAGACAACCACGGATTGGTCCTGCCGCCCAGGGTGGCCCCGATCCAGGTGGTGATCGTCCCCATTTACAAAGGAAGCAATGAGTTCCCTGCCATTGCAGAGGCAGCCAACCGCATCAAGGCGCAGCTTACTGCACTGGGGATCTCTGTGAAATTTGATGACCGTGATACCCAGAAGCCAGGATGGAAATTTGCCGAGTATGAATTGAAGGGTGTTCCCGTCAGGCTTGCTTTGGGTCAGAGGGATATTGAGAACGGAAATGTGGAACTGGCCCGCAGGGATACCCTGGAAAAGAAGGTGCTCCCGCAGGAGGGAATCGCCGCATACATACAGAAGCTGCTTGAGGAGATTCAGGAGAGTATCTTCCTGAAAGCGCTCTCTTTCAGGAGTAAAAACACACACAAGGTGGACACCTGGGAAGAGCTTTTGGATGTGCTCAACAACAAGGGAGGATTTGCGCTGGCACACTGGGACGGTACCATAGAGTCCGAAAATCAAATCAGGGAGACCAAAGCCACCATCCGCTGCCTTCCGTTGGACAATACGAAGGAAGCCGGAAAATGTGTGGTCAGCGGAAGGCCTTCCAAACAAAGGGTCTTGATAGCCAAAGCGTATTAAATAAAAACCCACAACGATGAAAACCAGGATCATTTTTTCTTTTATCCTTGCCGCATTGCTGCTCCTCGTTCAAAGCTGCAATAAAAAGGAAACCATCTCCAGCCTTTTTTCGGGTACACTCCCCCCGATGGAAATCACAGGGGGTGAATCGCCCGTTTATACTGAGGCTAAATCTCTTTTTATCAGGCTGATGAATGATGAAGTTGAAATAAACGGAAAGCTCTACGCTGTGGATCGGCAGTCGGAAACCGATGAAACCATCACATTCACCACAAATTTCCCGCTTGCCCCGGAAGTCACCGTAACGGGCTTGACATTCAGGAAAACAGAGCAGCTCCTTTCACTGGAAATCGGATCCCTTGGAAAAGAGATTGTACTGGAACTTTTTGACAACATGGTAAAACGAAAAACTTCAGAATTTGCCCGGGTTGATCTCACTGCGGATATCTCCCGTCTGTCTGATAGCCAGAAGGAGCTGATTCGTTTGCTGTTTCGTGTGGCCGACATCATGGAAGACATTTACTGGGCACAGGTATTTCCCGACAGGGATGAAGCCCTAGGGTCCATGGTCAATGAGGATCTGTCCAGGTTCTTTGAGATCAACTATGGTCCCTGGGAACGGCTCAACGGAAATCTGCCCTATCTGCCCGATTACGGCCCCAAGCCTGCCGGTTCGGGTTATTACCCGACCGACATGACAAGCGAGGAGTTCGATGCACTTGAGGATCCTGAAAAAACCAGCCTCTATACACTGATCAGGCGCAACCAGGAAGGGTTGCTTGAGGTGGTGCCTTACCATGTAGCCTACGCCAGCCAGGTCCGGGAAGCTGCTGATCTGCTGAATCAGGCTGCCGAACTAGCTGAAGACAAGGGATTTAAAAAATACCTGAAACTCAGAGCCG
This sequence comes from Bacteroidota bacterium, assembly GCA_043797815.1. Classification (GTDB taxonomy): domain Bacteria; phylum Bacteroidota; class Bacteroidia; order Bacteroidales. The sequence goes on from JAZDPG010000007.1 coordinate 31,470, forward strand.
AAGCACTGCTGACCGATGACTACCTGGCTTCAGATATGGCCTGGATGGACATGAAAAACAACGAAATTGATTTTGTGGTTGGCCCCATTGAGAATTATGAAGATGCCCTTTACAATTATAAAGCTGCCCACGAGTCTTTTATCCTGATCAAGGATAGCGAGTGGAGTGAGAAACTGGCGTTTATCGCTTCGGTTCTACCAAAGATGCAGCTTACCCTTCCCGTTCCTCCCGAATATAAAAAGGAAGTGCCCGGAAGTAGTTCTGATCTGGGGGCATATGATGTGATCTACTATGCAGGTGACTGCAATGCAGGCAGCAAGACCATTGCCATTAACCTCCCCAACGACGAAAGGGTCCATGCCAGCAAGGGATCCAGAAAACTCCAGCTGAAGAACTCCATCCGCTATAAATTTGAGGAGATCCTGGTCCCCATCAGCAATGTACTTATTGATGAAGCGCAACGTGAACACATCACCTTCGATGCTTTCTTTGAAAATGTCATGTTCCATGAAGTGGCCCACGGACTGGGAGTCAACCAGACCATCAATGGCAAAGGAACAGTCCGTTCTGCCCTGAAGGAACAGTACAGCGCACTTGAAGAGGGAAAGGCCGATATCCTGAGCCTTTACCTGATTACCAAAATGACGGAAATGGGCATGCTTGGAGAGAAAGACCTGATGGACAACTACGTCACCTTCATGGCCAGCATATTCAGGAGCATCCGCTTTGGCGTGGCCAGCTCCCATGGAAAAGCCAACATGATCCGTTTCTACTATTTCAAGGAAAGTGGTGCTTTTTCCAGGAGTGAAACCAATGGGACCTACAGGATCGATTTCGAGAAAATGCAAAAGGCCATGAATAACCTGGCCGAACTGATCCTGACCACCCAGGGTGACGGTAACTATAACCTGGCCAAAAGGCTGGTGGATGAGATGGGATTCATCCGGGAAGAGTTACAGGGTGACCTGGACAGGCTCCAGGAGCTGAGCATCCCTGTGGACATTGTATTCAACCAGGGCCCGGAATTGGTCGGACTTTAGTACTCAGTACTCAGTACTCAGTGCTCAGTGCTTAGTGCTTAGTACTCAGTGCCTTGTACTGTGCTGCTATTTGTACCCGGCACAACGCTATGGGCACCGGACACTATAAAAAATCAGGATTCCACATGAACCTCTGCTGTTTTCTGTTGTTCTATGCGTAATGTTAACCCTTAATTATATTAGAAAATGGCAGTATTAGTTGGAAAAAAAGCCCCCTCATTCAGTGCGGATGCAGTGGTCAATGGGCTTGAAATCGTTGAAGGTTTTTCTTTGGATCAGTACAAAGGGAAGAAGTACGTCCTCTTTTTCTTCTACCCGGCTGATTTTACATTCGTCTGCCCCACAGAAATCATTGCATTCCAGGACAGGATGGAGGAATTCGAAGCCCGGAATGTGGCTGTGGTCGGATGCTCCGTGGATGCAAAAAATGTACACTGGGCCTGGCTTCAGACCGAACGGAAGGATGGCGGAATCAAAGGTGTGAAATACCCCCTGGTGGCCGATGCCTCCATGACCATCTCCGAGAATTATGATGTACTGGCCGGATCATGGGAATATACCGAAGAAGGAGAAGCCGCTTTCAGCGGTGTGCCGGAAGCCTACCGCGGCCTCTTCCTTATCGACAGGGAGGGTGTGGTGCGCCATCAGCTTGTCAATGACATGCCCCTGGGAAGAAGTGTTGATGAGGCGATCCGCCTGATCGACGCCCTCCAGTACAGTGAGGAGCACGGCGAGGTTTGTCCGGCAAACTGGCAGAAAGGCGACAGGGCACTCAAGGAAACCCACGATTCCATTGCCTCTTATCTGAGCAGCAAGTAGCAAGGTAAAAGGAAAAAGATCTTGTACCTTTTACCTTTTACCTGAAATTAGGGAGATTCGGCGAATCTCTCTTTTTTCTTAACTTGCTTCTTATGCTGGCTGACTTTCAAAGATACATCGAGGAGCAGGGACTTTGCGGATTCGGAGAGCGGGTCCTGCTAACGGTGAGCGGCGGTATGGATTCGGTGGTGATGGCCCACCTGTTTGCAGAGGGTGGATACGATTGTGCCATTGCCCACTGCAATTTCCAGCTTCGGGGGGCGGAGTCGGATGCGGATGAAACCTTTGTCCGGACCCTTGCGGATGGTCTGGAAATGCCGGTTTATGTGAAAAAGTTTGATGTTGACAGGGAGGTGAAAGAGAAGGGGATCTCGGTTCAGATGGCGGCCCGGGAGCTCCGGTATGCTTGGTTTGAGGAGCTTGCCGGCCAGCACGCCTGTGATCGAATTGCCACGGCTCATAACCTGAATGATTCTGTGGAAACCTGTTTTCTGAACCTGGCGCGGGGGACAGGTATCCGGGGTCTCACAGGGATCCCGTCCAAAAACGGGAGGGTCATCCGGCCTTTATTGTTTGCCCCCCGAAAAGAGATTGAGAAATTTGCCCGTTCGAAACAACTCTCTTTCAGGGAGGATGCCAGCAACAGGGAAATCAAATACCAGCGGAACAAGATCCGTCATGATGTGATCCCAAACCTGGAAAAGATCAATCCTGGTTTTGTCGAAACCATGGCGGCCAATATGAGAAAGTTTGCCGAGGTGAGTACGATTGTAAAACAGGCCACTGAACAGGTCCGTGAAGAGGTCTTCGAAAAAAAAGAGGACCGGATTCTGGTAAATATTCACAAATTAAAACGTCTCACACCTTTTTATACCTGGATGCATGAGTTGTTCTCGCCGTTTGGATTTACCGGAGCCCAGTGCGAAGGAATTGGTCAGATCCTGGATTCAGATCCGGGGCGGCGGTCCATATCCCCCACTCACCAGCTTTATAAAGACCGGGACAGATTAATCCTGGTGGAGACAAGACCTGAGACTTTCGAAAGATATTATCTGGACACCCCGGAAAGGATGTCATCTCTGCCCTTCTCCATGGATGTGGAATTGATTTCGCGAAATGAGCTTGCTGCAATTCCCAGGGATTCGTTCACGGCCTGCCTGGATTATGATGAGATCCAGTTCCCTCTTACCATCAGGCATTGGCTGCACGGAGACTATTTTTTTCCCCTGGGGATGGACCAAATCAAGAAGTTGAGTGATTTTTTTGTGGATGAAAAAATCCCTGTTCCAGAAAAAGAGCGTACATGGATCCTGGCCACCGGCAGGAAAATCGTATGGATCATGGGCCACCGGATCGACAACCGCTTCCGGATTACCGACCGGACCACCAGGGTGCTGATGCTACACCTTCAGTCCGATGTTGGCCCGCAGGTTACCGAAAAAAACCTTTAACTGCTCTTTATCCCTGGATTTGATCATCCCGATCAGTGCTTCCAGCTGTTCATTGATCCGCTCAACCTGTTCCAGACTGTGGGGGCTCAGAAGTATCTCGGAAAGCAGGTAGTCATCCTCCGAAAGCAAGCCTTCGGCGATGCTGTAGTGCTTCTTAAAAGTGGTTCCGGGCGCCTCCTGTTCCTTCATTACTGCAGCGAAAATCATGGTGGAAGAGAAAGGAATGGAAAGAGAGTAAGCAATGGTCTTGTCGTGTTCCAGGAATGTATACTCGTGGATCTTGATCTTCAGGCTGCTGTAGAATTTCCTGAAGAACTCCTTCCCCTCTTCGTCCGATTCGCTGATAATGATCGCATTTTCGTTCTTCAGGTCCTTCACATTCCCAAAAGTAGGACCGAACATGGGGTGGGTGGATACAAACCGCCTGCCCAGTTTTTTATAGTATTCCGCCAGCCCGTTCTTCACCGATGTAATATCAGCTAGAATGCACTTCTCCGGAAGGTAGGAAATGATCTCATTGAACAGGGGTATGGTCTTATCCAGGCTAACTGCATTGATCAGCAGGTCGGGGGTAAAATCAAGAATCTCTTCAAAATAAAGAAACTTCCTGGAGTTGAAAAAGTATTTCAGTTTGCTGCGGTCGGTATCATAAACCCCCACTTCATACTCAAGACAAAGGGATTCAACCAGCCATGAGCCCATATTCCCGGCTCCGATAACTGCAATGCGCATGATGTTTATTCTTGTTTCGTTGTGTAAATTCTGTTGATTTTCTGTGCCTGCAACATGAGATCGGCAACAACAATGGACGTGGCCGCTTCTACCACAACAGGGACCCGCAGCGCAATACATGTGTCATGCCTTCCTTCCACCGCCAGATCCTCCATCTGACCCGATTTCATATTCATGGTCCGCTGCACCTGATGGGTACTGGATGTGGGTTTCACCGCCACGCGGAACACGATTTCATTGCCATTGGTAATTCCACCGTTGATCCCTCCGGCGTGGTTGGTCTCTGTGGCACCCGAGGCTGAAACAATGTTGTCGTTGTGCACTGCTCCGGTCATTTTTGCGGCCCCAAAACCCGAACCAAATTCAATGCCCTTTATGGCAGGGATGCTGAAGACCATATGGCTGAGCAATCCCTCCACCGAATCAAAGAAGGGTTCTCCAAGGCCAACCGGCACTTCTCTAACGGTGCACTCCACTATTCCGCCGATGGAATCCATGGATTCAACGGCACGGTCAACGGCTGCCTGAATATCGCTGCTCCCTCCGGCTTCAATGAGCGTTGCAAGCACACGGACCGGATCAATCATCTTTTTGGCGATGACCCCTGCAGCGACCAGCCCAAGGGTGAGCCGGCCCGAGAAGTGGCCGCCACCGCGATAATCCTGGTATCCCCCGTATTTCTGCTGCGCTGTGAAATCGGCATGTCCCGGCCTGGGTGTCTCAATGAGCTTGCTGTAGTCGCCGGACCGGATGTTTGTATTTTCAAACATGATCATCACCGGTGCACCGGTTGTCAGTTTATTGAAAACACCACTCATGATCCGCGGAATGTCTGGCTCCCGCCTGGGAGTGGTCCCTCTGGCACCGCTTCTTCGTCGTGAGAAATCCTCATTGAAATCACTGTGGGTTAGTGGTATTCCGGCCGGGCACCCATCGATCACAATACCCACCGATTCGCCATGGGATTCACCGAAAATACTGATCTTAAATAATTTACCGAAAGTATTCATGATTGGTCTAGCACTTTGAAGATGGCTTGTAATTGTGCTGCGTTTAGTTGGCCGGGTGCTGTCTCGTATCCTGAGCCAGGTGAAGCAAAGGTAAACTCAGCCCCCAGGTAAGGGCCTACCACACGTGTGATCCTTCCCGCATCACCCATACCCAGGACAACTTTTCGTCCCGGCAGCTCATAGAGCGATACCAGATTGAAAATATCTGTCCGTTTGTTCACTGTTGTGGCGATTTTTGCCACATCCCCGCCCCTGAGGAAGCACCTTTCTAGGAGTTGTTTCAATTCATCCTTGCCCGGAGTGACTTCGAAGTTGTGGTATGAGAAAATCACTTCGCATCCATGATCAGCAGTCAAACTGATTACCTGGTCAGCAAAATCACCGGACGACTCCAGTTCAAGGTCCACATAGCTGGCACCCAGTTCCACCGATTCCCTGATCAGCCTGATCCGCTCTTTCTCAGTATATCCACCCGGACGGCAGGTCACTACTGTTTTTATATCCCCGGGTAGTTGGTCATATATAACGGCCGGACTGATCCGGAGCAGGTCCAGCCTCAGTTCGATCAGTTCTGCACCTGCTTGTACCAGGGGCCTGATCTGACCTGGCTCACTAATGCTAACACAGATCATGCATCATGGTTTTTAATTCGTCAAACGGCATGGCCCGGACCACTGCATTTCCAAGTCCTTCCAGCAATATAAACTGAATAGTCTGCCCACTCTTCTTCTTATCCTTCCGGATATTGGAAAAGATCACTTCAGGATCGAGGGCCATTTGAACCGGCAAACCGGCAGTGGATAACAGCTCCTCTAAAAGTGTGGCATCTTTTTCTTCAAGCATCCCAAGTTTCACTGATAATCTTGCGGCCATGACCATACCAAGCGAAACTGCATAACCATGAAGAATTTTCCGCTCGCGCTCAACGGCATGACCGAAGGTATGACCGAAATTCAGCAAGCGTCTACAGCCGGTCTCCTTTTCATCCTTCTCCACGATCTCCACTTTGGCCATTACTGATCTGGTAACCACCTCCTTCAGTACCGGGAGGTCCAGAGCCAGCAATCCATCCATATGATCACCAAGGTAACTTAAAAATTCCGGAGCCATGATGGCCCCATACTTGATTACTTCTGCAATCCCGGAGATGTACTCCTTTCTTGCCAGTGTGGGCAGCAGGGTCAGGTCACACCAGACAAATTCGGGCTGCCTGATTGTCCCAACCATGTTTTTATAACCATCCAGGTTGACCCCGTTTTTACCACCAATGCTTGCATCAACCTGTCCAAGAAGTGTTGTGGAAATGAATCCGAACCGGACCTCCCTGAGGTAAGTGGAAGCCACAAATCCGGCTACATCGGTGGCCAGGCCTCCGCCCACTCCCACAATGAGTGAAGAGCGGTCAGCTTCGATACGCAACAGTTCACGGTAGAGATTTTCCACCGAATGCAGGGTTTTGTATTGCTCTCCGGAAGGAACTGTGAGACAGATGTATGGACTGAAAATATCATGGTGATGGCTGAACACATGTTCGTCCACCAATAGGATGGGTTTCGGACGGAGTTTAACCAACCCTTTCGAAAGGCCTTCTCCAACTTGAATCGACGTTTTTCCTGTGGGTGTAGAGAGGGTGATCATCGTCGGAAGGTTTATTCTTTGTTCATGACACTGGTTTGGTGGTTAATGGATTCCTGGTGGATGGACCTGAACAGCTTGATGATAAATTCTTCGCTAAGTCCTTTTTTGACACCCAACAGCAACCGGTTCTTTAACATATCATCCCATCGTTTGGTTTGCAGAATGGTAATGTTATTGATCTTCTTATGCTCACCGATCTTTTCAGACACATTCATTCTCTCTTCCAGGAGATTGATAATCCGGTCATCAAGCTTATCGATCTGGTCCCGCAATTCGGCAAGGGTCAGCATCAGTTCTTCATTCACTTCCGGATCCCTGAGTATCAGGCGGCTGATAATCGCCTTCAAACCATCAGGAGTCACCTGCTGATTGGCATCACTAAGCGCTTTATCGGGATTGCAGTGGGTCTCAATGATCAGTCCGTCGAAGTTCAGGTCCATGGCCTTTTGCGAGATATCCAACAGAAACTCCCTGTTTCCGCAAATGTGACTGGGGTCGGTGATGATGGGCATCTTGGGGATCCTTCTCCGCAATTCAATGGGAACCTGCCACTGGGGAACATTCCTGTAAAGGGTCTTATCGTAGCTGGAAAAACCACGGTGAATGGCAGCCATCTGTTTGATACCCGCATTGCTTATCCGCTCAAAGGCCCCGATCCACAGGTCCACATCCGGATTGACCGGATTCTTTATCATCACAGGAATATGAACTCCCCTGAGGCTGTCGGCGATATCCTGGACAGCAAACGGATTGGCAGAAGTCCGGGCACCAATCCAGATAATATCCACTCCGTATTTAAGAGCTTCGTACACATGTTTCACATTGGCCACCTCTGTGGCCACCAGCATTCCGGTCTCCTTTTTTACCCGTTGCAGCCATTTGAGGCCTACCGAACCTACTCCCTCAAAAGCATTGGGCCTGGTACGGGGTTTCCAAATACCTGCCCTGAAGATCCTTATACCCATTGCGGCAAGAGGAACAGCCGTACTGATGACCTGCTGCTCAGTTTCTGCGCTGCAGGGTCCAGCTATAAAAATCGGTTTTGTGAAAATATTGCCGTCAAAAGTCAGCGGTTCCAATTCAATATCAACTACCATATCGCCAGTTTATTCAATTTCAGATTTACCTTTTTTATACTCACCCAGTATTCCAAGAGATGGTGTAAAGGGTGCAATGGCATCCAGGGATTTTTTATACATACTGTAATCATTGATCTCCACATCCACATAAAACATGTATTCCCAGTCCTTACCCGGGATGGGCATGGACTGTATCTTGGCCAGGTTGATCTCGTAATAAGAGAGGATGGAGAGGATCTTTGACAATGATCCGAATTTGTGAGCCACCGTAAAATGGATGGAAGCCTTGTTTACCTCTTCCGGTGGAATGTTGCTTCCGTTTTCAGACAGAATCAGGAATCGCGTGTAGTTCATTTTATTGGTCTCAATACTTTCAGCCAGAATGGAAAGCCCGTACTTATCAGCCGCCAGCCTGCTTGAAATAGCGCCGGTATCCATCAGTTTCTTTAATGCAATCTCCTCGGCGCTCATGGCAGTATCCATACTCTCAATCAGCCTGATCTCCGGATGTTGATCAAAAAAGTCCTGGCACTGGAGGATCGCCATGGGATGGGAATACACCTCTTTCAGCTGACCGATATTTACTCCGGGCATCGCAACCAGGTTCTGTTTGATCCTCAGGTAAATCTCCCCGATAATATGCATGCGGGTATTGATGATCAGATTGTAATTGGGTATGATGCTCCCTGCAAGGGAGTTCTCAATGGCCATAATGCCAAAATCAGATTTCCTGCTCTTCAGGGAAGATACCATGTCCCTGAATGTGTTCCTGGGAAGGATTTCAATTTCTTCGTTTTCAAAATAATGGTGCGCTGCAATTTCATGAAATGCCCCGTATCCACCCTGTATTGCAATTGTTTTTGTCATGTCTGTAAAACAAAAAACCCGACCTAAAGCCGGGTACCAAATGTGTAAATCAATCCCGACCTGTTATATACCGGTAAAAAAATAGAAGTAATATACACTGTTATAATGGACCATTTTCTTTGATTCAGGTGGTAAAAATATACAATTAATACCAGAAAAGCAAGTATCATTACAATTTGAAAGATACCCTGATAAATAATAATCTTTTGTGAATATTGCCGGCATGAAGAAGAGGGAGCTTTTCGAAAAAGTCCTTGCCTATTTCTCAGAAGCCATGCCGCTTGCTGAAACAGAGCTGGATTACTCAAACCCATACGAGCTTATGGTGGCAGTGATCCTCTCTGCCCAATGTACGGATAAGCGTGTCAACCTCATCACTCCCGGCTTCTATGATCGTTTTCCCGATGTGTTTGCACTTGCTGAAGCAGAACCGGAACGGGTCTTTGAATTGATTAAAAGCTGCTCATACCCCAACAACAAAGCAAAACATCTGACAGGGATGGCCCGCATGCTTGTGGACAGGTTCAAAGGTGTTGTACCAGATACCATGGAAGAACTTCAGCAGCTCCCGGGAGTTGGCCGGAAAACTGCCAATGTGATCCTTTCGGTTGCATTCAATCAGCCGGCCATGGCTGTGGATACACATGTTTTCAGGGTAGCAGCAAGAATCGGCCTGACTACCGGGGCAAAGAATCCATTTGAAACAGAAATGCAGCTCGTCAAGTACATCCCTGAAACAAAAATTCCACTGGCACATCACTGGCTCATCCTTCACGGCAGATATGTATGCACAGCCCGGAAACCAGCCTGCAACAGTTGCGGGATCAACCACCTCTGCAACTACGTTGATAAGAAAAGAAAAAAATAGGACCCCTTTTTTGTACATTTGCTCAGCGTGTAAAGAAGCTGTAATGCGGAGTATCACTACAAATATATTGTTGTTAATCATTTTAATTGCAGGAACGTCTGCTGCGACTCCTTCCCTCGATTTCAGAACCGGTAGACACAACAATGTATGCAAGGACCTTAAAAATGATGTCCTTCTCTATTTTGTTTTTGTGGACACCAGATCAACCTCACCCTGGACCGAGTTTGATATTCTGACAACCATCGATTCCATCCAGGTAACTTCCCGCTGGCTTGAAAAACAAGCCATGGTGCATCAAACACCCCTGAAGATCAAGACAGATTACTATATCGGAGACCAGTTTGCCACCATCGAGCGGAATCTTCCCAGGAATAGTGTGAATGAGACCATAGAAGAGCTGAACCTGGTTGAGGGGATGAAGTCACTGAGCCGGTGGGGAGATAACATATCAAAGAAAATAGGGGAATCACTCTATATGAAGGAGAAAGACGGAATCCCTGCTCAGAAACCGCCAGTAAACAAAGAACGGTTGATGGCCTATATGAGAGATGAGTACCAGGTGGAGAGTGTGGCCTTGCTGTTTCTTGTAAACAACTATTACAGATCCGATATATCCCTGGCAGTAAATACTTTACATAATGAGGACGTAGAGTTTGCAGTGGTCAGTTACAAGTACCCTTCAGAAATCGCACACAGTATTCTCCACCTCTATGGAGCTGTCGATCTTCATGAATCCTACTTTCGCAGAAGCAAACGAAACATCCGGTTTGCCGGACAAACTTTCCCGGATGACATCATGTCTGACGTTTATGCAAGGCCGTTAAAAGACATAGAGATAGGCGAATACACCCAATATATGATCGGATGGACAGATGATTTGGACCCTCAATTTGAACCCTTGATGACCGAAAGATTTACACTTTTTAAATAAAAAAAAAGTATTATTTTTACTTTGACCCAATTAACCAGTGCATAAAATAGTTTACCTATGAACCGAAACTTGATTTTATCCGGTAAATTCTTCCTTCTTCTTTTCGTTTCACTCAGCCTTTTATTGGCCGGCTGCAACCGTGGACCAAAGGCAGGAGTTGAAGGATCGGGGGAATTTAAAGCCTCCGGCACCCTGGATGCGGAGACCCAGGAGCAACTGAATACCGCAAAACGGATTTTCTATTCGCTTCCCTCTCCCCTAGAAACAGCAATGCTGATCAAAAATGCGGGTGCCGAATACAATGAAGAGCTACTGAATCCCACTGGAAATACCTCCAAGTACATTACCTCAAAAAGCAAAGCCTTGAACCTCGGGGTTTACTCCACTGACCTGAGTTATGCAAGTCTGTTTGACCAGACCCAGGCCACACTGGACTATATCGCAGCAGCCAAAGAGATGGCAGACGGCCTGAATATACTGGATGCAATCAGTGAGGAGACCATTGAATTCCTGGAAGAGAACATCAACAACCGGGATGCAGTCATCGACGTCATCTCGGAAACACTGATGAATTCAAGCTCCTTTCTCAAGGAGAACGGCCTGGAAGCGACCGCCTCGGTGATCCTTGTCGGAGGCTGGATGGAAGGTCTCTTCATTGCCACCAGCCTGGTTGATGAACATGACTTAAAAGGAAATAAACTGGTCGAGCGCATTGTGGATCAGAAACTTTCCCTTGACATTATGGTCAACCTTCTGATGCAGTCTTCCGAAGATACGGATGCCATGGCAGTACTTGAGGATGTGAAAGCCCTGAAAGTAATTTTTAATAAGATTACCATCGAACAGGGAGAGGTTACCGCTGTTGAAGATCCGGATACCAATGTGACTACACTGAAATCAGAATCATCCATAAGGATTAGCAGGGATGTATTCATTGAACTGAAAACGAAAGTTGCACAGATCCGTAGTACCTATATTTCTTAAATCCATTTCACCATGACAAAAAAGGGCATTCTATTATTATACCTGTTTGTGGGTTTGCTTTCCCTGCCTGTTGCTTTGAATGCACAATGCAAACAATTCGCCAAGAATACCTGTAAACCCGGGCTTGAACCTTATCAGCACGATGGTAATTATGATGCCGCTGCCCTTTTGGTGGAGGGTGAGGAAGCAGATATGTACCGTGTTCTCCATGCCGATGTGAATTACAGGATTGGGGTATGCGGTTCCAGCAATCTTTCAGCCATTCATTTCAAAATTCAGGATGTCAGAGACAATTACAAAGTGCTTTATGATAACAGTGAACACGATTTTGAGTGGAAATGGGATGTGAAACTAGAATCAAGCCGGCAGTTGAGGATCGTCGTATCCGTTCCGGTCACCAATGAGAACACCACAACACCTGAAGAGGGTTGTGTGTCTGTAATGATTGCATCCACCGATTTCTAAATCCTGAACTCTTAATTCATGCACCATGGCTAAGAAAGGCATTCTCTTCATTTCCATAACAGCTTGTTTGTTCGTTTTACCTGCAGCGATGAATGCACAGTGCAAACAGTTCGCCAAGAATACCTGCAAAGCTGGACTGGACCCTTACCAGCATGACGGTAATTATCATGCTGCCTTGCTTATAGAAGGAGAAGAAGCAGAACTTTATAAAACCTTCTATTCCAACAGGGATTACAGGATCGGGGTTTGTGGTGCACCCAACTTGTCCACCATCGAATTCAAGGTCATCGACACAAGAAACGGAAAAGTCCTTTATGACAACAGTCAGAAGGACTACGAATGGAAATGGGATTTCAGGCTTGAATCCAGCCAGCAATTGAAGATCATGGTAAAAGTCATTGCCCGGGATACCAATGTAACTGAGCCGGAAGAGGGATGTGTAGCCATTATGTTTGGTTCAAAAGATGATTAGATAAGGGCCTTTTAGAGAACGTGTATAATTATACATCAGAAGGTTGTCCGGCACTTGCGGACAACCTTTTTATTTCTATATTTAACCATACTAACTTAAAACCAAGCACCCAAATGGACCCCGATCAGAATCAAAATCAGTATCACTTCAGTTTTTTTAAACCCTCTACCGAAAGTGCCAGACATAACAGGAACATGGTTGTCCAGTTTGTTCTCATTTGGGCAGTAGCCATATTTGGTTTTCAGATCCTTTTAAAAATCATGGGAAAACCAACACCTGAGCCCGTGTATTCGCTGTACGAACAGAGCTGGAAAAATATCCAGGCAGGATTTCCCGAAGCCCTGGATTTGCAAAAATCGGCACAGGCTGCGTTGTCCGTCCTGGGCAAAGTAGCCATCCAACCAGCACATCGAGAGGCCCTTGACAATGCTGTTAGCTGGTTTGCCTGGGAACTGGCCGACAGCACCCAGAAGATTGAGCTGAAAACTATGCTGACAGATTTTGAGGCCACTGCGGAATCCACCACACTGGTTACAGATGAAACCTATTTGAGCAAGAAGAACAAGCTCATGCCCCTTCTGGGAGATCTCTATCACCTGCCATCCAATGATGTGAGGGTGAAGATCGCTCCCCTGGAGGTAAAAACCTCACTCATGGGATCTTTTGATGATGAAAACAGGAAATTGTTTATGGAATCCATGGATTTGTATCTGGTCCACAACCAGTCCGTGCTCACAGATACCAAATTACTGGGCTTTCCTTTTCATTATTTCTATACAGCCGTATTCCTGCTCATCCTGTTTGTGGGAATCTGCTGGTTGTATTGTGTCCGAACCGACATGTTCAACAAGAAATACGGCATAGAAGATTAATCAATCCTTTCCATCATCACCCAAAAGACCAAGACCATGAAAAAAATTATCATACCTGTCCTTTTGCTCGCTTCTTCCTCCTTGCTTCACGCCGCTACAGCCGCCACCCAACTGGAAGGCGGATTCAAAGTCGGGCCAGCCATTATCCTGATCACCATTCTGATCCTTTTCGTGTTGGTCGGAATTATATTCAGGGCAAAGGACACCACCGATTTTTATGCTGCCGGAAGGGGTATCTCCAAAGTGGGATCGGGAATGGCCATCGCATCCAACTGGATGAGCGCTGCATCCTTTCTTGGAATGGCAGCCCTGATGTATGGTTCGGGATATCACGGGCTGGCCTATGTGGTCGGCTGGACCGGTGGCTATGTGCTTCTGCTTATACTGATGGCCGGCCAGATACGGAAATACGGAAAGTACACTGCAGCGGATTTTATTGGTGACCGCTATTACTCCAAGGGACTCCGTGCCGCGGGTGCCATTATTGCGATCCTGATTTCCATATCATACTGTGTAGGCCAGTTCGGGGGAATTGGTCTCATGTTCAAATGGATCCTGGGCATTGATTATGGCCTGGCGGTGATCGTTGGCGGTGCAGTGGTCCTCAGCTATACGTTGATCTCAGGTATGCTCGGGGTAACCAAGAACATGCAGATTCAGTACGTGATCATCATCATCTCCTTTCTCCTTCCCCTGTTTATACTGACCGCAAAATTTGACTATTTCTGGCTGCTGCCTCAGATCGGTTACGGCTCGGTAGTCTCTGATGCCATCAGCGGACTTCCTGTGAAGGAAAGCGCACAACTTTTTAATTCCCTGGGGCATGACTTTGCCGTGGTCCCCGTACCTGAGTTTGCCATGCCATGGGACCCGCCCACCGGACAGACCTTTTTCCAGTGGATGGCCATTGCCTTCTCCCTGATGATCGGTACCGCAGGGCTGCCCCATGTGATACAGAGGTTCTATGTGGTCCCCAAGGCAAGAGATGCCAGATGGTCTGTGGTCTGGGGCCTTTTTTTCATTTGCATCCTCTACTGGAGTGCACCGGCCTATGCGGCCTTTGGAAAAATCCTTTCATCGCATCCGGAAGTAGGAACCCTGGCCAAGGATGCCATTGTGGTGTACACCGCCCAGTTGGGGAATATCCACCCGCTGATTGTCGGATTCCTGGCGGCCGGTGGTGTTTCTGCGGCATTTTCAACTGTTTCCGGACTCCTGGTCGCAGGCTCATCCGCATTTGCTCATGACCTGTATGTGAAGGTTATCAAACCGGATGCAAGCCCCAAAAGCCAGCTACTGTACGCCAGGCTCGCTACCATCCTGATGGCCATCATTGTGACACTCATTGCATTGAAGAACTTCGCTCTCATAGGTCAGCTCGTTGCAGTGGCATTCTCATTGGCCGGATGTACCATATTCCCGCTTTTCCTGCTTGGGATCTGGTGGAGTGGTTCCAACCGTGCAGGGGCCACTGCAGGTCTGATCACGGGCGGGCTGGTTTCCGTCATTGCCATTACCTATTTCATTGCCGGAAAATCAGGTGTCACACTCCCTGCCCATCATTTCATCAGCTATTGGCTGGAAGCATGGTATTTCGCATGGATTGGGGCACCCCTGGCTATCATTGTTCATATCGTTGTGTCCAGGTTTACCAAGGAGACTCCCCTTGAAATCAGAAAATTTCTGGTTGAACAGGTTCATAGTTGATGGCAGGTTCCCGTGCACATTCCATAAGGACCCTGATCCTGGTGATGGTCACCATTGTGATCACCGGGATTCTTGTTGCAAGATCTTATTACGGAAATATAAACAGGTCCGTGGATCCAAGGGTGTTGCACGCACGGGAGCTATATTCCCATTATGATCAGTTCGCCAGGGCAGGTGACTTTCCCGGGATCTTTCTGCTCCTGGACAGCATAGAGGATATTTACCGGAAAACGGCCCACTACAGCCGATCCTTTGAAGTGGGAGTTGTTGAGAACAACAGGGCTGCAGCCTTGCTCACCCTGGCATTATATGGGGACAGCATTCCCCGGGGGAGAAATCCTTTTCATGAACTGCCGCCCGATTCCGTAGTAAATATGGCCATGAATCATGCTTTAAACGCCATTCAAATCTATGAAACATGGCCTTTGAGATATAAAGGATTTTCCGGGGAAGAAATCAGAAAGATTCTGGAACCGGGGTTTGTGGATGGTTTGAATCCCGGCGACCCTTCCATGGTGGAAAGGATCATTTCGAACCGTGTCGGGGAAATTCAATCTGCACTCCGGGAGAATGACCGGAGGTTATCGGTTTGCCATACCAACCTGGGTGTGATTTACAGGCTCCAGGGAAACCACAGGGAGGCAGTAGGCCAGTATGAAAAGGCCATTGCACTCTGGGACAGGAACCTGGAGGCAGAAAATAACCTGAACAGGATACTGAACAAACCCCTTAAAAAGAGGAATATCCTGCAGAAAATCTTTCCCCCGGAAAGAGGAGTATCACACTAAAACCCAAACACAAATGAAACGAATAACCATTGCATTGCTGCTGATCCTGATTGTCCAGGGACTTTGGGCCCAGGAAGAGGAGGAAAAGAAATTCGGGGTGAAAATCTCGGGATTTGTTAAGAATGATTTCTTTTATGACTCAAGACAGACCGTTGCTGCCCGTGAAGGGCATTTCCTGCTATGGCCTGCAGCTGTGGACCAGGATGAAAACGGGGAAGATATCAATGCCGGTGCCAATTTCAACATGCTGGCTCTGCAGTCCAGGCTGAGCCTGGCCATCACCGGCCCGGACGCTTTGGGGGCAAAAACATCAGGACTTATTGAGGGAGACTTTTTCGCTCAGAACAATGACAACATCAATCTGTTCAGGCTCAGGCACGCATTTGTGAAGCTGACCTGGACACATATGGAGGTTTTGGCAGGACAGTTCTGGAATCCCCTGTTTGTGACCGATTGTTTCCCTGGAACCGTTTCATTCAATACAGGTACACCGCTGCAGTCCTTTGCCAGGAATCCGCAGATCCGGGTATCATTCAATGCAGGCGGACTGAAAATCACCGCTGCGGCACTTTCCCAAAGGGATTATTCCAGCTATGGCCCGGTTGGCGCCGGTTCACAATACTTAAGGAATTCAGCCATCCCCGATATGCACCTTCAGGCCCAGTATGGATTCAGCAATGAATCGGGCACTGGACTGATGGCAGGCCTGGGGTTGGCTTACAAAACACTGGTTCCAAGGCTCTCCTCAACAAACGCCGCAGGAGAAACCTATAAAGTAAACGAGAAGGTGGGCGGACTGACAGCCATGGCCTTCGCCAAACTGACCACCAAACCGGTCACTGCCAAACTCCAGGTCCGTTACGGGGAAAATATATCAGACCTGCTTGCCATCAGCGGCTTTGCCGTCACCGAAGTGTTGGACCCCGTGACCGGCCTGGCCGCCTATTCGCCCCTGAAGAGCATGACCTTCTGGGGAGAAGTGCATACCAACGGCAATCCCCAGGTGGGTGTCTTCGGAGGTCTTACCATGAATAACGGATCCAAGGAGGAGAGAGCCAGTGTATTGCTTCCTGTATACGGACTTGCAACCAATATCCGTTCACTGTTCCGGATCTCCCCAAGGGTTATATACAATGCCGGCAAGGTGAGGCTTGCCCTGGAAATGGAATACACCTCTGCTGCGTACGGGAACAACTATGACCTGTTTTACATCCCCGGCCAAACCACATCAGCCAACAACCTGAGGGCGCTGATGGCGATTTATTACTTCTTCTAAAGAGAACAGATCGTTTTGACAATCAACGCACTGAGCACTGAGCACTGAGCACTGAGCACTGAGCACTGAGTACTGAGTACTGAGTACTACCTATTCAGTTTTGCGTGAAGATAGCAGCCCGTATGGGAGCCTTCTGCCGGCATTTCTTCCGGTGTTCCTTCATATACAACCCGGCCACCCTGGTCACCCCCCTCCGGGCCCAGGTCAATGATCCAGTCAGCGAATTTGATCACCTCCAGGTTGTGCTCAATCACCAGCACGGTATGGCCTTTCTCCAGCAGGGCCTCAAAAGACCTCAACAAAAGTGAGATGTCGTGCATGTGCAGTCCTGTGGTAGGCTCATCGAAGATGAACAGTACCCTTTCCTGGTCAGACTCCCTGCTCAGGAAATAGGCAAGCTTGATGCGCTGGCTCTCACCACCGCTCAGTGTGCTGGATGACTGACCAAGTTTTACATACCCCAGACCCACCTGCTGCAATGGCCTCAGCTTCTTCACAATCCGTTTTTCTGTGGAGCCGGCAGCACCGCCAAAAAATTCCAGTGCTTCATCGACAGTCATCTCCAGTACATCAAAGATGTTCCTGTTCCGGTATTCCACCTGCAGGATCTCATCCTTGTAACGCTTTCCCTGGCAGCTTTCACAGATCAGCCTCACATCGGCCATGAACTGCATCTCCACTTTGATCTCCCCCTCACCCTGGCATTCATCACATCTGCCACCATCTATGTTAAAGGAGAAATGAGATGCATTGTAGCCATGGATCATTGAAGCCTGCTGTGTTGCAAACAGCTTTCGGATTTCATCGAACGCCTTCAGGTAGGTAACCGGGTTTGAACGGGACGATTTACCGATGGGATTCTGATCCACAAACTCAACCCGCTCTACCAGGTGAAGATCTCCCTCCAGTTGATCGTGCTTGCCGGGCTTCTCTCCTGCACCACTGAGTTTCTTATTGAGGGCCGGATAGAGCACGGAACTGATCAGGCTGGACTTCCCGGATCCGCTGACACCGGTCACCACCGTAAATACATTCAGAGGAAACTTCACATCGATCCCCTTCAGGTTGTTTTCCCTGGCCCCTGTCACCTTCAGGTAGTTGCTCCATTTGCGGCGGCTACCTGGTACCGGTATTTTTTCCAGTCCGTTCATGTACCTGGCTGTCAGGCTCACCTCATCCTTCAGCAAGGCCTGGTGGTCGCCCTGGAAAACCACTTCACCACCATGACGGCCAGCCATGGGTCCCATGTCAATCACATGATCAGCAGACCGGATGATCTCCTCATCATGCTCAACGATAAGTACTGTATTCCCAAGCTGCTGGAGCTCCCTGAGTACTGTTATCAGCCGGTCCGTATCCCTGGAGTGCAGGCCGATGCTGGGTTCATCAAGTATGTAAAGCGAACCCACCAGACTGCTTCCCAGAGAAGTGGCCAGGTTGATGCGCTGGCTTTCCCCCCCTGAAAGGGTGGAGGACAAGCGGTTCAGTGTCAGGTAACCCAATCCCACATTGGTCATGAACCTGATCCTGGTATTGATCTCTTTCAACAGGCGGCCCGAAACCTCCTTCTCTTTTATACTCTGCTTCAGGTTCCTGAAGAAATGCTCCAGTTCAACAATGGGCAGCTGAACCAATTCACCGATGATCCTGCCTCCCACGCGGATGTACCCTGCCTCTTTCCTTAACCGGCTCCCGAGGCATTCGGGGCAGATGGTTTTTCCCCTGTACCTGGACAGCATGACCCTGTACTGGATTTTGTATTTCTTTGCTTCAAGGTGATCAAAAAACTTGTTCAATCCCTTGAAATGACGGTTTCCCGTCCACAGAAGGATGCGTTGTTCATCGGTAAGTCTGAAATAGGGTTCATGAATCGGGAAGCCGAACTTGTCTGCATTCATGACCAGACGGTCCTTCCACTTTCGCATCTTCTCTCCCTTCCAGCAGACAACTGCATCATCGTAGATGGAGAGACGCTTGTCGGGGATAACAAGGTCTTCATCGATTCCCATAACTTTACCGTATCCCTCACAAACCGGGCAGGCTCCCAGTGGATTGTTAAAACTGAACAGATGCTCAGAAGGCTCATCAAATTCAATCCCGTCGGCTTCAAACCGGGTGGAAAACTCTTCCATCCCACCGCTTTCAGGATCCCAGACCATGCAGTGTCCATGACCGATCTGCAAAGCGGTCTGCACTGAATCGCCAAACCTGGAAATTGAATCCTCATCCGCATTCACCACGATCCGGTCCACCACCAGGTTCAGAACCGGATTGTTCACCAAAGATTTTTCTCCCTTCAGGGCATCCAGTAAAACAATCTCGTTATTGACCATGGCGCGTGTCATGCCCTGCCCCGCATAAATGTCAAGCTGATAATCTGGCTCCCGGTCCGACTGCAGACATACGGTGGAGAGAATCACCAGCCTTTTTCCGGGTTCCTGTGCCACAATATAATCCACCACATCAGATACCGCATGTCTTTTCACCTCTTTCCCCGAAACAGGCGAATAGGTTCGTCCAACCCTGGCGAACAACAGCTTGATGTAGTCATAGATCTCGGTGGAGGTTCCCACGGTCGACCGGGGATTCCTGGTATTGACACGCTGTTCCAGGGCCACTGCCGGGGGTATGCCATGTATGAAGTCCACATCAGGCTTATCGATCCGGCCAAGGAACTGCCTGGCGTAGGCAGAAAGACTCTCCACATAACGCCTCTGTCCCTCTGCATAGAGGGTATCGAAAGCAAGCGAAGATTTTCCTGATCCCGAGAGTCCTGTAATGACCACCATCTGATCGCGCGGAATCTTGATTTCCACATTCTTCAGGTTGTGAACCCGGGCCCCTTTGATATGTATTTCCTGGTCCTTAATAGCTGGCATAAATTTTGCGATAAAAATACTATATTTTGTAATAACAATTATTTTTGTTTACTTGCAGCCTTAGATAAATCTCAAAAAACGACCTGCCTATAAAACACCTCTACGCTTAACCAACAGGAACGAAAGTTTTGAAAAAAAGCGAATTGAACGACCAGGATTTGGTTCAAGCATATATCAAAGGTGATCAGTCAGCCATTGAAACGTTAGTTAGCCGGCACCGCAGCAAGGTATATACTTATATATTGCTGACTATTAAGAATCAGCAACTTGCTGAGGATCTCTTTCAGGAAACCTTTATTAAGGTGATCCAGTCCCTCAGGGGAGGAAAATACAAGGATAACGGCAGATTCCTGTCGTGGGTGATCCGTATTGCCCACAACCTGATTATTGATCACTTCAGGAAAGAGAAGCAAATGAATTCCATATCCAATGACGATTCGGATGTGGATCTTTTCAACAGCAGGAAATTTTCCGAAAAAAATATCGAAGAGATGATTGTGCACAGCCAGATCAGGGCAGAATTGCGCTCTCTGATCAACGAGCTTCCGGACGACCAGCGTGAGGTTGTGCTGCTCAGACACTACGGTGAGTTGAGCTTCAAAGAGATTGCAGATCAGACCGGTGTAAGTATCAATACTGCCCTGGGGAGGATGCGGTATGCCCTGATCAATCTTCGTAAACTGATCAAAGAAAAGGATCTGTCCCTTACAGTTTATTAGGAAACTTTCACATTTGTTCACAATATTCGATCAAAAAGGCCGTTTTAAGGGTGAGAAAACCTAATTAAAATTGCCTATGGTAAAAATCTCTACCCTTTTTCACCGGGTAGATGGTTTCGATAAAAAGAATTTATCTGACCACATCCGGGAACTTCCAGATCAAGACATAGAAACCGAATTTTTATCCAGATTACTGGAACCTTTGTTGTTCGATCCGGGAGACGAACTGGTGCAGCGATTGCTGCGTAACATCTAATTTCCCTCAAGTATCTGGATTGCAGAACAGAGGTGCACTCCTGCAGTTTCGGTGCGCAGGCGGGAATCACCCAGATACACCGGTTTGTACCCTGTACCGATGGCCAACTGAATCTCCTCGTCGGTGAAATCTCCTTCAGGCCCCACCATAAAAGTATAGGGTCCGGACAATTCCATCTTTGCCAGTGATATACGGTCGGTGGGCAGGCAGTGGGCAATTCCTCTTGTTCCGGAATTCTTCTTTTTCAGGAAATCAGTCACCTGAATCTGTTCTGAAAGCAAAGGTTTATATGCTTTCAGAGATTGTTTCATTGCAGAGACAAGGATCCTTTCCAGCCGCTCCCGGTTCACATGTTTTCGCTCCGTCCGATGGCACATCAGGGGAGTGATCTCTGAAATCCCAATCTCGGTTGCTTTTTCCAGGAACCATTCGAAGCGGTCCATGTTCTTGGTGGGTGAAATGGCAATGTGCAGATGGTAGGGAAGCGGATTGTACCCGGGGGTATGTGACAGAATCTCAAGGACACATTTTTTGGGATGGTCCTCCCTGATCTCAGTTTTGTACCATCCTCCTGCCCCATCCACCAGAATGACAATGTCCCCTTTTACCAGCCTGAGCACCCTTGCAGCATGTTTCGATTCCTGCTCATCTAGAACATGGATATTTCCATTGACGTATGGGGCATAGAATAAATGCATGGCCCGGATTTGAACTTAAAAATAGTAAATTAACAGGGTAATTTTTCAGGAAATGTTCAGAATCGGTTTGCTCTCTGATACCCATGGGTTTTATGATCCCCGCATTGCCGAACACTTCGGCCAGTGCGATGAGATCTGGCATGCCGGGGATATCGGGGATTATGAAGTGATCCTACATCTGAACCTGATCGCCCCGGTCATCGCCGTGTATGGCAATATTGACGGAACCTCCATCAGGTCAAGGGTTCCGGCTCACCAGCGACTCACCAGGGACGGACTGGACATCTGGATGACACATATCGGTGGTTATCCGGGTAACTATGACTCCAGGGTAAAACCAGACATCTATGAAAATCCACCCGGCCTATTCATTTCCGGGCACTCCCATATCCTGAAAGTGATCCCTGACAAGAAGGGTGGATTCCTGCATATGAATCCCGGCTCAGCAGGGCGAAACGGGTTGCATCAGGTCCGTACCATCATCCGCTTCGGGATCGTGGAGGGAAGGGTCGATCATGCAGATGTTATAGAACTTGGCCCCCGTTCCTCCGGTGCAAGGGTTTACTGAGATCCACCATCCTCAAACTCAAGGAAGCGGTCTAGGAAAAGCTCCATCCTGCGCTGGGCAGCCAGGCTATATACATACTGAGCCTGGCCAAGTTGTGCTTTTACCCGCCTGTCAGCCGGTTTCAGGTCAAAGACAATTGCATTGAAATCCCTGTTGGACGATAGTACCTGCAATCCCCCCGGAGAATAGGCCATGTAATACCAGGTATTGCGGTCTACCTTCAGGTAGATATCAAAGATATCACCCGACCCTTTTTCCACCAGTTCTATGTAGGCATCCACCTTTTTATTGATCTGGATATCACCAATGTTACCGATCCCCACCTTGCCATTGTGGCGGAAAGATCTGGTCTCCTGATTCCATTTCAGCGTTAACTCATTGAAAAAAATGGTGTTTTTCCAGGCAGGGGGAATCTCATCATAGGCACCGTTCAGGGCCAGCTGCCTCTCCAGGCTGCGCGCCTGTGTTTCTCCCAACAGATCTCTCATGGCCAGTTGATAATTATAACGGATCATGTCAACCGGCTCCAGGTCAGGCAAACTGTCAATTTCACTGCCCATGACCCGAAGTGCCTCGGGAGAAAAGTAAAAGTCAAGACCCAGAATGAGATTGGCCGAGAACTCATCCTCACTGACCCTGTGCACTGCATTTCCGGCGGATTTGATCTTCACCTGACCATAATCCAGGGTCAGGTCGATGGGCCCTTCTCCATAAAGCCTGCAGTTGGCTGTTTCCAGTCTCAGGTAATGACCTGGCAGGGTAGAATCGGCCAGTTTCGCTTCACTGGCAATCATATAACTCTCTCTTTCAGGATCATAGACAAGAAATCCTGAAGCGCTTGTAATGTTCGCATCAAAGTAATCTTTACGCGAACTCAGGAATGCAGAATAGATATGGGTTGAATCCCGCGTGATCATCGAACCGGCAATCATCTTATTCAGGTCCACATTTTGCATCTGTTCTCCTACAGGAATCCGGATATCCGAGGGATCGATTTCAGATGTAAACCTTAACCAGCCTCTGCTGATATTGCAATCATGAACGATCCGGGTTCCTCCGTCAAAAGTCAGAAAGGGACTGGAAGCTGACATCAGGACCTCTCCCATGAAATCAAAGTACGGACCAAGCATGAATGTATTCTCAGCATCAACCTGCCCAGAGGAACGGCTCACAAGGGTTGTATCCACCCAAATCCGGTCAAAATAGATTTTATGGCTGTTCCCGAATGCATCCCTGTAGTCGTAATAACCTGAACCTTTGTAGTCCTTTGCCCCGGTTATGGCGATGGAAGCTTGATACATTTTGTGCTGCCTGTTGTAGTGGTTTGCCAGAATTTGTGCATTTTCGAGTAGATCCATTGTGGCCTGATATCCGATGGACACCTCACCCGTATTGGGGAAAATGTATGCATCCGCCACCTCGATAAACGGCACCCTGTGAGCATGCAAACGGCGCGTCCTGTATTCATAGGTGGCTGCAGGTGCAACAAAATGCAGTCCGTCCTGTCTGGGGTGCAGGGAGGTATATGTGGGCCCGTTTGTTTTCAGGGAATCAATTCCAATATCTACCATGTTCCCTGGCAACAGTTTATCCTGGGACAATTCTACCTTGCCTTCATCCATAGACCAGGTCATCTTATCAAGCCTGGTTTCATAAAGGTTAAAGGGCAGCTCTATCCTGGTCTGGTCACCGTTCGCCGTAAATGCTCCCTTTCTGGCGTTCAGATCCACAAAGAGGTTCACATCATCCGTAAGGAAGGAGAACTCCTGCAAGCCTTCACCCCGCAGCTGTACACCAGCCGAGTCGGCATAAATTGAGCGTGCATCGTAACGGAAATTATCCGATGCCAGCCGTGCCTCTTTGAGGGCCATGGCCCCATCCCCTGAAAGTCCGGAAGGTCTTAAAGCCAGGTTACCCCCGTGAAATATTGAATCTGTGAATATCCGGAAAGTCTCATCCACCCGTGATACTAGCATGACCTGCTGATCGGGGATTAGTTTGATATCGGCTACATGGTTCTCCACGTAGGGAAACTCCCTGGCTTCCAGTCTCTCCCTGATCAGGTAACGTCTTGACCGGGCCATCATGGAATCGGGGTGCATCAGGAAATCATCCGACCAGGTTGTGGATGTAAGGTAGTCAAAGGAACCATAACCATGTAATCCCCTGCTGCTCATCTCAATGTCATTATAGAATTTTCCAGCACCCCCGTATAGGTCAATACCTTTCTCGCTTGTTTGCATATAGAACCCCAGTGAGTTGTCCTCACGCAGGGTCATCTGCATCTGGAGCGGCGGAAGAATTCCTGCCGAAGTAAAAGTACCGTCAGGAGCAATGGCCTCCGGCCTGAAATTATCAAGGCTGTCGATGGTAAAGGGATTTAATTCAAAAAAGAATACACTCCGGTCATACACTCCCTTTTGAATCTCCGGGCTGTCAAAAAAGATGAATGAATTCTCCCGGCTGGTGAATGTGGGATATTGCGGGTAACGCTCCAGTCCCGATTTGTTATCGGGAGCATCGATATACAACTCACCGGTCATATTCTCAATGGCATTATCGATCCGGGTCAGAATCGGATCTCCATACTGATTGACCTCTCCTGTGTAGATGGATAGCTGTAGAGAATCAATTTTCTGAAGGGTTATTTTAAAGCTGTCATACTGGAAAAAGAAGTTACTCCCCTTAAACCTGAACAATCCTGCATCCACCACTCCATCGAACTGGAAGCTCCTGTTTCGCTTCATGGTAATGCTGTTCCCTTTGGGAACCAATCGAACGTTTTGAGAATCACTCAGGAAGATAACCGGGATTCCCCGGATGGTCAGGTCCCGGGTCTGGAGGTTCAGGTCAGCATTGGATATGCCTTCTGTTCTTGAATTGAAACGGATCACATCGTAATCACGGTTCCTCATGGATGATTCGATGTAATCAAACAGCTTTTGCCTGATGGTAACCGTGCTTCTCTGGTCATCAAAATAGACAAATCCCAACTTTGCAAGTGCCATGAGCTGATGATTGATCTGGTACTCCGGGTAACCTGTGTAGTCTGCAAAGGAGCCTGAATTAAAGTCCCTCCCGTTTACCAACCGGGCGAAGGATGCAAGCTGGGCCAGCGGATGAACATAATCCATCCCCTGGATTGCAATGTAAAAATCGTAATTAAAAAAAGCACTGGATTCAAAAGTTGCCCGCCCGATGGAAGATCCCTGGAGCGCCTGGAATTTCATGACCGGCTCCCCTCTGGTCCAGTAAAGTTCATCAAAATTCATATCCATATTGTGGTAGGAATTGGAGTAGGGACCCTGGGAGGTGAAATTCTCGGACTTATTCAGCCTGAGCTGCTCCCGGGCCGCATCGTAGGCAAATACAAGATCAGGATGGAAAACTGAATCTTGCCCAAAGTAGATGGATACGGAGGTCTGCGGGGACCTGATAAACCTTCCGTTCATATTTATCCGCTGAGATTCTGCCCGGATCCTAAGCGTATCATTACTGTATATCTGAAGCACCGCAGGCTCCTTGAACGTACCTGATCCCACCAGACTGGCTCCTTCGATGGATAATCCACCCTTGTAATTAATTCCCGGTAAAAGATCCTCTATCCGGTAGGAGTTCTTATAAGAACTGAACTGGGGGTATTTTGTGCTCTGCATATCTTTAATCACAGTAACCTTGTCTTCGAGTCTCCCCAGTACTTCCTCCTGGAAAAGAGCCGGATAATAAAGCACTGCAGAATCTGCAGAAAAACTTGGCATTTTCAAATCGATGCGGTAGGATCCGAGACGGGCATACATTTCCGTATCGGGCATACCCACTCTATCCCAGGTCACCGTGCCTTTGGTCCCAATCCACTCCAGGGATATGGGATCGATTATACCGGTGGCATTCATAATCTGGATAAACTCTCTTCCCGAGTAACAGGCAACGTTTACATCCTCAAAATGCACTGTCATTGTCTCATCGGTTTGAAATGTAAAAGAGGGGGTGGAGACCTTCCAGGTGATGACGCTGGATGCATAGAAAATATTGTCCTCCAGCAATGACAAGGAGAGCGTAAGCCACTGGCTTATTTCCCTTAACATAGTTTTATCGCTCGTAAGAAAGAGCTTGTACCCTTCCAGCCACTCCTCATACCCATGCATGGCTTTGTCTTCATAAAAAAACTCCATCATCACGCGCTGGTACTGAATGAACTGCGGCCTTGGCCGGCATTTGATATCAAGCATCAGGTTGGATACCTCAATGATCTCCATCTGCCTGTCATAGGGAAGTGAATCAAACAGATGAATGAATCTCTGAAAATCTGGTTCTTCATCGGATTGAAGGGCTGTTCCTGTAAAAGAGATCAGTTCCGTGATGAACGTTGCCGTATCGGCTTTGAACTCCCTGATGATCTGCGAATGCAGCTGGGTTGACAGGAGAATGGAACCAAGAATGACAAGGACTCTTTTCATGAGAGAACAGTATTAGGCCTGTGGTTTAACAAAAGAAAGGGCCAGCCAGTTTGACTCCTCCATTGTATATGTATGATTCAGTCCGGAATGGTAAGCTGCATTCAGAACAAATTGTACATCTTCTGCAAGAATACCACTGACCAGCAGAAGACCATCCGGTTCCAAATGGGCTACATATTCAGGGATATCCCGAACCAGGGTATTCCGGGTGATATTGGCCAGTATAATTTCAAAAAGTTCCCGGTCCAGCACATTTACATCACCCAGCCTGACTTCCATGGCCGAGGCACCATTCCGTTCCACGTTCTCCAGTGCATTCTCATAAGCCCATTGGTCATGATCCACAGCCAGCACCCGTTCAGCACCCCTGAAACAGGCAAAAATACCAAGCACACCGGTTCCACAGCCCATATCCAGCACTTTTTTTCCTTCCAGGTTTTGCTCCAGCAATGCTTCGATCATTAACCTGGTGGTATAGTGATGGCCTGTTCCAAAAGACATCTTGGGCTCGATGACCAGGGTACAGGGAAGGTCCTTGTCAGAATCATGAAAAGGTGCCCTGATGAGCACCTTTTCTTTGATCACCACAGGAGTGAATTTCTTTTCCCACTCCTCGTTCCAGTTCTGGTCGGCGGTTTTATGAAACCTGTACTGAACCTGAAGTCCCTGGGCTGACATTTCATCGATCAACTGATTGAATGATTCTGTAGAAAACTCCTCTTCCCTGATATAGGCCTGGGTCAGGTTCCTGTCCTCCATAAAACCTTCAAATCCGATCAGTGACAACCGGGCCAGCAGGATCTCTCGTTCATTGCTGCTCCATGACTTGATCGGGAATTCGAACTCAAGGTATGCCATCCTGGCTTTTCAGTGGTTTTTAAAAAGAGTCGACAATGGCCAGGAAGTCCTCTGCCTTCAGCGCTGCACCACCGATGAGGCCTCCATCAACATCCGGATTTGCAAAAAGTTCTTTTGCATTGGAGGGTTTACAGCTGCCTCCGTAGAGAATGGTCATATCTTCTGCAATCCGGGCATCAAAAATTTCTGCGACTATTTCCCTGATATAATGATGCATCTCCTGTGCCTGTTCGGGGGTGGCAACCACGCCGGTACCTATAGCCCAGACCGGTTCATATGCGATAACAACTTTGCTGATTTGCTCCATTGTGAGCCCTTTCAAACCTACCACAAGCTGTTCCCTGATCACATCATACAACTTGCCGGATTCCCTCTCTTCAAGGACCTCTCCACAGCAGTAAATGGGCTTGAGGCTCTCAGATAGTGCAAGTTTCAGCTTCTTGTTCAATAGCTCATTATCCTCATGGTGACAGGACCTTCTTTCAGAATGTCCAAGGATCACATACTCCACGCCTGCAGAAACCAGCATCGCCGGGGACACATCACCGGTATAGGCTCCGGACTCCTCAGATGCACAATCCTGGGCGCTCAGTTTCACACTGCTGATAAGCTCTCTGACCTTGCTCAGGTGGGTATAAGGAGGTGCTATGATCACAATGGCGTCACCCCTCTTTTCCCGGGCCAGTTTCTCAACAGCCCCGGCAAGTTCCATTCCGTCTTTCAACAAGGTGTTCATTTTCCAGTTTCCGGCTACAATATTCTTTCTCATGTCGATTCTTCTTGTTTGTTGTAATAAATTTAGTAATAATTATGTTTTGATGGGTACGATCCAGTTTGAGAGCAGGATGACAACGAAAATTCCAAGGATAAAGGAGATAATTACCCCTCTTTCAATCCCTGATTTCCCGGCATTATACACAAGAGCCGGCAGAAAGGTATCAAAGTCCAGTACACTGAAAGAGAAATCTTCATAAATACCGGACTCTATCAACAACTGCGCATCTTCATCCATGGGCACTGCGGCATTTCCAATAAGTTCCAGTGCTTCAGGATTCAGCTCTCCCACAGACGGGAAATCCCTGGAAGCCCATTTACCGATGATGGTTCCATTGGATATAAGCATGAATCCCGGATTGGAGCGAACAATGGTCTTCAGCATGATTTCGTCAGCTGTAAAGAAATTGTAACCAGGATCCAGGGTGGAGACAAGGGCATCCACAACTTCGGTCGGGGAGGAAGTTACCGCATAGAATGAGAAATCATCAGCCAGGAACTCCACTCCCTGCCAGTCCCTGGCCCGTATGAGTGCATTCTTATCTGCCTTTTCCAGGTCATCACTAATCATCAAAAGGCTGTAACCGGGATCGGAAAGGATCTGGTCTACCAGGTTGGTCCCATCCTGATCCATCAGTGCAAAATCATGGATGGGGGGGTCAAACCCCTTTTTCACCAACCGGGAATCACTGCTGACAAATTCCCACCGGGTGGTATCTTTGGGATAATCTCCAATGGTAAATTCGGTACTCCTCCCCGTTTCCCTGTCACGGTAAATAAGTGTGGTCTCATACTCATCCACTGGCGCCCCTTCCGGGACCTTCATTTCACTGGCAATCACAGTACCCACATCATAAGGCCGGAAGTCAATCAGCGGCAGGTGTTTATAATTCCAGACCGAAAACAGGGAAGCCCCTACATAAATGCTTGCCATCATGGTCCATTCCATTGCCGGTCTGCCGGAGTCCTTTTCCCCTTTTCTCTGTAGATAGAGGGTCATGACAAAGACCATCAGCACCACATTCTTCAGGAATGTCTGCCAGTTGGTCAGGATCAGTGCATCACCGAAGCACCCGCAGTCTGATACGGGATTGAAGATGGCCAGTATCAGTGTAAGGGAGGTGAAAAACAACATAAACCAGAAAAGAACCACAACCATGGTCTTTCTCCGGTAACCCAAAATCAGGATGATACCCAGAAGGAGTTCGAAGGCCGACAGCAGGATGCCCAGTGGCAGCGCTGAAAACCGAAGGAATCCAAGGCCAAAGGCATCGAAATAGTCCGAAAACTTGTAGGCTGATCCCAGCGGGTCCACGGCTTTGACAAAACCGCTGAAAATGAAAACCGTCCCCAGAATAATCCGGCTCAGTAGTTTGATGTACTTCATAACTTGATCTTCAAATGTTGTGCAATAGTTACCGAAATCTCGTCCGGGGCCCTCATACCTCCCATTCCATCTGTACAATCAATCAGTGCCAGGTCATCCACGAATTTCTGCAGGGAAAGATACTCCTGTCTTACCTGCTCCTGGAAGTCCAGGTTCTCTTCATGGATATCGCGTTCACCCTTCAGGTATGCCCTGTCCTCACCATCCCGGACATTGTTCAGCTGCTGCCTGGTAAACGTGATGGGCACATGCAGGAAAAGGTTCAGATCGGGCCTTGGCAAATTGTTGCGGCCGTATTCAAACTCCAGGATCCAGTCACGCAAATGTTCCCGCTCTGTACGAACTTTCAGTTTGGCACACTGGAATGCAATATTCGAATAAACATAACGGTCCGCGATTACCAGGTAGCCTTCATCCACCCATTTTCTGATCATCCATGCGGCATCGGCCCTGTCGCCTGCAAAAATCAATGCCACCAGGTATGGATTCACCTGTTCGTTTGCTCCCATTTCACCCCGAAGAAACCGCGCTATAAGCCTCCCGTATACCCCCTCATCAAGCCTGGGGAAGTGTAAATACTTGTACAGGATTCCCTTTTTATCAAGCAGATCCCTTAAAAGTTTCAACTGGGTGGATTTGCCTGAGCCGTCCAGTCCTTCTATGACAAAAAAGCCCATGAATCGATTCCGGATTATTTGATGTATTTTTGGTTGAACCAGTTTCCAAACTTACAAAATATCAACTCAACAACAGTACTTAAATGAATAACTTCTCCACATCATCAACCCTCTTTTCAAGGAACTTTTCACTTCACCTGGGAGAGCGGATTGTGGACCTGTCCAAACCCTTGGTAATGGGCATTATCAATGCAACCCCTGACTCTTTCTTTCAGGGAAGCCGCCTTCCCCAACCATCAGAAGCGATGGAGGTTGCAGGTCGAATGCTGGATGCGGGTGCCGTGATCCTGGATGTGGGAGCTGTCTCCACCCGGCCGGGTGCCGGGGAGATTCCCGAAGAGGAGGAACTCAGCCGCCTCTCTCCTGTTGTGGAAGCCATCAGGACCAGATACCCTGAATGTGCCATTTCAGTGGATACCTGGCGCTCGGGTGTTGCCTTAACCATGCACCGGCGGTTCAGCATCAACATGGTCAACGATATTTCGGCCGGACTACTGGATCCCCTGATGTTTTCTACCATGGCTGACCTGAAAATCCCCTATGTGATGATGCACATGCAGGGTAAACCTGAGGACATGCAGAAAGAACCTGAATATAAAAACGTAACAGATGATCTTTTACAGTTTTTCGGAGAAAGGATATTCAGGCTTCGCAAACTGGGAATTCATGATATTGTGATTGATCCGGGATTTGGTTTTGGCAAAACCCTTGAGCAAAACTACCAGCTCCTTCGGGAACTGGGTGCATTCTCCATGCTCGAACTTCCGGTGATGGTTGGCGTATCCCGTAAATCAATGATATACAAGACACTGGATACCGATCCCGGGAATGCCATGAACGGGACTACTGCTGCTCATATGGCCGCCCTGCTCGGAGGTGCAAGCATCCTCAGGGTTCATGATGTAAAGGAAGCAGTGGAAACAGTAAAGATCTTTCAGCAGATTATGAACAGACCTTCCCATTCTGTATAACTTCTTTTACTAAATTTGGCATCAGATCCTTACATGATCACTGCATTTATCCATATACGGCTGCTCGATGTTATTGACATCATCCTTGTAGCCTTGTTGTTCTATCAGCTTTACATGCTGATCAGGGGTACTGTGGCTTTCAATATTTTCCTGGGAATTGCCGTCATCTATATATTCTGGTGGGCCGTTCGCGCCCTGAAAATGGAGTTGCTCAGCACCATCCTTGGATCAGTCCTGGGTGTGGGAGTAATCGCCCTGATTATTGTATTTCAACAGGAGATAAGGCGGTTCCTGATCTATGTGGGATCCAGGTATGTGGACGGGAATAAAATCAGTATTGAGAAAATCCTCCACCTCAGGTTCGATTCCAAATCACCTGTAAAGATCCGCTCGATCCAGAAAGCAGTCATGCAGTTTGCACAGGAAAAGACCGGGGCTCTGATTGTGATCAAACGGAAGTCCAACATGGATATGTATGCCGAAACGGGGGATGTGCTCAACGCAGAAACCTCAAGCCGCCTTTTTAGCAGCATCTTTAACAAAACCAGTCCCCTCCATGATGGAGCCGTGATCGTGGAAAATGACAAAGTGAAAGCTGCCAGGGTCATCCTTCCGGTTACAGAGAAACTGAACCTCCCTCCCGAATATGGCTTAAGACACAGGGCCGGCCTGGGGATTTCGGAAGTTACAGATTCCCTCGTCATCATTGTGTCGGAAGAGACAGGTCAGATCTCCATAGCAGAGAATGGAATTCTTCAGAAAAACATCTCCTCCAAAGTACTCAAAGAAAAGCTGGAAAAAGATTTCATCTAAGTTTCCATTCCTTTAACCAGGATGGGTACCAGGATCGAAAACACCCGGAGGGAGCGGAAATCCGTTTCAATAAGCAGGATCATCCAAACCGGATAGGAAAGAACAGCTGCAAGCGAGCCCAGTTTGTTTCACTGATATATGTTCCAATTAATTTATACTACAACTGCGGTCCGGCGGCAACCAGGGCTTTCCCTTCTTCGTTGTCTGTGAACTGCTCGAAGTTGGCGATAAACCTCTTTGCAAGGTTTTTGGCCTTGGTTTCCCACTCCGCTTCATCGGCATAGGTGTCCCTTGGATCAAGAATCCCCGGATCCACATCATGAAGTTCGACGGGAATCTCAAAATTGAAATAGGGTATCTTTTTGGTAGGTGCATGATCAATGGAGCCATCAAGGATGGCATCGATAATTCTGCGGGTATCCTTGATGGAAATCCTTTTCCCTGTACCGTTCCAGCCTGTATTCACCAGGTAGGCAGTTGAACCGGTTGCTTCCATTCTCTTCACCAGCTCTTTCCCATACCTGGTAGGATGCAGGGTCAGGAATGCAGCGCCAAAGCATGCAGAAAATGCCGGTACCGGCTCGATTACTCCCAACTCTGTACCTGCAAGTTTTGCTGTAAATCCGGAAAGGAAATGGTATTGGGTCTGCTGAGGGGTCAGCTTGGAAACCGGAGGGATCACTCCGAATGCATCAGCTGTCAGGAAAATCACCTTTGAGGCGTGACCACCTTTTGAAACCGGTTTCACAATGTTATCAATGTGATAGATCGGGTATGAAACCCGGGTATTCTCAGTTTTGGAACCATCATTAAAATCAA
Organism: Bacteroidota bacterium; assembly: GCA_043797815.1. GTDB lineage: Bacteria > Bacteroidota > Bacteroidia > Bacteroidales. Next base: position 64,345 of record JAZDPG010000007.1, read on the forward strand.
CCTTGCCATCGGCCGCGACTATCACATTTTCCAGCAGGGCATCCCTCTTTATAGCGTGAAAAATATCAGGTTCACTCTCCTTGCTCAGTTTAATGGTCTTGGCATAGCAACCTCCCTCAAAGTTAAAGACTCCATCATCGTCCCACCCATGTTCATCATCCCCGATCAATGCCCGGTTGGGATCTGTGGAAAGTGTGGTTTTTCCGGTACCTGAAAGCCCAAAGAAGATGGCTGTATCACCATTGACACCTACATTGGCTGAACAGTGCATGGCCGCTATTCCCTTCAGGGGAAGATAATAATTCATGATGGAGAATATCCCCTTCTTCATCTCGCCTCCATACCAGGAACCACCAATGACACCCATTCGCTCGGTCAGATTGAAGAATACAAACACTTCAGAGTTTAACCCCTGTTCTTTCCATTTCGGGTTTACTGTCTTGGCGGCATTTAAAACCACAAAATCGGGTTTAAAGGTTGCCAGTTCCTCCCCGGTTGGGCGAATGAACATATTTTTTACAAAATGTGCCTGCCATGCCACTTCCATGATAAAGCGGACATTCAGCCTGGAATCCTCATTGGCGCCACAGTAGCAATCCACCACAAAAAGCCTTTTCCCTGAGAGCTGGGATGAAGCCAGATCATATCCATGATCCCACACCTCCCTGGTGATGGGTTTGTTATCAGAAGACCTGGCCTTATCGGATTTCCACCAGACTGTGTCTTTTGTGGTTTCGTCCTTCACCACATATTTATCTTTTGGTGAACGTCCGGTAAAAATACCCGTATCAACCTTCACAGCACCGTACTCACTCTCCACTCCCACCTCGAATCCCTCGAGGGAAGGATCCATCTCCTCTTTATAGAGCTGTTCATAAGAAGGATTGTATACCACATCGCTTACTTCGGTGATTTTGTACTGTTCAAGTTTCAGTTTTTTCAAAATTTCGCTCATCATGTTTCTTTGTTAAAGCTTGAAGGGTTATATTCTATCAATTTCATAGTAATAGCATAAATATTCTAACAAAAAAGCTGCGCAAATATCCAAAAAAAAAGCGGCAAAACCAAGTTTTACCGCTTTATTGGTAGGTTAAAATGAGCGCTTAATCATACTACCTCAGGTTGGCCTGTGCTGCAGCCAATCTTGCGATGGGCACGCGGAAGGGTGAACAACTGACATAGTTCATCCCGGCGCGGTGACAGAATTCCACTGATGCCGGATCTCCGCCATGCTCCCCGCAGATACCTACTTTCAGCTTGGGATTTTTGGAACGGCCCTTGGCAACACCCATTTCAACAAGCTGTCCAACACCTTCCTGGTCCAGGGTCTGGAACGGATCGTTTTTCAGCAAGCCTTTCTCAATATAGATGGGCAGGAATTTACCGGCATCGTCACGTGAATAACCAAAGGTCATCTGGGTCAGGTCGTTGGTTCCGAATGAGAAGAACTCTGCGTGTTCTGCAACCAGGTCAGCTGTGAGAGCGGCCCTCGGGATCTCAATCATGGTACCCACCTGGAAGTCGCATTTGGCACCCTTCTCCTGGAATACCTTCTCGGCAGTGGCCCGGATAATCTCCTCCTGCATTTTAAACTCCCTCCAGGTACCGATGAGCGGAACCATGATCTCGGGACGTGCATCCACACCTTTCCTGGTAAGGTTCACAGCGGCTTCGATAATGGCCCTTGCCTGCATTTCGGTAATCTCAGGATAGGTATTCCCCAGACGGCATCCACGGTGGCCCAGCATGGGGTTGAATTCGTGGAGGTCCTCCACCAGGGATTGAATTTCCTTAACGGTGATTCCCATTTCATCGGCCATGATCTTCTGGTTGGCTTCATCATGAGGTACAAATTCATGCAGGGGAGGATCGAGAAGGCGGATGGTTACACCAAAACCGGCCATTGCTTCAAGGATACCCTCGAAGTCCTCACGCTGATAAGGCAGCAGTTTATCCAGTGCCTTGCGGCGTTCAACCTCAGTGGTGGCCAGGATCATCTCCCGCATGGCCTTGATGCGCTCACCTTCGAAGAACATATGCTCGGTACGGGTCAGGCCAATACCTTTGGCTCCAAATTCACGGGCAACTTTTGCATCGTGCGGCGTATCAGCGTTGGTGCGGACATCCATTTTCGTGTGTTTTTCGGCCAGCTCGAGGATGGCTCCGAAATCACCACTTAGTTCCGGATCGATGGTCCCCACTTTTCCTTTCAGCACATTACCTGTAGATCCGTTCAATGAGATCCAGTCTCCCTCCTTAAGCGTTTTACCTGCAGCGGTCATCGTGCGCGCTTTGTAATCGATCTTGACACCACCTGCTCCTGATACACAGCATTTTCCCATTCCGCGGGCAACCACAGCAGCATGGGAGGTCATTCCACCACGCGCAGTCAGAATACCCTTTGCAATGTTCATGCCTTCAAGGTCCTCGGGAGAGGTTTCAATCCTCACCAGGATGGATACGGGATATTTGGCTGCTTCATCGGCAAAGAATACAATCTGACCGGTAGCAGCACCCGGAGATGCGGGAAGTCCCTGCGCAAGTACCGTTGCTGAAGCAAGTGCACCCTTCTCAAATACGGGGTGAAGCAATTCATCCAGTTTGGCGGGTTCCTGGCGAAGCAGGGCGGTTTTTTCATCGATCTTCCCCTGACGAAGCATATCCATGGCAATCTTTACCATGGCAGCTCCTGTGCGCTTGCCGTTTCGGGTTTGCAGCAGCCACAACTTGCCTTCCTGAATGGTGAACTCCAGGTCCTGCATATCTTTAAAATAGTCTTCAAGCTTCTGCTCGGTTTCGTGAAGCTCTCCATATACTTCGGGCATAACCTCCTCCAGTGAAGGGTATTCTGCTGCACGCTCTTTTTCTGATACTCCCGCAAGCCTGGCCCACCTCAACGAACCCTCTTTGGTGATCTGACGCGGTGTGCGGACACCTGCAACCACATCTTCGCCCTGGGCATCGATCAGATATTCGCCATTGAAAATATCTTCTCCCGTACCTGCATCACGTGTAAAGGCAACACCTGTACCTGAAGACTGACCCATGTTGCCATAAACCATGGCCTGAACATTCACAGCAGTACCCCAGTCGCCGGGAATCTGGTTCATGGTACGGTAATACTGGGCCCTTGGAGTTTCCCAGCTATCGAATACAGCCATTACTGCACCCCAGAGCTGTTCCCAGGGATCAACCGGAAAATCGTGCCCGGTCTGCTTCTTGACAGCAGCCTTGAATTTCTCAACCAGTTCTTTCAAATCCGCCACGGTGAGCTCGTTGTCGTTCTCCACGCCACGGGCATGTTTTACCTCTTCCATGATCTCCTCGAAAGGATCGATATCTTCTTTGGATTCGGGCTTCATACCCAGAACCACATCTCCATACATCTGAATGAAACGACGGTAGCTGTCCCACGCGAATTTTTCATTACCTGTTTTGGCAGTCAATCCCTGAACAGCATTCTCATTCATACCCAGGTTCAGAACAGTATCCATCATACCAGGCATGGATACCCTAGCTCCGGAACGAACGGAAACCAGACACGGATTCTCATTGCTGCCGAATCCGGTTCCCATGATAGCTTCAATGTGCCTGATAGCAGCCGTGACTTCTGATTTAATAAGTTCAACCACCTTGTCCTTACCCAGGTTGTTGTATTCGGTACACACTTCAGTTGTAATGGTAAATCCGGGAGGTACCGGTACACCGATCAGGTTCATCTCTGCAAGGTTTGCACCTTTTCCACCCAATAAATTCTTCATGTCGGCTCTACCTTCCGCTTTCCTGTTACCAAAGGTATAGACGCGTTTTAAATTTGACATTGGAAATTTGCTTTTAGTTATTAATAATGAGTTATTTATAAGAAGTTTCTTGAAAATTTTAAGACACAAAGGTACCTAAAAATTCATTAAAACTGTTCTAAATAATGTTAATTCGGGCTTGCAAAGATTAGCCGAACTGCCTGATTCCCTCCAACATGGCCAGCACATTCGACAGAGGAACATTGGCCTGGATGTTATGCACTGTATTAAAGACAAATCCACCTCCCGGGGCAAAGATCTCACACTCTCTGAGCACGTGGTCCCTCACCTCCGCAGGAGTGGCAAAAGGCAATACTCTCTGGGTGTCTGCTCCCCCGCCCCAGAAGACCAGCCTGTCACCGTATTTCTCCTTTAAATGAACCGGATCCATTCCGGCTGCATTGATCTGAACAGGGTTGATGATATCGAACCCGGAAGCGATGAAGTGTTCCATGAAGGGTTCAACGGCCCCACAGCTGTGTTTAAATGTAAGCCAACGGGTGTTTTCATGAATCCAGTTGTTCATCTTCTTATAATAGGGAGCATACAATTCATCAAAGGTTTCCAAAGAACAGAAGGAAGAGTTCTGGGTACCAAAATCGGTCCCGCAAATAAAGATGGCATCCACAAGATCGCCCGTGGCCTCTTTGGCTTTGGCCAGGTTTTGGAGGGCAATATCCGTCTGCTTTTCAAAAACCTTGTGAAGGTAATCAGACCGCATCAAGGTGGACATGTACCAGTCAGCCACATCCCTGATCCCTTTGGGAGCCTTCAGGTTGATGGCCGGTACCAGGGCAATGTCCCCTATGGCGGTCCCGCCGAAGTTGGCAATAATCCCCTTTCCCTTATCCCTGACTTCCTCAACCGACTTCTTCCAGTAGGCCAGGTCTTCACCGGACATCAGGGAAAACTCTTCCAGGTTGTCCTCCGGGTCCAGACGTGAATCATCGATGGGTTCCTGCCTGTTCACTGCATCGAAAAAGTAAGCCGCCTTTGGCATTTTTGCAGATGGCCGAACAGCCCTGTCTCCCTGGGGATACATCAGGGTATCCCCTTTTTCATCCACTGTGGTGTTGAAATCACCAGGCACAAGAACCACCTGCCCCCAGGGTGTACGGTACTCCTTCCACCGCTCCTGCCTGTGCCCGAACATGTTGGTGGAGGGCGAAATTCCGATCACATCCACCCCTATGGCCTCCATCAGGTCATCTTCCACCTCGGCCAGCATCTGGTATGGCTCGTGTACCTTCACCGGTTTCTTCTCCAAGCAAAAATGATCACGCAGCTTTTCGACCAAAAGCGCATGGATGCCGGTAACCGGTGTGGCACCAAAATCTACCACAACCCTGTGTGCCTGTTCGTGGTTCAATGTCTTTAAGAAATTTTCCCTTGAATTCATGGAGTACAAGATAATGATTCATCCAAAAATCTTTGAGCACAGCCTGAATTATTTTAATTTGCATACATATCCATCATCTGTGATCCGCCCGGCAACTATCTGCCTGTTCCTGTTACTGCCCCTGGTTTTTCTTCATGGACAGGAACTGTACTTTTATGGTGTAAATTCCAGACCCCTTGATAGCGAACAGCAGGCATTGACCCTCAAAGAGGTCCGCAAAACAGCTCAGGATCATTACACCATCATCACAAAACACCTTGCAAAGGATGGCTGGGAAAGGGGAATCAGGCAAAAGATAAGGGTCAGAAGCGAAAACTCCCTGGTGATCCGTGAATCTGGCCCGGACCGGTTTTTTCCACGGAAAATCTTCAGGGAAATGGGTTTGACCGCTTCCGGTGCTTTTACTTTCCGGGATTCAGACGGGAATGGGGTGATCCGGGAAGGAACTTCATCCAGATTCCTTCCCATTCACCTGGAGGGAAAACTTACCGAATATTACCCGGGCGGCCAGATTAAGTCCATCTCTCAATACAGAGACAATCAATTGATAACCAATGAGAACTGGCTCTCGGACGGGACCAGGTATACGGACAACCTCTTTTACTCCGTTGACCGGCTACCCGAATTTGAATACGGGGTTCAGTTCTTCAACAGCTACCTGATGCAAAAACTAAGCAACTCGGGAATCGACCTTTCCCAGATCGATGACAGGGTGGTCATCGGATGGGTGATCATGGAAACGGGAGCCATTGATTCCCCCATTGCCCTGGAAGGGAATTCAACCCAGCTGAAGCGGATTCTGACAGACATCATAGCAGCTTTGCCCGGTGTCTGGAAACCCGCCACCCTGAATGGAAAACCGGTCCGCTATTTTGTGACCCTGCCGCTCAATTTCTTCCACAGGGATGTGAGTTTCCAGAACATTGAAACCTCATCCGGAGTCCTGATTTACGACAAATTCTGAGATTTACTTCAAGGAAAGCACAACAATGGTATCCATGGGCTTCTGCTTCTCTTTTGGAATGATCAAAACCATCCCTGTCTTTCCCTTCTTCACCTTCACTTCAACTTTTGAGCCATCGTCGAAAAACAGCGCTGACTTAATTTTGGGCAGATAACCTTCAATCTCAATGACACCCTCGCCTGGATCAAGCACATGCACGAAAACCTTTTTCCCCCTGGTGGTCATGGCCCCCCACTCCTGCGGCGTGACGGGCCCTTTCCTGGTTCCGTAGATGGCATCCCCGTACAGGTCAAGCCACCTGCCAATGGCCATAAGCGTATCCACATTCTCCGGCTGGATCTTTCCATTGGGCATGGGGCCTGTATTGAGCAGGAAATTGGCCCCGAAACCGGCGGCTTTGACCATGGTCTGCACAAGCCGTTCCACCGACTTGTAATTCGTGTCGACAAGGTTGAATCCCCATGAGCCATTCATGGTTTCACACATTTCAAGGGGAATATCCCGGGGAATCTCTGTATTGTTGAATCCCATGGAGTTATCCCCCGGAAGATCTCTCTCAAACATCATGAAGTCCTCGCCGGGGAAAGGCATCATGTGATGGTTGCTGCCAATTAATGCACTGGGCTGCAGCTTATGGATCAACGCATAGGTCTGATCCAGTTTCCAGTCCGCATCAGGCTTGTCCCACATGCCGTCAAACCAGATCCCGCCAATCCCTCCGTACTGCATGAGTAATTCGGTGAGCTGGGTATTCATGTAACCGAGGTATGCATCCCAGTCACCCGATTCGGGCCGTCCCGTATATCCCTGTCCGGTTCTGCCCCTCGGGAAATAATCAGGATGGTGCCAGTCCAGCTGGGAATGGTAAAAGAAAAGCCTGACCCCCTGCCGGTCGCACTCCGCTTTTAACATGCCGATCACATCCTTGCCATAAGGTGTGGCATCCACGATGTTGTAATCACTCACCTTTGAATCATACATGGCAAAGCCATCATGGTGCTTGCTTGTGATGGTGATGTATTTTATTCCGGCCTTCTTCACCATGGAAACCCATGCTGCGGGATCAAAATCCACAGGGTTGAAAAACGAGGGCAGTTTCTCATATTGTGCAATGGGGATCTCCTTCTGGTTCATGATCCACTCAGCAATCCCCTGGTCACCTCCTCCGGCCATGACTGAATAGACCCCCCAGTGAATAAAAAGGCCGAATTTGGCATCCTGGAACCACTCCCGGTTATCCAGATTTTCAGCCGTTGGCACATAGCCTTTCTGGGCAACCAATCCCATGTTGAAAATGGATATCAGCATGAAGGTGGCTGTCAC
>JAZDPG010000019.1:0-39687 GCA_043797815.1 Bacteroidota bacterium
GGTATTATCAGCAACATCAAATCCATAAAACTCGGTTATATACAAACCATTTGAGCCATCATCACTAATTTGATGAAAGTTGTAATCCCCAATTGAGCTATCCCATTCACCCCAGCTTATGCCTCCATCATGTCCTGCATAAATCCTGTCTATTCCTTCGTTGTCAAATATTTTTTGATCCCGTATATCTGCATGTACCCATTTCGTCCCCCCTAAAAGCTCAGAGTCGGAGATGTTTAAGTTCCAATCAGAGCAATAGATCCAACTATTATTAGAAGCATCATATTTTTGTATCTCCAAACCAGCTGTATAGACAACATTCTCATCATTAGGTGAAACTTCGCATTCAAGTTTGTTTTTATTATCACTCGTTGAAGACCTACTTGCGTAAAAGTGCGATCCACTATCATCAATTTTAGAAAGATAACAATAGTTGTTATAGGATAAATAGAACCAAATATTATCTTCATAGATAGGATTTGATGCCATTTCAATACGGCTAACACGGGAAACACTAGTCAATCCACAGAGCGTGGTAATAGTTGAAGTATAATCTAACCAAGTCGAACCACTATTTGTTGATTTATATATCTTACTTCCAGAGATATAAATTGTTTCATTGTTTGAGTTGTCTTGGACTATTTCAATGTCCATTAATCCGAAAGAATTTACATCCCAGGTATCAGAATGATTGAAAATCCTACTCCAGCTTGTTCCATTGTTTGTAGATTTGTATACGGAGCTATATGTAAGATAAAATATTTCATTTGTAGAATAAGGATTTCTGTATAGCTTTCTGGGTTGGTTTATATAACCAAAATCAGGGTAAATTGTACTCAAATCTCCATTGTTAATAGCTGCCCAAGTACTACCATCATCTGTTGAAAGAAATACTCCATCTGCATAAGCATAAAAATCTCCAGAAATGTAGGAGCTAACTAGGATGTTATCTCCACTTCTTAGGATTGAATTAATGCCTTTAATATCACTGTAACCATCAGTCATTGGTGACCATGAATTACCATGATCGCAAGATCTCCACAGGCCTGCATGATTGGATCCAGCAAGGATTGTATCAGTATCCATTTCATCAAAGAAGAGGCTATTTACCCATCCTTTGCCTGTTGAATATCTTGTTCCAGTAGTGCCAGGGTGAGGAGGAATTCCTGTCGGACCAAAAAAACTCCACTCAGGCCCAGCGGATGTGGACTTAAAAGCTACCTTTTTAGTCTTCAAATAGCCCCTTATTGCTTTATGGTAAGCATCAATGCTATTATTTGGACCAACTCTTGACTCCATTAATAGTTGCCACCGCTTTAAATGTTTAATATCATCCTTGTAATTGGAAGAGGAAATTTTTATAATATTTTCTATGCTGTCAGTGAACTCTTGAAATGTTGTTGGCTTTCTGTAGTCTTGACTAAATAAATCGCTACAAAAAAGTATTATTAGATGAGCCAATATTATTGTTGATTTCATAATGGATTGAATTGCGGTTAAACAGAAAACTATATCTTATTGGGAAAGAAGAGACTATTCTGTTAGCACCATTCTTTTTGAATCGATCTCAAAACCATCAACGATTAGATTGTAGATATAGATGCCTGGATTGAACTCAGAGGCAGGTACTACAATCTCTCCCATCTCAGTTTGATCAAGGTGCATTGACCTTATCTGCTTGCCTTGAAGATCATAAATATTGATCATTGCTTAAGCCTCTTTAATAGGAATATTGAACCTAATCCTTGTGTTCTCATTGAAAGGATTGGGTATATTTTGAAATAAGACTGACTGAGAAAGATCGTTGAGAGGATCATCTGGCGGTTGAATCTTTGAACTCTTTTTTACCCCCTCAGATATAGTATTAACTTGATTGTTTAAAGCTATAATTTCATTTTGCTGCTCTTTGATCGCTTCAATAAGAGCAGGAATGAGATCGATATAGTTTAGAGTTAAATACCCCTCATTATCTTCACCGACTAGTTCAGGATAGACCTTTTGAACTTCTTGGGCGCTTAATCCGATTCTGTCTCTTGTATATTTCGGATAATCTAATGGGAGATAATGTGTTGTGTCTGTTTCAGTGTTCATATTATCAACCAATTCAGATGGATGTTTAAGTTTGTAGATAATTCCATTCAATTGTTGCAGCTTTGAAACATTATTATGACCAAGCGATCTAATATCTTTTTTAACTCTTATATCTGATCTGTCTATTACATCAGCTGCAGATATATCATCTTCAAAATATACATCTCCTCTAAAATAGCCTGCATAATTATCAGTAATTACAACCTCCGCGTGATAAGAATCGCAGCCAAAAATACCTGCCCCATTTCTAGACCCAATAATCTTGCCCATAACGCCATAATTTAAGCCATCTTGACCTCTACCTGCATATCCCTGTACCCCATATGTATAAACACCGTCGGTACTTGTTTCTTTATATGCACCAGCATAGACACCAGTTATTTTCCAGCCGTTTGAATTATAGCCATTTGTGCTTATTATTGCATAATTATACGAGCTTGTATTCGGAAAGTGATAGACTCTTAGTCCATTAGATTGCGGACTATTAGAACTATAGATGCTTGCTGTACAATCCAAATATCCTGCACTGCCCAATGAAAAAGTACTTAATGGACTGGATGTCCCAACTCCGAGTTTATTACTGGAGGTATATTTCAATTGAGAGAATGTGGGAGCAAAACAAAATGCAAGGAGTGCAAGGCAAGAAATTACTAATTTTTTCATTGTTGGGGATTTAAATTGTAAAAATGCATTATAAAATATTTATCATCTGATGCCGATAAACAGGCTAGAGAATATGGAAAATTTTTCAGGATGAATTCCAATATATAAATGTATAACATTATCCAAATCAAGTCAATATCCGAAAAGTCGGGAAAATGATTTTGAAAGCTGAAATCAGAATGTGATTTGCGATTTAAACCATTTCTGGTTTAATCCCGATTGAGGGACATTTGTTACTCTTTTAAAATATGTTGTAAAACACATTGCTTATAAGTTGTAAGCAGATAAAAATGACATTTTCAGTGTCACATAGGACTATTAATAAGGGTTTGGGAGCATTCTTTCTTCTATCGTCCACGGCTTCAATGTGGAATGCGGGTTTTTATTCTTCTGGCCATTTGTCTGTTTACCCTGGTGTATGTTTTGCGAACTGGTGAATAGCTTTCTGGGCCTGGCCATGTGCAAAGGGGATTGCCGCCAAAAAAACGCCGGGAGCGTAATGTGCAAGCCGGGTTAAAATGAAAGCCCAGGTATTGTATGACCATTCTTATGGATTGTGGGATTGGGGGTTTGTGGGTCTGTGGGATTGAGGGATTGAGTTATTGAATATCTTTAATAACACACTAACGCTTGCGAAGCAAGCATATTACTGCGAGCGTCAGCGAGCTATTTCAATTCAAAGGCAATCCCCAGAAAGTCGGCGATCTCCTTCATCTCTTTCTGGACGGGAACCAGCACATCCACACCCGCTTTGCTGATGCGCTCCTCGTTCTCCCTCTCCGGATCGCCCGGGATCATTACCCTGGTTTGACCTTTGGCAGGTTTGGCTGCACGGAAGGTCTCGATCCACTTATCCATTTGTGATTTGAACGCTTCAGGTTTCTGAAAGGCATCAATGCGCATGGCACCGAAGAAGTGCCCGGTTCCTTCACCTACTTTCTCCTCCTTCACAGGGAGATAAGCCACCGAAGGAGGACAGAAGGGACCAAAGTTGGCTCCGGAAAGAACGGCTGAGAAAATATCCACAATGGCACTCAGACAATAACCTTTGTGTCCTCCCTGCTCCCGGGTACCTCCCAGGGTCAGCATGGTACCACCCTGTTTGAGAATATCGGGATCATCCGACGGTTCCCCGCTGGCATCCTGGACATAGCCCAATGGTACTTTTTCGCCCTTTTTGGCAGCCACTGCCAGTTTTCCCCGGGCGATGGGTGTGGTTGAAAAGTCAGCCACAAACGGGGGATGTATCCCTGCAGGCACTGCAACCGCAATGGGATTGGTCCCCAGCATCTGGGACACGGAAAATGTTGGTGCCACCAGCGGATTGGCGATGGTCATGCAGACACCGATCATGTCGTGTTTCATGGCCATCATGGCGTAGTACCCTGCAATTCCGAAGTGGTTGGAGCCGCGGGTGGATACCCAGCCGGTACCGGCATGTTTTGCCTTTTCAATGGCAATTTGCATGGATTTGGTGGCTGCAATCATCCCCACTGCCCCGTCTCCGTCGACCACGGCAGTGCTGGGTGATTCATGCACGATACGTACATCCGGTTTTACATTGATCCGGCCCGCCTGCCACAGCTGGAAGTAATCCTTGATGCGGATCATTCCGTGGCTGGAATACCCCCTCAGTTCAGCGGCAATAAATACGTCAGTGGCCATTTTTGCATCTTCGGGGCTGCACCCCATCTTTTCAAATACAGTCCGGGTAAATTGATCTAGATAATTGACAGTGTACATGGAGTATGTTTATTATCAGTTATTTACTTTGAATTTATGACTTCCTGTGGATTTTCCTGGTCCGGGCCTGACTGGTGGCCATGATCAGCAGGTCATCGATGTTCACATGGGGCGGGCGTGTGACAACAAAAAGAATGGCCTCTGCAATGTCTTCCGCATAGAGAGGAGTGAAACCTTCATACACCTTGTCCGCTTTCTCCTGGTCACCCTTGAAGCGAACCTTGCTGAATTCGGTATCAGCAGCTCCCGGGTTGATGGCAGTGACCTTAATGCCATAATCAACCAGGTCGATACGCATGGCCTGTGTCAGACCGTCCACCGCAAATTTGGTGGCATTGTAAACGTTTCCGTTTTCATAGGCCTCCTTCCCTGCAACGGAACCAATGTTGATGATATGTCCGCTGCCTCTGGCCACCATTCCGGGAGAGATCTGCCTGGTGATATAAAGGAGACCTTTGATATTGGTATCGATCATCCTTTCCCAGTCATCCACCACCCCTTCATGGATCCGGTTGAGCCCTACGGCCAGTCCGGCGTTGTTAATCAGCACATCCACATTTTTCCATTTGCCCGTCAGCCCGCTGCATGCCGCATTCACTGCTTCCTGATCCCTGATGTCAAATGCGAGTGACAACACATCTGCTGAGGACTGAGACCGTATCTCATCTTCAAGTGCCTGGAGATTTTCCTTCCTGCGGCCTGTGGTGATGATTTCAAAATCATTTTTTGCCAGGAGCAATGAGGTAGCCTTTCCAAATCCGGCGGATGCACCGGTGACAAGTGCGATTCTTTTCATAATACGACGGTTTTTTCAGGTTTCCGACAAATGTAAACATTCTCTTTAAATGATCTAATCACTATATTTATGCCAAATTATTATCTATGGATCTGCATGAACCGCAACTTAAAGAACGCGCACTTTCTTACCTGACCCAGGACGAAGTTTACTCCATTGAATCCATGCTGGGCAGGGATCCCAATCCTTTTGAACTGAACATGTTTGCAGCCATGTGGTCGGAACATATCTCCTATAAAAGCTCCATCAAGTGGCTGGAGGAGATGCCGGTAAAAGGCAAGGATGTGCTTGTACAGGCCGGGGAAGAAAATGCCGGTGTAATTTTCCTTAACGAAGAGCTGGCCTGTGTAATAAAAATGGAGTCTCATAACCATCCCATTGCAGTGGATCCAAGACAGGGGGCCGTAGGGGTGGGGAATGTGAACCGGGACCTGATTACCATGGGAGCCAGGCCCGTGGGACAGCTGAATATCCTGCGGTTCGGGGAGCTCAGGGAGAAGCCGGTAAGGGAAATGGTAAACGCAGTAATTTCGGCACTGGGGAGCTATTCCAATAACTTTGGTGTCCCCGTGGTAGGGGGTGAGATCCTTTTTGACAGAAGCTACAATTTCAATCCGCTGGTGAACCTCATGGGCATTGGAATCGTTTCCAGGGACAAGGTGATCAGGGCAGCATTTACAGATACCTCCCAGGTTGCGGTACTTTTGGGGAAAAGGACATCGGGGCAAGGTGTACATGGTGCAGGATTCGCATCCAAAGCCATCAAGAACAAGGGACAAATGGTTCCTGCTTCTCAGGTTGCCGATCCGGCCACCGGTAAGATTCTGATGGATTGCATTCATGAATTGAACGGGAAAGGCCTGATCCGGGGAATGCAGGATATTGGCGCCGGAGGTGTTCTCTGCGCTGCCGCCGAGATGGCTGCCAGGGGCAGGAAAGGCGTGGAGGTTTATCTGGACAAAATACCGGTGATCAGGGACGATATTGATGCACTTGGGGTGCTGCTTTCCCAAACCCAGGAACAGATGCTTCTTGCAGTAGGGAAGAAGGATTTGGATGGTTTCAGGGAAGTGGCCGGGAGGTGGGAACTCCAGTGCACTTCCATTGGATCGGTTACCAAAGAAGAGAGGATCAAAATCAAGGATCAGAAAGCCGTTTATGGTGACCTGCCGGTTCAATTGCTGGTAAGGGGAGGAGGAGCCCCTGTCTATATCAGGGATATAAAACAGAGGGGGAAGACCCCCAGGGCGGTTTCTGCAGAAGAGGTGCCCATGCCCGGAAACATGAAAGAGATTGCCAGGAAGATGGTATCGCAACCAAACATTGCTTCCCGCAGGTGGATTTATGAGCAATTTGATACCATGGCCGGATTGTCAAACCTGAGCAGCGAGCATGCTTCCGATGCCGGTATCATCAAACTGGAAGCTTATGACATTGCCCTGGCCATGAGTGTTGACGGGAACTCCAGGTATGGCAAGCTGGAGCCCCGGAAAGGAGCCATGATCTCGGTGGCGGAAGCCTCCAGGAACATTATCTGTTCAGGCGGAAGACCCCTGGCACTTGCCAATTGCCTGAATTACGGAGACCCTTCGGATCCTTTTGTATACAGTGATTTTGCCGAAAGTGTGAAAGGGATCAGTGAGGTTTGCAGGAAAATGGAGGTGCCGGTTATCGCCGGGAATGTGAGCTTTCATAACCTGACCTATAACGGTGAGGATATTGACAGTGTCATTCCCACACCGGTGATTGGAATGGTAGGGATTCTGGACAACTATAAAGATGTAATGACGGTAAATTTCAGGCAGAAGGGGGATGTTATCTTCCTGATCGGGAGGTCTGACAATGATATCTCATCCTCAGAATATCTCTCCTTCGTGCATATGGTCAATGAATCGGCAGCTCCCAGGTTTGAGCTGGCGTACGAGATGAAAATCCAGCAGGTTGTCCAAGAACTGATCGCCAAAAAGATGATAAGTTCGGCACACGATGTCTCCCTGGGTGGATTGTTTGTAACCCTTGTGGAGTGTGCACTTCCCCAGGGGCTCGGTTTCGATGTGACTTCTCCGGCAGAAATCCGCGAAGACGCATTCCTTTTTGGGGAGGCCCAGAGCAGGGTGGTGGTAAGTGTTTCAGCGGAGCAGGAGACTGATTTCCTGGATTTCATGATGGAAACGGGAGTCCATTTTTCTGCACTCGGACATGTGACCAAACAGGAACTCAGGATTGATGATGTATCCTTTGGGTTCATAGCGGACTACGCACGTGATTTCGAGAACGCCCTGGAGCGATTGCTGGGTGATTGATCCTGGTCGTCCGATCCTGTATACTAATTGTTATATTTGCTCCGTTTATGTCTCATATGAAAAGGATACCCCTGCTCCTTGTTTTTCTTGTTGTTTCCGCTCAGGTCATCTCCCAGGAGGAGAAAGCCAGAAACCTTCCTGCCTTTGATCTGAAACGGCTGCATTTTGGCTTTACCGTAGGACTGAATGTCATGGACCTGGGAATCAAAAGGAATTACGATGCCGATCCTTTTCTGTATGCCGATATAAGCAATGTTCAGCCCGGATTCCAGGTCAGTATTGTATCGGACCTGAGACTGAGTGAGAACTGGAACCTCCGGTTTCTTCCGGGCATCAGTTTTGGATCCAGGGAAATTGCTTTTTATGATTATAGCGGGAACGGGCAGGGAGTCCTGGCTGAATATGGCGATGCCGTAAACCCTGTTCCATTGGGCCCCAGTTTCCTGGATTTTCCATTGCTCGTTAAATACCGGGCGCACCGGATGAATAATTACCGGCCCTACCTGGTTGGGGGCCTGAATTTCAGGTATGATATGTCTGCCAAAAAGGATTTTGACAGTGAATCACTGGAATACCTCAAATTCAAACCTGCCGATTTTTATCTGGAATTTGGTTTTGGGGTTGATAACTATCTGAAATACTTTAAGTTTTCCCCTGAGATTAAGCTGGCAGTCGGATTTAACAACATCCTCACAGATGAAGGAAGACCACCCCATTTCGAGTTTGTGAACTCCATTGAGCGCGTGACCTCCTATATCATCATGTTGAACTTTCACTTTGAATAATGGGACCCCTGGCTGGTGATCCTATTTTCTTCTTCTGATTTCCGAGCAGACCACGGCAACCGATGAGGCCAGGTTCAGGGATTCGGAACCTGGGTCCCCGCCTGCGAAGGAGGGTATGGAAAGTCTGGCGGTGATGAAAGGGTTGTAGGATCTGGAAAGGCCTTTTGACTCGTTTCCGAACAGGATCAGTGGATTTTCCCCCAGCTCTGTTTCGTAGATGTTTTTCCCGACCAGAAAGGTTCCGTAGACCGGTTTTCCAAGCATGGACCGGTCTCTGAGCAGAGGTTCCAGTTCCGTGTAATGAACTTTCACCCTTAGCATGGAGCCCATGGTGGATTGCACCACTTTGGGATTGAAAAGGTCCACCGAATCGGGTGTACAGAGGATATGCCTGATGCCGAACCAGTCGGCCGTCCGGATGATGGTCCCCAGATTACCCGGATCACGGACAGCCTCCAGTCCCAGTACAATTTCAGAGGACAAAACCCCAGGATCCAAAATCGGAACCGGAATCCGGACCAGGGCAAGCACCGGTTGCGGGTGGACCATGCTGCTGATACTCCTGAGTTCCTTTTCAGTGGTATCTGAGAAATTTACCCCGGCCAGCCGAAGCAAATCAATGTGATCATCGATCCACTGCCCGGTGGCAATGATTTCCTCAACCATGGGAGGTTCCCGGTGCACTCCCTCAAGCAACTCCAGGATCATTTTCTCTCCTTCCACCACAAAGAGCTTCTGTAACTCCCGGTATTTCTTCTGGCTGAGGGACCGGATCAGTTTTAATTTCGATTTGGAGATCATGGCAGGCTTGTTGAATACCTGCAAAGATGAAAAAAGTTTTGACTGCATTAAAATTTGTATTATTGCATTTTCAGATGAACCATTGAGCCGCAGGATTCCATATATCATTCCCCTGATCATTCCCATACTCCTGTTTTCCTGCAATGCCACCAAATATGTGCCAGCGGATGAGTACCTGCTCAACAATTACAAAGTGGAAGCAGGCGATGGCGAATTTGACAAGAAGGCACTGAATGACTACATCAAGCAGAAACCCAACAAACGGGTTATTTTCTGGAAGTTCTATCTCTCTCTTTATGACCTTTCATCTCCCTCGAGGGACAACGGATTTCATAACTGGCTCAGGCGGATCGGAGAGCCCCCGGTGGTTTATAATGAGGATCTGAAGGAGAAATCTTCGGAACAGCTGAAACTCTTCATGAACAACAAGGGATTCTATTCTTCCGAAGTGACTGATTCGACCATATACAGGAAAAGAAGCGTCAAGGTGGTCTACCAAGTGAATCCGGGTCAGCCTTACAGGATCAGGAACATTACCTACTTCTTCCATGATGGGGCCTTGGCTCTCAAGGTTCTTGCCGATACGGGAACAACCAGGTTCAGCAGCGGAGAGCTGTTTGATGTGGATGTGCTTCAGCAGGAGCGGCTTCGCATCGAAACCGTACTCAGGGACAGTGGATATTACGCTTTTAACCGCGATTATATCTACTTTGAAGTGGACAGTGCCATGAAGAGCCACCAGGTGGATATCACCCTTGGAATCAGGAATTTTCCAAACAAGGACAGGATGGGAAACAGCATTCATACAGCCCATCCGGTTTACCGTGTAAGGAACGTCTATATGGTCACTGATTACAGTGCAGTGGCTTCCCGTGAAGAGGCCAAACAGGCCGGCTTTTTTAAAGATACACTGGTTTATGACAGTGTTCACATCATCTTTACGGAAAAGCCCAATATCAGGCCCGGGGTAGTCACACAAAAAAATTATATCATTCCAGGAAATCTGTTCGATGCCTCCGATGTGAAGCGCACCTATCGCAACCTCTCATCTTTGAGTGCATCCAGGATGGTTGATATCAGGTTCAGGGAGGTGGATGCCACCAACCGGCTCCTGGACTGTGATGTGCTGATTGCACCGGCCACACTTCAATCCTATACATTCAAGCTGGAAGGCACCAACTCGGGAGGAAATATAGGTGCCGCAGCCAATATTGGCTACAGTCACAGGAATCTCTTTGGAGGCTCAGAGCAATTTGAACTATCATTCACGGGAGCTGTTGAGTCTTTGAAGGAATCAAGTACTGCTTCCGACTCATCCTTATACCAAGGTCTAAACCTGATGCAGGAGTTCGGAATGGAGGCCCGGCTCAGGATCCCCAAGTTCCTTCTGCCCTTTAAGTCGGACCAGTTTATCAGGAAGTTCAACCCGCAGACCACCATCAGGCTTTCATACAACTATCAAAAAAGGCCTGACTACATCCGTACCCTGGCCAATGCCTCTTTTGGCTATGACTGGCGCAGTTCGGATAAGTTGGTTCACAGGGTGTTCCCCTTTGAAGCCAGTTTGATTCTGACGCCTTATAAGTCGCAGGATTTCCAGGATTGGCTGGAGGGAAAATATCTGTTCTACAGTTATGAGCCGCACCTGATCATCGACCAGCGTTATTCGGTGAACTGGTCCAATCAGAAACTTTTAAAAAAACAGAGTTTCCAGGATGTGAGACTGAACCTGGAAACGGCGGGGAACCTGTTGTATGGAGGTTCCAAATTGCTGGCAGCTGATCCGGGTGACGGAATTTACCAGCTGCTGGGAGTGGATTTTGCGCAGTATATGAAGGGAGACATTGATTTCAGAAGTTATACTTTTTTATATGAGGATATCAGCCTGGTGTTGAGGGGATTTGCAGGTGTTGGATTTGCCTATTTGAATTCTGCGGCCATGCCTTTTGAAAAACAGTATTTTTCGGGAGGCGCCAACAGCATACGGGCCTGGCAGGTAAAGAGTCTGGGACCGGGTTCCTATGATGATCCGGACGAGTCGGTTTACCCGAACCAGACAGGAGATGTGAAACTGGAGGCCAACATGGAATACCGCTTTAAACTGTTCTGGAAACTGGAAATGGCTATGTTCCTGGATGTGGGGAACATCTGGTCTCTCTCCAGTGAGGATGACAGGGTGGGGGCTGGTTTTGAATTCGGCAGGTTCTATAAGGAGCTGGCGGTTGGTACCGGGGTGGGTACCCGGGCCGTGTTCAGTTACTTTATTTTTCGCTTTGACCTGGGGGTCCCGCTGCGCTCTCCCTTCCCAATCGGTGGTTCAAACTGGCTGCCTGGAAATTCAGGAATCTCAGGCAAAGATCTGACTTTTAATCTGGCCATTGGTTATCCATTCTGATCTTGTTGATTTTACCAATATTTATTCTAATTTTGTTCGCTCTATTTGAAATACATTCCTAATCATTCTTAATCATGTCCAACAAGATATCAGATGTCGTAAAACCGGGGGTTGTAACCGGAAAAGATGTACAAAAAGTTTTCGCTGTTGCCAAGCAGAATGGATTTGCCATACCCGCCGTTAATGTGGTGGGAACCAACTCAGTGAACGCGATAATTGAAGCTGCAAGGGAAGTTAATTCTCCGGTAATGATTCAGTTTTCCAATGGAGGCGCTGCATTTTACGCAGGGAAAGGACTTTCCAATGAAAACCAGAAGGCAGCCATAGCAGGTGCAGTAAGCGGAGCCAAACATGTGCACTATATGGCCGAAGAATATGGTGTACCCGTCATCCTTCATACGGATCATGCTGCAAAAAAGCTGTTACCCTGGATCGACGGTTTGCTGGAAGCCGGTGAACGACACTTCGAGAGCTGGGGGAAACCACTTTTCAGCTCACACATGCTCGACCTCTCAGAGGAGCCACTGGAAGAGAATATCGCGATTTGCAAAAAGTACCTTGCGCGCATGAGCAAAATAGGTATGACCCTGGAGATCGAACTGGGCGTGACCGGTGGTGAAGAGGACGGGATTGACAATACCGGCACGGATAATTCACTGCTCTATACCCAGCCACAGGATGTGGCCTATGCCTATGAGGAGCTTTCCAAGGTAAGCGACCAGTTTACCATTGCGGCTTCTTTCGGTAATGTGCACGGTGTCTATAAACCAGGAAATGTGAAACTGACTCCCAAGATCCTTGATAATTCTCAGAAGTTTGTTTCAGAAAAGTACAAGCTTGGGGAGAAACCTCTGAATTTTGTTTTTCATGGTGGCTCCGGTTCCACCCGGGAGGAGATCCGGGAAGCAATTGGTTACGGTGTGATCAAGATGAATATCGATACCGATACCCAGTGGGCCGCATGGGACGGGGTACGCAAGTTTGAAGCCAAAAACCACAACTACCTTCAGGGACAGATTGGAAATCCGGAAGGAGAAGACAAACCCAACAAGAAGTTTTATGATCCCAGAGTCTGGCTCAGGGAGAGTGAAAAGTCCTTGATCGAGCGCATGAAAGTGGCTTTTGAGGACCTGAACTGCATCGACAGGCTTTAACAGGGTGACATGTTACCGGGCGGAAACGGGGAGAGAGACAGCTTCAGTAGCCGGTTTGGCGTAATAGCTGCTGCTGCTGGTTCGGCGATAGGCCTTGGGAACATCTGGAGGTTCCCATACGTATTGGGACAGAATGGGGGCGGTGCTTTCCTGCTTATCTATCTGATTTTTGTTGCAGCCATCGGAATTCCGGTCATGATGTCGGAATTTGTCATCGGCCGCTCTGCCCAGCTCAATCCTGTTGGCGCTTTTAAGAAAATTGCTCCCGGCAGCAGATGGCAGCTTATCGGACTGCTGGGGGTAGTTTCCGCTTTTATCATCCTTGCATTTTATACAGTAGTAGCCGGGTGGACCCTGGAATACCTGGTCCAGTCTGTGAAATGGATGGTTCTTTCCGATCAGATCGGGTTCGGCTCCATGGACAATGAAGCGATGCTCGGTTTCTTCAGCAAGCACTACGAAACGTTTATTTCCGGGGTATGGAGACCGGCCATCTGGTTCGTGGTGATGATGTTTTTTACCAGTTACATTGTGATCTCAGGAGTGAAAAATGGGATCGAGAAGTATGCCAAAATCCTCATGCCCATCCTGCTGATCCTGTTGCTGATTCTGGTGGTCAGGTCGGTCACTCTTGAAGGAGCGGGAGAGGGCCTGGTTTTTCTGTTCAGACCCGATTTTTCCACCATCATGAAGGCCCCGGCGAAGGTCATCATTGAAGCGCTTGGACAGGCATTTTTTTCACTGTCCATTGGCATGGGAACACTGATTACCTACGGTTCCTATATCAGGAAAAAAGAAACCCTGGCCGGAACGGCTGTCAGTGTGGCTGTTGCAGACACCTTGATTGCAGTGATTGCAGGCATGGCCATCTTCCCCGCGGTATTTGCCTTCGGAATAAACCCGGCGGAAGGGCCCGAACTTGTCTACATCACACTCCCTGTCATCTTCCAGAATATGGCGGGGGGAATGATCTGGGCATTTATGTTCTTTCTTCTCCTCTGTTTTGCAGCCCTCACCTCAACAATCTCAGTACTGGAGGTAATCGTGGCCTATTTCTCCGAACAACTGCACATGACCCGGAAGAGGGCCACCATCCTGGCGGCCATCTCCGTTGGATTCCTTGGGATGCTCTGTACTGTATCCGGTGATGTTTTTGAAATCTTCAATGCATCCCCGGACCTGATGCTTCCCCTCGGTGGTTTTTTTATCGTGGTATTCATCGGCTGGTTTTTGTCAAAGGATACCACCAGAAATGAATTGTCAAGCGACGGAAAATACAAAACAGGGTATTACAGGCTTTTTCTGTTTCTCGTGAAATTCGTTGCACCGCTGGCCATCGCCATGCTCTTTGGCCTTGGTGTTTACAGCCGTTTGATTACATTGTTTCCGTCCGTGGGTTAAGCATCAGAAAGAGTGCCGTCTTCATTCCTTATTTTTTTCCTCCGGCAACCCGCATTGAATTCCATTTTAAAAAGACCGATCTGCCCATTCACGGCACATTAACTGTGGGATGATCAAGAACAATGGAATGATCAATAAACTTTTGCGGGAGTTCTTTCTGCTGACCAGGGGGGAGCAGCGGGCCATGATTCTTGTATCCCTGCTGTTGGTCCTCAGCCTGGGAGCAAGGATCACAGTGCAGATGGTTCCTGCCCGTGAGCCACCCGAATTGGAGCAATTCCTGGAGGAGTCCCGCCGGATCATGGCAGAGCTGGCTGAAGCTGACAGCATAAAAATCCATGATCTGCCCCGGCCCAACCATACCTATCCATTGCATCGCACCCAGAGAGAAAACCCTGCTATCATTCAAATCAATTCTGCAGATTCTGCGGATTTGCTCCCCCTGCCCGGAATCGGTCCGGTCTTTGCCGGAAGGATCATCAAATACAGGAACATGCTGGGGGGCTTTGTAAACACTGATCAGTTAAGGGAAGTGTATGGATTGTCCGGGGAAACCATCCTTCAGGTCATCCCCCATATACATATCGATACGTCTGGGGTCCGGAAGCTGCATATCAACAATGCCTCCTTCAGTGATTTGTTGAAACACCCCTACCTGGAGTATGAAAATGTGAAAGCGCTGGTGAAATTCAGGGATGCAGAGGACTCAATACGTTCTTTTAAAGAGATATGGGAGAACCATCTCCTGCCTGACTCAATCCTGTTGAAGATCCGGCCTTATCTGGATTATTGTCATTGATTGGGCCTGGCAGGGTACTGAGGATTCCCATCTCCGTTGAAGCGATTAATAAATAACGAGAATAGCGGAATCACAAAAACCGTGGTAGAGGAGCACAAACTGATCTTCAGAAAACCTTCCTATTATAAATGGACATCCTCCTGGCGGTTACACTGATGGAAATACAACGCCAGATCAGGTCCGGAAGGGTTGAATCAGGAGTCTAATTAAAAGTAAATTAGCAAAGTGTGACCTGATTTTGCTATCTTTAAATGCATTCAATTGTTCCCGGCATGAGGAAAACCCTTATATTCCTGTTCGGAGTAATTTGGATTGTTTGCACCTCTTCACTGTTCAGTCAGGAGATCCAGGTTTCCGATCCACGGCTGGAACTGAGGGACAACAGCATCCTTATTTCATATGATATCCTGAACAGTACCCCTTCGGAGAAATTCACTGTTGAGCTTATTGTTACCGATTCAAAGGGGAACCGGATCAATGCGGCAGCTTTATCAGGGGATGTGGGCAAGATGGTATATGGAGGAACTGGTAAACGCATTGTATGGGACCTGGAAGTTGACAAGATCGAGATGAATGCCCAGATCTATGTGAAGGTGTATGTGAAGGCCATCCCGCCTCCCGAACCTGTTGTGGATGAACCTGTCATCAGGGAGCCGGAAAAAGAACCGAAGGAAACAGCAACGGATGATGCAATTCCAGAATCCATTTTAACCACTCCAGGTGTAAAACGGTTCAACCGTACTTCGCTGGTTCTACAATCAGTTGCATTTCCTGGCCTGGGACTTTCAAGATACAGGGGAGGTCCTCACTGGATCAAAGGGATGGCAGGATATGGCTGTATTGCCGGCTCCGTGGTGATGAACAGAAAAGCAATCAGTACCTATAAAGGAATTAACGATCTGACCGGGTTCGATGAAAAAAATACATTATATAAGGAGTCGGTACAACAGGACCATATTTCTGAGGTTCTTGCCTATACTGCCATGGCAATTTGGGCAACCGATCTGGTTTGGACCATCGCAGGCACATCGGACCTTAAGATGTCATCCAATCTCAAGAGGCGAATATTTGTTGACCCGAGAATTGATCCCGTTTCCAATGTTCCCATGTTGTCTTTCACATGTAAGTTTTAGCGGTCATGAAACAAAGCATACACATCAAGGACATCCGGAATGTAATGCTGCTGGTATTATTCACTGCTTGCCGGTTTCTTCAGGCCCAGGAAGCAGAGAGTAAAACCGTGGTGTTTCATTTGAACAATGTCCCGGACCGGGAGGCCCCGGTGATCAGCATCCTTTCGCCATCTCCTGGAGCAGGAGAACGGTTTGTCTCGGAGCTTGACAAAGTAGAAGTGATTGGGGAGGTTACCGATGCAAGCAGGATCAGATTTGTTTCTGTTAATACAGATATTAAGCTGGTCGGTCAGACCGGGATGTTTGCCAGTTCAGTCTCTTTGGTTCCCGGTGAAAACCTGATTCGGGTGAAATCCATGGATGAACACAGCAACATGAAGGAAATCGTACTGTACGTGGACTATGCTCCCCCGGTGCTTACCCTGGCTGATAAAATCAAGAAGAATTCGAAATACTTTGGCCTGATCATCGGAATTGATACTTATAAAGACCCTGGTATCCCGGATCTGGACAATCCCATCCGGGATGCGCAAAGCATCTTTCACAGCCTGACAACAAACTACACTTTTGAACCGGAAAACATCACCATGCTGAAAAATCCCAAACGAAGTGATATTATCAGGGAACTGGATGCTCTGCGGGGGAAGGTTTCCAAAGAGGACAACCTGCTGATCTTTTATGCCGGCCATGGTTATTGGGATGAAGATGCCTCTATCGGTTACTGGTTACCATCCGATGCCACACGTGAAACCACGGCTGACTGGTTCAGAAACAGCACCCTGGTGAACTACCTGCAGGCCATCCATTCAAAACACACCCTGTTGATTACGGATGCCTGTTTTGCCGGCTCCATATTTAAATCGAGGTCGGTAATCCTTGATATGGAAGTAGTGTATGACCGGATCTATGAGATTCCCAGCCGGAAAGCCATGACCAGCGGGGCCATGACCGAGGTTCCCGACAACAGTGCATTTGTGAAATACCTGGTCAAACAGCTGGACGAAAATAAGGAGACCTATCTTTCCTCGGAGGAGTTATTCAGCAGCTTCAGGATGGCAGTGATCAGCAACAGCAGTGTTCTTCCCCAGTATGGCGAGATCCAGAATGTGGGAAATGAAGGGGGCGACTTCATTTTTCTGAAACGAGGGAAATAGAAAATGATGAGCAGATCGAAAAGAACATTCATCAAGCTGTCTTCCCTGCTGCTTTTAGGGATGGCAGTGTTGCTCTTTTCGCTGCAAACCTGCAGGAAATTTGAGCCGGATGGTTTCCTGCATGTTACTACAGGCACACTTTATGGAGTAACTGCCAATTCTGCGCATACAGGAGGTGAGGTCACTACCGAAGGTGGGTCCGCAGTTACCTTGCGAGGGGTATGCTGGGGAAGCAAATCGAATCCGACGATTTCCGACAATCATACCGAAGACGGAATGGGTGCAGGTGCCTTTACCAGTGAAATCACGGGACTTGCCCCGTATACAGCATACTATGTCAGGGCTTTCGCCTCCAACAGTGAGGGAACCACCTATGGAGAGCAACTTCAACTAAGAACCCTGAGTGCCAGCGATGCAACTGTTACAGATATTGATGGTAATGTATATCAGACCATCCGGTTCGGTGAGCAGATCTGGATGAAAGAGAACCTGAAAACCACCCGCTATGCCAATGGAATATCCATCTCTTATATGGAATCTGCAGCTGACTGGGCAGGTTTAGGACCAGATGGGAAGGCTTATTGCTGGTATGATAACAGCATGGAGAACAGGGATATTTATGGAGGGCTGTATACCTGGGCCGCAGCCATGAACGGTGCAGCTGGAAGCATTACTAATCCAAGCGGGATCCAGGGAGTATGTCCTGATGGCTGGCATTTACCGAGCAACTCCGAATGGATGGACCTGGAGATCTATCTTGGTTTGACGGAGTCTGTAGTGGAGGATTTGCAGCGTGAAGAAACAGTTGTAGGTGGAAAGATGAAAGAGGAAGGTACAAGTCACTGGAATTCCCCAAATACAGGAGCTACCAACTCCAGTGGATTCTCTGCCCTACCCGCCGGCTATATGGGGAATGGCGGTCCGGAAGAAATTGGGAAAACAACCCGTTTTTGGTCAGCCAGCGAATTTAATAATTCTTACGCCTGGATCCGTACCCTGAATTTCGACCATGCTTCTGTTTCACTGAACGAGTATGACAAGTACCAAGGAATTTCAGTCCGGTGTGTTCAGGGTGATGGAATGGCTGTTCGGCCCTCGGTAACAACCCTGGCCATTACTGAATTCACATCCAGTGCAGCCAAAGCAGGAGGAGAGGTAACCTATGACGGGGAAATGGAAGTGACCGTAAGGGGAGTATGCTGGAGTACCTCTGCCGGCCCGACCATTTCAGATGATACCACCCTGAACGGGACCGGCACGGGAAAATTCGAAAGTGAAATATCGGGTCTTGATCCCGGTACAAAATATTATGTAAAGGCATATGCCATGAACAGATTGGGGACGGGCTACGGCAATGAAGTGAGTTTCAGAACCAAGTTTGATTATGGATATACGGTAACAGATATTGATGGGAATGTGTACAATACCATTCAGATCGGGGACCAGCTCTGGATGGCTGAGAACCTGAAGACCACCCGGTATGCAGACGGAAGCGCCATTCCCCATGTGGAGAGCACCCTGGACTGGGACCTGTTGGGTGATGAAGGGAAAGCTTATTGCTGGTACAATAACCAGGTGGGCAACAAGGATATTTACGGAGCCCTGTATTCCTGGTCTGCAGCACTTAACGGGGCCACGACCAGTGCACAGGAGCCCAGTGGAATACAGGGGGCCTGTCCCGATGGCTGGCATGTACCAAGCAACAGGGAGTGGAAGACCCTGGAGAGGGCAGTGGGAATGACCTCATACTGGATAGATCTTTCGGGCTGGAGAGGGACTGATGAGGGAGGGAAACTCAAGGAGCAGGGGTTTTCTCATTGGGTGAGTCCCAACTCAGGTGCCAGTAATGAAAGCGGGTTTACGGCATTGCCCGGAGGTAACAGAGGTATAACAGGCAATTTCAGCGACATGGGCAGTTATGGATATTTCTGTTCCACGACAGAATACTTGAACGGTGTTGTTATTCGATACCTGAGCAATACGTCATCCCAGATTTGGCTGGGTAATCTTTCCAGGAGAATGGGAACATCGGTCCGCTGCCTGGCAGACTTATAATTTAAGCAGGTAAGTTGCCTTGCAATTCTTTTTTTTATACCTTTATAGTGATGAGGATAATTTTGTCAAAATTCCGTTTTAATTCATATACTTTTGCGGCTGTCATTTTCGGTCTATTAAAAAATCACCGGGTTTAGTTGAATATTAGAAACTGAATGTCTAAATTTGCGGCTCGAAATTAAAAACAGATTGAAATGATTGTAATTCCCATTAAAGAGGGTGAGAATATTGAGAGGGCACTGAAAAAGTTCAAGCGTAAGTTTGAAAAAACTGGTGTGGTTAAGGAACTTAGGAACCGTCAGGCGTTCATCAAGCCGTCCATAACCAAGCGCCAGCAGAAGCTGAAAGCCGTCTATATTCAACAATTGCAGCGGGAAGAAGACTAAATTGACGGGATTTTGGCAGAGGATGAAAAGCTGCCTATGACCGGGATCGACGAATTTCTCATATACCTGCAGGCCGAGAAAAGGTATGCGTTATATACCATCAAAGCTTACAAAACCGTATTAAATCAATTCCATGCTTTCTGCCACGATAACGGTAAAGAGGGCATGGATTTGCATTATAAGATGATCCGGCAGTGGATCGTGTCCCAGATGGATTCCGGGATCTCACCACGGACGGTCCATCGCAAGCTGACCACCCTGAGAACCTATAGCAAATATCTGATTAAAGAGGGGGAACTGGATTCCAATCCGCTTGACAGGGTGCTCAAACCAAAGATGAACAAGCGAACGCCTGTTTTTGTGGATGAGGGCCACATGGAAGCCCTCATGGATGATTTCCCTTTTGGTGATGATTTTCAAGGGGTGAGGAACCGGCTGGTGATGGACCTCTTGTATTCCACGGGAATGAGGCGCAGCGAATTAATCGGATTGAAGGTCCGGTCTGTGGACCAGGAAGGAAAAAGTGTGAAGGTGAAAGGGAAAAGGGACAAGGAGCGGATGGTTCCGCTTAACGACGAGTTGCTGAAAGCCGTTGATGGATACCTGGTGAGGCGGGCCGAAGTGGTTACAGATCCTGAGGTGGAAGCCCTGATCGTAACAGATAAGGGGCGTCCGGCTTATGATTCCATGATCTACAGGATCGTAAGAAGATACCTGGCCATGGTCACCACACTCGATAAACGGAGCCCGCATGTGCTTCGGCATACCTTTGCCACACACATGCTTAACAGGGGAGCCGACCTGAATGCCATCAAGGAATTGCTTGGTCACGCAAACCTTTCGGCCACCCAGGTGTATACACATATCACGTTTAAAAAGTTAAAGTCTATTTATAATCAGGCCCATCCCAGGGCATAAAAGAAGGAGGTACCTATGGATATTAAGATGCATTCAATCCGATTCGATGCTGATCAGAAACTGTTGAATTTCATCGATACAAAGGTCAAGAAACTGCCGACTGTATATGATGACATTATGGGTGCTGAGATTTTTCTCAGGCTGGATAAGGATACAACGGAAAGGGAGAACAAACTGGTTGAGATCAAGCTTGATGTGAAGGGCCAGACCGTATTTGCGAAGAAACAATGCAAGACCTTTGAAGAAGCCACCGACCTGTCTATTGTCGCTTTGAAAAAACAACTGGTTAAAAGAAAGACAAAAATCAGGAAGAAATAGCCCATAAAAACCTGCAAAAAAGGCTGCTTCGGCAGCTTTTTTTATGGCTTCTAAAAAAGAGACATTTTTTTTTGTGAACTAATTAAAATATTCATACATTTGCGACCCGATTTTGGAGGGTATATTTCATTGACGTTCTTTGTATGCCGATGTAGCTCAGTTGGTCAGAGCAGCTGATTTGTAATCAGCAGGTCGTGGGTTCGAATCCCTCCATCGGCTCTGATTATTTTAGAAGGTGTACTTTATTTAATGATAGATAGGGGAGATACCAAAGTGGCCAACTGGGGTAGACTGTAAATCTACTGTCGTACGACTTCGGAGGTTCGAATCCTTCTCTCCCCACCAGCGTTCTTAATCATATGGTGGAGTTTTTGTTTGTAAGCATTGGAGGTTCGAACCGAGCCTGCAAGGCGAGCTCACGAGAAACCGAAGGTTTCGAGTAATCCTTCTCTCCCCACCAGCGTTCTTAATCATATGGTGGAGTTTTTGTTTGTAAGCATTGGAGGTTCGAACCGAGCCTGCAAGGCGAGCTCACGAGAAACCGAAGGTTTCGAGTAATCCTTCTCTCCCCACTAACTTACTCCCTGGAGTATTAAGCGGGAATAGCTCAGTTGGTAGAGCACAACCCTTCCAAGGTTGGGGTCGCGAGTTCGAGCCTCGTTTCCCGCTCGATCCTTGAGTAAGCCGATGTAGCTCAGGGGTAGAGCGCTTCCTTGGTAAGGAAGAGGTCCCGGGTTCAATTCCCGGCATTGGCTCTGATAATTTTTGAAAATAAAATAACGTAAACGAGTAGCAAATTAATTAAACAAAGTTATGGCTAAGGAAAAATTTGATAGGTCCAAACCGCACGTCAATATTGGAACTATTGGTCACGTTGACCACGGTAAAACCACATTGACCGCTGCTATTACTATGGTTCTTGCAAAAAAGGGTCTCTCTGAAATCCGGGATTTTGACTCTATTGACAATGCACCTGAAGAGAAGGAGCGTGGAATTACCATTAACACAGCGCACGTTGAGTATCAGACAGCCAACCGCCACTATGCGCACGTCGACTGCCCGGGACACGCTGACTATGTGAAGAACATGGTTACGGGTGCTGCCCAGATGGATGGAGCCATTATCGTGGTTGCCGGAGATGATGGTCCTATGCCACAAACAAGGGAGCACATCCTTCTGGCCCGCCAGGTGAATGTTCCCAAGATTGTTGTTTTCCTGAACAAGGTTGATATGGTTGATGATCCTGAACTTCTTGAACTGGTTGAAATGGAAGTTCGGGAATTGCTCGATTTCTATGAGTTCGACGGGGATAATGCTCCCGTAATCCACGGTTCTGCACTGGGTGCGATGCATGGCGAAGCCAAGTGGGAAGAAAAAGTAATGGAGTTGATGGATGCAGTTGATTCATACATCCCCATTCCTCCCCGTGATTATGAAAAGCCTTTCCTGATGCCCGTGGAGGATGTATTCTCCATTACAGGACGCGGTACGGTTGCCACAGGTAGAATTGAAACCGGTGTTGTGAATACCGGTGATGAGATGAACCTGATCGGACTCGGTGCCGAAGGCCGCAAGACTGTTGTTACCGGTGTGGAGATGTTCCGTAAGATCCTCGATCGCGGTGAAGCCGGTGACAATGTGGGTTTGCTGCTTCGTGGTGTAGACAAGAAGGAGATCAAAAGGGGCATGGTTATTGCAAAGCCCGGATCAATCACCCCGCATACCGAATTCATGGCCCAGGTTTACGTGTTGAAAAAAGAAGAAGGCGGACGTCACACTCCCTTCCACAACAAATATCGTCCCCAGTTTTATCTGCGGACCCTTGATATTACCGGAGAGATTACCCTTCCCGAAGGAACGGAGATGGTTATGCCTGGTGATGATGTGGAGATCCATGTGAAGCTTATCTACCCTGTAGCCATCAACGTAGGTTTGCGTTTTGCTATTCGCGAAGGAGGAAGGACCGTTGGTGCCGGTCAGGTGATCAGGATTGTTGAGTAACTATACTTCGCTTTACTGCATAGGGAGCTCGGGTCGTTTTAAATGGACCCGGCTTCTCTATTTTGACGCATGATGCACACGGGTGTAGCTCAGTTGGTAGAGCACTGGTCTCCAAAACCAGGTGTCGGGCGTTCGAGTCGCTCCTCCCGTGCAAATATAATCTGAAATGAAGAGAATAATAAATTACCTGAGAGAATCCTACAATGAACTGGTGCACAAAGTAACCTGGCCTACATGGAAGGAACTCCAGAGCAGTGCGCTTGTTGTGATGATTGCATCTTTGATTTTTGCACTGATTGTCTTCGCCATGGATATTTCATTTCAGAAGATCCTTGAAGGCATCTATAAATTAACATAATCCATGAGCGATCTGGAAAAAAAGTGGTATGTTCTCAGGGCCATCGGTGGCAAAGAGAAGAAGGCCAAAGAATATATTGATAGTGAAATCAGCAGGTTGAACCTGCAGGATTATATTGCGCAGGTGTTGATTCCCACAGAGAAGGTCTATCAGATCCGAAACGGAAAGAAAATCAGCAAGGAGCGCAACTATTTTCCCGGATATGTGCTGGTTGAAGCCACACTGACCGGTGAGATTCCCCATATTCTCAGAAATATACCCAACATCATTGGTTTCCTGGGTTCAGAAGGCGATCAGATGCCCACACCCCTGCGAACCTCGGAAGTGAACCGGATCCTTGGCAAGGTGGATGAGCTGTCCGCCAGCGACGAGGAGATTACCGTACCCTTTTTTGTAGGAGAATCAGTGAAGGTGGTTGACGGGCCCTTTAACAGTTTTACAGGGATCATTGAAGAGGTAAATGACGAGAAGAAAAAGCTCAAAGTGATGGTAAAGATCTTCGGACGTAAGACACCGCTGGAACTGAGCTTTATGCAGGTGGAAAAAGAAGGATAACAGTACTCAGTACTCAGTACTCAGTACTTAGTACTTAGTGCATAGTGCATAGTAACATTAGAAATAGTATTTAAAATATTGCAATCTCCAGACAATGATATGTCCATTGAATGCTTCCTGTATGGTTGTCGGCGGATGTTGTAAGCGGTAAGTATATCTATAATCAATTTAAAAATGGCAAAAGAAGTAGAAGGCTTAATCAAGTTGCAAATCAGGGGCGGGGCTGCTAATCCATCCCCTCCCGTGGGACCCGCACTGGGTGCCAAGGGTGTCAACATCATGGAGTTCTGCAAGCAGTTTAATGGCAGAACCCAGGAGCAGGCCGGGAAACTGTTGCCAGTAATCATAACCGTCTATTCCGATAAATCTTTTGATTTTATTGTGAAGACACCACCTGTGGCAGTGCAGCTGCTGGAGATGGCCAAACTTAAAAAAGGTTCGGCTGAATCAAACAGGGTGAAGGTAGCAAGCGTAACCTGGGATCAGGTTCGCCAGATTGCTGAAGCAAAGATGCCCGACCTGAAC
Organism: Bacteroidota bacterium; assembly: GCA_043797815.1. GTDB lineage: Bacteria > Bacteroidota > Bacteroidia > Bacteroidales. Next base: position 24,335 of record JAZDPG010000019.1, read on the forward strand.
GCGTTTACTGTGGAGTCTGCTATGAAGATGGTTGCCGGTACCGCAAGGAGTATGGGAATTAACGTAAAAGGCACATTCCCGTCTAACAATTAATTCGTATTGAAAGATGAGTAAACTTACTAAAAACAGGAAGTTAGCTTTTGAGAAGTTAGATAAGGACAAACACTATACCATGAGTGCGGCTTCACAACTTGTGAAGGAGATGACTACTACCAAATTTGACGCATCGGTTGACATCGATGTTCGTCTGGGTGTAGATCCGAGGAAAGCCAATCAGATGGTGCGCGGCATTGTTACCCTTCCGCACGGAACGGGAAAGGATGTCAAGGTACTTGTTCTTTGTACTCCGGAGAAAGAAGATGAGGCAAAAGAGGCAGGAGCCGATTACGTTGGGCTTGATGACTATGTTGAGAAGATCGAAAAAGGTTGGACCGATATAGATGTAATCATCACCATGCCCCCCGTGATGGCCAAAGTTGGTAAACTCGGCCGTGTGCTGGGTCCCAGGGGCCTGATGCCAAATCCCAAAAGTGGTACTGTAACCATGGAAATCGGCAAAGCTGTGAAGGATGTGAAGATGGGTAAGATCGATTTCAAGGTTGACAAATACGGTATCGTCCATACCTCTATTGGTAAAGTGTCCTTTCCTACAGAAAAGATCGCTGAGAATGCCCGTGAATTTATAAACACGGTCATCAAGCTGAAACCAACTGCAGCAAAGGGAACCTATATCAAAAGTATCTATCTGTCCAGTACCATGAGTCCCGGAGTAAAGATAGATCCAAAGGCTATTGAAGAATAATAATCGCTAAAGAGTCTCGATAAGATGAGAAGAGAAGAAAAGGAAGTAATCATTGAGAACCTGGCACAAAGGCTGAATGCCACCAAGCATTTTTACCTTACAGATATCTCCTCCCTGAATGCGGAGCAGACATCAAATCTGAGAAGGAAATGTTTTGAGAGGGAGATCAGTCTGCTGGTTGTCAAGAATACATTACTCCGACAAGCAATGGAGAAGTCAGACGGCGATTTTAATGATCTCTACGATATATTAAAAGATTCTACTTCCATCATGTTCTGTGAAACAGGTAGTACACCTGCCAAACTGATCAGGGAGTTCAGAAAAACCATGGAGAAGCCTGTGCTTAAGGCTGCTTTTGTGGAAGAATCAATCTATATCGGAGATGATCAGCTTGAAGCGCTCTCTAACATTAAATCCAAAGAGGAGCTGCTGGGAGACCTGCTAATGCTGTTACAGTCACCTGTTATGAACCTGGTGTCTGCACTCGCATCGAGCGGATCTAAAATGGCCGGCGCTCTGCTTACATTATCAGAAAAGGAAAATTAAACACATTTAAAATCAATAAAAATGGCTGACGTTAAGAAAATTGCTGATCAGTTGGTTGAACTGACCGTCAAAGAAGTAAATGAATTGCTCGCTGTTCTCAAGGAAGAGCATGGTATTGAGCCTGCAGCTGCTGCAGTTGCAGTTGCCGGTCCCGCTGCTGGTGGTGACGTTGCTGCTGCTGCCGAGCAAACCGAATTTGATGTAATCCTGAAAGCTCCCGGTGGAGCAAAACTGCAGATTGTGAAACTTGTAAAAGAACTCACCGGACTTGGCCTGAAAGAAGCCAAAGCTGTTGTTGATTCTGCCCCTGCACCTATTAAGGAAGGTGTAAGCAAAGATGAGGCAGAGTCTCTTAAATCCCAATTAGAAGAAGCCGGAGCAGAAGTTGAGCTTAAATAATAGGGCAATCGCACTAACCACTTACAGGTTTAGATCCCCGTACCTTCGGGGGTCTAAGCCTTTTTGCAATTTTATATTATCATATTAATCCTCGGATTAAAAAGCGATGTCAATGCCAAGCAAATATCAACAACGAGTAAGTTTTGCTTCCATTAAGAATCAGTTGGAATACCCTGATTTTCTGGAAGTTCAGCTGAAATCTTTTCAAGATTTCTTTCAAATGGAAACCACCCCTGAGAACAGGAAGAATGAAGGGCTTTACCAGGTTTTCCATGATAATTTTCCCATTACCGATACAAGGAACAATTTCGTTCTGGAATTCCTGGATTACACCATTGATCCACCCAGATACTCCATCGACGAATGTGTGGAGAGGGGGCTTACTTTCAGTGTTCCCCTGAAGGCGAAGCTTAAGTTGTTTTGTACTGATCCTGAACATGAGGATTTTGATACGGTCATACAGGATGTTTATCTGGGTACAGTCCCTTACATGACCGAACGGGGTGTATTCATCATTAACGGAGCCGAAAGGGTGGTAGTAAGCCAGTTGCACCGTTCCCCCGGAGTTTTCTTCGGACAGAGCGTGCATGCAAACGGGACAAAACTCTACTCTGCCAGGATCATACCTTTTAAAGGTTCCTGGATCGAGTTTGCAACCGACATCAACAATGTGATGTATGCATACATCGACAGGAAGAAGAAATTACCTGTTACCACCCTGCTCAGAGCCATCGGTTACGAGAGTGACAAGGATGTACTGGAGATTTTCGGTCTGGCCGATGAGGTGAAGGTATCAAAAACCGGTTTGAAAAAGCTGGTAGGCCGAAAACTGGCCGCCCGTGTGCTGAAGAGCTGGATCGAGGATTTTGTGGATGAGGATACAGGGGAGGTAGTCTCCATAGAACGAAATGAGGTGATCATCGATCGTGAAACTGTTCTTGAGAATGAGCACATCGATGAGATCATCGATTCGGGGACAAAAACCATCCTGTTGCACAAGGATGTACCCAATATCAACGATTTTGCAATCATTTACAATACCCTGCAAAAGGACCCGTGTAACTCCGAGAAGGAAGCTGTGATGCATATTTACAGGCAGCTTAGGAATGCTGAGCCGCCGGATGAGCCCACTGCAAGGGATGTAATTGACAAACTTTTCTTTTCAGACAAGCGTTACGACCTGGGTGAAGTGGGGCGTTACAGGCTGAACAAGAAACTGGGACTGAATACCGATACAGAACAAAAGGTATTGACCCGTGAAGATATTATCCAGATCATCAAATATCTCATCGAGCTGATCAACTCCAAAACGGATGTGGACGATATTGACCACCTGAGCAACCGAAGGGTACGTACAGTGGGTGAGCAGCTGATGAATCAGTTCAGCGTGGGATTGGCCCGTATGGCCAGGACCATTCGTGAACGGATGAACGTTCGTGATAACGAGGTGTTTACACCCACCGATCTGATCAACTCAAAGACGCTTTCTTCGGTGATCAACTCCTTCTTTGGTACCAACCAGTTGTCTCAGTTCATGGATCAGACCAATCCGCTGGCGGAAATGACACACAAGCGCCGTATGTCTGCCCTGGGACCAGGTGGGCTGTCCAGGGAGCGTGCCGGGTTCGAGGTGCGCGACGTGCACTATACACACTATGGAAGGCTCTGTCCCATTGAAACTCCTGAAGGTCCCAACATCGGACTGATCTCTTCACTTTGCGTGTTTGCCAGGATCAGTGATCTTGGTTTCATTGAGACTCCTTACAGGAAGACCGAGAACGGAAAGGTAGAGCTTGCCAACAAGGGCATTGTCTATCTCAGTGCTGAAGAGGAGGAGGACAAACTAATTGCCCAGGCCAATGCACCGCTGAATGAGGATGGCACATTTGTAAATGCCAGGGTAAAGGCCAGGTATGAAGCGGATTATCCACTGGCTGAGAAGAATGATGTGGTACTGATGGACGTTGCTCCGAACCAGATCGCTTCCATTGCAGCTTCACTGATTCCGTTCCTGGAGCATGATGATGCCAACAGAGCGCTGATGGGCTCAAACATGATGCGTCAGGCTGTGCCTCTGATCTACCCGGAGGCCCCGATTGTGGGAACCGGAATTGAAATGAACGTGGTTCGTGATTCCAGGCTCCAGATCAGGGCTGAAGAGGATGGAGTGGTTGAATTTGTGGATGCCAACGAGATTGTGGTGAGGTATGAACACAGTGATGAAGAACGTTTTGTACGTTTTGACGACGATGTAAAGCGTTATAAGCTACCCAAGTTCAGGAAGACCAACCAGAATACTTGTGTCAATCTGACCCCCATTGTAAAAAAGGGGCAGAAATTTGCAAAGGGAGATATCCTGACCCAGGGATATGCCACCCAGCAGGGAGAACTGGCCCTTGGCCGGAACCTGATGGTGGCTTTTATGCCCTGGAAAGGGTACAACTTTGAGGATGCCATTGTGGTATCAGAGCGGCTTGTGAGGGAGGATGTATTCACCTCCATCCATGTGGATGAGTATCTGCTGGAAGTACGTGATACAAAACGCGGTCTTGAAGAACTAACCTCTGACATTCCCAATGTGAGCGAAGAGGCCACCAAGAACCTTGATGAGAATGGATTGATCCGGATTGGTGCAGAGGTATCTCCCGGAGATATCCTGATTGGCAAGATTACACCGAAAGGTGAATCTGATCCTTCTCCCGAAGAGAAATTGCTCAGGGCCATTTTCGGTGACAAGGCCGGTGATGTGAAGGATGCTTCACTGAAAGCCGGACCATCACTTTATGGTGTGGTGATTGACAAGAAGTTGTTCTCCCGTACAGTAAAGGAACGGAAATCAAGACCTGCTACCAAACAGATTCTTGAGAAGATTGACGACACCTATCAGGCAGATATCACGGAGCTGAAAGGTCAGCTGATTGATAAACTGTTTGAACTGGTGAACGGCAAAACCTCTCAGGGTGTGAAGGATTTCCTGAACATTGATATCATTCCAAAGGGTACCAAATTCACGCAGAAGCAGCTTCAGGAACTTGACTTTGCCAACCTGAATCCCCTGAAGTGGACCACGGACAAGCACAAGAATGACCTGATCCGCGACCTGTTGCACAATTATGTGATCAAGTTCAAGGAGATCGATGGATTGTACAAGCGGAAGAAGCACAGTCTCACCAGCGGTGATGAGCTTCCTACCGGAATTATCCAGCTTGCCAAGGTATATGTGGCCAAGAAGAGGAAACTCACTGTGGGTGATAAGATGGCAGGTCGTCACGGGAACAAAGGTATTGTGGCCAAGATCGTAAGATCCGAAGACATGCCCTTTCTGGAAGACGGAACCCCGGTCGATATTGTACTCAACCCCTTGGGTGTTCCCTCCAGGATGAACCTGGGACAGATCTACGAAACCGTTCTGGCATGGGCAGGGCTTAAACTGGGTCAGAAATATGCCTCACCTATTTTTGATGGTGCCAAGATCGAAAAGATCAATGAGCTGACCGATCAGGCCGGTGTCCCCAGGTATGGAAAGACCTTCCTTTATGACGGTGGAACCGGTGACAGATTTGACCAGCCGGCTACAGTGGGTGTGATTTATATGCTGAAACTGGGCCACATGGTAGAGGACAAAATGCATGCAAGGAGCATCGGACCCTACTCACTTATTACGCAGCAACCCCTGGGTGGCAAAGCCCAGTTTGGGGGTCAGCGCTTTGGTGAAATGGAGGTTTGGGCGCTTGAGGCATTTGGTGCTGCCAACATTCTCCAGGAGATCCTGACCGTTAAATCGGACGATGTGATAGGAAGGGCGAAAGCTTACGAAGCCATCGTTAAAGGAGAACCGATGCCAATGCCCGGAATTCCGGAGTCGCTGAATGTGTTGTTGCATGAATTGCGCGGACTCGGACTGAGCGTGAACCTGGTATAAACATACTGCTATATGGCTTCGGCCTGTCAGAACAAGTTTTAGAAACGATTAATATAGATTTATATGTCATTCAGGAAAGACACCAAAGTAAAGAGTAGTAATTTTACAAAGATTTCCATTGGTCTGGCTTCCCCGGAAGAGATCCTGGAGCGTTCCAGTGGAGAGGTCCTGAAACCTGAAACCATCAATTACCGAACCTATAAACCCGAAAGGGACGGTCTTTTCTGTGAAAGGATCTTTGGCCCGGTGAAGGACTACGAATGTCATTGCGGTAAATACAAAAGAATCCGTTACAAAGGGATCGTTTGCGACCGTTGTGGTGTTGAGGTGACCGAAAAGAAGGTTCGCCGTGAGCGGATGGGTCATATTTCCCTGGTTGTGCCGGTGGCACACATCTGGTATTTCCGTTCACTTCCAAATAAGATAGGATATCTGCTGGGATTGCCCACCAAGAAGCTTGATTCCATTATCTATTACGAACGTTACGTAGTGATCAATGCCGGTATCAAGCAGGCAGATGGAGTGAACTATCTCGATTTTTTAACAGAGGATGAGTACCTGGATATTCTGTCGAGTCTGCCCAAGGAGAACCAGATGTTGGAGGATGATCATCCTGATAAGTTTATTGCCGGGATGGGTGCCGAAGGTTTGCACCAGTTGCTCTCCAGAATCAATCTTGACGAGCTCTCCTATTCACTCAGGCACAAGGCCGGTACCGAGACTTCCCAGCAGCGTAAGAACGAGGCTTTAAAACGCCTGCAGGTGGTTGAAGCTTTCCGTGTTTCCAAAGGGATCAACCGTCCCGAGTGGATGATCGTAAAGGTGGTACCTGTGATCCCGCCTGAACTCAGGCCCCTGGTGCCCCTGGATGGCGGGCGTTTTGCCACCTCCGACCTGAACGATCTCTACCGCAGGGTGATCATCCGGAACAACCGTTTAAAGAGACTGATTGAAATCAAGGCTCCCGAGGTGATCCTCCGTAACGAGAAGAGGATGTTGCAGGAAGCTGTAGATTCATTGTTTGATAATTCAAGGAAGGCAAATGCGGTGAAGACCGATGCCAACCGTCCGCTCAAATCACTTTCCGACAGTTTAAAAGGAAAGCAGGGACGGTTCCGTCAGAACCTGTTGGGTAAACGTGTGGATTATTCTGCCCGTTCTGTGATCGTGGTGGGTCCCGAATTGCACCTGCACGAATGCGGTCTTCCCAAGGACATGGCTGCTGAGCTTTACAAACCGTTTATCATCAGAAAACTGATTGAACGCGGTATTGTGAAGACGGTAAAGTCTGCCAAGAAGATCGTGGACCGCAAGGATCCTGTTGTGTGGGACATCCTGGAAAATGTTTTGAAAGGACATCCCGTGTTGCTGAACCGGGCACCAACCCTTCACAGGCTTGGAATCCAGGCTTTCCAGCCGAAACTGATCGAAGGGAAGGCCATTCAGCTTCACCCGCTGGTATGTACAGCCTTTAATGCTGACTTTGACGGGGATCAGATGGCTGTGCACCTTCCACTTGGAAATGCTGCTATTCTGGAAGCACAAATACTGATGCTGGCCTCCCACAACATTCTGAACCCTGCAAATGGCGCTCCCATCACGGTACCTTCACAGGACATGGTTCTGGGGCTCTATTATATTACCAAAGCCAAGCGGAGCTTGAAAGGCGAGCCTGTAAGGGGAGAAGGCATGACCTTCTATTCAGCCGAAGAGGTGACCATTGCTTACAATGAAAAACGTGTGGACCTCCATGCGATTATCAAGGTAAGAATTCCTAAAATTGGGGGCCAGATTGGCAGGACCGAAATTATCGAGACTACTGTCGGCCGTGTGCTCTTCAATGAGTTTGTTCCCAGGGAGATCGGGTTCATTAATGAGCTGCTCACCAAGAAGTCGCTTCGTGAAATCATCGGCCATGTGCTGAAGGTCTCCGGAACGGCCAAAACAGCCAGGTTCCTGGACCACATCAAAAAAATGGGTTACGAAATGGCCTTCAAAGGAGGCCTCTCTTTCAACCTGGACGATGTGATCATTCCCGCCGAGAAGGAGATCTTCGTAAAAGATGGCTATGCCCAGGTAGATGAGGTGATGGAAAGTTACAACATGGGTGTGATCACCAACAACGAGCGCTACAACCAGACCATTGATATCTGGACACATATAAATGCCCGCCTTACCCAGACGCTGATGAAGCAGCTGAGTTCAGACAAGCAGGGTTTCAATCCTGTCTATATGATGCTGGATTCGGGTGCAAGGGGATCAAAAGAGCAGATCCGCCAGCTTTCGGGGATGAGGGGTTTGATGGCCAAGCCTCAGAAATCGGGTTCCACCGGATCGGAAATTATTGAAAACCCGATCCTGTCCAACTTCAAGGAGGGATTGTCCGTACTGGAGTACTTCATCTCTACACACGGTGCCCGGAAGGGTCTCGCGGATACGGCTCTGAAGACTGCTGATGCAGGTTACCTGACCCGCCGTCTTGTGGATGTTTCACAGGATGTGATCATCCAGGAACCGGATTGCGGAACCCTTCGCGGACTGGTGGCATCGGCCATTAAGAAGAATGAAGAAGTTGTAGAGACTCTTTATGAACGGGTACTGGGGCGGACCACTGTACATGACGTATACCATCCGCTGACCGGGGAACTGATCATTGAGTCAGGGGAAGAGATCACCGAGGACATTGCTGCAGTAATCGAAGAGTCGCCCATTGAGCAGGTGGAGATTCGTTCGGTACTGACCTGTGAATCCAAGAAAGGAGTTTGTGCCAAGTGTTACGGACGTAACCTGGCTACAGGAAGAATGGTCCAGATGGGAGAGGCCACAGGTGTGATTGCCGCCCAGTCCATCGGTGAACCGGGAACACAGCTGACACTGCGGACTTTCCACGTGGGTGGAACGGCATCAAACATTACATCGGCATCCAATGTGATATCCAAGTATGATGGTGTGGCGGAGATTGAGGAGTTGCGTACAGTTACATCTACTGATCCCGAAACCGGCAAGAAGCTGGAGATCGTCATCGGGCGTCTGGCTGAACTGAGGGTGGTGGATAAAAATACAGGCATCGCCTTAACCACCCATACCATTCCTTATGGTTCCAAACTCTATATCAAGGATGGTGCAAAGGTGAGCAAGGGTGATTTGATATGTGAATGGGATCCATATAACGCACTGATCATTAGTGAGGTTGCAGGTACTGTAAGTTTTGATAATGTGATTGAAGGCATTACTTTCCGTGAGGAGTCTGATGAACAGACCGGATTTAAAGAGAAGGTGATTGTGGAGAGCCGCGACCGTACCAAAAACCCCCTGATCACGATTCTTGATACCAAAGGTGAACTGGTAAAGAACTATAACCTTCCGGTTGGAGCCCACATTGCGGTGAACGAAGGCGATAAGGTAAAAGCAGGGGAGATTCTGGTGAAAATACCGAGAGCTGTTGGAAAATCAGGTGACATCACCGGTGGCCTGCCAAGGGTTACCGAGCTTTTCGAAGCAAGGAATCCATCCAACCCGGCAGTGGTATCTGAGATTGATGGTGAAGTTGAGTTCGGAAAGATCAAGCGTGGTAACAGGGAGATCACCATTACCTCCAAAGCAGGAGAGGTGAAAAAGTACCTGGTTCCGCTTTCCAAGCAGATCCTTGTGCAGGAGAACGACTACGTGAGGGCCGGTACACCACTTTCTGACGGTGCAATAACTCCTGCGGATATCCTGGCCATCAAAGGGCCTACCAAAGTACAGGAGTACATTGTGGACGAGGTTCAGGAAGTTTACAGGATGCAGGGTGTGAAGATTAACGACAAACATTTCGAGATCATTGTGCGTCAAATGATGCGAAAGGTAGAGATCGTGGACCAGGGAGATACCAAATTCCTGGAGAAGCAGGTGGTTGATAAGTGGGACTTCATGAACGAGAACGACTGGATTTACGGGAAGGCGGTTGTGATTGATCCGGGTGATGCAACGGATTACAAACCCGGGCAGATCCTAACATCCCGTAAGTTGAGGGATGATAATTCGGTGCTGAAGCGCAAAGACCTGAAGCTTATTGTAGCCAGGGATGCAGTACCTGCAACCTCTCAACAGGTGCTGCAGGGAATTACAAAAGCTGCTCTGCAGACCAACAGTTTCATGTCTGCCGCCTCCTTCCAGGAAACCACCAAGGTGCTTAACGAGGCAGCCATTTTTGGCAAAGTTGACATTCTTGACGGTCTGAAAGAGAACGTGATCGTAGGTCACCAGATCCCTGCCGGCACCGGCTCAAGGATCTATAACAACCTAGTGGTTGGTTCCAGGGAGGAGTACGAAAGGCTGACTTCGGGACAGACCGAGACTACTGAAGTGGAGGAATTTGCAGTACGTTCAAGGGATTAAAGAAGGATCAAGATGGAAGAAAAAGTCAAGAAGAACCAGATCAACATTGAGTTGAAGGAGGACATTGCCCAGGGCACCTACTCCAACCTGGCGATCATTACCCATTCATCATCAGAATTCATTCTCGATTTTGTAAGGGTAATGCCCGGGATTCCCAAAGCGGAAGTAAAATCCAGGATTATTCTGACTCCGGAGCACGCAAAACGATTGCTTCATGCATTGAAAGACAATGTGGAGAAGTATGAGAAAACTCACGGGCCCATCAAGCAGATTGAGGGACCGGCAGGCGCCATCAGCGGCGGGCCGGTCAACATGCCGATGAATTTTGGTGGTCCGACCGGACAGGCTTAAAGCGTTTCCTTGGTCAATAAAAAGGGGCTGTCTCACAAGGATATCCCCTTTTTGCGTTTTAATCGGTAAAATGTTAGGTATACCCATCAGTCGCTTAAAATTTTTACTTCGTAAATATTTATAGGCTTCCAGCTGGGTATACCTAACATTACATATAAATGGCTGAATTATTGGAGGAATCCCTTATTGTGTTGTGATGCAAGGCAAGTATTTAGTGCCTCAGGTATTCTGCAACACTCAGGGAGGCAATGGTGCCGTCGGCCACGGCTGTGGTCACCTGGCGGTAACGTTTTACGATGCAGTCTCCCGCTGCAAAAACACCGGGCACACTGGTTTTCATTCCCTCATCTACAATGATCTCTTTCCGGTCGCTCAGCTTCACGATTCCCTCCAGGTCTTCCGTATTGGGCATGTATCCGGCAAAAATAAAGACGCCGTCAATCTTCATGGATGATATTTTCCCTGTGGGAAGGTGTTCCATGCTTACCTCCTCCAGCACACCCTTCCCTGTAAACGACCGCAATTCGGTTTCCATAATGAACTGGATTCTCGGATTTGCTTTGGCTTGTTCCACGGCGTGCTGAAAGGCCTGGAAATGATCAAACTGGTGGACAATGGTCACCTTTTCGGCATACTGGGTCAGGGCGACTGCCTCTTCCAGGGCCGAATTGCCGCCACCCACCACGATCACCTGTTTGCCGGCGAAAAAGTCGCCGTCACAGGTGGCACAGTAGGAGACCCCCGTACCTCTGAAGCTATCTTCGCCGGGAATACCGAGGGGCCTGGGCCTTCCTCCCGGGGCAAGGATCACTGCCCTGGAGCTGAACTGCCGCCCGTCTTCCAGTACAATGTGCTTCACTTCCCCCTCCAGCTTGTAGGATCTGATCTTCAGGTTCGATTTGATTTTGCAGCCGAACTCCTTTGCCTGGTTCTTCATGACATTGGCCAGCATGTACCCTTTGGTGGTCTCAACGCCGGGGTAATTGGCGATCTCTTCGGTCAGCACCATCTGTCCTCCCACCGCCCCCTCGTTCAGGATCAGGGTGGAAAGGCGGGCGCGGGAGCTGTAGATCCCGGCAGATAACCCGGCTGCCCCGGCACCCGCGATGATCACATCAAAAATCTCGTCCATTCCTATGCGCCAAATTTCGAGTCGAGAATGGCAGTAACCTGCTGCATGTTCTGTATACTGCTTGTGGCATGTGCCACCTTGCCGTTTTTGTAGTACATGGTGAATGGCAGTCCCATGAAGCCTTTGCATTCAGGGGCATTTCTGATCACATGGGCTTCCGGTGAATCAAAGGCCATCACCGCAAATTTGATATGGGTGCGTTCCTCTTCCAACTCCTCCATGATACCGTACACGGGAATGCACATGGGTCCCATGCGGCCGCAGCATACCATGACCTTTTCATTCTCAGAAATATACTTCTCCAGCTCAGCTGCAGTTTCAAACTCGTGCAGATTCGTATGTAACATTTTCATCCTGTTTTGATTTTGTTTTGTTATTTTTTAAAGCTGCAAAGGTCTTCAATTTATTTCACCCGGCCTTCATCGAAGCTACCGCAGATGATAGCTTTTTTCCTGTCATTTTCCATGTTTTCAATTAAATTTGGGCTATGATGAAGAATATCAACCAGGATGGCCATGCCATGCAACATGAACCGGACTGTTTTCAGCTCATTTCAAAAGAGGAGCTGGCTTCCCTGAGTGAAAACAGGACCCGGATCAACTACTTAAAGGGAGAGACCATTTTCAAGCAGGGAGCATTTGCACCGCATGTACTGTTCATCCAGTCAGGGCTTGTGAAGGTGTACCTTCAGACAGGAAAGGGCAAGGTTCAGAATCTCTGGATAGCAAAAAGCGGTGATTTTCTTGCATTCTCCAGCCTGTTCGGTGAAAAGGTCTATCCTTATTCGGCAGTTGCCCTGAAAGATTCAAATCTTCTGATGATCGAAAAGGAGAGCCTGATCAGGCTGTTAAAGACAAACCCTGAATTCGGTTTCAGGATCACATCCAAAAACTTCAGTTCAGAAAACCATCTTCTGGAGATTATTTCGAGTTTATCCTATAAGCAGATGCGAGGCAAACTGGCATACACGCTTCTTTACCTGGCCTCGGAAGTGTTTGAAGGTGAGCGTGTGTTCGGTTTTCTCTCCCGGCAGGAAATCGCGGATTTCGCCTCCATTTCGGTGGAAAGTGTAATCAAATTCCTGAAAGAATTTGAAAAAGAGGGAATGATCAAACTCGATAGCAGGAACATTACCGTGATCGATTCTCAAAGGTTATTGCTGATCAGTGAAACCGGTTAGGATCTTTTTTTAGAATTTCTTTCCAAATTTTACGGTAAAGCTGACGGTGGGGAATGCGATCAGGTTCAGTTCGCTGGATGCTCCGCTCTCCCAGCTCAGATACCTGACGGGGATTTTACCCGGGAAGTTTACGATATAGGTCATGCCGATTTGCCAGCTGATAAAGTCCCTGTTTTTGGATATGATCCGGATTCCCGCTATCCCGTACCAGATCGTATTTCTCTGGTTGAATTGTTCCGAATAGTAATCGGAATATCCTGATGGATTGGTTATGTAATACCATGCTTCCTGGTCGAGGTTGACGCTCAGCACATAATTCTCCATGAGAAAAAACAGATAGGGCGACATCCTGGCCATGGTCGAAAAATTGAAGACCGGGGAGTGGGTTTCACTGGTGATGTTACTTTCATTGGTATACAGGTAACCACCTCCGATGCTCACGTTGCCATCCGGACCTCCGTAGCTGTAATTCAAATAGGCCAGGTTTCCGATGGCATTGGTTCCCCATGTTCCGAGAAGCAGCATGTCCCCCACGGCCAATGCTGACTTCTTTCCAATGGGGAAGGAGACTTTGGGTGTAAGGTAAATGGGAAGGCCGATCACGGTGGTTCCGATACCCATGGAGAAATGATCGCTCACCCCGTACTGAACATCATGGAGCAGAAAATAAACCGTGTTATAATAGAGTTCCCCTTTTTTCAGGTTATAGGCTGAAGGGGCGAAAAAATACCTGGTATTGTGCTCATTTTTTGTAATGCTGTCTGGTTCCGCCACATTTGCAGGTCCCGGCTCCTGGTTGATCCCTATGGCTTTCTGAATCATATATTTACCCGGTTCGGAGATGATGTCCAGGATCGCATTGGAAAGCACCAATCCCTTTTCCTGGCTGGTCGACCCAAGGATCCGGTGCCCCAGGTTCTTGCTGCCCTGGATGCTGTTGTTGCAATCCTCCACTTCAATGACCAGGTCTGTTCCGGAAAGGACCAGTCTGGAGAAATAGTATGCGCAGCGTTCAGAATAATCCAGGATCCTGCTGTAGGTAAGGTTGTCGGCAGCCAGTTTTTCACTCAGGATCTCTTCCAGTTCATCGTCAAGCATACCGGTCCGGTCATCAATTACAATCCGGTTCTGGGAGAAAGTCGCCAGGGTCAGGAAAGTCAGGGTGAACAGGGTGAAAACAGATTTCAGCATAGAAATATCTTTGTATCTAAATTACTACATTTGTAATCAATTGCAAGTTAACAGAACCCGTATGATTGGAATGCTCCGATTCCTTACCGTGGCGACGCTGAGTGTGGCATTACTGGTGGCCTGTAAAGAGGAAACCAGATGTGATACTGCCGCGTACAATTCGCCTGAAATTACCCTGGTCAATCCCCCGGGACCTGTCATTGAGGCTGTCAGGGAGAGTGAACTGGAATTCACTTTTACCGTGAAGGCAGAGGCGGGATTAAACACTTTCTCAATGAATGGTGAACCCATTCAGGTGTTTCTGGATGGTCAAACCGAAGCGACTTTCCGTTTTAAAAGATACTTCTGGGAGGGGATACAACTGGATTTTATCCTGCATGACCTTTGCAATAAATCTTCCATTTTGACAGTGGATCTGGTCGTCACCAACCAGCCACCGGGATCATTAAGTCAGCGTTGAGCATGCCTGTTTCACTCAGTATTTTGTATTGATTTTAGATAACCTGTATTTTGTGGGGTGCTTTTAGAATTCTTTTATATTTGTCAGGTTATTTAAATATCTAGATATGCGAATTCTCGTTTGTATAAGCAATGTCCCGGATACCACAACGAAAATCAGGTTTTCGAACGACAACACCTCCATTGATAAAAATGGGGTTCAATGGATCATCAATCCGTGGGATGAACTGGCACTGACCAGGGCCATGGAAATCAGGGAAGATGCCTCCAATCCGGTAGATCATGTGACTGTGGCCACAGTGGGAGGAGCCGGGGTGGAACCTACACTGAGAAAGGCCCTGGCAATAGGTGCAGATGATGCCGTCCGGGTGGATTGTGAGGGTGGTGATGCGCACCAGGTGGCCTCCCAACTGGCTGCAGTTGTAAAGGGCGGAAGCTATGGAGCAATTCTTTGCGGGATCGAATCGAGCGATTACAATGGATCTGCCGTAGGTGGAATGTTGGCCGAGATGCTGGGAATTCCCTCTGTTTCAGCTGTATCTTCCCTAACTTTTGAAAATGGGGAAGCTGTGATTACCCGTGATATCGATGGCGGAAAGGAGCTTGTAACTGTTCCTGCTCCTTTTGTTGGTGTGGTGCAGAAAGGAATCGCCAGGGAGCCCCGGATTGCAGCCATGCGCGGGATCATGACGGCCCGTACGAAACCCCTCCAGGTGCTGGCAGCTGTTGATGCTGAATCTCTTACCAGATTTAAATCGTATGTGATGCCCGAACCCAAGGCGCCCTGCAAAATGATCGATGCCGACAATGTGAAGGAGCTGGTAAATCTTCTTCAGAATGAAGCGAAAGTCCTGTAGAAGTGCTCAGTGCTCAGTGCTCAGTGCTCAGTGCTCAGTGCTCAGTGCTCAGTGCTCAGTGCTCAGTGCTCAGTGCTCAGTGCTCAGTGCTCAGTGCTCAGTGCTCAGTGCTCAGTACTCAGTACGAAAGAAAA
>JAZDPG010000027.1:0-120748 GCA_043797815.1 Bacteroidota bacterium
AGACGCTATGGCATATACAATCATACAGCCAAAAGAAACCTTGAACTGAAATTCGTACCTGAAGAAAAACCCACTATTGATACCCTGATCAGTCGCCAGGAACCCCCTGAAACAAACCTGCAACGCCTTCAGCGACTCACCGGTATCAATCCATGCCTGTGCCCCGTGTGCAGGTCCGGTCGAATGGTGGTAATAAGAGAACTGCCAAGGATAAGATCCCCGGATTGGCGTCCTGTACCAGCTTTATAATCCTGTTCATATTGCGCCCTGACGCAACCAGGATTGGTATGCCTGATAAGCAACAAAACCCCGTCAAAACACAGAGTCTCATGATAAAACCCTCATGAAGTACATAACCCTTGGCCCGGCGGGTTTAGTTCAACACCGACTCCTCACTGGGCCTTGCAGGCCATTCAGAGTCCTATTTATTAGCGGTTGTTTATTATTTGGTCTAAGAATTGAAATTATGGTTTAGGCTATATTTATTGAAATGAAAACCTGGACATCTTAGTACTCAAAACAAAGCAAGTACTATCATTAAGAAAATAAAAGTTATGAGAATATACATTATTGGCCTAATAACAATTATTTGGATCAGTCTTCTTCTATTTTTTCGACTCTCAATATTTTTAAGATTGGTATAAATTGAAATCGTTGGAACTCCTAGAATTTTGTAACGTTTTTTAGTTTTAAAGCCCTGATTATTAAAGATAAGATTAGAATTATCATAATATCTTAATATACAAATAATTATTAGTATAACAGATAGAAATAACCATGGATGGTATGTTTTTCTCATTCCTGACAACCACTCATCAAAGACTTCAGGTTCTATCTCTCTTATTTTAATAATTGAGGTTTTAACTATAAGACTTTTGTCGATTGGGTATTTGCTTTTACATTTGACAAGGTATTCATTCATAAAGTTCCACCCACTTTTTTTGAAAATCTTATAGGCAAGTTCCTGAAATTTTGATTGATATAGTAAACCGTTTACGATATTCATATTTTTGGAATAGTCCTCTAATGATTTATACTTTAATGGCAGGTATTTAAATACAATTTTTACAAATGAAGGGAATTGCCAGTTGGGTATTTTTTCATTTAAGAACCCCATCTGAATATAGTCAGCAAAAAATTCGGTAGACCATAAGGATATTGTTTTAGTCTTATTTTTGGAGTCATAGCGCTGTGAAATATAATGTCCAAGCTCATGAATTGAAACGAAATCCCACACAAAAGCTTCATTCCTATTATAAAGCATTTTATTTTCAGGTAGTTTTATTTTGAATAATTCAGGAACACCCATTTCTATCCTCATAGGGTCGTTTGATATAGACGGGAAAGGATAGGTCTCAGTAGATATAAGTTTCCAATCCTTTTTATCCATAACTATAAGAATAATGTCTATTGTGTCTCCAAGTTTCATTTCAAAAAAACCAACAGCGTCTTCAACAAGAGATTTAAGATAATCTGCTCTCTTTTGGTGTCCTTCAGAATAATATGTTATTACCTTTCCTCGTAATTTGGGTAATCTATTAAAATCGGATTCTATCAGTTCCTGAGTCCAAATGCTTTGCGGAAGAATCAATAAGATGAATATCAGAAAATATTTATTCATGTGAGTAACAATTAAGGTTATACCAAAAAGGTTGTCTCGTTCTAGAACAGGTTCAGTCGCATTCCTAAAATACCGGGAGTGCGAAGCACGAAGGGATTTTAGTCGACCGAATGGGAGAATGCGACTGAACATCCGAATATACCCAGTGTTCTTATTTCTTCTATATATTTGATTTGAAGTGTATATAGACTCCTAGATTCGGGCGTAAATGCACACTTGATCATACTTCTTGTAAACACTTTTCCCAATATCCCTGAATACGGAAAATGGTAAAATGGGGAAAGCGAAGCTGATTAGTCTCATGAAGTTACTGGGGTTGATGGCTCAATAAATTTACGACAATCAACTGAATAACAATGGCTATTAAACAACAACTTCATGGGGATATGAGATTTGATCAGAAAATCGACCTCATATTAAGCCCATATATAGACTATATCAACACTCTCTATATCAGAGTATACGTGGAAATATTCTATCTTAGATGAGGCTTAATCGAGCTCAAGCAAATAGGCAGGTGTAAAACGAAGAATTGTTTCAGTAGTGTTTCAGTTGGCGATAAAAGAAATAGGCGCAAACCCTTGTAAATACTGGGAAATACGCCTATTCGCAGTAGCTCCAACAGGACTCGAACCTGTATCTACGGTTTAGGAAACCGCTATTCTATCCCTTGAACTATGGAGCCGGATTTTGCGGGGACAAATTTAGTTTAATTCTGAGTTACCGCCAAATATAGACTTTAATTAAAGTCAGACCGGTATTTCAGGAAATCTTATTAATTTGAACCGTAATCGCGCAAAAAACTGAATTATGTGTTATTATTTTATGGCTACCATCCAGGTCAGGGATGAAGGCGGATACCGGAAATACCTGGACCGGTCGGAAGAAGTTTTTTCAAATTACAGGGGAACCTACCTGGCGGTGGATGAGCATCCCGTGCTCTTGGAAGGCGAGTGGAAACCCGGAAGGGCAGTTCTGATCCGGTTTAATTCCAGGGAGGATTTTGATGCATGGTACCGCTCGGATGACTACCAGGAGATATTACAATACCGGCTCGCTTCCTCCATCAGCGATGCCATCCTGATCAAGGGTTAAAAATCAATCAAGTAACTGTTTGCATATGAACTGTCAAAAAGACCTCTTCCGTATCCCTGAGGGGATCCACTATCTCAATTGTGCCTACATGTCGCCCCTGCTCCGTTCGGTGGAGGAGAGGGGCATCGAAGGAATGCAACGAAAGCGGAACCCGGTATCCATCAAACCGGTTGATTTTTTTACCGGGGTGGTAGAAGTAAGGGAGCGGTTCGGCCGGATGGCAAACTGCGCACCTTCGCAGGTTGCAGTGATGCCCTCGGTATCTTATGGCATGAATTCTGTCATCAGGAACATTCCCTGCGGGCGGGGGCAACATGCCCTGACTATTTCGGAGGAGTTTCCCAGCTGCTACTATACTGCCCTTAGATGGTGCAATGAGCATGGAGCCGAATTGAAGGTGGTTGTCCGGGATGAGGACTTGCCCGAGAAGGCAAGCCACTGGAATGAAAGAATCCTTGAAGCCATAGGGAAGGATACGGCTTTCGTGGTGATGGCCTCGGTGCACTGGATGAACGGAACCAGATTTGACCTGGAACAGATCGGGAACCGTTGCAGGGAGGTGGGGGCCAGGCTGATCGTGGATGGGTCCCAGTCGGTGGGGGCATTGCCCATGGATGTGAGAAAATTTCATATCGATGCACTGATATGTGCCGCCTACAAGTGGTTGATGGGACCCTATTCAACGGCACTCTCCTTTATTCACGAGGATTTTAACGACGGGGTTCCGCTGGAGGAATCCTGGATGACACGGCCCGGTTCGGAGCGCTTCGACAGGCTCACCAACTATGTGGAGGGCTACAAAGCCGGAGCGATTCGGTATGATGTGGGGCAGAGCAGCAATTTCATCCTGGTACCCATGTTGGGTGAGGCACTCAGGCAACTGCTTGAATGGGGTGTAAGTGACATCCAGGAGTATTCCCGTGTCCTTTCGGAGCCGCTTATCCGTTTTTTCCGGGAAAGGGGCTCCAGGGTCGAGGATGAAGCATACCGGGCACATCACCTGATGGGGCTTCCTCTTCCTCCGGGTACAAATGGAGAGCAGCTGGTCAGTGAGCTTCAGTCAAGAAATGTATTTGTATCCCTTCGGGGTAGCAACATCCGGATCAGTGTCAATGTGTTTAATACCCGGGAGGACATCCACGAATTAATAGATTCCCTTTAAAGACTACGCCTTATTCTTCTCCAAAGCTTCCAGGATCCTTTCAGGCGTCATGGGCATCTGATAGACCCTTGCTCCGCAGGCATCGAAAATGGCATTGGCCAGTGCTCCGCCCATACAGATGATGGCCGGTTCTCCGCCACCCTGGGGAGGCTGGTCCATCCTGTCCAGGATCACCGTATCGATCGTTTCAGGAACCCACGAGAACAGCGGTAGCTGGTAAGTGTCAAAGTTGGAGCTTATCACATCTCCGCCCCTGAACTCCACATCTTCTGAAAGGGCATATCCCATGCCCATGGTTACACACCCTTCAGCCTGTATTACACTCCCCTGGGGATTCACACACATACCCATATCCTGAGAGCATACAGCCCTTATTGGCTGAACTTTACCTGTTGTTTGGTCAACTTTTACTTCAATCATAACCGCCACCCAGGTTCCCGCATCGGTTCCGCAAGCGATGCCTATTCCCCTGCCGCTTGGCCCAGAAGCAGGGGTGTACCCGAATTTCTCAACAAGGGTCTCAATCACTGCGATCATTTTTTCATCGGCCAGGTTGTCAAGCCGAAAGCGGACCGGATCCACGCCCGCCCTGGCAGCCAGGATATCCACCTGGGATTCCCTTGCAAAAGTATTGGTATTGTTGCCCGGGGCACGCCATGCGCCAGTGGGGAACGGATGAACCTGTATTCCCCGTTGTTCGCTGTAACCTGTGGTACGGGAATGGGGAACATCGTAAATGGTATCGGATCCCCTGTTTCCGGCGAAATACTGTTTGTAATCCCAGAGGGCTATCTTTCCATCACCGGTGATCCCTGACCGGATCTTTACCACAGCAGCCGGCCTGAAATAATCCATAAAGAACTCCTCTTCACGGGTATAGATGAGCATAACAGGTTTCTGCGCAAGCCTGGCCACCCTGGCTGCTTCAATAGCCTGGGGATGGTAGATCTTTCCGCCGAAACCTCCTCCGAGGAAGGGTGAGATCACCCGGACTTGTTCAAGATCCATCTCAAGCTCCCTGGCTATTTCATCCTGGGCCCCAAAGGGAGATTGGGCCGATGCCCATACGGTTACATGATCGTTTTCCCAAAGGGCCAGGGCTGCATGAGGTTCAATGGGTGAATGGGCCACATATCCGTCGTGGAATTCACTCTCAATGATTTCCCGTGAAAGCTTCTCCCCCTCCTCCTGGCTTCCCCAACTGGCAACTTCCCTGCCGCTGGAGGGTGACTCAAGCAGGTATTGAAAAACCGTATGATGATCCACATCCAGATCATCCTTTGTGAATTCGGCTTTGATGGTTGACAGTGCCTTCTCGGCCGTTTCACGAATTTCATGTAGCACGGCCACCAGATCACCTTCTCTCACCACCTCAACACCCTCCATTTCTTCAGCTTCGGCATAATCCACCGAAACCAGTTTTGAAAGGTGTGAAGGGGGGCGAAGGATCCTGGCATAGACCATTCCCGGTAATTTCATATCGCCGGTATATACGGCCTTACCGGTCACTTTCTGAAGGCCATCAACGTGCAGGCGCGATTGGCCCACATAATGGAACAGGGTGTGGTTTTTCACATCCGGCTTTTCTTCCATAAACCGCTCGATCCGTTTCCCGTGGGCCAGTTCCCCGTAACTCACCTGCTTTTTCGGATTGGATGTACCACTAATGATCCCCATGTTTACCTTCAGGTCTTTCACCGGTATTCCCAGGTATTCGGAGCCAAGTTCCAGCAGGACTGCCCGCGCCTCGGCCCCGGCTGCGCGCATATAGTGACTGAACTCACGGGTAGTCAGGGATCCCCATGTGCCTGCATCATAGGGGCAGAGCAGTGTATCTCCCATAACCATTTTCACCGATTCGATGGCTACGTCCAGTTCATCGGCCATCTGCTGGGGCAGAGAGGTTATGGGGCCCTGTCCCATCTCGATCTTCCCGGTGTGACAATGCACCGTTCCGTCCTGGTCGATCCGGATGAATGCGTTGTAGTCTTCAGGTAATTCACGGCGTTGGGCCATGGGCATGGCTGTCAGCTCTTTCGGATTTCCTGTGCCAAAGTAAACCACAATGCTACCGCCGAGCAGTGTAAGAAAATCCCTTCGTTTCAGTTCCAGCCGGTCTTTTGTGGTGGCCAGTCCCTCTTTTTTCCTGGTCTTTTTCATCATTGCGTCCCTCCTTTCATTTCTTTGCCAGCGGCCTGTATGGCTTCGATGATTCTGATGTGGGCTCCGCACCTGCACAGGTTTTCTTCCATGGCTTCGATCACCTCTTTCCGTGTAGGCTCGGGATTTTTGATCAGCAGGCCATATGCATTCATAATCATTCCGGGTGTGCAGAATCCGCATTGCAGGGCATCTTTCTCCAAAAAGGCATTCTGCAGTGGGTGAAGCCGGCCATTGGAGGACAATCCTTCAATGGTCAGAATCCGGCTGTCAGCCGCAGCGGCGACAGGGAGCATGCATGAACGGACAGCTTCACCATTCATGATAATGGTGCATGCCCCGCAATAACCGCCCCCGCATCCGTATTTGGTTCCGGTCAGGCCAAATTGATCCCTCAGGACCCAGAGCAGGGTAAGGGTTGGATCGAGGGTAATTTCAGTTTCTTTACCATTCAGGGTAAGCCGGATCAGTTCTTCCTTCATTTTTTATAAGGTTTTATGATAGTCTTCCTTGGTGTCGATATCCATCAGGATACCCGGTTCGTTCACTTCCACCTCCAGTACGTCTTCCGGGAAATGATGCATCAGTGACCGCAATCCCGATTCAAAGTCGAGCCGCCCGATCTCCCGTTTGTATTTGTAATCCACCAGCAATGGATGACCACGGCGGTTGTTATAAACCGGGATGACAATCCCGCGCAGGGAGTCATTGTAAGCATCGATCACCGCATTGGTGACCTGAGGGGGTATTCCGGGCTGGTCTCCCAGGAATATCAGCACACTCCCCGTCTCTTCGGGCAGCGCATTGAATCCGCACAAAACCGACGAGAGCATCCCCGATTCATGGTTCTCATTGCAGCATACCTCCACGGGTAACGGATCGATCACTTTCCGGACCTTTTCATGGTCTGCACCCAACACAACCAGGATGCTGTCGACCCTGGATAGCTGTACATGATGGATCACAGTTTCAATCATGGTAACGGCCCCAAAAGGAAGCAGCATTTTCTGCGTTCCCATCCGTCTGGATGAACCTGCCGCCAGTATGATTGCCCGGTTATGTAACATATTCCGAATGGATTTGGCTTCTGACCCTGACCAGCTGGGCAGCAATACTGACTGCAATTTCCTGTACGGATTTTGATCCGATGGGAATGCCAACCGGGGTATGAATCCCGGACCACTGTTCTTCGGTGGCCCAGCCCTTTTCCATAAACTTTTTTTTCATGATGGCCACCTTGTTGGCACTGCCAATCATCCCGATATAGGCTGCATTTGAACCCACACAGGGTTTCAGGGCTTCGGCATCATGATCATGACCCCTGGTGACAATGACGATGTAGGTGTCTGCCCCCGGATTCAGCCCCTGCATGGATGTACCGATGTCATCTACAATAAACCGGTCTGCATCCGGGATATTCCCCCGGTTGGCAAATTCGTGCCGGTCGTCGATGACGGTAATTTCAAAATCCAGCAGGGCGCCCAGATGGGCCAGGGCTTTTCCCACATGTCCGGCACCTGCAATGACCAGGTGCGGCATTGGATTCATTGGTTCAATGAATACGGATTGTATGGATAATTCCTTAAAACCCGGTCCGGGCTTACCGGAGATATACTCAGAAATGGAACCCCAGATTATCTGATCCAGTCCCGCGGGTTTTAAGGGCGGGATTTCACCGGTAATCCAGAAGCGTTCAATGGAGCGGCCATTGCCCGGGTTTTTTGATACGACGGTGGCCATATATCCCCCTTTCCTGCCGGACAGGGAATCTGCCATTGCTTTAAGCGCCTGCCCGGAGGCTGAAGGATTTGCATCGACCAGAACCTCTGCCTCGCCGCCACAGATGGCGCCATCTTCGCCCGGGTCTGAATCCAGGTTGAAATAGTACTGGTCTGATACGCCGGAGATCAGGACATGCTGTGCAATTTGTTGCACTTCCCCTTCCAGGAGCCCTCCTCCCACCGTGCCTGCAACCACTCCTTTTCACTGAACAGGGCTGAACTACCCGGTTTTTGCGGAGTGGAACCCGAAGTGCGGATCACCGTGGCGAGGACGATCTTTTCTCCGGATCTCAGATAGTCAAGCAGTTGGCGGTGGATGTTTTTCATATCATCCTGACAGCAATTATAATGATGACACTGGCTACAAACAGAGCAGGGGACCATAATCTTGAAAGAAGTGTGGCAGGCCGGACCGGATCCCCCTTGCGTGCTTCATCATTGAGCCATAGGGCAGCCTTGTATCCCAGGGGGACGGTAATCATGGCGATCAGGATGGCCACCGGGGCTGTATAGAAAGCAAGCGGAATGTTGGTGGCAGCATAGGTACATGCCGGAATGCCGGTGGCAAATTTTACCAGGGGGAACATGGCTGTGGCAATGATGGCAGCACCCCCGCCAATCAGGATGCGATTGACCAGACTTTTTAAGAAGACTTTCTTAAACAGTGCAATCAGGATGAGAAAACCGGCCATGGCTGTAAAAAAAGCAAACATGGGATTTAATACGGAACCGTGGTTCCAGGCAACATGCAGAAGCATAGCGTCCAGCCATTTAAATGCCATGGCAATGGCCATGATCATCACTACGGGGACCAGGCGTTTTGATACACTCCATATCAGTGAAAGCCAGAAAAAAGAAAGACCGGTAAGGATGGCTCCTGTCATCAGCGTTGCGCATTTCTGAAGCCCCAGGCCTGCGCCAAATTCAACCAGTCCCCAGGCGGATCCCACAGCAAGAATAATTCCGGATCCGGATAGGATGTTTTGTCTTTTCATGTGATTTCGGTTTTATTGCAATAAATATAAGTTAAATATCGCCTATTTACATCATTGAGGGTCTCATGTTCCTTCCGGCCGGTAACAAACCGGTAAAAAAGTTGTTATCTCTTGTAAAGGAGATAAAATGAACAAGGATGTGGTAAAATCCGTCAAAGCGCTTGATTTTTCCTGGGAGACCCGGGACCCCTTTCTTTTCTGTGTATATCATTCGGATGCCTATCCCCGGGGGAACAAGGAATTCGGTCCCGGCATTTCCCTCGAAGGAAGGAATATGGGCAATGACTTTGTCGTGAAGGATGGGTGGAGGATGTATCATGGAACAAAAGTTCCGGGCTTTCCGGTGCATCCGCACAGGGGTTTTGAAACAGTTACCGTGGTGCGTAAGGGCATCGTGGATCATTCTGACTCCCTGGGAGGGGCTGGCCGCTACGGCCATGGGGATGTGCAGTGGATGACAGCCGGAAAAGGTATTCAGCACGCTGAAATGTTTCCCTTGCTGAATGGTGAAAGTGAAAATCCGCTTGAACTGTTCCAGATCTGGCTCAACCTGCCAAAGGCCCGGAAAATGGTGGATCCGCACTATACCATGCTCTGGCAGGAGCAGATACCGGTCCTTACCCATAGGGATACTTCAGGTAGGGAAACGAAGATTGAAATTGTGGCAGGTGCCCTAGAGAATACCAAAGCACCCGATCCGGCCCCCGATTCGTGGGCTTCCGATCCACAGAACGAGGTGGCCATCCTGTATTTTGAAATGGAGCAGGGCGCCCGGTGGATGTTGCCCATGGCCTCGGAGGGGATCAACCGCACGCTCTATTTCTTCGGCGGCGATTCCATGATGATAAACGGGCAGTCGTTTTTCTCACATTGTGCTATGGAAACGGAGACCCACCTTCCTGCCACTATTGAAAACGGTACTTCAGCAGGTCGTTTCCTGCTGTTGCAGGGAAGGCCGATTGCTGAACCTGTTGTCAGTTACGGGCCCTTTGTAATGAATACCCAGGCCGAAATACAACAGACCTATGCTGAGTATCAGGTATCCGGGTTTGGAGGCTGGCCATGGCCCGGGAATGAACAGATTCATGGCGGCCCGGACAAAGGCAGGTTTGCCAGGTTTACAGATGGGACTGTAGAATATCCAACACAGGGGAAATAAACAAATTTGTCTTCCGGATAAGCAGATGTTTTGTAGATTTATGTTTGGAGAATCCATGAAAGCTAATCCTGCTCATGGAAATGAACCTTGCCTATTATTTTTTCGCTACTTTTATAAGCCTATTTCGAAAGCATGAAAGTCCTGATTACCGGCGGAGGAGGTTTTATGGGTATGGCCCTGATCAAGCGATTGATCGCTGAAGGCCATAAGATAACCAGTTATTCGCGCAGGGAATATCCTTTGCATTGGGCACTGGGGATCTCCAGCATCCAGGCCGACATCAGGGACCAGGAAGCATTGGAAAAGGCCTGTATGGGCAAAGACCTGGTTTTTCACCTGGCTGCCAAGGTGGGTATCTGGGGGGATTATAAGGAGTATGAATCCATCAATGTGACAGGTACCTTCAATGTGATCAAGGCCTGCAGAAAACAAGGTGTTGGCCGCATCGTTTTCACCAGTTCCTCGAGCGTTGTATTTGACGGCAGTGATATGGAAGGGATTAATGAATCCCATCCCTATCCTGCGAACCATGGTTCCCACTACGCCTCCACAAAAGCCATGGCCGAAAGATTGATCATCGAGGCGAATTCGGAGAAACTGAAAACCATCTCTCTGCGCCCGCACCTGGTGTGGGGGCCATATGATTCCCATCTGATTCCCGGTGTACTGAAGAGAGCCGGATCCGGAAAGTTAAGGCGGATTGGAGACCAGGAATACTTTATTGATACAACCTACATCGACAATATGGTTGATGCACTGATGCTTGCAGCCCACGGTCTGGAATCTAATCCTGAAGCGGCAGGGAAGATACTTTTCATTACCAACGGGGAGCCGGCCAGGGTCTGGGATTTCATAAATTCCATTATTCAGATAGCCGGGTACCAGCCTGTTCACAAGAAGATCCCTGAAAGACTGGCCATGCTGGCAGCCGGAACATCCGAATGGTTTCACCATCTCTTCAAGATAAAATCGGAGCCCTTTATGACCCGACATGCCATCAGGGAGATGTGCACCAATCACTGGTTTGATATTTCAAATGCCAGGGAAATTCTGGGGTACAATCCCAGGGTAAGTTACGCGGAAGGGTTCAAGTTCCTGAAGGATTACCTGAAAATCGGCAAAAGATAATATTCATGTGATGAGTACCAGGAAACATACCGGACATCCGCACCTCACAGGGGAGTACCGCTGGGGGGATGCCGGACAACTCGTCATGCTGGTTCTTTTCCTGGGAGTTTGGGTCACCGATTCATTTATTTTCCGGTACTCAACCTTTCTTAGGGACACCGTTCCGGACTATGTAAGAATTACTGCCGCCGGAGTGGTCCTCTTTTGCGGCTGGTACCTGGCCCGTGGCGGAATGAGAGCGGTGTTCGGAACTGAGCGAGAAAAACCTGAAATCATCAGTTCGGGAGTTTTTCGAATTGTCAGGCACCCCATCTACGCCGGGGCCCTGTTGTTTTACCTGGGTGCCATCCTCATTACAATGTCCATCGCTTCTGCGGTCTTCTGGCTGGCTATTCTGGCCTTTTATATTTTCATTGCACGGTATGAGGAGCGAATCCTTTTCAAAGAATTTGGAGAGGATTACAGGGCCTACAAAAGAAAGACTGGAATGCTCTTCCCTAAATTCCGCCAGACCAAGCACTAAGTACTGGGCACTGAGCACTGAGCACTGAGTACTAAGTACTAAGTACTGAGTACTGTATGGAGCACTATTTTTTGAAGGCATATTTAAAAAGTGTGGCGATGGTGGGCTTCTGTCCCTGGATCAGTATGGCGGTTCTGAAAATCCTGGCTCCGACCCAAACGCTAAAGAGCGTGAACAGTATCACCCCCAGAAGTCCGGCTATAGGCTGCCAGATGGGAATGGTCACCGATGTAGCCAACCTGATTACCATCATGGTGGGGGTGAAGGGCGGGATCAGCGACATGGAAGTGGCAAGTGGCCCAATGGGATCGGAGATCACCGGGGCGATCAGGAACATGGGGATAATGATGGGAAGCATCGCAGGAAAAGTCAGCGACTGCGCATCCTTGTTGTCATTGCAGGTAGCTCCCAGCGCTGCCATCCCGGAACCCACCATGATGATGAACAGGATGAGGTAAACAAAGAACCAGGGTAGCACCTGGTAAGGTATAAGCGAATCAAATCCCAGCCGGGTCAGGGTGAATATGCCGGCCAGGATGTAAATACCCGCAGTGGTCAGCGCCACACCGATCCCCCCTAAAACTTTACCCGTCATAAACTGGAATGGAGTGACAGTCCCCAGCAGCACCTCGGCGATTTTCTCATTTTTCTCCTCCATGATTGTACTGAGCAAGGGGATTGCACTCATCATGGTTAAAAGAAACATGAGAAGAAGCATCGCATAGGGCACCAGGAAGGATTGCAATTCATTGGTTTTTTCAGCTCCCTGCTGTTCCCCGGTTTTTTTGTCCACCGATACAAGCCCCATGCCCTCCACATCGATCCACCGCAACATATCATCGGTTTGTTCCTGGGTCAGATTCAGTTCCCGGGCCCTGAGCTTACGAAGGTTGTTATTGACAGCATCCCTGAACCAGTACCTCAGGGCGTCATTGAACGAGTGTTCGGTATAGTACCTGAGATAGGCCGGGGATTCTTCGGTAGGATGCAGTATGCCGGGCCCAATTTCGATAAAGGCATGCAGTTCGGCTGATTTGACACGGTTTGACAGTGCCAGTTGCTGGTCCAGGGGATGATCATTGTCGGGTTCAACAAACTCGATCTCGTAGGCCGGAGCGATTTTATCACCTGTATAGGAATGAAAGATATCGTTCTGGTTTCTCTCTTCAACGGCCTTCTCCAGATACTCCTTCATCAATCCGGAATGATCTATGACGGCGAATTTCTTATCTTCGGTATCCTGGTTTTTTTCCATGATCATCATGGCCAGGAATCCGCCTCCCATCATAAGCGGAAGCATAACCAGGGTGATGATGAAGCCTTTGGTACGAACAGCCGCGCGGTATTCCCGTTTGAACAGGGTTATAATTTTATTCATTGTTGGCCTCCTTTCTTTCCGGGGATGCAATCCGGATAAAAATATCATTAAGCGAAGGTTTGGTGATCTCAAATTTGCTGATACGGGTCTTTGGCAGCAGTTCGGTCAGGACCTTCTGCGGATCTGTCCCGGAGGCCAGGCGAACCTCCTGCAGCTTTCCAAAATTATTCACATTTTCAATTCCCTCTATTCCTTCCAGGGCGTCGGCTCCCTTCTCAGACTGGATACGGAGCGTATCATTGCCATACTGATCCTGGATTTCCAAAAGGGTGCCGTCCAGCACTTTCTTTCCCTTATAGATCATAAAGATGTAATCACACATCATTTCAGCCATGGCCATATCATGCGTACTGAAGATGATTGTAGCCCCTTTTTTCTGGAGGTCCAGGATCACATCCTTCATCATTTCGGCATTTACAGGGTCAAGACCGGTGAAAGGTTCATCAAGAATCACCAATTCGGGCTGATGAAGGATCGTGGCTATAAATTGCAGTTTCTGCCGCATACCCTTGCTCAGTGTCTCCACTTTCTTCTCCCTGTAGGCTGCAAGGTCCATCCGGTCGAGCCAGTAGGTGATCCTTTTTTTCAGATCAGTTCCCTGGTTGAGTTCGCCGTGGAACAGCAAGAGGTCGCCCAGTTTCATTTTCTTGTAAAGGCCCCGGTCTTCGGGCAGGTATCCCACATTCCTGAGCCGCTGATCCTGGTTTTCCTGACCGTCAAACCGGAGTGTTCCTGAATCCGGATAAGTAATCTTCATAATCATGCGGATGGTGGTGGTTTTCCCCGATCCGTTGGGACCGATAAAACCATAAATGCTCCCTTTGGGCACAGAAAGGGAGAGGTCATCCACTGCTTTGACGGATCCGAATGTTTTGGTTACACCGGACAATTCAATAATATTCATCATGGAAAATAACGTGTGAGGAGCCCCAAGATAAATAAATCATCCCGAAATCCGGCAGGAATTTGTCAGGTATCTGTCTGCCACCATGCATTCATCATGTGGCGCATGCAAAAAAAGTTATGATTTCAGGCCGGGGTTCCCTAACTTGGGTTACCCACCAAACTCAAAAAAATATGAACGCTAAACTTCCCCGCCGGGAATTCCTTGCAAGAACCTCAGCAGCCTGTGTTGGAGGATGTCTGTTGTTCACAGGAAAAAGGTTAAATGCATTCTCACTGCAGGATGACAAGACCATAAATCCGTCAACGCTCTGCTACTGCAGTTACTCCTGTCCGGCTGACTGCTTATTCCTTGAGGCGTCAGAGAAAAACGATCCTGTGTTAAAAAAGGCGGCCTTCGAACAATGGGGACTGAAGGAGCGATTAGGCCTCGAATTTAACCCGGATAAGATCTTCTGTTTCAAATGCAAACCCGGGAACAAACCGGAAGGTCCCATACTTACCCATTGCACAGTACGCAGATGTGCCATGGAGAAGGGATACCAGGCCTGCATCCAGTGTAATGATTTGAGGATTTGTGACAAGGATCTCTGGACACGGTTCCCCGAGTTCCACGAAAGCGTCATGAAGATGCAGGTAATATACCGGGCGCAGGTTTGATCTTTCCGAAGCTGCAAAGCTTACCCTAGAAATGAATGCGGTAAAGGACCATGGGGTAGAATCCCTGCTGGTAGATCTGGTAAACCTCCTCTTTTTCGGCATCAAATACCTCCATAAAAATGCTCTGATAACCGGTCAGGTTTTGAAAATCGATGGCCCATTCCATGCTGTAATTTCTTGAATTCAGTTTCACCCCAATCCTCAGGTCGGTCCTGAAATAATCGTCAAAGCGTTCCTCATAAGCCCGGCTCCAGTCTCTCACATCCATACCCTCTTCGATGGAAGCTTCCAGGTCGATGGGTACGTATCGACGGCCACCGGCCAGCACACCCTTCAAATCAAGAGTCAGGTATGTTTTCCTGCCGATCCTTCTTTCATAGCCTCCCAGGAGGTTGAACACATAGTTGCCATTAAAGGCAGTATTCCTGAGGATTCCATCGGCAGCTCTATACTTTGAGTCAAACAGCGATGAAGTAAATAATATGTAATAATCCTTGGACAGAAATTTTTCCACGGTAAGTTCAATTCCGTAGTTGTAGCCGGTCCCTTTGTTCTCCATACTGTCAACCGCTCCAACACCAAAGAAGTCTCCGGAATTAATCAGGCTGTATTCCGGAAATGCATCACTTACCGGGATGTGAAAGAGATACTGGTAATAGCTTTCTGCTTTAACACGGAAGTTTTTACCCAGCATGTGGTTGTAACCCAGTACTGCATGATGGCTTTTGGTATATCCCAGGTCTCCGTTGGTTGCAGAATAGGTATCAGTGGCCTCATCGTAGGATTGGGCGACATAAACCGCTTTGGGTTGAAGCTGGCTGTGCAGTCCGTATCCCAGACTGAAGGTGCCATTGGTTCCGGGTTGCCAGGTCATGGACAAGCGTGGTTCACAGGAGATCTCTCCGTTCTGACTGAAGTATTGAAAATGCATCCCTGCATATCCGTTCAATTTATTGCCAAAAGCATGATGCCACTGACCGTATATTCTTGCAAGACCCAGGTTTCCTGTGAAATCGGCAGTGGTAATAAACTTATTATAATCGGAAACGTATGCACTGTCAATATGATGGACAAAAAAGTAGTCAGCAACAAACCCCAGCCTGTAATCATTCCTGGAATTCACTTTTTGCCTGAATTGGGTGGCGAGGGATAGCTTATTTTCCTGCCCGGTCTGTCGGTACATGGGTTTCACGATGGAGGCATTGTCAATAAGCGAGTCCAGAATTGTATAAGAATGGGTTTGCTGGCAGGAAAAAGTAGTTTTCAGGCTGGATTTTGGATTGAAGAAATAGGTATTGGAAAGGCCTAAGACACCCAGTCCGGATCCGAAATCGGTAGCTGTGCCCCTTGGATTGTATGATGTGGCGGTGGTATCACCTGGTTCCCTGCCCATCTCGATGGAGCTTTTACCCCATAGTCCGAACAGTTTCCACCTTCCCAGTCTGGTGCCCGGGATGTCCACCATGAAAGTGAGGTCCATGTATCCGGGTACCGCTGTACCGGTTCCGAAATTGATACCCAGGTCATTCATTAAGCCGTAGGTGGAATAACGGAAGTTGGCCAGGTAGGATGCCTTTTGTGTTTCTCCCACTTTGAAAAGCGGACCTTCCGCTCCCAGTTCAAAACCATTGAAGCCGATTTGTCCAAGAAACTCATGGGCCCCTGTGTTTCCTGATCGCAGGTTCAGATCGAAAATCCCGGCAGTGGCATTACCGAATTCGGCAGGGAAAGCCCCGGTGAGGAAATCTGAGTCCCTCAAAAGATTGTTGTTGACCATGCTGACCGGACCTCCGGTGGTTCCCAGGGCACTGAAATGGTTTGGGTTGGGGACCTCTACCCCCTCCAGTCTCCAAAGCACTCCAATGGGAGAATTTCCCCTGATAATGATGTCATTACGGGAATCATTATGGGTCATGACCCCGGCATAGTTGGCCACCATTTTTGCAGGATCACCCAGGCTTCCGGCGAAACGTTCTGTCTCCTCTACCGAAAAGGTTCTCGAGCTTACCTCAGCCATATCGTTTTGTGCTTTTTCTTTTCTCTTTACTGAACGAACCACAAGCTCTTCCATTTCCGTGCTGGTCTCTTCCATCTGGACCTGCACCTGGGTTTCCATGCCTCCTGAGACAAAAAGACCGGGAACCACCAGGGTGGCGTATCCCACAAAACTGACCTCAATGGACTGCCTCCCCAGGGGTACCGGTCCAAGGATGAAATTTCCATTTTGGTCGGTGGAGGTTCCGACCACCGTTTCGGAATTCAGAAGCACCACATTGGCCCCCACCAGTGTGAAACCGGTTACTGCATCTATAACTGTTCCGCGGATGGATTGTGTAATGGGTTCCCGGGCGTAAATAGACAGGAAAGTTGTCACCAGTAATACTGGGAATAAAGATTTTTTCACCATACTTTGATTTAGTGGTCAGTCTTGTCCAAAGACAAGAGAAATCCATCCGGGTTGCATACCGCTTTTCAGGACCGGTTGCGGATCAGGATGGGCCAGTTCCTCTCAAGGGCGATTTTACAGAGCTTTTTATCGGGATCAACGGCAATGGGATTGCCCACTGAGGCCATCACATGCTGATCGGTATGGGAATCTCCGTAATAATAAGCCTCCCCCGGATTCTGACCATGCTGTTTGCAGTAAGAAAGAAGCCTGGCTACCTTCTCCCGGGCGTAAACCAGATTTCCCAGGATCTGACCGGTGAGGATCCCGTCAATGGATTCCAGGCGTGTACAGATGATATCGTCAAAATGAAGGTGTTTCGAGACCGGAAAACAGATGGGTTCAGAAGCCGAGGAGAGCAGGATCAGGGCCCCGTTTCGTGACCGGTGTTCCTCCAGGGTCTCTATGATTTCGGGCCGTATCTTGTTTATGATCTGCTTATTGAATACCTCGATGCAAAGCTGGATGACAGATTCTTCGCTCAGGCCGTTCAACCAGGAGAGCATCCGTATGATCATTTTCGAGGAGTTGCCGATACCCAGTTTGTATAAGAGAGAGAGCCAGATGGCGTGACGGAAATGCCTTTCTGTCATCACACCCCTTTTTCTGGCCTCGTTGATCAGGTGGGTGGCACTGTTGTCCTCCAGGATGGTGTGGTCCAGGTCATAAAAAGCCAGGTATTTGAATCCCTCGGCAGATGTCATTTGTTCACAGACTGTTCTTAAAAAAATGATCCCCGCGGGGGTTGTAAATGATTCTAACGGCCGACGGGATCACCGATACCTCAAATTTAGTATCAAAATAGAGTTCCCCGTCCACATGGTAGGGTACTTTTTTCCCAAAATCCACCAACAGTTTTTCTGACTGGTAATAATCCACTTTCACATCCGTCACATGGGTTCCCTTGGGAACCATGGTGAGGATCTTCAGCCGCTGCAGCAGATTCAGCTTTTTGATCATGCAGACGTCCAGCAGCCCATCGTTGGCGATGGCTTCGGGAGTGAGAAAGAAACTTCCTGCAAAACGGCGGCCATTGGCAATGGTGTTGATAAAACAATCGGTCTCCCGGCTTTGGCCCCTGGATGTAATGGTTACCCGGCCTTCCCGGTAAAACAGCAGTGTTTTCAGAATGTGCCAGATGTATTTGCCTTTTCCGGTACCTTTGGCAAGCTCATCGGGGGCCACATAATTCTCGGCGGCAACCTGGGCATCAAATCCCAGGCCCATCCCATTGAGAAAATGCCTGCCATTGACCATGCCCGCATCCATTTCAATCGTATGTTGCTCAAAGAAAGTTACCCAGTGCTCTTCTGAAAAACGATCCGGGAAACCAAGGATCTGAATAAAATCATTTCCGGTTCCTGCGGCAATCAGCCCAATGGTAACATCCGTCCTTCCAATAAGGGGCTCAGCAAGCTCGTTCATGGTTCCGTCCCCGCCTACGGCAATGAAATGGGTAAAACCCTTTTCAAGGTGCTCTAAGGCAATTTTGGTGGCATGGCCATGTGATCCGGTAATCACCACACTTGCATCCAGTGAACGTGCTGAAAGTTGACGCTCCAGTTCCGGAAGCACCGTTTTTCCATATCCTCCCCCGGCGGTCGGGTTAAGGATAAACACCCATTTCTCCTGCTTATTCATCTAATCAAGGTCTGTGTTTGCAGATTCAATTACTTCGGTAATCCGTTTCATGATCTCCCTGTCTGGGGCCGAAATCAGGCATTCTCCTTCGATGGGTTGATGAATAACCACCCCCAGTTTGGATCCGAAATTGATATAGAACCTGTTTTTTGGTTTAAGCTTATAGAATCCGTTCAGTGTGACCGGCAAAATCTGATTCCCGGAAACCCTGAGTAAATGGACAAATCCACGGTAGAAGGGATTCAATTTCCCATTCAGGGTCCTGGTTCCCTCCGGAAAGATGACGACGGTATTATATTTGGCCTTTTCCTGCAAGTTTAGGATCATTTTCCTGGTATTGGTTATATTGCTCATTTTCATGGGAATATAATCAGTCATAAGGAGCATTTGTTTAAAAAGAGGAATGCGCAGAAGGCGCTCATGTCCAAACCAGGTGGCACTTGGATAAAAAGCCATGATGGCGATGATATCAAACATGCTGGCATGGTTGGCAAGAAGAATGTACTTCTCTCCCTTCACAATGTTCTTTTTTCCTTCGATGCGGAGTCTTTTTCCCATGAGCGGGAATACTGTTTTTGCCCAGAACCCAGCCACCATCCTGATTCCCCACTTCCATTTCAGATAGGCCTGGATCAGGATCAGGAATACGATTACGGCTGTATAAGCATACAGGTAAATGAATACGGGAACCGAAAGAACGGTATATAGACGGCGCTGCAGCATCGGGGGATAAGATACAATATTAATTCCAGCTGTCCAGATCAAGATGCCGTTCGAGCCATTCAATGACATCCTGGTCCGGAGCAGAAGCAAAAAAATTGTATCCTGTAAACAGTTCAAGGGAGTCCACCGATATAGCAAAATGTTTCAGATCTTCCGAAGAGCCTTTGTTGGGTAGCAGAAAGGCAATAAATGAATGTCCGGGAGGCGAGAGATCAGCCAACACTTTGAAATAGTATTCGGGCACTCCCACCTGGCTTTCACCAATGGAGTATTCCACAGTGGAGAGGACCGGTCCGGTCACCACGTATATGCTGTCCTTTTCCACTGCCCATTCCCTGACCTGTTCTTCAAGCTCTTTCCAGATTCCTCTGTTGAAGGATGGGTTTTGCGGACTCATGTTGGAAAGAAGGAAGGATTCGCTCATGGCCTTGCTGCTCCATTTCATATCGCCGGCAGGAGCCAGGTGACCGCGGTCATAACCCGATCCGCGGTAATCATTCAGTTCAGCTGAGCCTGAAATAATAGATGCGTCTGCCCTGAAATTTTCGGTCCGGTCCTGAAATCCCTTTTCCACTTCTTCCCTGGTTAGCACATAGGCCACCCATGAAGCCTGTTCATAGGTCTCGTTGTAGGCCAGGTCAAAACCGGCATAGGAGTGTATAGAATCGGGAAGCGGGGAAACGGGGTAGCCGGTGTCAAGCCTGTCCCAGTGAATCCTGATGTTCATGGGTGCAGCATCAAGCAGTGCTGTTTCAATTCGGGGAGAAACGCCTTTCCAGGGTTCTGTGGTCACAAGAATGGCCAGAATGAGCAGTACCATCAAGGTGATCAGTCCAAACCGCTGTTTTTTAGAAATTGTCATGGATCAAAAATAGAATTTTTCCGTATTTTAAGCATTCATTCCGGATATCATTGTGGGGGGATTGGAAATCATGAAAAACTACTGGATCATTGGTGATATTCACGGAGAAATCAGGTTGCTCGATCTGCTGCTTGATCAGATCCTCCGTTTTTCTCCGGAGCTGATCGTTTTTCTAGGGGACTATATTGACAGGGGTCCTCATTCCAGGGAGGTGGTTGAACGGATCATGGGCCTTGATACCGGAGCGGTCTGCCTGATGGGGAATCATGAAATGATGATGCTGAATGCCATGGCTGATATGGGCTACGGTTATGGTCCCATTGAATTGTGGTATAACAACGGAGGTGAAGCCACGATGCACTCTTTTGGATTCACCAGCTTTTTCAATTTTCAGGCAGACATGGATTCACAGCATATGGAATTTTTCAGGAACCTTCATATGAGCCATACCATTGAGCTCAAAGGGGGCCTGAAGATCTTTGCCACCCATGCAGGGATATCTCCCGCCATTCCCATTTCCGATCACATGGGCATAAGGAATTTCGGTGAGTTAAACGGTTATCTGCTGGAGAAACATGTTGCTCCGGAAGATTCGTTTTTATGGGTCAGAGACTCCTTTTTCGATGGTTCTCCCCGCCTCTGGGATGGGTACATGGTGGTACATGGGCATACCCCGGTGCTGAAACTGAGACATTTTATTTCATCCAAGGGGCGAAAGGAATTTCTGTTTGTGGAAGATGACCTGTGTATCCGGAAAGATGGGCATACGGGAAAAATTGTATCCATTGATATCGATTCAGGATCGGTGATCAGCGGCAGGCTCAGTGGACTTGGTTTTTTCGTGGAGCAAGATTACCGGCAGGTACCTTTGGTACGAATGAGAAGCATGACTGTTTCGGGAGAGGATATTTTTCCGCGGGATCTTGGATTGGTAAACTGGATTATTCCTTAAAACCAAACGCCCATCCGGCATGGATTCCCAGGGAAAAATGCAGGTCATTTTTCCCAATTCCGGTATCAAGGGAGGGCCCCAGGTGAAGATGTTCGCTGATTTCAAATACCGCAGCTATCTCAGCGTGGATTTTGAAGCGGACAGAACGATTTTCCTCATCCGGAAGCACCAAACCCGGACCCATGTTGATGTGGAGGGGGTGAAAGGGATGAAAATGGACCAGGCCAGTGAGTGTATGATGCGTATGTTCTCCCCCGATGTATTCATAACCGAATCCGGCTCCCATCCATTCTTTGATGCCGGCGATTGCATGCAGATGCAAACCATAACCCCAGGCGGATTCTTCAGGCATAAAAACAACACCGGTCCCAATGGCAAATTCATGGTGCCTGTGATGGTGGTCATATTCATGGGAGTGTTCTGCATCCTGTCCGCGCAGTGGCATGGCCACCATGGCCAGAAACATTGAGGTAATAAGGGTTGTGTTTAACATGGCCAGCTAACCGTTAAAGGTCCGGATCCGTTCAATGCGCATGGCAAAGGGTACGTTGTCATGGGAAAACTCATATTCCACCGCATGAGATCCCTCCGATTTTGAGTCAGCAACCAGGTCTGTACCCTGAAGCATGGCATCCAGTTCGCTACTGTACTCTTTTTCCAGAACCAGTTTCATGGTGCCATAATAGAGCTCGGTGATCACGAATACCCTTCGGATGCTGCCATCATATTCATTCCAACGGCTGGCCTTCATCTGTTCCAGATGATGGTCGATCCGGACCCGGATCAGATCATCCATCTCGCGTACCTGAAGGTTTCCGAAAGTGAATTTGCTCAGTTTCTCGGTCAGGAACTCACCTTTTATCTTCCCTATTTTCGGATTCTGCAATTCGTGCAAATATTCCACATCCACATTCACTGTTCTTGATGCCAGCCGGGCATCCATGAAAGGAGTCAGACGACTCTCCTTCTGCATGACTTTCCACGCA
This sequence comes from Bacteroidota bacterium, assembly GCA_043797815.1. Taxonomy (GTDB): domain Bacteria; phylum Bacteroidota; class Bacteroidia; order Bacteroidales. The sequence goes on from JAZDPG010000027.1 coordinate 22,176, forward strand.
TCTTCGGTGATTATGCCCGCATCCAGGAATGCCGTGAAGATGGTATTGGGCATCCCCTTCTTTGAGAAAACGGGAGGTCCGAAAAGCGGATCCCATACCAGGTCCCCCAGGGTGATCCCCTCATGCGAGGCGGGGATAAGTTCCAGGTCGTAAGCGCTTCTGAATTTTCTGATCTCCATGATACAAAGGTTACAATAGCGAGCCGGTGACTCCGTTATTAACTAAAGATCAGGTTTTTTTGCGCCAACCCAAAGAAAAACATTGTCGAATTTCCAAAGAATTCCGTTAATTTGTGGCGTTTTACGCAGACCGAATGAATGTCCTTGATATAATTTTTCTTGTGCCCCTGCTTTTTGCCCTGTACATGGGGTTTAAGAAAGGACTGATCCATATGATTGCCTCCCTGCTTGCCCTGATTCTGGGTATTGTGGGAGCCATGAAGCTTAGGCCCGTGGTCGCATCGCTTTTGGACGGAGTATTTACCATTCAACCTGGACATATCAACGTGATCGCTTTTGCTGTGGCGTTTGTAGCGATCGTACTGGTAGTTCATCTGATTGCATTTCTGGCAGATAAGTTGATTAAGGCTGTTGCGCTGAGTTTTGTGAACCGGGTGCTTGGAATGGGATTCGGATTGCTGGTTACCGCCTTTGTGATCAGCATCATCCTCTGGCCGGTCAACCAGGTGAACCAGGAACGGCAGATTATTAAGCCTGAGCGTATTGAAGGATCGCTGCTCTACAGGCCACTTTCCGCCTTCGCCCCTGCTGTTTTTCCTTATTTGAAAAGGCAGGATTGGCAGGAATATGTGCCAGGGAAAAAAAGGAAGGAGCTGCCGGTTACAGTTCAATTAGTATTCATATAGTGCGCCATTGAGATGAATTTTGTGGAAGAACTGAAGTGGAGGGGAATGATCCATGACATCATGCCGGGAACCGGGGAGATGCTTGGGGAGGGGATGGTGTCAGCCTATGTGGGGATCGATCCTACAGCCGATTCTTTGCATATTGGGCACCTGGTGGGGGTGATGATGCTGAAGCATTTTCAGCATGCCGGTCACCGGCCCATTCCCCTGGTTGGCGGCGCTACCGGGATGATAGGAGATCCAAGCGGGAAGTCCCAGGAAAGAAACCTGTTGGATGAAAAGACATTGAGACAGAACCAGGAAGCTTTAAAAAAACAGATCTCCAGATTCCTTGATTTTGATACCGATGCCCCCAACAGGGCCGTCATGGTGAACAACTATGACTGGATGAGAGACTACACCTTTCTTGATTTCGTCCGTGATGTGGGGAAACACATAACGGTCAACTACATGATTGCCAAGGATTCAGTGAAAAAAAGATTGGGTGCTGACAGTAAATCAGGCATGTCGTTCACCGAGTTTACCTACCAGCTGGTGCAGGGATACGATTTCCTGGAATTGTACCGGAAATACAACTGCAAACTGCAGATGGGAGGGTCTGACCAGTGGGGCAATATTGTTACCGGGACCGAGCTTATCAGGCGCATTGACGGGGGTGAGGCATTTGCTCTGACCTGTCCGCTGATCACCAAAGCCGACGGGGGAAAATTCGGGAAAACAGAAGAGGGAAATGTGTGGCTGGATCCGGCCCGGACCTCTCCCTATAAGTTCTACCAGTTCTGGCTCAATGTATCGGACGAGGATGCAGAGAAGTACCTGAAGATTTTTACCATGCTGGACCGGCAGGAGATCGAAGCCCTGGTAGCAGAGCACGGGAAGGTTCCTGATGCAAGGGTCATGCAGAAAAAACTGGCCGAAGAGGTCACGGTCATGGTCCATTCCAGGGAAGAGTATGAAATGGCAGTTGAAGCCTCCGGGATTCTGTTTGGCAAAGGAACATCCGAATCACTCTCCGCCATAAGGGAGGATGTTTTCCTTGCCGTATTCGAAGGGGTTCCTCAGTTTGAGATTTCCCAAACCGATCTGAATAAGGATGTTTTGGAGATCCTGGCAGTGAAGACGGCCGTTTTTTCCTCCAAGGGTGAAGCCCGGCGATTGATCAGCGGCGGAGGAGTTAGCATCAACAAACAAAAGGTCAGCGGACCTGAGCAGGAGGTTTCTGCCGGTGATTTTATCAAAGGAAAATATTTGCTGGTTCAAAAAGGCAAAAAGAACTATTATTTGATCAGGTTAAAAGATTTATAACATATCGAGTCATGGAAAATAGCAAACAGAAGAGTTACAATTTTAATTCAGTTGATCTGTTGATCTACATTTGGAACAAACGGATCATTCTGCTTTCAGTAGGTTTTGTGGCAGCGGTCGCTTCCATTATTGTCTCATTGATGATTACCCCGATGTTTAAGGCTTCGGTGATCATGTATCCAACCTCGAGCACCTCCATTGCCAAAGAGTTGTTGATTCCCAGTTATGTGGGGAAGGGGAGTATCCATGGCTTTGGTGAAGAAGAACAGGCCGAACAACTCCTTCAGGTGTTGCACTCCGAACCAATCAGGTCCAGGGTGATTAAAGACTACGACCTGATGGAGCACTATGAAATTGATCCGAACGGGAAATTTCCAAAAACGGAACTCTACAAACAGTACCGCTCCAACATTAATTTCAGGCTGACAGAATATATGTCTGTTGAAATTTCGGTGATGGACAAAGACCCGGAAATTGCAGCCTCCATTGCCAATGATATTTCCAACCTGGTTGATACGGTGTTTAACAGTATGAAAAAGACACGGGCCAGGGATGCATATAAACTTGTTGAGAAAGAATACCTGGAGTCAGAAGAAAATCTGAGGATTCTTGAGGATTCAGTTAATCTGATCAACAACCAGGTTTCGGCCGGTATTAATGATTCGGGAGATCCTACCGATAATTTGATTAAAATGTTTGCCGAAAATGGTCTTAATTATATGACTTCATTATATAGTCTGAGGACCGAAATCGGGGTGGTAGCCAGTTATCGCTTGCGCTACAAAGAGGCAAGGCTGGAGGCCGAACAAAACCTTCCATACAAGTTCGTGGTCGAAAAGGCATTTCCCCCCGAGAAGAAGGCCTATCCCAATAAATCCCTGATTGTGATTGTTTCCACATTTGCTTCATTGCTTTTTGCCCTGATCATTCTGATTGTGGTTGATAATATTAAGGCCAGGGTGGCCGTAATGGAAGAAAAATGATATTAAGGGCCAGGGAGAAAAATTTACAACTCCTCATTGCGGGGATTCTTATTGCTTTCGTGGCATTGAATACGGTCATGGTGGCGCTGGAATTCTATTATGTGCCCCTGGTACCAGCATTTCTTTTGTTTGTGGTCCTGGCCATCGTATCGGTAGACAAATACCTTTTGGCCATTGTTTTTTTTGTACCCCTTTCCATTCCACTGAGTTTGCTCAGCGACGGACTGTCCATAGACATGTACCTCCCGACGGAGCCCCTTTTGGCCGGCTTGCTGCTCATGTACATGCTTAAATATCTGATGGGGGACAGGGTCGACCTGAAGGTGCTGAGGCACCCTGTGAGCCTGGCCATCTTTTTCTATCTGGCCTGGATGTTCATCACCAGTCTGACCAGTACCGACCCATTGGTCTCGTTTAAACTGCTTGCTTCGAGGCTCTGGTTTGTGGCGGGTTTCTATCTTTTGGCCACCCAGCTTTTCCGGAAGGAGAAGAACATGCACAACTATATCTGGATCTTCATCATTGCTTTTACCGGTATTATCATATACACGCTGGTAAAGCATGCGCCATTCGGGTTCGATAACCAGGTGATGGCACACAGTGTATGCAGACCGTTTTACAAGGATCATACCTCCTATGGAGCTTCGCTGGCCTTGGTGCTGCCCCTGCTGGTTCCACTTTTCACATTTATTAAGCGGGAAGATATCAATACCCGCTTTCTCATGGTGTTGCTGGGTCTGTTGTACCTGTTTGCAACCATCGTCTCCTACACCAGGGCCACCTGGCTAAGCATCATTGCTTCATTGGTAGTCTGGGCCATCATAAAGCTTAAAATCCGCATTGAAATTGTGCTGGTTACGATGGCCATTCTGGTGGGAGTCTTCTTTTCGGTCCGCTCCCAGATCATGATTGAAATGGAGCAGAACCGGGTTGAGTCTTCCGGGGAGTTTGCCGAGCATGTGCAATCCATGTCCAACATCTCCACGGATCAGTCGAATCTGGAAAGAATCAACCGCTGGAGCTGTGCCTTGCGCATGTGGAAGGACAAACCATTCTTCGGATTTGGCCCGGGAACATACCAGTTTGAGTACGGCCGTTACCAGCGCTCTTACGAGAAGACCAAGATCAGTACCGATTTTGGAATCAGGGGAACGGCACACAGCGAGTACTTCGGGCCCCTTTCGGAAGAAGGGGTATTCGGGCTGTTAAGCATATTGATGGTTATCGGGACCACCATTTATACGGGGATCAGGGTCTTTTACACCTCCAAAAGGAAAACCATCAGGGTTTTCTCACTGGCGGTCCTGGTGGGTCTTATGTCCTACTATTTTCACGGATTAATGAATAATTTCCTGGACACCGATAAGATCTCTGTGTTATTCTGGGGTTTTACCGCCATGCTGGTGGCCATGGATGTGTACCACAGGGATACACCCGAAGACGTGACCCTGTAAAAACACATCTTGTCACAGGCTAAATCCGTTCTTTCCCGGAAACTCTGCACCAATGATGGAGATATCATCAAAAATGGCAGCGGAACCTTCAAGGATCTTTTGGTTGTCGATGATGGAATTGATATTTTCTTCCAGGGAGAGGGGATTGGATAGTTCCTTTTCCAGCCTCTCTGTACCAAATTCAACACCCGAATCCTGGATCACCTCCACCAGTCCGTCCGTATAGCAAAACAGCTTGGCCGGGTTGTCCAGTTGAATCACCGCTTCGTTTACAAATGGAAGCTCGTCAAGCATTCCCATCCCTACACATCCGGAACCAAGATGGGTCAGTTTCTTTGATCCGGGTTCATACAGAAACGGAGGATTGTGGCCGGCGTTTACATAGGTTAATTTTCTGGTGTGGTAATGATACCTGGCGATGAACATGGTGATGAATTTCTCCCCTTTGGCACTGTTCATAACACTTTCATTGAGTCGGGTCAGGGTGTCGGTCAGGCACTGATCGGCAGTATAGAGTGCCCGAAGGTTGGCCTGAAAATTAGACATTAGGATGGCTGCAGAGATCCCTTTACCGGACACATCAGCAATGCAAAACCCAACCTCTTCCTCACTGAGCTGTATCACATCATAGTAGTCTCCGCCCACCTCGAAATGCGGATGGTAAAAAGCTTTCATCCGGATGAATTCATGATCGGGCAGCCTTTCCTTGGTGGGGATCAGCATGGTCTGCATCCTGCTGGCCAGTTCCATCTCTCTTTTGAGGGCTTCCTGACGGAGGGACTCCTGGAACAGTCTTTTGTTCTCAATGGCCACCGTGATGATGTTGGAAAGGGTCTGTATGAACCGGAGATGTTTGATAATGGGACTCACCCCTTCACCCTCCTCTTCAATGTCACCGATCAGCACATAGGCAATGGCTTTGTCCTTATGTGAAACAGGGATCACGATATCGACCAATTCGGGGAAGTGCTGGGGTTCGGATGTAATGAAAGAGATTTCCTCGTAAATGTGGAGATCCCGGTCCATGTCCACTTTCTTGAAAAAGCTGTTGCTAAAACCCGAATTGAGAAGGCATTCCCACTTATCGGAGAATTTCAGAACGATCACTTTTCCGATGTCAAGGTCATCGGTCAGCATCTTCTCATACCTGCGGATCAATTCACTGGTAGACACATTGTCGTTAATGGCCAGGGTAATATCCAGCAGAGCATTCAATTTAAACGTGGAAAGCTTAAGCCTGTTCTCAGAAAACTTGCCCATGCCTGATCGATTTTGTGAAAGAATTATTTCTTTACCCGCTCCGCGTATGAACGGTCCCGGGTATCAACCTTGATCATTTCACCGGTATCAATAAAAAGCGGGACCATGATCTTTGCCCCGGTCTCAAGTTCAGCAGGTTTTTGGGCCGAGGTGGAAGCGGTATTTCCTTTCTCTCCCGGTTCGGTATAAGTAATAGCCAGTTCCACGAAGGGTGGAAGGTCAACTGTTAACGGGGTTTCGGTATCGGCATGTACCACAATTTCCACGGATTGGCCCTCCTTCATCAGGTCGGCATTTACAATCATATTGGATTGTATGGTGATTTGCTCGAAAGTCTCCAGGTGCATAAAATGGAAACCCAGATCATCTGTATAGAGGTACTGATAAGGCCTTCTTTCAACCCTCGCCGTGTTTACTTTTACTCCCGCCGAGAAGGTGTTTTCAATCACCTTTCCTGAGGTGAGGCTTTTCATTTTGGTCCTTACGAAAGCAGGCCCTTTTCCCGGTTTCACATGTTGGAACTGGACAATGGTAAAGAGGTCATTGTTGAACTCGAGACACAATCCGTTCCTGAAATCTGCTGTTGTTGCCATAGTTTGATTTTGATGCAAAGATATCAATTTGTTCAAAAGCCCCCGGGCTAGAGCACCTTTTTCCTGGGAATGGTGGCTACAAAGTCCTTCAGGTAGAAGGGCTCGAAATAGGCTACATCTTCAAATTTTTCTTCCTGATAACGTGCAAGAACCGGGGTGATCATGAACCGGGACGATGGATTCAGACCTTCAATATAATGGGCATTGGGATCTGTGATCACCCCCTGACATTTTGTTGCACCATTCCCGAAAAAGCAAATGTGATGGTTTTTTAAAAGTTTCTGAAAGCTGTTTTGGTCAACTATATCGGCAGTGACCTCCCTCACAGGGGACATGCTTGGAGAGAAGAATGCCGTATAGACCTCCATTCTCCTGGCATCCAGCATGGAACCAAGCAACAGCTTGTCACCGTACTTCCCGCTCAGTTCCTGGATTTCAGGGTGGTTTTTAGCAGCATAGGCCATGTTTTCCAGGGTTCCGCAAGAGAGAAGAGGTTTTCCCAGCGCATAGGCCAGCCCCTTGGCCGTGGAAACACCGATGCGCAGTCCGGTGTATGAACCGGGTCCTTTGCTCACTGCAATCCCGCTGAGCATTCCCAGTTCCCTGCCGGCCTGTGCCATGGCTTCCCTGATATACCTGTTCAACAGCGTGGCATGTGATCTTTCAGCTCCGCTTTCCACCAGGGCCATTAACTGGTCCCCTGCTGAGAGTGCGACAGAACAGATATCCGTTGCCGTCTCAATATGAAGGATCAGGGGTTCCGTCATTCCCGCTTAGTCCTTTTTCTTTTTATTCCCGCTGAGAAGATCTTCTTCGGAAACCACTTCCACGTTCAAATCATTCTTCAGTTGACGGGAGATGGCCGAATAGGGGGCAATCACAATTTCCTCCTCAGGATTCAGCCCTTCGGTGATCTCAATGTAATTATTGTCCTGAATCCCTGTTCTTACCGGTTTCAGCCAGGCTTTGCCATCTTTCACTATGAATACTACCACAATGGGTTCGTCGCCGGCGGACTTGGAAGCCAATGTTTCGGTAGTTGAAGAAACCGTTCCATCCGAGCTGATCTGGTCGGTTCTCTGCTCTTTGGATTCGGTTTCCTTGGTAACCCCTGTTGTGTCAAGCCTGGTGGTTACTGCCTGTATGGGAATCGAATAGATCCCCGATTTACGGTCGGTCTGGATATCTGCTGTTGCTGACATGCCGGGCCTCAGGGGATATGGATTGGTTTCGGAAACCTTGTCGGTATAAGATTCGGGCAACAGCAGAATTTTCACTTTGAAATTGGTGACCTGATCGGTGGTAACGCCTGTGGTGTTTGCAGATACCGGAATCTCTGAAACCACGCCTTTGAAACGGGTATCAGGGTAGGCATCAACCTCGATCAGGGCCGTATCCCTGTCGGTCACCCGCACGATATCATTTTCATTCACTTCCACTTCCACTTCCATCCTGGAAAGGTCCGCGATCCGCATGATTTCCGTTCCCGACATCATGGAGGTTCCGACCACCCTTTCTCCAAGTTCCACCGAGAGACTTGAAATGGTGCCGGTCATGGGTGCGTAGATGGAGGTTTTTGTCAGGCTTTCATCGGCTTCATCCAGGCTGGCTTTGGCACTTTGAACCATAAATTCGGCAGCCTCTTTTTCCGACAGCGCCGTGGAATAATTGGTCTGGGACTGTTGAAACTCGGATTCTGAGATTGCTTTTTCACTGTATAAACGGCTGTTCCTGTCATAGTCAAGGGTGGCCTGTTCAAGTTGTGCTTCAGCCTGCTTCAGCCTGGCTTTGGAATTGTTCAGAGATGCCTCGGCCCGGTTGCGGGCCATCTGATATGCCTCAGGTTTGATCTTCAGCAGGTATTGACCTTTACTAATTTCATCACCTTCCTTGACAACCAGTTCCACAATTTCGCCTGAGACATCGGGAGAAATGGCCACCTCGGTTTCCGGCTGGATCTTTCCGTTGGCAGTGATGATCTCCACGATCTCCCGGTTGATCCCTTTTTCCACGGCCACCTTCAGATAGCCTTCATTACCGAACCACCCCTGTTTTTTGCCAACTGCAAGGACGATGATAAGGACGACAGCGGCGATGCCTATGATGAGTAATAATTTCTTTGATTTCATGATGGGATATTAAAGTGAAATGGGTTCTCCCCTGTAGAAGTTGAGTATTTTAATTCTGAAAATAAAATCGTATTTGGCCTGGAGCAGGTCCGACTGCGTGGAAGAAAGCTGGTTCTTGGAAGTGTTAAATTCCACCGTATTCACCAGCCCTACCTCGAACTTCTTCTCGGTGTATTTAAAGGACTCTTCCATGGAAACAAGGGCATGTTCGGTGGCCTTGAATTTCTTCAGTGCTGCCAGGGCATCTGCATAGGCCTGCTGGATGGATGCGTAGAGAGTCAGTCGTTTGCTTTGTAATTCCAATTGCGAATTTTCCAGCATGATCCGCGCATTGGCAATGCTTGTATTTACCTGCCATCCGTTAAAAATGGGAATGGAAAGCCCGAGGCCCACTCCGGCCGACGTATTGTCGCGCATTTGCTCAAAGAAGGGGTAAGCTCCATAGACAGGAATCTCCTGTGGGTATGAAAAAACAGCTTCACCCCCGGCTGTCTCACCAATGGGAATCTGCTGGGGCGCACCAAGCTCAACCACCTGTTGACGAATATCTGAATAACCTGTATTATAGTTTGCCGACAGGTATAAATTAGGAGAACGTCCACCCCTGGCGATGCTTAATCCTTTCTCGGAACTCTCCACCGCCAGTTCAGCACTCCTGATTTCGGGCATTTCTTTCTCTGCGATCCGGAAAACTTCTGTGGCACTCATTACAATGGGATCTGTATCCGGGTTGGCCAGTTCAGGGATAAATACATTAAAGGCTGTATCAATGGGAAGGTCCAGGGTTTGTTGAAGATTCAGCAGTGAAATGGCCAGCTGATTTTCTGCGTTGACCAGGTTCAGTTCTTCAGAAGCCTGCTGGGCCTGTATTTCCAGGAAGCTCCCTTCGGCAAGTTTCCCTGCATCTACCATTTTTCTGGTTCTATCCACCTGTTGCCCTGTAATCTCCAGCTGTCTTTCTGTGACAGCCACGAGTTCCTTGTTGAAAAGGATGGTCAGGTAGGCTGCTGCAATATTGAGCGAAATATCATTTTTAACCTTTTCCACATCCTCATAACTTGCCATCAGGTTCAGTTTATTCTGCTCAATGGTGTTCCGGACCCGAAGTCCGTTGAAAAGGTTAGCACTGGAAGACAGCCCCAAACTGATGGAGTGAATCTGCTGGTCATCTGTAAACTGATATGTGGTCTGGTCGAGTGCACGTCCCCAGGAAAAAGAATAATTGGAACTTCCGTTCAGGTTTGGGATCTGCCCCAGCCGGGATTGTTTGAGCAGGTTTTCGTTATATTGGGTATTCAGTACCGTTTGCTTGATCTGGATATTATTCTCCATCGCATAGTTGATGCAGTCTTCAAGCGACCATTCACGCTGGCCGGAGGCCTGAACTACCAAGCCGAACAACAGGAAAACCAGAAAATAGGATTTTCGCATTATATTCGTTTTTTTTTAATAAACGCTAAAGTTATAGAAACCATTTAAATCCAGGTGAATAATACGGAAAATATTAAACAATATCCGGAGATAGGATTTGTACGTTATGTCCATCACAAACGGGCAAAGAATCTCTCCATCAGGATCAATCCAAAGGGGGAGGTAAGGGTGACCATTCCCAGGTACGTAAGTTTCAGGAAAGCGGAAGCTTTTGTATGGTCAAAAAAACAATGGATCAGCCATAAGCTTCATGAAATCAGGGAAAAGGCAGGCCCGGCGATGGCCTTGAATCCGGGAGATATGATCCGGGTGCGGGGAGCAGCTATTCCGATCGGATTAAAAAACGGGCGCGATACGGTGGAGGAAGCCATATGGAGGATTCTTCAGGCAGAGGCCAGGGCTTACCTGCCAGGACGGGTGGAGGCCCTTGCAAAGTTGCATGGATTCAGTTTCTCCGGGATAAAAATCCGCAGGATGAAGACAAGGTGGGGGAGTTGTACTGCAAAAAATTCCATCAACCTGAACAGCTGGCTGATCATGCTGCCCGATCACCTGACGGATTACGTCATCCTCCATGAGTTGGTGCATACCGTACACCGTGATCACGGACCCGGATTCTGGAAAACACTCGATAAGCATGTGTCCGGCAAATCAAAGGTGTTGAGAAAAGAGCTAAGGAAGGAACAGATTATGCTAATATATACCGAAAATAAGCTCGGCATTGAGGGTAATAGAGTTGAAAGGCCTGTATGACCTCATATCAAAGTTGAATGAAGGATAGACATTTAAATACGTGTAGCGGTCCAGCTGCCTCTGGTAACCCACTCCGAGGCCCAGGTTGGTTTTTGCCCTCGAATTGAGTTCCGTTCCCTGACGGACGACCTCTCCGAATTCATCGGAATTCTCTTTCAGATGTACCGTGAACATCATCTGCAGCGTTCCTGTGATCAGAAGCGCATTTTCTCCCGACTCGTAGGGTCTGAAATAAACGGTGAGCGGAACACCCAGGGCCTGTTCAAAATATTCAATATTGATCTTGTCTTCGGGTCCGGTAATCTCCACATCATACTGATCGGGATAATCAAGGGCAGATGAAGATTTGTATACATAATCCAGTCCGGCTTTCAGGAACCAGTATTCATATTCCCAGTACACAAAACTGAAGCCTCCCCCGAAACCGGGTTTGAAAGTATGTTCATCAGCCCTGAGCCAGGAATAGTTGCCCTGAAGATTACCGCCGAGGTATATGTTGATCTGTGCGCCGGCGGTGGATGCCAGGAGCAGAAAACCAATGATGTAAATCACTTTTTTTAACACCATATCAAAACCATTTACACAAAACTAATACAATATTTCATTGGTTCTTCAGGAATTTATCAAATGCATATTTCCGGTTTATTGAATATTGTTGACTAAATTCGTGGCCTCTTTCATCCTTTACCAATAGACTGCACCATGGCTCTTCAGGAAGAATTTGAAAAACGGGGAAATTGGCTTTTTCGTTACAGGGGAACCATTCCGCTTCTTATCCTGGTTCCCGGATTGGCTCTTTTTTTATGGAGGAAAATCCATCCGGAACCTTTTTTCCCGGGAAATCAAACTTTTGAAACATACTATGAATATGCCTGCCTGCTGGTAAGCCTTTTTGGCCTTTTTATCCGTGTCTACACGGTGGGTCATACCCCCCATAACACTTCGGGGGGAAATGTAAAAAGTCAGCTCGCCAGCGTCCTGAATACCACGGGCAGTTACTCGGTGGTCAGGCATCCCCTCTATGTGGGTAATTTCTTCATGTGGCTTGGGCCGGCCCTGCTAACCGGGCATCTGTGGTTTATCCTTGTATTCTGTCTGGCATACTGGCTCTACTATGAGCGGATTATGTTTGCCGAAGAACAGTTTTTGCGAAGAAAATTCGGAGACCCGTACCTGGAGTGGAGCAAGCATGCCCCGGCATTTGTCCCGGCTTTCAGGAATTTCAGGAAGCCCGAAATGCCTTTTTCATGGCGGAAGGTGGTCCGAAAAGAGAAGAACGGCCTTGCCGCCGTATTTCTGATCTTTTTCGTGTTCAATGTGATGGGTGAGCTGGTTGCGGGTGAACGGGACTTTAATCTTGTATTTGCTGCCGGATTCCTGCTGAGTGTGATCAATTACATCATCGCCAAGTTACTGATCAAGCGCACCCGGCTCCTGGAGAGCCGGAACAGCTAGGCCGGAACAGCCTTTACCAACCCCGGTATTGCCAATTCTTTCACTCTTCCTGAATCCAGCCACCATAAAAGGACCCGGCTGGCAGAATGCTTTAGAAACTATACCGCATTGAAAGAATAAAATTTCTGCCTGGCGCAGCAATACCGGAGCTATAAGGACGATAGCGCTGGTCGGTGATGTTTTCCAGACCGGCACTTACCATAAAGTTGGTCGCGAACTGATACATTGCTTTAAAGTTCAATGTGTACCAAGCCGGTGAATACGGATTGCCATGATCATCAACAGCATAGATTTCCGTCTTGCCTTTTTCTTCTTCCGGCATATCTTCAAACTGACGCTCACCGCTGTAAACGGTATAAAGTTGCATTTGTAGTTTATTGGAGCTGTAAGTTAACTTTGAAACGCCATACCAGGGGGGAGCATGTCGTGATGGGCTGGTTGTTCCATCGTCCAGTTCTTCTTCACCAACCTGAACATTGAAATCAGAAGACAATCCCAAGCCTTTCGCCAATTTCAGCTCAATCCCTGTCTGCACGCCGTAAACATGGGCCACGGCTGCATTTTGAATGGTCTGAACCTGGCTCAGTGTACCGTCATACATAATACTGTCCAGTCCGTTTAAAGTATAGTCCCGCCTTACCATTGCATGTTGCAGCAAAGTGTAGTAAGCGCTTAGGTCAACTTTGAGTACATCGTCAAATACCCTGGCAATACTTAAATCGACATTGTAGGCATACTCTGCTTTTAATTCCGGATTGGGGATTGTCACGGCACCCGGTTCGGAATCGAATACTTTACCCACATCATCCACATTGGGTGAGCGGAAAGCCGTAGCTCCATTGGCACTGATTACCCATTTGTCTGTTGGCCGGTAAACAAAACCAAAACTACCTGTCAATGCACCGTTATCCAGGTTGGCCCTGGTAAAGGGGAATGGGTAAAAGGTGGTGTCGAAGGCTGCATCAAGCTGAAAATTGTTGTAGCGCAGGCCCGCCTGTAACAGGAATTTGTCGGAGACCTTAAACTGGTCGGAAACATAGGCACCGTATGACGCCCATGTGGCTTGTGGATAACGGCTTGCACCCGGAACGCTTGTTCCTGCATCAATGTCTTCATTGATGCCTGTGGAAGTAACCTGATTCCAAACTGCTTCGGCGCCATAAAACAATTTGTTTCTGGTCCCGAGCGTCTTCACAAAATCAAGATTAGCCGAATATGCATCTACTTCCTCAATTCGTATTTCCCGCTCAGGTTTATTCATATCCCTGCTTATCCTGCTTTCTTCATCAAACTGCTGCGCCAGTCGAAACGACATTTGGTCGTACGTGGCATTGTTTGCGGTATGTGTCACATTCAGATTGTTCATCATCCACTTTTGCGGGCCGTAGTACCATTCGCCGTAACGGGGCAGCTCGTTTTTATAACGTATATGCCTGTCATACCGGGAGTAATCAGATGTTTCAGAATAATGGAATCCATATTGAAAATCCCATTTTTCATTGGGCTTAAAATGGACTTTCTGCATCATGTTGATTTGGGAATAAGCTGTTGGCCTTTGAACTTTGGAATCTTCGTTTGTGACCACTACATCCACATTGTCTATGCGTTGGACATAGAACGGCCGCAGGTATTCATCTGGGCCGTGGGTGCCCATTCGCAAATCACCAAAGTCGTTTGCGCTGACACTGGTCACCATGGCCCATTTTTTCCAGCCCACATTGATGTCAAAATGGCCCGTTTTTTCATTATTGGCTGAAGAATACCTGGTAAGCGCTTTGCCGGTAATCAGGGGTTTGTCTTCAAGCGATAGTTGTGGAGTAATGGTTTGGAAAGTCATCACCCCGCCAATCGCATCACTACCATAAATCACCGAGCCCGGGCCAAAGAACACTTCCGTATTTTCTATGGCGAAGGGGTCAAGCGAGATAACATTCTGGATGTTACCTCCTCTGAAAATGGCGGTATTCATTCTTACTCCATCAATGGTATAAAGCAAGCGGTTGGTTGCAAATCCCCTGATCATCGGACTGCCCCCTCCCTGCTGGCTTTTCTGGATGAATACTTTTCCCGAAACTCCCAAAAGATCGGCAGCCGTTTGGGGGTTCTGCAGGGCCACTTCTTTCAGTGAAATGGTAACAATTTTTGAAGGCACATCTCCGGAAGTCTGATTCCAGCGCGTTGCCGAAACAACAATACCCTCCAGATTGACACTTGAAGGAATGAGCCATACTTCAAAGGATGCGGATTCCAGTTCCGCATAGCTTTTGCTTTCCGTTTTATAACCAAGCGAACGGATTGTTATTCTTTCTGCACCCCTGAAAGCTGCAATGTCAGCTTGTCCCTTCACATTTGTTGCTGCAAATGCTCTTGGAGTTTCACTCACCAGGGTAGCCGCCTCAACTGGTCCGGTCGTTTCTATATCTCTGATGGTTATTGTCTGGGATTGGGCAATAAAATATAAACCCATCAACAACCACATGATGAATATTTTTTTCATGATGATTGATATACATGTTAAACAAAAAGGTCTAGTCCGCCTGTTGTTGAACCGGAAGACCAAATGTTGATTTAATATTTGTTTAACCCATTTTCGGGGGAGGGACCGGAGGTGGGAATGAAATAGTCAGATAATTAAAATAATAAGAAAACAGGCTTTGCTCTGTTTGAAATGCATGCAAATGCCAGTCAGCGAGCTGTTCACAAAAAAGTGATTTATAAAAGTTTGCCAGCCGTTCCTGATTTTCTTTTTTCCCGGGATCTTTTCTTAAAGCAGCGTTTAAGAGTTCGTCCAACTGCTCATTCAGCTTGGTTTCCTTGCTGTCTAACCAGCACCAGTAGTAAGAGGTGTCGCCTTTGATCTCGGTTTTTACGATGTCATACATCTGCTTGTTATACTCAAATTCCTTTGAATGTTTCCACTGCAGTCTGGTCCGGGATTCTTCTTCCGTAAACTTCAGCAAAACAAGTTCCTCCCTGTCAATACCAGCAATAATCTGTCGTTTCACTTCTTTTCTGACCTGCTTTTTCTGGTAATGTAATAAGGTAAATGTTGCAGCAATTGGCGCTGCCAAACAAAAAAGAAACAATATGCCAGCAACTTTGCGATTCAAAATGCCCGGTTTGAATGTGTAAAGATAGTCAAAAGGCAATTTTTATTAAAGTCTGGTAAAACAGACCCGTCACTGATCTAAACCTGAGATATAATAAGGAAATTGATTTCATCGAGATGCAATGTAGAGTATATGGATCTCCGAATAAATCATCAGTTTGGTAATATTTATCGTAATCTGCCATTTAAATCATCCGAATTTTGTCAATTGTAGCGGTCTCCCTGCATGAAGCACAACGGTCCGGGTGTGAGAGGCACTCCCCGTCAGTTAGTTCTGGCGGGGCCGTCTACTCGATTAGGCTCAGTTTTCTCTTTTCTAGTCAAGATCCGATGAAAGTATTTTATGAATGTACCCAATGCCATAAACTGCTAAATAGATAGATTTCTCAGTCCCATCAGTTCGGTTAACCACAGCATATGTATCTGAATGAGGGAAGCAATACATGTAGTGAACATTGTCCTCAATAATAAATGGGTATGTATAATCCCCATTGACTATATTACATTCTTCAATTCTCTGGTCATCATCAACTATAATGATTAATCCGCACATTGGACGTACAATAATTCCAATGTTGGTAGACGTATCGGTTATTCTAAAAGACTGATTATCTACATAATATCCCATATAACCATCTTCGAAGAAATCTGATACACCACCAGAACCTTTAATATTATATTCACCGGGGAGTAGACTTGTTTTGTAATCTTTTATCTCATCTTCATCTGTTTCCAATCTCTTCCAGAATCCACTGTTATTTGAGATAGCCAATGTGGCTTGGGAATATCTATGAGGGAATGAATCAAAAGGGAGCTGTTCAGAGAATTCTGAACCTGGGAAGTTGTTCTCAACTATGTCATATCCCTGAATATAGAAATTAAAGGTCTTTGGGTCTGGAGGTTGTAATTCATTATTACAGGACGTAAAAAAAATAAGAATCGAACTGAGAAGTGACAACTTCCCATTTAATATTAACCGAGCTCTTTTGGCTATGTTCATAGATATTGTTGCTGAGGTCAGGATAAAACGTTTACAAAAATTGAGCGAACGCTGAATGTGCCTGAACGGTCTGTGTAAACGGCGTTAAATTGGCGCAATCTTTTGAGAAATCAAAAGGTGTGACAATTTGAAATGACGTTTACATATTGTGTGTGCCTTGTAGCACTTATTCATTGACAAGGTCTTCAAAATCGTATGTATTGCTTAACAATCGTGAAGATCGGTGAACAGTTAAAATCTCAATTCTATACTCGTCAACTAAATGGTATATAATTCGATAGCTCCCCCTAATTATTTGGCGTATAGATTCATTTTGAAGCTCAGGGACCATTTTCCCGGCTTTGGGATTCAATTCAAGTATATCAGGTGATTCAAAAAGCTTCGTAACAATTAGCTCAGCGTATCTAACGGAATCTTTTGAAATGTATTCACCGATATCTTCTAAATCAGCCAGTGCGGATTCTGTCCAGATTACTTCAGCCATTTCTTCAGCTTATCCCTAGCTTGATCTTTATTATAGACACGCCCATTTTCTGAATCCTCTAGCCCTTTTTGGATTTTCTCAACAACTACTAAATGATCAATTACCTGATCAATAGTTAAGTTCTCAGGAAGATTGCTGAGGGAATCAATAATTTGAGTTTTGGTTATCATTTCTGAAATGTATCTGTATCAAATATAACAAAATCCGTGCTAGAATGCGACTGAACATCTGAATATACCCAGTGTTCTTATTTCTTCTATATATTTGATTTGAATTGTATATATGCTCCTAAATTCGGGCGTAAATGCACACTTGGTCATACTTCTTGTAAATACCAAATCCAATGCCCCTGAATACGAAAAATGGAGATTTGGGGTAAGCGAAGTCGAATAGTCTCATGAAGCTGTTGGGGTTGATGGCTCAATAAATTTACGATAATCAACTGAAATACAATGGCTACTAATCAACAACTTTATGGGGATGTGAGATTTGATCAGAAAAACCACCTCATATGAAGTCCATATTCAAACGATCTCAACGCACTCTATATCAGAGTATTACTGGAAATATGCTATCTTAGATGAGGCTTATTCGAGATCGATTAGATCAGTATGATTGAAAACAAGAAACGCCCTGTCTATCTGGTAGACAAGGCGTTGTTAAAACTCTCTGTTGACCCGCCAGGGCTCGAACCTGGACTCTTCTGAACCAAAATCAGACGTGTTGCCAATTACACCACGGGTCAATCGTGGTTACGAAAACCGGCTGCAAATATACAAAATAATCAAATTATTCTGCAACTAATTCCAGCCCTTCCCCGGTCATTTCCCAGGTCTTTCCAGCCATATTCCAGTCTGAGAGGTGATTCGTATTGCGAATACCATCCAGATAGTCCCTGGTTTCACGATCGAGCACAACCACTTTCCCCTCGGGGATTCCCACAACGGCTTCCACCCGGGGAAATCTCCATTTGTGTTCCAGTTTTACGGAGTAGTATGGGTCCAGGATCAGCCTGTTGCCTGCAGTTCTAAAGCTGTAATCGATGTTTGCAGCGTTTTCTTTTGCCATGTCCCAGTTTCTTCCTTTGGATTCTTTTTCAATGTCCAGTGTAAACACCTCGCCATCAGTCCGCTCAATATCCACCTCAACTTTTCCGTAAAATGCATCTGCATCCTCCATGAGGAACAACCTGTTATCCAGGTCCAGAATGGACTCATCCTCCAGGAGTTCTTCCTGGTCTGCATTCATGGTGATGAACAGTGTATCGGACAATATATCCAGATCACGGGAGAGGCTGTTCCGTCCCGAATCCGAATAATTGCTGCTCTCGAAAGCCACAATACCGATGATTGAGAAGAGGCACACCAGCCACAGGACCAGGGCCCCGATTCCCAGTCCCCGGTTTTTGGTCCTGATATTGAAAATGACCCTCACGAGCCCGTAGATCATGGCAGAGATGGGGATCAGGATCAACAGTGTGACAGCAATGGTGAGAAGTGTGACCGATACCGGATCGGTAAAGGGAAGAAGAATATCACCCAGGGAAAAATTATAGGATTCGAAAGGAAACAGATGTATTCCAACAAAAGGAAGGGTGATAAGTCCGATCAGAATCCCGATACCGGCGATAACCAGGCTGGTACCTATGATGATTAAGATAACCTTAATGAACACCAGAAGAATTTTTCCCAAAACTCCGAAAAAATCAGATACCCCGCTCTGTGCTTTCTTGTAAGTCTCTGAGCTTGTTGCCTTGGATACATTTTCCTTGACATTCTCCTTTACATAATCATACTCTTCACGAATTTTTTTTTCCAGGTTTGATACATTGACCTTCTCTCCCCGCATTTCCAGCTTTTGTGCAGCTGTTTCTGCTTTGGGTAGGACGATCCAGAGGATCACATACACCAGAATGGAAGCACCTCCTGCAAAGAAGAAAATGACGAACAGAATCCTGAAAATCACAGGATCCATTCCGAAGTATGCCGCCAGTCCGCCGCAAACTCCGCCAATGACCGAATTTTCCGGATCCCGGTAGAGCCTTTTGCTTGAGGTATAGGATTCATGAAACGACCTTGACTCTTTTTCCCCTTCACCCGAGTCCGCAATATCTTCAGGATTTCCCATGATATCGATTACCTCATTCACAATTTTCAGGGTAATTACCTGGCTCTCGGCAGTTATTCTCTCCTGGAACAGCTCGGCAATCCTCGATTCAATATCCTTGATGATCTCCTCGCTCTCCTGTTTGTTGGAGAAATAGGTGCCAATGGTGTCCAGGTATGATTTCAGTTTTTCATAGGCATCATCATCAATATGGAAGATGAGACCGTGCAGATTAATTTTAATCGCTTTCTTCATGGTAATATGGCTTTATTTGTAGTTCTTGATGGATTGTACCGAATTGATCAGGGCTTCCCATGAGGCATCAAGTTCCTTCAGATAGGCTTTCCCTATTTCGGTAAGGGCATAATACTTACGGGGCGGGCCCTGCGAGCTTTCTTCCCATCTGTATTGAAGCAGTCCGGCATTTTTTTGCCTTGTCAGCAGAGGATAAAGCGTTCCTTCGACCACAATCAGGTCGTTTTCCTTCAGCGCCTGGATAATGTCCGAGGTATACAGATCCCGCTTCTTCAGGATGGAAAGCGTGCAATACTCCAGTATACCCTTTCGCATCTGTGCTTTTGCGTTTTCAATATTCATAGGTCATATAATTAATGCGGTGTTGTAAATCAGAAATCTAATTGGGAATACAGTTTTAAAAATCAGAGGAAACATCCCCGGCCTGTTCGGGAGAAGGGAATCACGTCCCTGTTCATCGTGTTGATGTATGTTGTCTTGGTTAGGTTTCGATGGGTGGAATGCCGCAACAACTACCAGGGAATCATGGGTTGAACATGTATCAAACACAGCTTCAGGATGGCCGTGCCTGTGGGTCGATGGCAGTAAATCAATGACCGGTTTCTGGGCAGCCGAATCTGAAATTGTGATCCAGAGCAATGTCAATGTATATAATACTATGTATTTCATACTATATGCTTATGCAAGCAATATTTCATAACAAAGATATAGAAATATTATAATACCATGCAATACATAGTAGTAAAAAAATTGAAAATTGTTTGAATATTTTAACTTTGGTCTCATGGAACAAGCCGGAAACATCAGAAAAATGGAGTCATCTTTTGGAATGGTGATCCAGTATCAACTGCCTCTGGGAGAGGAGAAAGTGGAGATGAATCCGCTTTTGGGACGACACATTCATATGGAATACCAGGGAGAAATCAATTGCATTCGCTGCGGAAGAAAAACGGTAAAATCATTCGCCCAGGGCTATTGTTATCCCTGTTTTACCACCGCTCCGGAAACTGAAGAGTGCGTTCTGAGGCCGGAATTGTGCAGAGCCCACGAGGGCGTAGCCCGCGACATGGAGTATGCGAGGAGGCATTGTCTGAGCGAGCATGTGGTATATCTCTCCCTGACCAGTGATTTAAAAATCGGAGTTACGCGCCTTAGCCAGGTTCCCACAAGATGGATTGACCAGGGGGCTGTACGGACCATTGAACTGGCCAGGACTCCAAACCGTTATACCGCAGGCCTGATCGAGGTGGCCATGAAAGAGCATATGGCTGATAAGACCAACTGGCGGAAAATGCTGAGCGGAAGCGGACCGGAGGGGATCGATCTGGCGAAAGAGAAGAACAGGATTGGCATGCTTGTTCCTGACCAGTTGAAGCAATACCTGACAAGGGATGAAGAAATTGTTGAGCTGACCTATCCTGTGGAACACTACCCTGAAAAAATAAAAAGTCTCAATTTTGATGCAGATCCCGATGTCAGCGGAGTGCTCCAGGGAATCAAAGGCCAGTACCTGATCTTTGATCACAACCGGGTAATCAATTTGAGAAAATTCGCGGGGTACCTGATCCGTTTCCGGTCGGATTAACTGTCCATCGAATTGAGCTCCCTTCGGAGGGTTTCCCAGGTGGACTCATCCATTTTGGCACCAATTAATTCAATAACCCTGCCGGACAGGATTGCACCCATTTTTCCGCAGGTTTCGGGGGAGTGGCCGTGTATGTGTCCATAGATGAACCCGGCTGCATAAAGGTCCCCGGCCCCGGTTGTATCTATGGGATTGGAAGGCCTGACTCCAATTCTGATCATCTCTCCGCCCGAAAAGCAGAATGATCCTTCGGCTCCCATTTTTATCACCGTCAGTTCAACCAGATCCTTTATATCCGCTGCCCCTGCTTCCGGTGATTTGCCGCTCAGGGCTTTGATCTCCTCTTCATTGGCAAAAAGGATATCTACATATTTGGATATCATCTCTTTGAAGAATTCCCTGTTGGCCGCCACCACGTTAAAACTGGCTAGATCGAGGCATATTTTCAGGTTGGCACCTGAAGCAAGCCGAAGCGCCTTTTCGATCATTTCATGATCCTGAACCAGGTAACCCTCAATGTAGAAGTAATCATACCCATCAAAGATGTCATGTGTGATATCGTCTGCGGAAAGATCCACTGCAGCACCCAGGTAGGTGGCAAAGGTCCGCTCCGAATCTGATGAGATCAGGGCAATGGCCCGTCCGGTTTCATGCATGGTCCGGAACAGAATGGGATGGATGTTGTTGATCTGCATGTCTTTCTTAAAGAACCGGCCCATGTCATCATTGCCCACAGTACCCACAAAACCGGTTTCAATACCCAGATGGGCAAGACCGTGAATGGTGTTGGCGGCAGAACCTCCGGAAGCCTTTGATTTGGGCAGCCCGGCAGTCTCAGAATGAATATAATTGGAAGTGTCCAGATCTACAAGGGTCATGCTGCCTTTGGGTAAGCCGAATCCTACCAGAAGATCATCATTTTCGATCTGTGTGA
Source organism: Bacteroidota bacterium (assembly GCA_043797815.1). Classification (GTDB taxonomy): domain Bacteria; phylum Bacteroidota; class Bacteroidia; order Bacteroidales. The sequence goes on from JAZDPG010000027.1 coordinate 43,877, forward strand.
TGATGTCCACAAGTGCATTCCCCATTCCCAGTACTTTTGCCATCTGTTAGAAGTTTTGCTCAAATATAAAACTAATCAAATAGTTTCCTCTTCATACGGGTCCCCGTAAAAAAGGTTTTTTGTGAAATGTATTGTTTTATTGACGAAAAGCATTTATTTTTGCACCGCTTCCAGAGCACCGGTATAAAACCGGATAAAATTCCTCAGTAGCTCAGTTGGTTAGAGCGGCGGACTGTTAATCCGTAGGTCGTAGGTTCAAGTCCTACCTGAGGAGCGGAAAAAGGGGAAGGCGATCATCGCTTTCCCCTTTTTAGGTAAAAGGTAAAAGGTAAAAGGTAAAAGGGTTGTGATATCTTTGATGTCATGAGGACGAATTTCGAGTGTTTTCCCTGTTTCGTTGAACAGGCTTTACGGGCCAGCCGGATGGTCACCGATGATGAAAGGACAATTAAAGAGATCCTCGACCGGGTGGGTGAGCGCTTCAGGGAGATTCCCATGACCTGTACACCTCCTGAAATGGGAGATTATATTTACAGGACGGTCAGGGAGGTCACCGGTGTGGAAGATCCTTATCAGGTCCTGAAAAAAGAGAGCATCCGGCAGGTCCTGTCCATCTATCCCTTCCTGGAAAAAATGGCAGCCGATTCTGATGATCCGGTTTTAACTGCCATCAAACTTGCCTCCATCGGGAATGTGCTCGATTTCGGAATTAGCAGGAAATACGACCTTATGGAGGAGATCGCAAAGATTGAGGACATGGAGTTTGCAATTTTTCACTACGAAACCTTCCGGGAACAGCTGGAGAATTCCTCTTCGGTGCTTTTCATTGGAGACAATGCAGGAGAAACCGTATTTGATAAACTCCTGATCGAAACCATAGGCAAGCCTGTAACCTATGTGGTCAGGGAGGTGCCGGTGATCAATGATGCCACCGTGGAAGATGCCATCCAATCGGGAATTGACCAGGCAGCTGAAATCATCTCATCCGGATCCTCTGCCCCGGGTACCATACTGAGACGCTGCAACAAAGAGTTCCTCCATAGATTCACTCAGGCCGACCTTGTTATCAGCAAGGGTCAGGGTAACTATGAAGGCCTTTCCGGAGCTGATCGCCAGGTTTTCTTTTTACTCAGGGCCAAGTGCCCTGTCATTGCCCGCCATATTGGAGTAAAACTGAACGAGTATATACTTAAAGCATCTTAATTTTATAATCAAATCTGTCGTTTGATTGTTAATAATCAGTAATTTCAGGCTTCTAATTAGAATTTAAAGCATCGTTATGAAACGCATTCAATTTATTATTTCAATAATACTGCTGGCTTCCATCAGCCAGATTTCTTTCGGCCAGATGGACCCAACTGCCCCGCTTCCCCTGGATGAACTTGTTCGTCACGGTGTATTGGATAACGGTATGACCTATTACATTAGAGCCAATAAGGAACCCAAAGAGCGGGCTTCCTTTTATATAATCCAGAATGTGGGTGCTCTTTTGGAGGAGGATCACCAGAATGGACTTGCCCACTTCCTGGAACACATGGCATTTAACGGAACCGAGCATTTCCCCGAGAAGGGGATCATCGATTTTCTTGAAAGGCATGGTGTGGCATTTGGGGAGAACATCAATGCTTATACCAGCTTCAATGAAACAGTATATAACCTTTCCGATGTTCCGGTATTTATGCCGGGTATCGTTGATAGCAGTTTAATGATTCTGCATGACTGGTCCAACTATCTGTTGCTGACCGAGAAGGAAATTGATTCCGAAAGGGGAGTAATTACCGAAGAGTGGAGAACCAGAAGAGATGCCGGATTCAGAATGTTTACCGCCTCTCTTCCATACCTGCTTCCAGGCTCCAAGTACGCTAAAAGGAACATCATAGGAGACCTGGATGTGATCCAGAATTCTGATTACCAGGCCATCAGGGATTTTTATTTCAAATGGTACAGAACCGATCTGCAGGCAATTGCCATTGTAGGGGATTTTGACGCCGTTGAAATAGAAAACAAGGTCATCGCACTCTTCTCGGAAATACCACCGGTAAAAGATGCTCTTGAAAGGCCCTTTTTTGAGGTCCCCGATCATGAGGATCCCGTGTTCGGTTTTATCAGCGATAAGGAGGCTACCCAAAGTGATATTACTTTATACATCAGGCACCGGAAACCAGTTTCCGGTCCCACTACCCTGACGGATCTCAGAGAGAATTATATAGAGTCACTGTTTAACAGTATGATGGATATGCGTATCAGTGAGTTGCTGCAAAAGGGTAATCCTCCTTTTATTTCCGGGGGAATTTTCTATGGAGGTTTTGTGCGGGGATATGAAGTATTGGGTGTCAATGTCAGTCCCAAGCCCAACGAGGAGGCACTGGGATTGACAGCCATCCTTACCGAGCTGGAGAGGATAAAAAGATTTGGGTTTACTCAGGGTGAACTTGACAGGGCAAAGGCCAGTGAGCTTTCTCGGTGGGAGAAGTATTATAAAGAGAGGGATAAAATCAGCAATGAGGAGTATATTGGTCAATACCAGGCTCATTTCCTGGAAAAGGAGGCATACCTTGACACTGAGTTTGAATATGGTATGGTACAGGCATTGCTGCCTACCATCACCATCCAGGATTTCAATGATAAGCTGGGCAAGTGGATCACTGATAGAAACCGGGTATTGATCATTGAAGGACCTGATGGAGATAAATTTCAACATCTTACGGAAGCTGAAGCCTTTGCTGTTTTTAACCAGGTAGCTCAGGCCGATGTTGAGCCTTACAACGAAGAGGAACTTGCTGAATCATTGATCAGCGAGGAGCTTTCACCGGCCAGGATTACCGGCCAGAAGGTGTTAAAGGAATTTGATGCAGTGGAGTGGACCCTTGAAAATGGGGCGCGTGTGGTTTACCGTTACGCGGATTATGAAAAGGACCAGGTACAGATCCGTGCGTATAGCAAAGGGGGAAGTTCACTGTATGACGATGATTATGTTCCCACCACGGATATGCTTCCCACATTGATGGACTACCAGGGAGTAGGAGACTTTGATGTATCCAGCCTGCAGAAGATGCTCACGGGAAAGAATATTTCACTGCAGTTAAGCCTGGGAGATCTTTCTGAAGGATTAAACGGATCAGCCAGTCCAAAGGATATGGAGACTTTGATGCAACTTGTATATCTTACATTCAATCACCCCAGGTTTGATTCGGAGGCCCAGGATGCGATCATTGCCAGGTATCTTGCATTTGTTCAGAACATGAGCAACAGTCCCCAGAAAATCATGGGCGATTCGCTGAGTCTGATCAGTACCAGCTATCATCCCCGTACAAGGGTACTGAATACGGAATATCTGAACGAAGTTGAATTTGAAAAGATGGAGGAGGTTTACAAAGACCGTTATGCCGATGCCAGTGATTTCGTTTTTGTTATCGTTGGAAACATGCCCGAGAATGAGGTGAAACTCCTGGCTCAGACATACATCGGATCCATCAACGATATCCAGCGGGTTGAAACCTGGATGGACCGCAAGGTATATGAACCGGAAGGGATTGTGGAAAAGACCATTCCCATGGTCATGGAAACCCCCAAAGCCAATGTGAACATCATGATCAAGAAGGGGATGGATTATTCTCCGTACAACAGCATGGTCATGAAAGTGATTGAAGGGATCCTGATTCTGCGTTATGATGAGACCATCCGGGAGGAGGAGGGTGGAACCTATGGTGTGAGCCTGCGTACATCCCTCAGTCGCTGGCCGGTTGAAAAGGCCACCATGCAGATCAGGTACGACAGTGATCCTGAACGTGTTTCAGTGTTAAAAAGCCTGGTATATACTGAACTGGACAAGCTGGCCAGCGAGGGCCCTTCTGAAGTGGATCTGTCCAAAACAGTTAAAAATATGCTGAAAGGCCGGGAAGAGAGCAAAGAGCATAACAACTACTACATGGAAATGCTCTATAGCTATTATGTTCACGGAATCAATTTCAACGATCCGGCAAATTATGAGGATATCCTGAAAGGCCTTACCCCAAAAGATGTGAAGAAGGTGATGAAAGTATTTTACAAAAAGCCCAACATCGTTGATGTGGTCTTTATTCCCCAGGAGGAGAAGGTCGCGGATCAGTAAGCTATATGTAACGAAGAAGCCTTCCTCTTGTGAGACCGGATTTACGTTGGGAAAAAGTAATACGAAGGTATGTATGACGAGGAAGCCTTCTTTTTAGCGCAGCTAAAAAACAGCGACGAGTTATACATACCGTAGTAATAGACTAAAACAAGCCGTGAATTTCCGCGTTGATCTTATCGATGATGGTACTCAGGTCTTCGCGCTTGTCCCTGAAGTTGATGTTGTCCACATCCACAATCAACATCTTGCCTAAATTGTATGTCTCTACCCACGCTTCGTAACGTTCGTTGAGGTGCTTCAGGTAATCGAGCCTGATGTTGTTCTCATACTTGCGTCCCCTTTGCTGGATCTGGTCAACCAGCGTAGGAATATTGGCACGGAGGTAGATCAGAAGATCGGGTGGCTCAATAAGGGAACTCATCAGGCTGAACAGGGCAAAGTAGTTTTCAAAATCCCTGGTACTCATCAATCCCATGCTGTGAAGGTTGGGTGCAAAGATAAATGCATCTTCATAGATGGTCCGGTCCTGGATGATCTTCTTCCCCGATTGCCGGATCTTTACGATCTGGCTGAAACGGCTGTTCAAAAAATAGATTTGAAGGTTAAACGACCATCGTTGCATGTCCTGGTAGAAATCATTGAGATAAGGATTGTCATCCACATCTTCGTAATGGGCTTCCCAGTTGTAATTTTTGGCAAGCAAACTGGTAAGGGTGGTTTTACCAGAGCCAATGTTTCCGGCAACAGCTACATGCATGTTTAATGATTTTGGTAGTCAATCAGACCCTAAGATAATAACTTTTATTGGGTTAAAATATCCTGGAGTTCATCTAAATATTTCCGGTCATTGGCCAGCCTGGGTATTTTGTTCTGACCGCCCAATTTCCCCCGTTTTTGCATCCAGCGATAGAAAGTTCCCGATTCCAGGGAAATCACACGGGGTTCCTCAAGGGTAACGTTTTTTTGCCGTTTCGCTTCGTAATCGGAATTGAGATGGCACAGGGTTTCATCCAGAATCCTGGCGAAGCGTTCCAGGCTGTCTGGTTGTGAATGGAATTCAATCATCCACTGATGAGCCCCTTTTTTATCAACACTCATGAACATCGGCCCTGCCGTATATTCCCGGATAATGGCACCTGTTTCACTGCAGGCTTTCATCAGCGCTTTTTCGGCGTTGTCCTCGATCACTTCTTCTCCAAATGCATTGATGAAATACTTTGTTCTGCCGGAGATCTTGATTTTATGCGGGTAAAGGGAAGTGAATACCACAGTATCCCCGATCAGATAACGCCAAAGACCTCCGTTTGTGGAGATAATCATGGCATAATTGACCTCCTTTTCAACATCTTTCACTGTGCAGACCGGTGGATTCGGATCTTCAAGTTTGTCCAGGGGGATAAACTCATAGAAAATACCCAGGTCAAGCATCAGTAGCAAATCATCCTTATCCAACTCATCCTGAATACCGAAAAAGCCCTCTGAAGCATTATATGTCTCCAGGTAATTCATTTCATCCGAAGGGATCAGCTTCCGGTATTGCTCCCTGTAAGGTGTAAAGCTGATTCCGCCATGGGTGAAAAGCTCCAGGTTGGGCCATACCTCAAGAATATTGTTTTTCCCCGTGTAGTCGAGGATTGCCCTCAGCAGAACCAGGTTCCAGGATGGCACTCCTGCAATATTGGTTACATTCTCATTGACTGTATGCCTGACAATTTTTTCTATTTTCTCTTCGAAGTCTGGGATGAGCGCAATTTCGGCTGCAGGGGTTCTGATAAACTGCGCCCAGAATGGAAGGTTTTCAATGATGACAGCCGAAAGATCTCCGAAATAGGATTCGTTGCTGAACTTATTCACCTCCACACTTCCTCCCAGAGTCAACCCTTTCCCTTTCAGGATGGCATTGTCGGGACGTTCTTTGGTGTAAAATGCAATGACATCTTTCCCTCCTCTGAAATGACAATCCTCAAGCGACTCGTTGCTTACCGGGATGAATTTGCTTTTGTCGGAGGTGGTACCTGATGATCTGGCAAACCATTTTATTTCTGAAGGCCAAAGCAGGTTCTGCTCCCCTTCCCGAAGACGGTTGATATAAGGTTTAAGATCTTCGTATGTACTAATGGGTACCCTTTGCTGGAAATCCCTGATGGAGTTTATGGATTCATATCCAAACTGAATTCCCCAGGTTGTTTTTGATGCCTGGCCAATCAGTTTTGCAAACACCTCCTGTTGAACGTCATATGGATAATTCCTGAACAGCTCAACCTGGTGAAGCCTTTTCACATTTACCCAGGAAATAATGGAATTAAGGAGGGGCATGAAAGCTTGGTTACAGGATCAGCATCGCATCACCATAAGTTCCGAATTTATATCCCTCCTTGATGGCTACCTGGTATGCATCCATCAGGAAGTTATAGCCAGCAAACGCAGAAACCATCATCAGCAATGTGGAGTACGGAAGATGAAAATTGGATACCATCCTGTTTGAAACGCTGAATTCGTAAGGCGGGAAGATGAATTTATTGGTCCAGCCATCAAATTCTTTCAGATAACCATCGGTTGAGACGGAACTTTCGAGGGTTCGCATGACCGTGGTTCCCACGGCGCATACATTCCGCCGCTTCTCCCTTGCAGCATTGACCAGATTCACAGCCTCTTCTGAGATCCTGATGCGTTCTGAATCCATTTTGTGTTTGGTCAGGTCCTCCACATCTACTGTGCGGAAATTCCCCAATCCCACATGCAGGGTGATATAGGCAAATTCAATACCTTTGATCTCAAGGCGCTTCAGCAATTCCCGGCTGAAATGCATGCCTGCGGTTGGGGCTGCCACAGCACCTTCATGCTTGGCATAGACGGTCTGGTAACGCTCCCTGTCTTCAGGTTCTACCTTCCTCTCAATGAACTTGGGCAGCGGAGTTTCACCCAATTCGAAAAGCGTCTTTTTGAAATCGTCATAATCCCCGTCGTAAAGAAACCGGAGTGTCCGGCCGCGGGAGGTGGTATTGTCAATGACTTCGGCAACCAGCACATCATCATCACCAAAGTAGAGTTTGTTACCGATCCTGATTTTTCTGGCAGGATCTACCAATACATCCCAGAGCCTCTGTTCCCTGTTCAATTCCCTCAGAAGGAATACTTCGATCTCAGCTCCGGTTTTCTCTTTGTTTCCATAAAGCCTGGCGGGGAATACTTTTGTGTCGTTGAAGATCATTACATCCTGGTCATCAAAGTAGTCGATAATGTCTCTGAAGGTCTTATGCTCAATCTTTTGGGTACCGCGGTGCAGAACCATCAGCCTGGATTCATCGCGGTTTTTTGCAGGAAATTTGGCAACCAAAGCAGGGGGTAATTCGAATTTGTATTGGGATAATTTCATATTCAGGAATCTAATATTGATGAGAGCCTCGTTATACGTAGGAAACACAAATTTGTTACAAAAGTTCTAAATTTTTTAAAAAGTCCCCGGGGGAAATGGCATCAGAGACCTGATAAGGACCGATCCGGGTTCTTCTCAGGCCGGTCAGATAAGCCCCCGAACCCAATTCTTTTCCAAGGTCGCGGGCAAGGGACCTGATGTATGTTCCTTTACTGCACTCCACAAGGATGGTGAGGTCAGGAGGATCGAATGAAAGGAGATCCATTTTGTATATGGTGATTTGCTGCATGCGCAGAGTGATCTCCTTTCCCTTCCTGGCCATTTTGTATGCCCGTTTTCCATCCACGCTTTTGGCCGAATAGAGCGGAGGCATCTGCTCCTGTTTACCGGTAAATTTTTCAAGGGCCTGTTCTGCCATTTCCCGTGTGATATGTTCCCAGGGATAGGTTTGATCGGGTTCAGTTTCCAGATCAAGGGAAGGAGTGGTGGCTCCCAGCCGGATCCGTGCCTCATAGGCCTTGTCCAGATCCTGGAACTGGCTGATTTGTTTGGTGGCTTTCCCGGTACAGATGATGACCAGTCCGGTGGCCAGCGGGTCGAGGGTACCTGCATGTCCAACTTTGATCTTTGGGATGCCCAGGCGGTATTTCAAAGACTTCCTTACCTTGTTGACCAGATCAAATGAAGTCCAGGTAAGCGGTTTATCCATGTACAACACTGTTCCTTCCAGGTAGGTTTCAGGATTGGGGGCTTCCATTCAATCAGGCAAATACTATTGAAATAATACCTACCAGTGCGCAGTAGAGCGCAAACCAGTACAGATTCCCTTTTTTCACCAGCCGGATCATCCAGCTGCAGGCCAGCACACCTGCCACATACGCTGCCAGGAATCCGGCTACAAGCGCACCTGCCCTGATGGAAGGTTCACCGGCTGAGGTGGAAAGTGAAATGATATCCAGCAGGCCTGCCCCAATGATTGGAAGCAGAACCATCAGGAATGAAAATCTGGCCACATCACTACGGCCGTTTTTAAGCAGAAGTCCGGTGGAGATGGTTGCCCCGGAACGCGAAATTCCCGGAATGACAGCCACGGCCTGTGCAACTCCCATGATGAATGCATCCAGGAAAGGAATCGTTTTTATGCCCGTTTTAACCAAATGGGTGGAAACAAGCAAAGCCGCAGTAACCAGCAAAGCACTTCCCACGAGGATCAGGTTCCCTGAAAACAGTGATTCCACCTCTTCCCGGAACAGGATTCCTACCACAAGGACGGGAACCATTGAAAGCAAAATTTTTGTCACATATCTGGTTTCGGTATTCCAGCGGAATGCAAACAGGCCGCGGGCAAGATCCTTGATCTCCCTGAAGAAAACAGTGATGGTGCTCAGCACGGTGGCAAAGTGAACCAGGACAGTGAAGGAAATATCTTCTTTTACTTCCACATTCAGCAGGACTTTTCCTATCTCCAGGTGTCCGCTGCTGCTGACTGGCAGAAATTCCGTAAGCCCCTGGACAATGCCAAGGAGGAGGGCTTCAATCCAGGTCATTGGTCTTTATCTCCTGTGGGCCTGGGTTTTTTCATGATGGCCCATATTTCAAAAATGAAACCTGCGAGGACCACCAGTGGAGCCAGCGTGATACGGCGGAAACTAAAAATCTCCTTCTCGTTAAACACCATGGGATCTTTCGATTTACCTCCGATCATCAGGATAAATCCAAGGACAATAATGGCAAATCCGATCACCAGCAGGATGTAATTTTCCCTGCCTAGTGCAAAATTCTCCTTGCCTGTATTCTTTTTACTCATAACGGCAATATTTTAATATAGCTTATCGGTCTTTATATTCAGATACTTATTGACTGCAAAATAGGTCGAGATCAGATTAAGCAGCATTCCGGTACCAATAACCCCCAGGGCCAGTATGGCCAGGAGATCATAATCTTTCAGTGAAATCACCCCTTCAAACTCTTCCTGCAAAATATATACAAGGCTGAACAGCAAGGCCAGAGAGATCAGGCTTGCAGTAAAACCATTTGCAATTCCACTGAACAGGAATGGCCTCCTTATAAAACTCCTGGTGGCACCTACCAATTGCATGGTGTTGATGATAAACCGTTTGGAATATATGGACAACCTGATGGTATTGTTGATCAGTGTAACTGAAATCAGCATCAGCAAAACGGAGAATCCCAGGATTATCAGTGAGATCTGACGAATGTTCTCATTGATGGCGTACAGAAGTGATTTCTTATAATAAACCTCTTCGATGGAATCATATTGCAGCAGGTCCTGTTCGATCATCATCACCGAATCGGGAACGGTCCAAGGTTGGTGGAGCCTGACACGGATGGAGGGAGGGAGGGGATTGTAACCCAGGAACCGGATAAAATCTTCTCCGAGCATCTGTTCGGTTTCCAGAGCCGCTTCCTCCTTGGTGATGTATTCGGTAGAAAGAATATATTCCCTTGCGTCGAGAATTTTTTGAAGCTGGTAAATATCTGCTTCTTTGATATTCTCTTTCAGGATTACATTAAAGCCGATGCTTTCCATTACCTGTTTCCTGATGTTGCGGCCGTTGACGAGCAAGAGCCCGACCAGGCCGATTAATAACAATACCAGGGAAATACTGATAATGGAAGTAATCGCGGAACTTCGGATCCTCCGGGTATATGTCCTGTTTTCTTTCTTCGACATAGCCTGAAAAATGGCTGTGGCAAAGATATGAATTTAATCAAGAATTTTGGTCCAGCCGAAGGGATCTTCCAAATCACCTTTTTGAATGCCCGTCAGGGTCTCATATAACTTTGTAATGACGGGTCCGGGATTGCTGGCATCCCCGTAAGTATAGGTGACTTCTCTTCCCGGGTCAAATATCTTGTGGATGGGTGTGATAACAGCAGCGGTGCCACAGGCTCCGGCTTCATCAAACTCAGCCAGTTCTTCCAGCAGGACAGGGCGTTTCTCAACTTTCATCCCCATGTTTTCAGCCAGGGTTTGGAGGCTCATGTTGGTGATGGAGGGCAGTATGGAATTTGATCTGGGTGTTACATAAGTATTTCCTTTGATACCGAAGAAATTGGCCGGCCCGCATTCATCAATATATTTTCTTTCCCTGGAGTCAAGGTAAATGGCCGTGGCATATCCCTTTTCATGGGCCTCAAGGATGGAACTCATGCTGGCAGCATAGTTGCCCCCCACCTTCAGGTGACCAGTGCCCATGGGCGCCGCCCTGTCATGATCCCTGCAGATCATCATATTGACTGGTTTAAAGCCAGTCTTGAAGTAAGGCCCTACCGGCATCACAAAAACCAGGAAGGTATACTCTTTTGCGGGCCTTACACCCACCTCAGGTCCTGACCCGAAGAGCAAGGGACGAATATAAAGAGAAGCACCGGTTCCATAGGGGGGTACATATTTTTTGTTCAGCAGAACAACTTTCTCAACGGCTTCCATGAAGAGGGAAACAGGCACCTCAGCCAGCAGGATCCCCCGGGCCGAAGTCTGCATTCGCTTTGCGTTTTCATCGTGGCGGAATAACCTGATTCTGCCGTCAGCCCCCGTGAAAGCTTTCAGCCCTTCAAATGATTCCTGTCCGTAATGAAGGCAGGTAGCACCAATGTGAATGGGGATGGTTTCATCGGATGAAACTTCCAGGTCACCCCATTTCCCGTTGCGGAATAGGCAGCGCACGTTATAATCCGTCGACATGATATTAAATCCAAGGTTTTTCCAGTCAAGTTCCATAGGATGGTCAGTTATGAGTGTACAAGGATTCAAAAGTAAACATTCGAACCCTCAGCAACAACAGCAGAGGAATGTTTTAAAAGGATGTTTTATATCCATCTTTCCTGTTCGAGGGTGTTTCGCTGTTCCTGCCCCGGAACTTCTCTCAGCCTCCGTCCGGATATAGTAAAATAGTCGAAGCCATAAAGAAGCTCAAGCTGTTGCTTCTTGAATTGCTGTCCATTGATATTTGATCCGGCCTCCTTCATTTCCATGAACATTAACTTGATCTGGGAGTGGTAATCAGGACGACCCAAATATTCCATCTTGGCATCAATCAGGATTTTTTCCAGCTGGTTGTTTGGATGGAAGGGTTGTTTGGTGGCCATAATCAGATTACAAATCTGATCGATCTGTGTTTCGGAGTATTTAAATTCAGGAAGAATTTCCCTGGCGATGACAGAAGACCTGTTTTCGTAATTAAAATAGGCCTGTGTGAGACCTGTGTATAAGAGAAGGGCTGCTGTTCTGACCAGCAGCCGTTCATCCTGTTCAATCTCTTCCGCGCGGCTGAGAAGGAAAGACTGGTTGTATATTTTCTTTGCAAATTCGATCTTGTGAAAGTAAAGGTTTGAAGGCAGGTTGATCAGAATGGTTTCAAACACCTTCTCTTCCAGGTCGCCCAGCCTGAGTAACTGAAGCTTTGTGAAGAACCGCTTATTTGGAATCCCCTTCAGATCAACCGAAAGCTCGGGGCGCAATCCGTTCACGAAATACATATCGATGTTTCCCTTGTACTTCACAGGTAATTTTCCTCTGTATTCGCAAATAAAATACTCCTTCACCATTCCATAGGTGATCCCGGATATGTTCACTTTACCCGGAATCCCTGAAGACTCCATCCGGGATGCCGTGTTGACCGTATCTCCCCAGATATCATAGGACATCTTTTTATGGCCCACCACACCGGCGATCACCGGTCCGGTATGGATTCCAATCCTCAGGTCCCAGATATCAGTCTTGGTGGATTTCAGTTGTTGCATGTATATCTGCATTTCAAGAGCGGCCAGAACCACTTCAACCGGATTGGTGGAGTTTTTTGTGGGAATCCCTCCGGCAGCCATGTATGCATCACCGATGGTTTTGATTTTTTCGATGTTATATTTCTCCACCACCGAATCAAAATGGAAAAAGAACTTATCCAATTCATCGATCAGGACTTCGGGATTCATCTCTTCAGCAATCTTTGTAAATCCCTGTATGTCGGAGAAGAGGACCGTGGCCCTTTCGTACTTATCCCATTTGGCTTTGCCCTCGGATTTCAGCTGGGCAGCAGTTCTGTCGGGCAAAATCTCTGCCACCAGTTTGTCGGATTTTTCCTTCTCAACCGTCAGGTCATCCAGCTTTGTCTGCATGCGTTGTGAAACCCTTGATTCGGCGCGCTGATTGCCGAGTAGTCTCCATTTCTGAATGAGGAAAAGGAAGATCAGGAAGATCAGCCCGTAAACCACATAAGCATACCATGTCCTGTAGAAGGGAGCTTCAATAACGAACTGAAATTCAGATGGTTCAGAATACCTTCCATAAAGATCTTTTGCCTGGGCAATGAGCCTGTAATGTCCTGGCTTTAATCTGTCATAGAAGATCTCCCGGTTGTTGTTCCATTCCGACCAGGCTTCCTGGGCTGGCAGTAATTTGTACCTGAATTCAGGTTCCGGTGTGCTCTGGAACTCCAATCCTGCCAAATGAAATCCTGCCGAGGTAAGCTTACTGAAATTGCCCAGAGGTTCTACACGAATGGGTAACCTGCTGTCATCAGTGTCAAGCAAGGAGAGATCAAAAAGGGAGACTTTGTCCGGACCGGTGAGAAACAAAATACTGTCCCTGATATTCAGATTGATAATCTCACCCAGATTCTGAAGGACGGGATAGGATCGCTGGTCCTCCTCAAATGCAGCAGATGCTTTTGCATGCCTTACACCAGACATGTATTTTCCCTGATGTCTGACCATCCAGTATCCTTCAGATGCATCAGGAATGATGATGTCTGAGACCGTCAGGATTTTTGCCTTGTTGTCCTTATCCAGGGGCAGGAAAGTCTCCTCCCCCGTTTCGTAACGATATACCTGGTTGTCGGTGATCAGGTAGAGCTCTCGGTCCATGGGGATCAGCCTGAAAAGCATCTCTTCCCGGTGAAAAGGCAAAGGGATCACACTCTCCAGATCATCAGATAACCTGTACGCCTGGTTGTTACAAATGAAAAAGACACTGCCCCCGTACCTGGCAAATGAGTGTGAACAGGTCAGAGAGGGATCAAGGAGCGTGCTGGTCCAACCATCATCGGAAAGATCATACCGTATAACACCCTCTTCTCCGGATGCAATCAGCAAATCATCCCGCATGGCAGCCATTCCGGTGAAGTTCCCTGCAGCCAATAAATCGGATCTGTTGTCCCGGACAGATAAAAGGTGGCCTGATCCTGCTCCAAAAACCGTATGTCCGGCTTTTTCAATCAATTGGTACGCACCCGGAGTTTCACCGGAAACGCACTGGATTTCCCACTGACCATAGAGATCTTCACGGGTCTCTGCGACAAAGACGCCATGGCTTGTCCCCAGAACAATGCCATGATCAGTAACTGCCGATGCTAAAATCCTGCCAATGGAACCCGGGTCAAAGTATATGATATTCAGCGAGGATGGTTGGTTGATCTTATGAAGCGTATGGACACCCAGGATCCACAATTCATCTCCTTCGCAGGTGCTGGCCTGCAGGATATCCCTGTCAGGCATTCCCTCCCTGATTCCCAGTACACGGATTACCTTGCCCTGGCAGTTCAGGACCTGGATTCCTTCACCGGGTGAAACAACAAGCAACTCATCCCAGCTGAGAAAATCGAGAAAAGTATATCCCTGGCTGCTTTCTAAGATATCGGGAAGCAGGGTTGGATCATATGCCTGGCTACCGGCAGTAAGGTCATCAAAGCCAGTGCCACTCCATTCCCGGAATCCATGCCCTGCAATCCTCAGGAACAATTCACCTTCGATCACATGCAGACTGGTATAAGATTCCTGGTAGGGAAAAACTTTGATTCGTCCATTTTTAAACTGGTAAATCCCTTTTTCAGAATTCAGGAAAACGGAATGATCTGCATAGATCAGTTGGGTGGGACTGAAGTCACGGTACGCCCTTAAGATGCGGTCTTTATAAGATTGGGTTTGGAACAGGCCGTCTTTTTCTTTAATAAGTAGTCCAATGTCATTCTTGCATGCATAAAAAAGGGTGTCTGAACCCTGGCCGGTCACAAATACCGGACCGTTCATTTGAATATGAACAGACTTGTTTTCATTGAGAATTGTCAATACGTTTTCCTTTCCAAGAAAGAGGTGCCCGAGATGATCCAGGAAGAACGATTTGTTAGGAATATCCACGTATTGATCAGGAAGCTCTATCTCCTGGATCCAGGGTGTCGGATAGAAGGTTGAATTCTGCGCAATTCCCCAATTGAAGCAGGATTCACAGGTTACGAACACAAAAAAAATCAAACAAACCCTATATGACTTGAAAAATAAATTCATAACTTGTGAATCTGAGTCATTGCCGCAGAACGTTAGATACAACCAAAAATATAAAAATATATTGACCCGTCATTGATAACCAAACCTCAGGATTCCTATGGAAAAGTTAGAAAGGCCGATTATCGTACCATGGGATTTTTCACAGGTTGCTGAAAATGCATTTCAACATGCCGTGAATATTTCCAAAGCCCTGAACAGGGAAATTCTCCTTCTTCATATCGTTGCTGATGCTCAACATGCCGGGTCCAAAAAGAAAGAGCTGGAGGCTGCAGCTGAGAAACTCGGAAATGAATATGGAAAAAAGCCTCATGTTGACGTGGTGGATGGCAGTATTTTTCATGCCATTGGAGAAACTGCCAAAGAGCTAAAGGCCGAAATGATTATCATGGGAACCCACGGTTTAAAAGGTGCCCAGAAATTATTTGGAAGCAAAGCCCTTAAGGTTGTGGTTTCCTCAAGGATCCCATTTGTTATCGTTCAGGACAAGCCTTCAAAGGATAAGATTGAAACCATTCTTCTGCCCATTGATTTCAAAAGAGAGAATAAGGAGAAGGCCAACTGGATCTACTACCTTGCCAGGAATTTCGGAGCAAAATTCATCATTCTGAAGTCCAATGCGAAAGACAAAGGATTCCGAAGAAAGATTATTTCGAACATCAAATACATTGAATCCTTCCTGAAAGGGCATGATGTGGCCTATGAAATCGTTACTACTGAAGGCAAGCAAAGCTTCAAAAAGGAAATTGTTGATTTTGCCAAAAAGCGCGATGCTGACCTGATTCTTGTGATGGCCACAAGGGATATCAATTGGATTGATTACTTGCTGGGTGCTCCGGAGCAGTATCTGATTGCAAATCCGGAAGGGATTTCTGTCATGTGCATGAATCCCAAACCAGCTAAATTATCGGGTGGTTTCAGTGCCACAGGAAGTTGAAAATCGTTTTTGCCACCAATAACAAGCATAAGCTTGAAGAGATCAAGGCCCTCCTGGATGAAAAGTTCGACATCATTGGATTGAAAGAAGTGGGCATCGAAGAGGAAGTTCCGGAGGACCATGCGACCCTAGAGGAGAATGCCTCCCAAAAAGCCAGGTACATATACAACCTTACCGGGGAGAACTGTTTTGCCGATGATACAGGTCTCGAAGTATGGGCGCTGGACGGGGAGCCGGGCGTTTACTCTGCCAGGTATTCCAGGATTGGTAACCCGGTATTCCCGGAGATGGAAACCACTGAAGGCAATATCAGGAAGCTCCTGCTGAAGCTGGATGGAGTGGAAGAGCGAAAGGCACAGTTCAAAACAGTGATCGCCCTGATCATCGGCGGGTCTGAATATCATTTTGAGGGCGTGATTGAAGGAGAGATAAAGAAAGAACCATCAGGGTCCATGGGTTTTGGTTATGATCCGGTTTTCATCCCTGTGGGCTACCAACAGAGTTTTGCAGAAATGGCACTTTCTGAAAAAAACCGCATCAGTCACCGGGCCAAGGCAGTTCAAAAGCTCGTACAATTCCTGAAGGAAATGTAATATGTCTTTTGAAATTGCGTATTTATTAAAACCACCTCAATCATGCGATACCGGTTTATACAGCTTTTAATCTTCATGGGTTTGTTTGTTCCGGGCCAGGCAAACGGACAAATTAAGCTTGGACAATGGAGGACTCACCTGCCGTATAAGTATTGTATTCTTGCCGAAGCAACGGACGATCGTATATTCTGTTCCTCCACAGGCGGATTGTTCACCTATAACCTGCTTGATAATTCGGTTGAAAAGCTATCCAAGATCGATGGGCTTTCCGACAACGGTTTGTCCGCCATGCGGTGGAGCAATGATCTGAAAACCCTGGTTCTGGCATACCAGAACTCCAATATTGATATCATCAGGGGCGGTGTAATCCTGAACATACCCGACCTCATGAAAAAGCAAATACCAGGAGATAAATCCGTTTATGACATTTTCTATTACGGGCATTATGCATATCTCTCAACCGGTTTCGGCATTGTGGTTCTGAATCTTGAAAAGGATGAAATCAAAGATACCTATTACATTGGCGACAATGGTAATGCCCTGAAAGTGAATCAGGTGACAATTGATGGAACCTATATTTATGCAGCAACAGAACAGGGCATCAGAAGGGGATTGATCTCAGATCCCTTCCTTGTGGATTACAATGCATGGGAGGTGATGAATGAACTACCCAATGCCGGGGGGTCTTTCTCTGCGATAGCCTTTTTCAATAATGCGTTTTTCGCTTCTTACAGGGATCCGTCAGGCATAAAGGATGAGGTCTATTATAATACGGGAGGCGCTTGGGTCGATTATCCTTATTTCACCGGGACTGTGTGCCGGGAAATTCTGAATCATGGCAATTTTATGACCCTGGTGGATGATATTCGTGTGAACCTGATCAGTAATGACTTCCTGGTTGTAAAACAGCTTCAAACCAGCCATCCCATGTCGGCATCCCTGGATAAAGATGATTACATTTGGGCAGCCGATTATGGAAAAGGAATGGTTACCAACCGGGGAGGAGGGTCGTGGACTGTGATTCCCGATGGGCCGCAATCCGCGGTGGCATTTGAAATGGCCTCTGCCGGAAACATTCTTTATACGGTGCAGGGGGGTATCGATGGGTCGTGGAATAACCTGTTCCATGTGGCAACCATGGAGACATTCAGTGATGAGACCTGGAGTTTCCTTCAAAACGGGAGCAGTCGGGACCTGGTGGTTTTGGCCATAGATCCTTCGGACCCGGAGCATCTTTATGCCGGATCCTGGGGTTATGGGCTTCATGAATACCGGGCCGGGGAGGAGATCGCTCAATACAAAGAATCAAACAGTTCCATGCAAAGTATCTATCCCGGAGCCGATTTTATCAGGATCGGGGGAGTGGCTTTCGATCCGATGGGAAACTTGTGGATCACCAATTCAAATGTGGCTGAGCCTATCTCCGTCCTCAAAGCCGACGGAAGCTGGAAAAGTTTCCGTGCTGACAACAAAATCTCTGAATTCGATGCGCTTTCAAGGATTCTGGTTACAAGTTCCGGACATAAATGGGTGATCATTCCCAGGGGGAACGGGCTTTTCGCCATGGATGACAACGGGACCATTGATGACGCGTCGGATGATGATTATCAGCGGGTCAGCGTGAAGGACAAATACGGGAAAGTTATTACAAATGCTATACGCTCTTTTGCCGAGGATCTGAACGGGAACCTCTGGCTGGGAACCAACCAGGGGATCCTGGTTATTTACAGTCCATACCGCTTGTTTACAGAGGGTGAAGTCACTGCACAGGAGATCATAGTGCCACGAAAGGGGGAGGTCAAACCGGATGGCACCATCCCTGGTGATGTTTTGCTGGGTGAGCAGGTGGTCACGGCCATCGAAGTGGACGGAGCCAACCGGAAATGGCTGGGAACTGCAGGCGGAGGAGTTTATCTTGTATCGGAGGACGGGCTGGAGGAGATTCACCAGTTTAACGAAGCCAACAGTCCCCTGCTTTCCGATAACATTCAGGATATCTGTGTGGACGGGGTTTCGGGGGAGGTCTATTTTGCCACTGAAAAAGGAATCATCTCTTACAAAGGAGAAGCGCTTACCGGGAGTCCCCTGTATAACAACGTGGTGGTATTTCCTAATCCCGTCAGGGAAACTTACAATGGACCTGTGGCCATTAAGGGTCTGATGGAAAAAACCACTGTAAAGATTCAGGACATGGGAGGGAATCTTGTATATGAAACCGAATCGATGGGAGGGCAGGCTCTCTGGGATGGAACCAATTTCAGGGGTGAACGGGTGGCTACCGGGGTTTACCTGATCTTTCTCTCCAGCGAGAAAGGGGATTTTTCCCATGTGACGAAATTGCTGTTTATCCATTAACCATGATCCGGAAATCCAGGGGTATCATACTGCATACCATCCGGTATGGTGAGTCAAGTCTTGTGGTTCATTGCTATACGGAGCAATTCGGCCGCCAGACCTACATGGTGAAGGGGGTTCGCAAGTCGCGCCGGAACAACCGCTCCAACCTGTTTCAACCCCTGTTTATACTCGACTTCGAGGTATATCACAAAGCCACCAGGGAGATGCAGCTGGTGAAAGAGGTTTCCAGGTCAGTTCCCATCAACACCATTCCTTATGACATTACCAAAAGCACGCAGGCTTTGTTCATGGCGGAAGTGTTGTACCGGGTGATCAGGGAGGAAGAGCCCAATCCTGTGCTTGCACAATTTCTGATGAATTCCATTCAGTACCTGGATACGCTGGAAAAACCCCTGCCCGATTTTCACATTATTTTCATGTTTCAGCTGTCGCGTCATCTCGGCTTTTTTCCACGGAATAATTTCGGAAAGGGCTTTCGCTATTTTGACCTGGTCAGCGGACAGTATAAATCACTTTACAGCGATCCCGGTATCCAGCTGGATGAGGCCTCCAGTGCGCTCTGGAACAAGTATATAGATAGTGATTTTAAGGAAGCACAGCACATAGGATTCAACAGTTTCCAGAGAAAAAACATCCTGGATTCACTGGTAAGATATTATAAAAATCACGTGGCGGGCATGGGAGAAATCAAATCGCTCGAAGTGCTTCATGATTTTTTTCACAATTTGTGATTCCGATTCCCGTTAAATTTGTCTAGATTCGAGAAACATACACCTATATAGTGCGTATAAGCAACGAAACTCATGCAGTATGGGTCTTATAGCAGAACGCATTTTACACTCAATCCAGGCATCATAAGGTACCTGGATATAATTTTACCATAGCAAGGTGGTCAACACCGGAAGAGAGGTTCAAAATATAAGCCTGACCAGACCGTCAGTAAAACCTGACCGGGGAAAGGTATGCCCTGCTCCGGGAACCTCACTGCGGCGCCATTTCAAGCTTGCATTTCTTGCCCTCCTTCTCTCACTCTTTGTGATCCCGGAGATGAATGGGCAGTGGCTTCCCGGATTTGGATTCAGAAAACAAATCACCATTCCCGAGGCGAGCGTCTACGGAACCGGCACCCATACCAACTTCCCGGTCCTTATCGAGATCACCGATGACGACCTGAGATCCATCTCCAACGGGGGGTTGGTAATAAGTCCGGTTGGATGGGACATTGTCTTCTCTCAGGATCATGTCAATCCATTGAATTTTGAGGTTGAATCCTACGATCCTGCTTCCGGCCGTATTGTGGCCTGGGTCCAGATACCAAATCTGGAAGCATTGTCAGATAATACACTCTATATCTATTTCACTTCTCCAACCCCAGTAGATCCTTCTCCTTTGGCGCCCGCCACATGGGATCCGGCTGCTTATGTAGCTGTCTACCATTTACAGGGGGATGATTATTCTGATGCTACAATCAGCGGATATGATGGTACTGCAACCGGTACCAGCAATTCTCCGGGAAGCGTTATTGAGGATGGGCAGGATTTTGAATACGGTTCTCCTCTGCATTCTGATAGAATTGAAATTGGATCTTTTGATGTGGCAAGTGATTCATTGACCATTACAGCATGGATCAACCCGGAATCATTTTCTCAAAGGGATGCAAGAATAATATCTAAAGCAGATGGGTCAGGCGATCAGGACCACTGGTGGATGCTAAGCACCGTTGAAGACGAGTCTGATACCCGATTAAGGTTTCGTCAAAAAGCGGGAGCGTCAGAAATAACGACAACCTTAGCAGCCTCAACCCTGGCAGAAGGTAATTGGGCTTATGTTGGTGCTGTTTATGATGGAGATTCCATGTTTCTGTACAAAGACGGAGGCCTGGTGGGAGGGAAAGAACACGATGAAGGCGGCACCATCAGTACAGATAACACTGTGGATGTGGCTATTGGTAATCAACCCAATACTGCGATGGGAGGCACACGAGCCTTTGACGGGGTTCTGGATGAAGTAAGAATCCAAAGGGTGGCACGCTCTCAATTCTGGTTGCATACTGAGTTTGACAATCAACAGGATCCAGCCAACTTCTATTCATCCCTGGGGGCTACAGAAATTATCAATGATGATCCGTGTGATGCCATCACGCTACCTGTTCATGAGTGTTATGACCCTGATACATTAACCAATTATGCTGCGACAGGATCAGGTGTTCAGGATCCGGGATGCGGGGTGTATTCAGGTGGTGATGTTTGGTTCAAAGTGATTATTCCTGCAGGCCAAACAAAAATTGTAGTTGAAATTGATACCGATGTTACAAATCAGGTTTCTGGTGATGGATGGGCTTATCAGCCCGAACATGCCATATACAGTGATGCCTGTGGATCATTGACAACTCCTGTTATTTGTAGCTCCAACAACACTTATCTTAACGGATTAGGTTCCAGATCTGTCCTAGAAGGATTAACACCAGGAACAGAACTTCTTATTAGAGTATGGGAAAACTCGAGCGATGATAATGAAGCCTTTAGGATTGGTGTTTTTTATGATGAAACGCCGCCTTCGATTCCTGACTGCCCCTCTGAAATCATTCAGGATATTGATCCCGGCCAATGTACTGATGTTGTAAACTGGGTAGCCCCTACAGCTTCTGACAATTGCACGCCAGCCGGCGATCTCATCTGGGTTTCAAGCCATATTCCCGGAACGTCATTTCCGATTGATACTTCTGTAGTTGTATATTATGCCATTGATCTGGCTGATGATACGGCTGTATGCAGTTTCAATGTGATCATTCAGGATGATGAAGTTCCTGTAATCACGCACTGTGCCGACACGAAGGAGGTGGTTCTGGATGGGACGAGCTGCAGCGTTGCACTACCTGACTACACGTCCGAGGCAGAGATCGCCATAACCGAGTGCAGCACCTATGAGATCACACAGTCTCCTGTGGCAGGTACATTTATCAGCGACACGACAGTGGTGACCCTTACCGTTACGGATGAGTATGGGAACTTCGCCACCTGCCAGTTCACTGTGAACACAATAGATGATACTTATCCAACCTTTACAGTACCGCCTTCAGATACAGTTTGCAGGGCTTTGGATTGTACATATAATATTGATCCGGGCATCACCGGGGATGTGACGGATGAATGGGATAATTGCGCTACAGGGATCGAGGCATATTACGAAGATGACTTTGCCAACCAGGGAAATTGCGATAGTGCAGGTTTTGTAATTCGCACATGGATTTTGGAGGATGAATATGGAAATGAAACCCGGCAGGATCAGATTATATGGATCAATCCGGTTTCAATTGTTATTCCGGTTGTTGAAAATACCATCCTGTGTGACAGTGCTAATACTCATATTGAGCTAACCAGTCCAAATATATACTCAAGCGGTGCAGTGACTTTTAACTATACGGTAGCAGCCACCGGAGGGGTTACCGGATTTACAACACCGGTGACCGGATTACCAGTTGGGCATGTGATTCAAGATCAACTATTCAATCCAACCATTCAGGAACAGACGGTTACTTATACCATTGCGCCTGTAAGTCCTGTAGGTTGTTTAAATGGAAATGCCCAGGTTGTGATCATCACGGTCAACCCGACCCCGAGATTAACAGTAGATGTCCCTGAGCTGGTATATTGCGACAGTTCAACAGTAAGCTTTACTGTAAACGATGGCATCACCTCCTCGACGGGAGCACAGGTATACAGTGTCTTCCGTAACTACAATGATACAGACGTGCATATCGAGGGAGAAGTTCCGGGGCTGGATGATAACCAGGTTTATGGGGTGTCGCTGGATGAAGAGATCCGGAACCTGACCAGCCAGGTACAGACGGTAAGCTACACGTTCAGGCCATTGATCAAGGACCCGCGGGGAAACGGATCACTGGCAGAGTGCAACACGGGAAAGGATACTACCATAGTTATTTCAATTGAGCCCACACCTGATATTGAGGTGGAGATCGGAAATGATACGATTTGTAATGAGGACTTCATCGCCCTCAATGTAACCAATCCGAACTTCCCGATCCTTGGTAACTGGAGATATAAACTGGAAGTCGATTATGGCGATAGTATACAGGGAGAACTTCCTGAATTGCCGCTCTATACAGATTATGCTGATAATGAACTTACTATTACTGATACCCTCAAGAACATTGGGGTATATTGGCATACTGTGGCTTACCGGTTTATTCCTTACATAGAATCTGTCCTTGGAGGGGACAGCTGTCTGAATGGTCTTGATACAACAATTATCGTTTGGGTGAATCCCACCCCCGCCATACGTGTAATTGCCAATGATACTGTAATCTGTAATGGGGCAACCACCACCATTCGTATCCGTAATCCAAATGAATTTGTGTATGGTGCCTGGGAGTATGATCTGATCGTCACGGATGCAGATGGTATGATTGAAGGGGAGAGCCCTGATATGTATGGAATCACAGATTCTGAGCTAAATGAATCCCTTACAAACATAGATACAATTGCCCATAAGGTGGAATATACATTTATTCCGACAAAGGAATATGGAGGGTTGACGTGCAATGAAGTGAATGATACCACCATCGTCATCTGGGTGAATCCGACACCCCAGATCAGGGCAGAGGCCAGTGACACGGAGATCTGTACCGGGGATACAGTGGACCTGGGCATCAGGAATCCGAATGTCTTTGTGATGGGCGAATGGATGTATGATCTGGAAATATCCAAGACATCCGATTTGCTGGAAGGCGCTGTAAGTGGCCAGCAGGTATACAACGGTGATACCACCTACCGCTATATTCTGACCAACAACGACATCATTGCACATCAGATCACATTTGATTTCCACCCGCGAATCGTTCAGGTTGATGGAGGAGACGATTGCCAGGGAGGAGAAGAGAGTGACACATCCATTACCATAACCGTGTATCCTACCCCACAGATCAGGGCATCGGCTCTGGATGATACACTGATTTGCAGTGGGGATTATGTCAATTTCACCGTAACGAATCCAAATTCCACACTGTTTAATGGGTACTGGTGGTTTAATTTAGAGGTAACCGCCGATCCTGAAATAGAGGGGGCAAATCCGGATTCGACCTTCCTGCCTCCCCATGGTATCCCGTCTTATTTCGATGATATTCTGATCAACAGGGATACCATCACCCACAAAGTTGAATACCGTTTCAGGCCAAGAATTCGTCCTTTTGATGGGGATGCAACCTGTGAGAATGGCCGGGATACGCTTATTACCATCTATGTGAATCCTACTCCGGCCATTGATGTGACACTTCCCGACTACCTGTTCTGCAACAACCAGGTGGTTGAAATCACGGTGCATGACCCCCTGGGTAATTATATACTCGGTTCCAAGGAATACGAAATATTTACCAATTATGACAGGGATGAGGTTACAGTGACCAATGTATACACCGGAACAGTCAGGCCCATCTATCCTTACAAAGAAAGACACGGTGTTGATCATGATATCAGGGATTCCATATCCAATACGTCTGATATCTGGAAATCCGTATTTTATCGTATTACACCCTATATCTATGATACGCGGCCAGGTCATGAAAACACACAACTTTGTGGTCCGGGAAAAGATACGCTGATTGAAATATACATCAATCCCACACCACGCATTACTGTTGAAATCGAGGATTCCATTTTGTGCGATGGAGCCAGGGTGGAGTTCAGCATCACCAATGAAGTGACAACCTATGACAGCACGGAGGTTGTTTATGGCCTGAATATACAGTTTGATTCGGACTCCGTTTCAGGAGTGATCACGCCAAATGGTGAGTACCGTCAAGCAGGCGTTCCCCAAATCGAGGATTGGTTATTCAATAATTCGGATACGGTTCAGGTACTGGATTATGGATTTACCGCACGTATTAAGGACAACCGGGTGGGCAAGGAGACGCATTACTGCGATGATGGAAACCATGACATGGTCCGGGTTCTCCTGAATCCAATCCCCAGGCTGCGGTATACCCTTGATGAGGACACGCTGTGTTACAACGACGGATTCGTCCTTGAGCTCGATTCGCTGGTATATACCACCAGCCCGCTCCATTACAATTTGTTCGTTGATAACAGCAACAACCTGAATCATGTAAGAGGCTCTGCTCCGGGTGAAGGCATTGCAGTTGCGGATGATTTCGGACAGGAGGGTGTTGTGAATCCCTGGATGGATGTAAGAAGCGTCGGATATAAAATATTGCCGTTCATTTCCGAGGAAGGATGCGAAGGAGATACTTCTTACTTCGAAATTGATGTGAATCCGGAACCTGTGATGACTGCTGATTTGTCTACACCGAAGGATACGGCCGTCTGTTTTAAACAGGGTTATAATATTCTGATAACCACGGCTGTGATCAGCACAACCGGGCAGTTGCTCTACGATCTGAATACCTTTGGGTACAATGAGCCCCTTGTTGAGAATGAAAGGTTAAGCGGGGACTATATCATCGAGCATCTGAATCAGATGACAGTAGTCAACACCGGTGATTCCATTGAGGAGATTAATTATAGATTTATGCCGGTGATCAGGGATGCAAAGGGTCCGGGCAGGCACTGCCTGGGAGATCCCAAAGAGGATATCATCGTCCAGGTGGCTCCCGAGCTGAAGGGCAACCTGGTGGCAGATTCTGCCGCATTCGGAGGTTGGGAGATTGTTTGTAACGGCGAGCTTTCATTGCCGGTCCATTCCAATGTGAGGGGTGGCTACTACCGGCAGCCTTATCGTTTCGACTGGAGTACGAACGGGGGCATTGAAGCGTATCTGGAGGACAGGGATTCTGCCCAGTCAGACCTCAGTGTAGGCTGGTACAGGTTCGAGGTGTGGGATACCATTGGCTGCTACTTCTTCTCCGATTCAATCCTTATAGAACAACCCGACACCATTGTGGTTGAAGATTCAATCACCAAAGTATTCTGCTGGAACAATGAATTCCTGGGATCCATCGACGTAACGGTAGACGGGGGAACCCCAAATTATTCCTACCAGTGGTATGTGGATGATATTCTTCTTCCGGAGCACAGTAACCATCTGGATGCCGATGGCAACTGGTATGACCTGACCGTTCTGGATGCCAATGCCTGCCGCTATGAAGATGCCTATGAGATTCAGTCAGTGACCCAGATCAATATTACGGTTGATACCAGTAAATACATGGGATTTGGCATCACCTGTTTTGGGGACAGTACGGGTACGATAGACATTGGCGTGGCGGGTGAGTTTCCACCCTATGATGTGGAGGTGTATCGGTTTGGCCAGCATAATTTTGAGGTGAATCAGCCGGTGGCAACCGGTTCAGTGGACGAGAATGAGAACCTTTCCATGGTCGGATTCCCTGCCGGCCAGTATGTTATTTATGCTTTCGATACGGTGGGTTGTTACAATCCTCCGCCGGCCGGACATCCGGAATACATACCGATCGTTCTGACAGAACCCGATTCATTTGTCATTGAAAAAGACAATCCTTTCAGGCCTGGTATGGTGGATGTAAGCTGTTTCAATGCAGATGACGCTGAGATTCATCTGAGGGTAAACGGAGGCCGGATTGGTGTCCGGCCGGGTTTATTTGAGTGGACCGGCAATGATGAGGATTTGGTTGACGGGGACAGTGTACAAACCAACCTGGGTCCGGGATTGTATCAGGTGCATGTGACTGATGCCTGGGGTTGCGAGGATTCTGCGGAATTCAACCTGATCGAACCGTCGGAAGTCATCCTGACCGGGGCGATTGTTTCTGACATGAATAGCTGGAACATCTCCTGTTTCGGGCAGAACGACGGGTTCATTCATATTGGGGTTGAGGGCGGAATACCCGGATATGACTATGCGTGGGCCACAACTGCGATGACCATGGCCGACAGTACCCTGGAAGATCAGAGCCAGTTGGTTGCCGGGCGCTATGATCTTTCCATCCTGGACAGCATCAACTGTCCACTGGATACCTTCTTTATCCTGAAACAGCCGAATCCATTGCTGGTTGATGAAGATATCCCGCTGTATCCGGGTCCGGACGGGGTTGCCATTGCCTGCGCATATGATGCAACAGGGATGATCAATCTTACGCCCTATGGAGGAGCGGACTCGCTGCAAAACGATTACCTCTGGACTTCCACCGGTGGTTATCTCAGCGAACCGGATATCATGAACCAGTCCAACCTGCCCGTGGGTACCTATACCCTGTCTGTTACGGATATCAACGGATGCCGGTTTGATACATTCTATGTATTGAAAGAGCCCGAACCCATGAGAATCGTATCCCTGACTGCCAAGGATGCGGTTTGTGCCAATACGGCCACCGGGTTTGTATACCTGGAATCTCAGGGAGGCATCCCCGGATATACCTATGAATGGAGCAACAATGAGACAAGCCGGAACCTTGAGATGATTGGCGCCGGGATTTATACAGTCATCATCCGGGATACAAATCTGTGCGAGCTGATTGACAGCATTGAAGTGTCCGAAGCGGACAATTTCGTTGTGGATCTGGATGTTGCCACCGATTACAACGGGACACCCATCTCCTGTAGCGGCTTTTCCGACGGGGCCATCACACTGAATCCCCGGGGAGGAACAGCACCCTACTTCTTTATATGGAATACGGGAGATACCACCCGGAACCTGGTGGGTGTACCGGCTGGCTTTTATTTTGCCAGTATCCGGGATATCAATGGATGTGCCGATTCGGTCGAAGTAGAGATAAACGAACCTCCACCCCTTGAATATGACATTGATCCGGAGGATCCATTATGTTACAGGGACTCAAGCGGCCGGATCAACCTGCTGATTACCGGTGGTACTGTATTTAAACTGGATGATTACAGGGTTTGGCTGAACGGTACGGTTTCAGAGCCTTACATGGAGAACCTGCCCCAGGGTGAATACCTGATCAGGATCGAAGACCTGAATGATTGTTATGTGGAGACCCAGGCCGAATTGATCCATCCGCCTTTGCTAACCCTGGACTTCAGCACCCGGGAGGCATTCTGCAAGGACAAGGCCGACGGCCAGCTTGTATTGAATGTGGATGGAGGGACACCGCCCTATTTTATCGAGTGGAACAGGGACTTGCCTGAAAATGAACAGTACTTTTATGACGTGTACTGGGGTGAATATGTGGCTACTGTGACTGATTTTAATCATTGTGTAAGCAAGGATTCCGCCACAGTGGGCTATACCTATACCTCCTGCCTGGTGATTCCCACAGCCTTCTCGCCCAACGGAGACGGGTTCAACGACCTGTGGATTATCGAGGGACTTGAACTCTATCCGAATGTGGATATGGTTATCTTCGACCGCTGGGGAAACAAGATGTATCAGACAGTGAATGCGGCAGATGAGCCGTGGGACGGATCATTTAACGGACGGATACTGCCCATTGATTCGTACCACTTTGTGATTGATCTGAATAACGATGAACCGGCCCTTATGGGCAACGTAACCATTTTGAGGTAAAAGCATAGCAGTGAAAGAGTGAAGAGCGCAAAACCATATATCATTCTGATTTTGATCCTGCTGATCACGCAGTCGCTGAAGGCTCAGCAATTGCCGCTCTACTCACAATACCTGGAGAATGCTTTCATGAACAATCCGGCTTATGCAGGTTACGATGGTTATACCTCCTTCAATGCAACCTCCCGGCAGCAGTGGCTGGGATTTAAGGAGGCTCCGCGAACTTACTCAGCCTCTTTTCAAAGCCGCCTGTTCAGGAGGTCCCATAAAATCGTAAACAATCCCATCAAGAGGGGAAACATGCTGATACCGAGTACCAAGGGACGGGTCGGATTGGGCGGCTATGTCATCAATGATATCAATGCCAAGGTGGCCCGGACCGGGTTGGCTTTTACCTATGCCTATCACATTATCCTCAACAACCAGCAGCTTTCATTCGGCCTGTCGGCCAAAGCATTTCAATACAGGATCAATACCAACGAGCTCACATTTGGGGTGGATGGCGATCCGGTGGTTACCGGCAATTTCAAGGAAGTGGCCTACAGCCCCGATGCGGATTTCGGGGTACTGTTCAACGGGATCGATTATTTTGTAGGGTTTTCCGTCAGCAATTTGCTTGAGACCTCCCTGATGATCGGGGCCAATGATGTACCCGATTATAAAACCTTCAGGCATTACTGGCTGATGGGAGGTTACCGGTACAGGCTATCCTATGATCTGGAACTGGAACCCAGTGTGCTCTTTAAGACCACCGAAAACTGGAATCCCCAGGCTGATGTTTCTTTCAGGGCATATTATGCAGAACTTCTCTGGGGCGGACTGTCATACCGGACCAACAACAGCATCATTGCCATGATCGGTGTCCGGTTTGATAACATCTTATTCGGGTATTCGTTCGATTGGGCATTATCAGATATTGCACACTACAATTATGGGTCACATGAAATTACCCTGGCGGTGAAAATGGGAGACAATACCCGCAGGACCAAATCAACGATCCGGTATTAGAAGGTCTATACCCCGGTCAATGCCTTTTTACCGGGATCTTCTTCCTCCGGCTTTTTTTTCCGGTATTCCAGATAGAGTGCCCCGAGAAGGGCAAGGATCAGCAGGATGGAACTCACCAGAGATACCGAAGTACCCGCATAGTAAGACCTGGGTCTGAATTCAAATACAATTTCATGATCCCCTTCCGGGACCACCATGCCCCGTAAAAGGTAATTCACCCGGAAATAGTCTGATTTCTCACCGTCCAGATAGGCTGTCCAGCCTTTGTCGTAATAGATCTCGGAAAAGACTGCAAACTGCTCCGTTGCTGACCGGCTGTGATATACCATTTTGTTGGGCTGGTAATCAGTCAGACTGATAAGCGAAACCGAATCCGGGTCATATACGCGTTTTTCCAGATCACCCGAATAGCGCGCATCAAGTGTACAGCTGTTTTTGATATCCAGTTTGGCCAGTACGGCCATATCTTCATCGGCATTGGCCACCACTTCTACCCGGTCCACAAACCAGGCATTTCCGGCTGCGTAGGGATTTACAACCGGTTGGGTCTGGGGGTTGACAATGACAAAGCGGGTATTCAGCATATTCAGGGCAGAGGTTGTTGCAAGTGCAGAATAGACGGCTGACAGGTTCTGAGCCCGCAATCCCGCAATAAGTTCATTGATGTCCGTCATCAGGTTTGTCTCGATCAGGTCCTGGTACCGGCGCATCTTGGCTCCATGATAACCGCCTATGGATGGATGGAAATAGGGGGTGGATGCATCCATAAACATGGATACAGTCAGGTTCAGGACCCTGTTGTTATACCCCGGCTGTTCCATGATGTACTGATCGGCCGCCGTTGGAACAAAGGGTTGACTGGCCTGTTTTTTGTCGGAGAAATATTCCTTGTTGAGGTATCTTTTGTTCACAGGCCACATGTCCACCAAAAAGAGAATAGCCAGGGCGGCAATGGCCAGGGGTGCTTTCACCTTTTTCATGGAATAAAGCAGGATGACCCCGGCTGAAAGGCAAATAAGAACAAGCGACCTGATGGCATCGGCCCTGAGCAGGCTCCTGCGGTCTGCCTGCAGCGCTTTGGCCAGTTCAGGCTGGTAACTGCCATCCCGCGCTGAAATGAAGTTCCCGGCCAGGTCCGGGAGAAGGGCGAACAGGAGAGCGATTCCACCCGCAATGCCCAGGGACCATTTCAGGGCAGTATAGAGTTTTTTCTTTTCGATACTACCAAACAATATCTTCTGAAGGGCCAGGATGGCCAGTACAGGCATTGCAAATGCCGGGATCACCAGGGTCATGCTCACGGTTCTGAACTTATTGTAACCCGGGATGTGGTCCATAAAGAATTCGGTAAGCGCCATGAAGTTCTTGCCCCAGGAGAGGGCAATGCCCAGGATGGTGGCAACCAGCAACCACCATTTTATCCTGGGGTCGGCAACAAACATCCCCAGGACAAACAAAAAGACAATGATGGCACCCACATAAATATTCCCGGCTGTGGAAGCCTGTTCGCCCCAGTACAGGGGAAGGTGCCTGATCACCTCTTTGGCCTGGGCTGGGTTGCCGCGGGCAAACAATTCATAGGTATTGGATTTTTCCGACAGGGCCCCGTCATTGCTCCCTCCCTTGAAACCCGGTATCAGCAGTGAAAACGTCTCATCAATCCCATAGCTCCACTGGGTAGCATAAGATTTGGTCAGTCCGGTGGTCTTGTCATTCTCTTCCCCGGTGAGTTCGGAGGGATTTCTCATGGTATATTTTCCATATTCCAGGGTGGTCCATAACCTGGCTGAATTGGCTGCAATGCTGAATCCCACCGCAACAATGAGGAATGCAACAGTAATCAGCAACTCTTTTATGGTTTTTTCCCTGAAGGCAAAATAGACCTGTGTCAAACCGAAAATAAGCACAATGATCAGGGTGTAATAGGTGATCTGAAGGTGGCCCGCCATGATCTGGAGCGCCAGGAAAATGGCTGTCAGTGCACTTCCGAGCAACCTTTTGCCCCGGAATGCAAGCAGTATGCCTGCAATGACGGGAGCCATGTAACCAATGGCAATGGCTTTGGAAGTGTGACCGGCTGCAAGTATGACGAAATTGTAAGATGAAAAGGCAAACGCAATAGCCCCCGCAATGGCCAGCCACGGGTTGACCCGCAGGGAAAGCATGAGAATATAAAAACCGATCAGGTAAAGGAAGATGAAACTGACCGGCCGGGGGCCCATCTGGAAGAGGTTGTCCAGGTATTTCAGTACATCCCCCTTGTACACCGTGCTGGTCAGGTAGCCGGGCATCCCTCCAAACATGTTGTTGGACCAGAGCGCCTCTTTTCCCGTTTCCTCCCTGAAATCAGCGAGCTCCCTTGCCATGCCTTTGAAATTGGCGTTGTCATTTCCGCCCAGCTGCTTTCCGTCCAGTACATCAGGGAAGTAGGCAAAAGCTATAATGAGAAAAGTTACGATGGCCACAAGGGTTGGCACCAGTCCGGGGAAGCTCTCTTTTACTTTCATAAGTGGTTTTGTGATACAATGATAATGAAATATTTCATGCGGAAAAACTGCCTTCACAGGGCCTGATTATCAAACCAAAAAACCATGCCCATATGGATTATTTCAATAAATTCGCGTATTCATCAACACAAGGCTGAGCAGTCATTCTATGGGAAATGTGCTAAAACAAAGCAGACTAAACAGTTACATGATTGCAGTCGGGTTTGTGCTGGGTGGTATTTACTCGGTATTCATTGTCCCCAGGCTTTTTAATGACACTCCCGAAGTTTGGGGCCTTGTCCAGCTGCTCATGTATTATGCGCAGATCATCTCCCTGTTTGTTCTCTTCAGCCAGCCCTCGGTGATCATCAAGTACTATCCCGAATACAGGCGTACCCACAGAGAGAAAGAGTTGCTGGGATACTCTTTTGCCGTAACCATCCTGTTGTTTGTGGTGTTCGGGGTCCTCTGGTTTCTTTTTGGAAAGCACCTCTATTTTGAAGAGGATGCCACCCTGTATCGCTCCTATTACCTGGTCCTGGTTCCCCTCATGGCCGGCAATGTCATATTTGAAATGCTGGGGGCGTATGCCAGGATCAGGCAAAGGACGGTGCTGCACTTCTTTCTGGGGAATTCATTGCAGAAAGTGGTCTTCTTTATCGCTTTGACCCTGATGTTCTTTCTGGGGCTCTCCCTTGAGGTTCTGATTGCCCTGCTGGTTGCCATCTTTTTACTGAGACCGCTGATCATGTGGATGGATCTGTACAGGGCAGAGATGCTTCCCGGTCTGACACTGGCATCGTTCAGGGGACTGGATACAAGGAGGATCCTGGATTATTCAGTATTCGGTCTCTTTGGTGGCATTGCATACATACTGATCATGCGGGTGGATTCCATCATGATCGGAAACCTGCTGGGACTTGATCAGCTGGCCTATTATTCCATCCCGGTCTTTTTGATTTCCACCCTGGCGATTCCTGAAAAAGCACTGGCACAAATCTCCCTCCCTGTGATCTCCTCCCTGCACTCGGCAGACGATTTCAGAGGCATTGAAACCATGTATAAAAAAGTATCCGTCAATCAGTTTGTACTCGGTTCCATCATTTTCCTGTTGATCTGGGTCAATATCTCCCTGTTGATGGAGATTCTGGGAGAGAAGTTTGGCAATACCGCATGGGCATTCTTTTTTCTTGGCATAGGCAAACTGATCGACCTGCTCACAAGTGCCAATGGCCAGATTCTGAATATTTCGGATAAATACAGGTACAACCTGATCCTTCAAATCCTCCTGATGGTGCTTGCAGTGGGTTTGAATTTCATACTGATTCCCACCCTCGGGCTGAATGGTGCGGCGCTGGCCACTGCAATCTCAATCATTGTCTATAACGTTCTGAAGACGGTTCTCATCTATCGGTGGTATCGCATTCATCCGTTTTCCTGGGGCCTTTTGAAAAGTATCGTTTTCTTTGTCTTGGTGGGAGTAATTCTATCAGTGATACCCATTGGCCACATCTACCTGGGTGCTGCCATCAAAACCGGACTCTTCCTGGTTGCCGGCCTTCTTTTCATACTATACGGAGGTGCTTCTGAAGACCTGAAAGGCGAGGTGATCCGGATTTTTAAGAAATATCTAAACTATGAAAGAGATTAGAATTGCTTTGGTAGGCGGCTTCGCGTCCACCAACATAGGCAATGATTTTTTCACCCAAAGCATCCGGCATGTTTTGTCAGAGATCCTTCCCGGACAGCACATTATTGTGACACAAAACCTGCCCGGTTATTACTGGAAGGAGGGTGGGACCAACCCGGCAAACAGCTTCAATTATATCAAATGCCTGGAACTGGATTTCCTGGTCCTCACCGGCCCCCTGTTTGATGCGAGCTTTCCGTTGCTCTGGGAGGATACGATTTCCGCACTAAAGAAGAAGGGCACCGAAATCATACTTTTCAGCGCGGGGAGCCAGAGGTATGATGAAGCCGAGCGCCGGGTGGTGGGCGAATTTCTGAAGAAAATCAAACCCTATGCCCTGGTAACCAGGGATACGCCTACCTACGAGGCATTCAGGGAGTATGCGCAGATGAGTTATGATGGAATTGATTTTGCTTTTTTTCTCAATGACCTCTTCACCCCGTATCCCCTGGATGTGGAGAAATTTGTGGTTCTGAACTTTGATACAGGTCCCGAACCGCGGTTTGGCCGTGAATCACAGTATGAAAACGGATTTACCTTTCTGGGGAACCGGATGAGCTACAGGCTTCAGCACCCCGGCAAAATGAGGAAGCGGGTTTACAAGCACCTTCCCGGCCTGTCGGGATACCACAATTCTTCCTTCGGCAATTATACCATCATCCGGCCGGTCAACTATATCAACCCGGGGAACAGGAAAGGATTTTTCAGGGTTCCGAATACCTATGTATCTGAACTGGCTTTCGATTATCTGAATCTTTTTGCCCATGCCCAGGGCGTACTCACTTCCAGGGTCCATACCTGCATCGCTTCCCTGGTTTTCGGGAAAGAGGTGATGCTGTTCAGCCCTACCTTGCGCAGACAGCTGTTCGGCCGTGTGGGACTGGAAGACATCACCCTTAGGCCGGTTACACTGGATCCGGATTACCTTCGGGATGAGAAGGAAAAGATGCTTGTGTTCATCAAAGGAATATTTACCTGAACCGTCCCCTGACACCATATTCAAGGTAACGCATATCGGAGATAAAACCCAGGGAAAGGATGTTGGCAAGGTTAAACAGGATGGTGTTTGTGCGCGTGATACCCCTGATGATTTCGATTTCGATTTCTGAATTTTCCAGCATTCTGATGAGGCTCTTCTTTGTGAAAAACCGGAGATGGGTGTTGTCAAGGATTCCGGAATCTCCGTATTTCCAGTCTTTCCCAACAAAGTAGTGGATGAAGTGTCCCCAGGATCTCACATTGGGTACCGAGCAGGTGATGTGGGCGTCTTTGGCCAGAATTTTTCTGACCTTCTTTAAAAACAGATCCGGGTAGGGCAGGTGTTCCAGGATGTCATTGCAAATCAGGCAATCGAAATGGTTCTCTGGCAGGTCATTCAACACTTCCATGGCATC
The DNA here is from genome assembly GCA_043797815.1 of Bacteroidota bacterium. Classification (GTDB taxonomy): domain Bacteria; phylum Bacteroidota; class Bacteroidia; order Bacteroidales. Next base: position 78,603 of record JAZDPG010000027.1, read on the forward strand.
CCCCACCATCACTTTATCCAGTCTCTTCCCGGCCTCTTCTGCTGCCTCCCGGTTGAAGTCCACTCCCCATGCTTCCGTATTGTACTTCTCTTTTACGAGGGCCGAAAAAACGCCGGCACTGCAGCCAAATTCAATGGTTCTTGCTGGATTCGCAGGAAGGAACGCCAGCATATCCCGGCGTTCGTTGGTATAGTAATTATTTAAATTCATGCAGGCGCTTTCCTTGTTAAACCCGTTTATAGAACAATCTGATGATGACCCTGTACAGAGAGAAGATAAGCCTGCATCTCAGCGCCAGGGTTTTGATCCGGCCCAGATGAAGGTATTCTTCCGACAGCATCTTTTGATCAGCGAATGTTCCGCAATCCAGTATGGCATAGAACAATTTGGTATTGTATTTGGTTTGGATGAACTCCGGATTTAATCCGGCCACAGGGTACTTTTTGCTGTAGAATTCCAGAATGGACCGGTTGGATGCTTCAAACTGTCTGCGCTTTTCGAAGGAGCGGTTGTTGCTGATGGATCCGGCTGTTATCCTGTATGTTGCCAGGGGAAGATTCAGGAAACCCATCCTGGTATGCTGGGCGAATTCAAGCCAGAGGGGATAATCCATGGTCCTGAAGCCAAGAGATTCGAATCTCTCCAGGTCGGCGAATTGCAGTAAATCTCTTCTGAAGCAGGCCGTTACAGCGGCGATTCTGTTGCTTTTGATCAGGTCTCCGTAGCTCAGCTCCTGCGGGATCCCGGCTTCCCTGTGGATCAGCTTTCTTCTGCCATTCTCAAAGAGAAAATAGCCGTTGCTGTGCAGGAATCCGCATTCGGGATGAGCCTCCAGGAAGGAGATCTGTTCGGCGAGTTTATTCTCTTCCCAGTAATCATCTCCCTCAAGGATGGCGATGTACCTGCCCCTGGAAGCTGAAAAGAGGGAGCGGTAGTTTTGAATCAGTCCGATGTTTTGGTCGTGGGATATCAGCCTGATTTTCGGATGATCTGCATATCGCCGGCAGATCTCCCCGGTATGATCGGTAGAACAATCGTCCCCGATAATGATTTCATAGTCTTGTTCAAATGTCTGATGGATAGCACTTTCCAGCGATTGGGCGATATACTGCCCGTGATTGTAAGCAGGAACAATGACTGAAACGACCATCTTTTCCATACAATCCCAAAGATAATGAATTACGCGATCGTATCCCCGAAGTTGTACTTCGGGGAGATACCATTGCAGACACGCTGGTTTTTTAATTAAATTGCTGATCAATATCAACGCCCTTCCATGAAGTCTGATCGTCCTTGCATACTGTTCATTTACAAAGACTTCTCTCACTTTGTCAAAAAGGATTATGAATCCCTGGGACGTTCTTTCCGGGTGATCCGGATCAGGAGCCCGTTCGGAAAATCAGGAATTGACTTCTTTTTTGCCGGGGCGAAACAGTTTTTCCTGCTGGCCCGCCATATCTGGAAATGTGATGCGCTGTTCTGCTGGTTTGCAGATTATCACTCATTGCTTCCGGCCCTGTTCAGCAGGCTCAGTTCAAAACCCCTGTTTCTGGTTCTGGGCGGTTACGATGTAAGCTATGTGGAATCGTTGAACTATGGTTCATTCAACAGGAAATTCAGGGGATTCTGCGCCAGGTATTCCATGCGCCACGCCCGGATGAACCTTCCGGTGGCTGAGGCACTTGGAATAGAGGCGAGGAAGAGGGCAGGGGATATTCCTGTGACCGTCCTGCCCACAGGTTATGATCCGGCATTGTACCTGCCGGGTGAAGCAAAGGAGGAGATGGTCCTTACGGTCAGCATCACCGACTCCGGACAGCGCTATTTGCTGAAAGGAATTGACCGGTTTGTGGAACTGGCCGGATGGTTGCCGGAAATGCGCTTCGTGGTGATCGGGATTGAGCCGGGAGTGGAAAACAGGATCGGCCCCATACCCGGAAACCTGCTGGTCCTGCCACCCCTGGATCATGCCGATCTGTTGGGATGGTACGGGAAGGCCAGGTATTATGCCCAGTTCTCACGAAGTGAAGGATTACCGAATGCCGTCTGTGAAGCCATGCTCAGGAATTGTATTCCGCTGGGCATCAGGGTAGGGGGTATTCCCGAGGCCATGGGATCCGTAGGCATAATGCTGGATGCATGGGATGCTGAACAAATGGCAGAAAAGGTAAGGTCACTCCCGGATGCGGCATCTCATTCCCGGTTGGCACGGGAGCATATCCTCCGGCATTTTCAGATTGATCAAAGAGAAAAAGCGATTGAGAAACTGATCAGGTGAGTTTCGCAAGCTGATCAGCCAGTGTGGATGCCAGGTGTTTCCGGGTGTACCTGTCAATTTCCCTGGGGGTGATGGTCAGTTTGCCTTCCTTTTGCCATTGTATCCACTGCAGGAGCAACGATTTCAAAGCTCCCTGATCTTCGAACCCGATCATTTCACCTGAATGGCACGTTTTCAGAATGTGGGCCGCATCCCCGTCGACCGGGCCGATCCCAACGATGGGCCTTGCTGCCGCCAGGTATTCGAAGAGTTTCCCGGTTTGGATCGATTTGGAATTCGGCGTGTTGTTTACAGGCAGGTAGAGGGCCGAAGCCGAACACAGAAGCGGGATGATCTTTTGGTGGGGCAGATAATCAACCATCTCCACCCGCCCTTCCAGTCCATGCTTTGCGATGCTTTCGCGGACCGACACATCCAGTTTGCCGACCAGCATGATCTTCAAACCGGCCATGGGCTCCGGATACTCGCTGACCAATTCGGAAATAACTTTCCAGAACGATTCGTGATTCCGGTCCTTGTTCATGGCACCCACATGGACGATCCGGAATTCACCTCCGGGCCCGGGATCCCCCTTCCCGGCTGCTACGGGGTCAAAATCAGTGTGATCATAGCCGTTGGGCACAACAAAAGGGATTACGCCATGAACCTGCCTGAACCTGTCAGCCATGGTTTTTCCAACCACCACCACCTGGTCAGCTCCGGTCACCACATCCCTCTCCAGTGTTTTGTGCCGCCGGTCTGATCGCTTTGTTAGCCTGAGTTGATCGTAGAAATCAATTTCAGTCCAGGGATCCCTGAAATCCGCTATCCACGGGATACCAAGTTTTCGCTTCAGCCCGAGTGCAATCAGGTGCATGCTGTGCGGCGGCCCGGAAGAAACGACGGCATCCACCGGGTGTTCTTTCAGATACCGGATCAGAAACCGGACAGAGGGACGAATCCAGAATTTCCTGGCATCGGGAATAAACAGGTTCCCTCTGATCCAGACGGAGATGCCCTCTTTTTTCCTGGGTTGTGCACGCTCCTTGAGAAATCCTGCATTGATCCGCTGGCCGGAATTCATTCCCACAAACTTCTTATACAGCGCGTAAGGTTCCCGGATCGGCTTCCGTATCACTTCAATATCAGGATGAATGTCTTTCACAAGGGAAGGATCATCCACCGGTGCTTCGGGATTTTCCGGAGTATAAACAATGGGCTGCCAGCCAAATTCAGGAAGGTACTTGGTGAATTTCAGCCAACGCTGTACCCCGGCTCCTCCGCTGGGCGGCCAATAATAGGTTATGACCAGTACCTTTTTCACCCTAGAGCTGTTTCAGCAGGTTGCTGAGGTCCACTTTCGCTTTGATGATTTCCAGCAGGGAACCGACCGCCACACGTTCCTGCTCCATGGTATCCCTGTAGCGGATGGTTACCGTATCATCCTCCAGGGTCTGGTGGTCGATGGTGATACAATAGGGTGTGCCGATGGCATCCTGCCTGCGGTACCTTTTTCCTATGGAATCCTTCTCTTCGTACTGGCAGTTTAAATCGAATTTCAACAGATCAATGATCGTCCGGGCTTTTTCCGGCAGCCCGTCTTTTTTGGTGAGCGGAAATACAGCCAGCTTAACGGGAGCGAGGACCGGTGGCAGCTTAAGAACCACGCGCATATCGGTGGATCCGTCCTCCTTTGTAAGGGTTTCCTCACAATAGGCCGCAGAGATAATCTGCAGAAACATCCGGTCCACCCCGATGGAAGTTTCAACCACAAAGGGCACATAATTTTTATTGGTCTCCGGATCGAAGTACTGCATCTTTTTACCGGAGTATTCCTGGTGACTTCCCAGGTCGAAATCGGTCCGTGAATGAATGCCTTCAACCTCTTTGAATCCAAAGGGGAACAGGAATTCGATATCGGTGGCCGCATTGGCGTAATGGGCCAGCTTGTCATGGTCATGAAAACGGTAGTTATGGTCTCCGAAGCCCAGGGAGCGGTGCCATTTCATCCGTGCATTCTTCCATATTTCGAACCATTCCAGTTCTGTTCCGGGCGGCACAAAGAACTGCATCTCCATCTGCTCGAATTCACGCATTCTGAAAATGAATTGCCTGGCCACGATCTCATTCCTGAAGGCCTTCCCGATCTGGGCAATCCCAAAGGGGATCTTCATGCGACCCGATTTCTGGACATTCAGGAAGTTTACAAAGATTCCCTGGGCGGTTTCGGGCCTCAGGTATATTTTGTTTGCGCCCTCTGATGTGGAACCCATTTCGGTGGAGAACATCAGGTTGAACTGCCGGACTTCGGTCCAGTTCCTGGAACCGGAGAGCGGGCAAACAATCTCCTCATCGATGATGATCTGCCTGAGTTCATCCAGGTCCGTTTCGGCCAGTGCTTTGACAAATCGCTTGTGCAGCGCGTCCAGTTTCTCCTTGTTGGCCAGAACCCTGGGATTGGTACTGGTGAACTGGGACTCATCAAAAGCCTCCCCAAACCTGTTTCTGGCCTTCTCAAGCTCTTTGGCGGTCTTGTCCTCGTACCGGGCCATCTGCTCTTCAATCAGCACATCGGCCCTGTACCGCTTTTTTGAATCCTTGTTATCGATCAGGGGATCGTTGAATGCATCCACATGGCCCGAGGCTTTCCATACGGTTGGGTCCATAAAAATGGCAGAATCAAGCCCCACCACGTTTTCATGCAGAAGGACCATTGCATCCCACCAGTATTTCTTGATGTTGTTTTTAAGTTCAACCCCGTACTGACCGTAATCATACACCGCCGCCAATCCGTCGTATATTTCACTGGATGGGAAAACATATCCGTATTCCTTACAATGTGCAACCAGTTTTTTAAATAGATCCTCCTGTGCCATATTAATTCGTCTTGTTTACCTGGTAAATGAAATTTACAGAACCACAAAAGTAATCCAATTTTGAAACATTAATACCACCTGGCAGTGGTGATCACCTTTAAAATGTGGTGGGCGGCCTGACCGTCGCCAAAGACCGGGGGGTAGCTTGCGGGAGGTGTTTCCATAAACCTCCGTGCAGCTTCTGCGATCCGGTGGGTGTCGGCGCCGGCCAGTATCCCGTTGCCGGCTTCAATAATCTCCACCCATTCGGTCTCCTCCCGGAGAACAACAACGGGCTTTTCCATAAACCAGGCCTCTTTCTGTACGCCACCGGAGTCGGTCAGGATAAGCCTGGCGCCCGCCTCCAGGCGGATCATATCCATGAAGGATACGGCCGGGATAAACCTGACCAGTCCCTCTGGTGCAGCAATGCCGTTTTCATCGGTCAGGTCCTCCTGGTTCAGGATCTTCCTTGTGCGCGGATGCATGGGCAGGATGACCGGGATACGGTGCTCTTCTGCCACCTTTTCAAGGGCGGACAGGATGCCGAGCAGGTTCTCTTTCACATCGGTGTTGGAGGGCCTGTGGATGGTGGCAAGTACATAAGGTTTCCGGTCCAGTTCCAGTTCCTTTAAAATGGTGGATTGCTTCAGGGCGGCCTCCCTGAAAAAGAGTGTGTTGTCATACATCACATCCCCGCTGTAATAGACCCCCTGGCGGTCGAATGAAAGTGTTTCCCCTTCATGGTGGATGATCCCTTCCTCCTTCAGGTTGTTTACTCCTGTCATGGTTGGCGAAAACAGGAGGGTACTCACATGGTCGCTGGTGATCCGGTTGATCTCCTCCGGCATCTGTTTGTTAAAGGAACGAAGTCCGGCTTCAATATGGATGACAGGAATGTGGAGTTTGGCTGCAGCCAGGGCACCCGCCAGGGTTGAGTTGGTATCACCGTAAAGAACAACACCCTGTGGTTTCTCTTCCAGAATGGTCTTCTCAATTCCTTCAATCATCTGACCGGTCTGGGAACCGTGGGAAGCGGAACCAACCCCCAGGTGATACCTGGGCGGGGGAATCTTCATTTCCCTGAAAAACACATCCGACATGGAATCATCGTAATGCTGGCCTGTATGCAGGATCACCTCCTCCACATGGTCGCTGAAACCGGCTTCGATGGCCCTGCTCAGGGCAGCGGCCTTTATGATCTGGGGTCTGGCCCCCACAATGGTGAGTATTCGGATCATGGCCATCAAAATTAGCGGTTTAAAATCAATCTCTGAAGCTTTTTCTATCTTTGTTGGAGATTAACGGATGGAGGCTGAATGGAGAAAAAATATGATTACCTGGTAATTGGGTCCGGTCTGGGGGGCTTAAGCTTTGCGCTGAAGGTGGCTGAACACGGATCGGTATGTGTGATCACCAAATCAGAATTGGAGGAAACCAATACCCGGTATGCACAGGGAGGGATCGCTGCAGTTACTTACAAACCCGACAGTCCGGAGAAACATGTGGAGGATACACTGGTGGCGGGTGACCACCTGTGCAACGAAGAAGTGGTGAAAATGGTGGTGGAAGAGGGACCGGCCCAGATCAGTGAACTGATCCGATGGGGGACCAAGTTTGACAAGGAGTCTGATGGAAAGTATGAACTGGCCCGGGAGGGTGGCCATTCCGAACACAGGATCCTTCATCACAAGGACAATACGGGTCAGGAGATTCAACGTGCTCTTTCACGGGAAATAAGGAATCATCCAAGCATCGATGTGCTGGAGAAACATTTTGCCGTGGATCTGATCACCCAGCACCACCTGGGGAAATTGGTTAAAAGGTACATGACCGACATTGAATGCTATGGTGCCTATGTTTTGAACCTGGAGACTGAAAAGGTCTTCCGGATTCTCTCGAAAACCACGCTCCTCGCCTCCGGTGGAGCCGGGCATATCTATTCAACCACCACCAATCCGCCCATTGCCACAGGTGATGGTATTGCCATGGTTTACCGGGCGAAGGGGATTATCGAGAACATGGAGTTTATCCAGTTTCATCCCACATCGCTATACAATCCGGGAGAAAGCCCTTCATTCCTGATCACCGAAGCCATGCGGGGCTACGGGGGAATCCTGAAGAATCAGCTGGGGGAAGAGTTCATGAACAGGTATGATGAGCGGGGCAGCATGGCACCCAGGGATATCGTGGCCAGGGCCATTGACAATGAAATGAAGATCCATGGTCACGACTTTGTCTATCTGGATGTTACGCACATGGAGGAGAAGGCCCTGAAAAAACACTTTCCAAACATTACCGAGAAGTGCCTTTCAGTGGGAATCGACATTGCAAAGGATCTGATCCCTGTGGTACCGGCTGCCCACTATGTTTGCGGAGGAATCAAGGTTGACATGGACGGACAGACCTGGATCAAAAGGCTCTATGCAGTGGGGGAGGTCTCCTCCACCGGACTCCACGGGGCCAACCGGCTGGCCTCCAATTCACTGATCGAAGCCATTGTTTATGCGGACAGGGCCGCCAGGCATGCCATGGCCCATTCGGGCACTTATACCTTCGCCCTGGGAATCCCCGAATGGGACGACAGCGGAACCACCCATCCCGAAGAGATGGTCCTGATCACCCAGAACCGTAAGGAGGTGCAGCAGATCATGACAAATTATGTGGGTATCGTCCGGTCCGATCTTCGGCTGGAACGGGCCGCAGTGCGGCTGGAGATCATTAACCGGGAGACGGAGGCGCTTTATAAAAAGTCCAGGCTCTCCCTGCGTATCTGCCAGTTGCGCAACATGATCAATGTGGGTTACCTCGTGATCAAAATGGCACAGGCCCGGAAAGAGAGCAGGGGACTTCATTACACCCTGGACTATCCCAGGAAGAGCAATGATATCTTTTAATCCCAGAAAGACCCTGGATCCCCCGGCCTGATTTCACCATACTTGTCCCGGAGCTGTTCCAGGATTTCCATGATCTCATTCACATCAAGGGAAGTGAGGAGCTTCAGCCGGGTCTCCTTAAAATGGGGGAGGCCCTTGAAATAGTTTGAGAAATGCCGGCGCATCTCAAAGATCCCCACCGGTTCTGATTTGAACTCCAGCGATTTCTCAAACTGAAGTTTCGCCATATCCACCTTCTCCGAAACAGTGGGGCCGGGCAGCAACTCCCCGTTCTCCAGGTAGTGCCTTGTCTGGCGGAATAACCAGGGCTTGCCCACGGCTGCCCTCCCGATCATAATCCCGTCCACTCCATACCTGTCGAAGGCCTCCCTGGCTTCCACCGGGTTGGTGATATCGCCGTTTCCGATGATGGGGATGTTCATCCGCGGATTGTTTTTCACCTCTCCGATCAGGGTCCAGTCGGCCGATCCTTTGTACATCTGTGCACGGGTCCGGCCATGAATGGTCAGCGCACTGATGCCCTGGTCCTGGAGCTGCTCAGCCACATCCACAATGATCTTGTGCTGCTCATCCCATCCCAGCCTTGTTTTCACCGTGACAGGAACAGTTGAGGCCCTCACAATGGCACGGGTCATCTCCATCATCAGGGGGATGTTGGCCAGCATTCCCGCACCGGCTCCGCGGTTGGCAATCTTGCGGACCGGACAGCCAAAGTTGATATCGATCATTTCGGGATTTGAGTCGAGTGCCCTGTGTGTGGCATCGACCATGGACTCAACGATATGCCCGTAAAGCTGGATACCCATGGGCCTTTCATCATCGAAAATATCGAGCTTTCTGACACTCTTTTCACCATCCCGGATCAAGCCGTCGGAGGAGATAAATTCTGTATACATGACATCCGCTCCATACCGCTTGCACAGGTGTCTGAACGAAGGGTCGGTGATATCCTCCATGGGGGCCAGAAACAGGGGCTCGTGGCCCAGGTCCAGTTCAGCAATTTTCATGCTTCCATTGTTTTCCACCGTGAAACCATCTGAGCTCCGGTGAATGATTTGAAACCGGCTGCCGTAAGATGTTCCAGGATTTGCCGGTATTTGGGCCCCACACCCCTGTACTCCTCTTCATCCAGTGTGCTGTTGTGCCACAGAAGCGAAAACAAGCCATGAAACCTGGACACCTCTGTCAGGACCGGCTGAATAGCTTCCATGAGCGATTCAACGGGGACCGACATATATTCCAGCAGTGTCGTATCCATCACATTTAACGGGATCTGCCATATATCCATGGGACGGTGCTCATGAAAATCATACAGCCTGAAAGGGAAGGCGTAGGAATTCCTGAATCCGATGCATTCGGCAAATCCAAGCGTTGTGTCATAGGTGAGTCCGGCCGATATCTGGATCCCGGGTGTGGTCCGGATGTTGAACTTCAGGAAGTGTTGCCTGATTCCTGAAACCGGATGGGCAGTCACCCGGTTCAGCCTTTTGATTCCCTCTGCCATGGCCAGGATGTCCGTGCTGCTTTCCCGTGTGCCATGAATTCCAATTTCATGTTCCGGCTGCTTGATTTGCCGGAGGAGGACAGCGATTTTGGGATCCCCGAAGTGATACCGGGAATTGCCGTTTCCGGTTTTTTCCAGAAAATACCAGGAAGAGGAGATCCGGTATTCTTTTTCCATGGCCAGCAGGTCCTCGAAGTTCCAGTAAGGATCTTTCCGGAACAGAAAGGTGCCTCTGGCATAGAAGAGGAAAGACCTCCATTTTTTAGCAAAGCTCCTGCCGGATGGTTTGAGTCCCGCCAGCTGCAAGCCCACATAAACCAGTTCACGAAGGGAATACTTCCGGATCCTGTCCACATCATGGGAGAGGAGCAGCACGGGCTGCTCCAGTTTCACCCTTTTAAACGGCAGATGGTTCAGGCTGCAATAGGTTTCAAGTGCATCAAGGATGATCTCGAAATAGTAGTTCACCACTGGTTTTCCGGTGAACCCCAGCCTGTATTGGATCGATTCGTGCCAGGGGAAGCGGCCATGTGTATCGGGCATGTAATCAAGATATTCCTGGATTCCGGAAAGCAGGTAAAAGGCACTTTTAAGAATATCATGGTTAAAGCGGATCCCTTTTTCTTTAACTGCGTACCAGGCCTTCGACCGGGACAGGGGGAACAAGACGGGAACTTCCTCAATGAAGAACACCTTCTCTGTATCAAGGGGCAGACCGGACTGAGGCATACAGAAGGATGCTGCATCTGTCTCTTTCTCCTCTGTCACCAGGATTGAATTCAGGTCAGGGCCGGAATAGTGGTGACCCAGGTGATAGCTTAGGTACCGAATAGCTGATGGCGGCAGCTTCCGGTCCATGCTGATTTCTTGATCCCCCGGTTGCATGGTGATAAATCTTGTAGGTTTTAAAGATTCAAATTGCTTTCTTTGTGCTCTTCGAGCGATGCAAAATTACGAAAAAAGGCCAGCACTTCTTGCCGGGTTGAAACCAGGTGAAAAATTCATGTTCGCTGTGGTGATTCTCTTCATCCTCGGACTGGCATTCCAATTTCTGGGAGCATTTCTGGCCGGATGGATCTATGGATTTCATGTAAAGGAGATTCTGTCACTGGGGACTTTCGACGATCCGAGTTATGTGGCGGCGTCCAAATTGATTCAGATTCTCGGGTCCGTGGGTACTTTTATCGTTCCGGCACTCCTTTTTTCCTATCTCTTTGCGGGAGACCTGTTTTCCTATTACCGCTTCCGTCAACCGGTCAGTCTGTTGGCCATTCTGCTTACAGTGGGCATGATGGTCTCTGTGATCCCGCTGATCAATTACCTGGCCGAGATCAACATGAGAATGGAATTTCCCCTGGAGTCGGTGAACCGGTTTTTAAGAGCCCTGGAGGGGGAGGCTGAGAAAATCATGCGGGCTTTTACGGCTACCCGTTCTTTCGGGGGATTGATAATCAACCTGCTGATGATTGGTGTACTAGCCGCTGTTGGGGAAGAACTGATTTTCCGTGGACTGCTCCAGCGGCTGCTGACAGGCATTGTGAAAAGTCCACACGTCGCCATTGTGATCACTGCCCTGCTTTTCAGTGCGTTTCATTTCCAGTTTTTCTCCTTCCTTCCACGCTTTATACTGGGGATCATACTGGGTTACCTGATGTACCTGGGCCGGTCCATCTGGTTTCCCATCACCGCCCATTTCATAAACAATGCCATGGGTGTCATATACTACTATTTCAACTCAAGGGGGAGTGCCGACGACATGCTCGAGGAGATCGGTACAAGTACCATGATACCCATAGCCGCCCTGATCAGCATGTTGCTTTTTGTGGTATTCTTTGTGTTTTGGTATTACCGGATCAATGTGTCCGCTAACCGATCTCGCCCATACGGGGGGTCTGGAACAGGATAGGGTTGTTCATTTCACTCTTCCTGAATACATAGACAAGTCCATATTCGGACGATTTCTCCCTTCGCAGCTCTTCGGGCAGGTCATTGAAAGTATCCTCCACTTCATTCCAGATCTGTTGAATCACATTATCCACCTGTGCCCGCTGAGCATTCAGCTGGTCCTGTGCCCGCTGGCTCCGGTTCTTCAGGCTTTTCTGGTAGTTGTGGTATTCCATGAATTTGTCGAAGTGGACCTTCAGAACGGCGATGGTGGGATTGGTAATGGGGCTCAGGCCCTTGTCGCGTCTTTTATGTTCACCGTCGATCAGCTGCTGTCCCCATTCAATTACCTCCTCCTCAGAGTTGAGGGAAGGAACCTTTTTCTCCTCATCATCCAGCCCAAAATAGGAGCGGGTCTCAGGTACCAGATCACCCCGGGAAATGGCCATGTTCACTACCTGGATAAAATGGGAAATATAGAGCCGTACCTTCCTGAGTCTTTTTTGATACTCCTTGTTTTTTTCCGTTTGGATGTTCAGGGAATTCCTGTGCTCATAAATGGCGTTTTCAAATCCCGGAATCACGGACTGCATCTTTCTCAGGGTAGAGGCGCTGAAGGCCAGTTTGAAGGGTGGGAGGTCTTTCCCTTTTTCGTAGGCTGACTTGAGCGACTTTAACCGGGCGGAATCGGTGTTGGGAAGGCGGCGGTATGGCATGTTGGTAAAATTGTTAAAAAGGGGTTGAAAAATTGCCTGGTCCGTGCGAATATATGAATATATTTTTATTTTTTTACGCTATTCGCATATTTTTACGTTATGTGAATGAAAAAGTTACAGGAAAAGCAGTGTATTCGGGGGAATCCGGGAGCTATGTTCTGTTTGTGATGTACAACATCTGTTTTTGCGAAACATGATTATCACAGATTATGAACGTTTGTCAAAAAATGGGGCTACTTTTGGCACAAATAAATTCCAAAGCATATGTTTCCAAAAGAAGTTTACCTGAAAAGAAGAAAACTCTTGCGCGAACTGTCGGTTGAAGGATTGATTCTGATCGCAGGCAACAGTGAAAGTGCCATGAATTACAGGGACAATACCTATCATTTCAGGCAGGACAGCAGTTTCCTCTATTTTTTCGGAATCAACAAGCCAGGCTTCCATGGCATTTGTGATACAGTTTCGGGAGTGGACACTTTGTACGGGAATGACTTTGAAATGGGAGACATCATCTGGATGGGAGAACAGCCAAAGGTGAAAGAACTGGCTGCAGAAGTGGCAGTTGGGTCCACCAATACACTGGATGCACTGGGTGATGTGCTGAAGGCGGCGATCCGGTCGGGCAGAAAAATACATATCCTTCCCACCTACCGGGGTGACCAGGTGATCACCCTGGCCGGACTGCTGGGGGTAAGCTGCGAAGAGGTGCAGAAATATGTGTCTGAGGAGCTCATCGGCGCAGTGGTCAGGCTTCGCGGTGTAAAGGATGCATATGAAATAGCTGAGATTGAAAGGGCACTGGAGGTGGCAGGGATCATGCACACCACTGCCATGAAGATGGCTTTCCCGGGGAACTTTGAAAGGGAGCTGGCGGGCGCCATAGAAGGCATCGCGCTGTCGCACGGGGGACCTGTGGCCTTCCCGGTGATCCTGAGCATGGACGGACAGACCCTGCACAACCATGGACATGGCAACGAACTGGTGAAAGGCCGTTTGGTGGTTTGCGATGCCGGGGCCGAAACAGACATGGGGTATGCCAGTGACATCACCAGGACATTTCCGGTCGGCGGGAAGTTCTCAACCATGCAGAAAGACATTTATAACATCGTCCTGGCGGCCAACACCCGCACCATCGAAGCAACTGTTCCCGGTGTCACATACAGGGAGGTGCACCTGATGGCTGCGAAGATCATCGCAGGCGGACTGAAGGATCTCGGGTTGATGAAGGGTGATTTGGACGAGGCTGTCGCAGCGGGTGCACATGCGCTCTTCTTCCCTCACGGACTGGGTCACATGATGGGGCTTGATGTACACGATATGGAGAGTCTTGGGGAGAATTTTGTAGGGTATACCGGTTCACTGAAAAGAAGCGACCAGTTCGGACTGGCCTACCTGAGGATGGGAAGAAAACTGGAGCCCGGGTTTGTGATCACCAATGAACCGGGTTGCTATTTTATTCCGGCCCTGATTGACCAGTGGAAAGCCGGGAAAAAGTTTGAACAGTTCATCAATTACAAGGCTGTTGAACCTTACCTGGGATTTGGCGGTGTTCGCATCGAAGATGATGTGCTGATTACGGATACGGGCAGCCGGGTACTGGGCACTCCGATCCCCAAAACGGTCCGGGAGGTCGAGGCGACCATGAACATCTAGATACGGGATATCGTTGCCCCGCATAATTTCTTCGGGAAGTGAGCCTTAGAGTTTGATCAGATGGTTGCCCGGTAATACTCCCGGTTCAGCCTGGCGATGTTGGACAGGGTGATCCCCTTGGGGCATTCAGCTTCACAGGCGCCCGTATTGGTACAGTTTCCAAATCCAAGTTCATCCATCTTGGCCACCATTCTGGAGACCCTTTCCATGGCCTCAATTTTACCCTGGGGCAAGAGGGTGAGGTGGGAAACCTTGGCACCCACAAACAGCATGGCTGATGCATTCTTACAGGCAGCCACGCATGCTCCGCAACCAATGCATGCGGCTGCATCCATGGCCAGATCCGCATTCTTCTTCCTGATGGGAATACTGTTTGCATCGGGAGCGCTTCCGGTATTAACGGAAATATAAGCCCCTTCCTGGATCAGTTTATCAAAGGCGGAACGGTCCACCATCAGGTCTTTGATTACCGGGAATGCCCGGGCCCGCCAGGGTTCGATCACAATGGTATCACCGTGTTTAAACTTGCGCATGTGGAGCTGGCAAACCGTGATCAGGGAATCGGGGCCATGGGGCCTTCCGTTGATATACATGCCACAGGTTCCGCAGATTCCTTCCCTGCAGTCATGGTCAAATACCACCGGTTCCTCATTCCTGGCCACAAGCTGTTCGTTCAGTACATCCAGCATTTCCAGGAACGAGCTGTCGGGTGAAATATCCTGCAATTTATAATCAACAAATTTGCCCCTGCTTCGGGTATCCTTCTGACGCCAGATCTTCAGTTTCAGGTCCATGATAAAAGGGTTATTCCTTGTTACTTATAATTTCTTTGTTTCACTTCAATGTTCTCAAAAACCAGGGGCTCCCTGTGCAGCACATGATCCTTTCCGGGCCCCTTGAACTCCCACGCAGCCACAAAGGTGAAATCCTTATCGTTTCTCAGGGCTTCCCCTTCATCGGTCTGGTATTCCTCCCTGAAGTGGCCTCCGCATGACTCCTCCCTGACCAGGGCATCCCTGGCCATCAATTCACCCAGTTCCAGAAAATCTGCGAGCCTGGCGGCCTTCTGCAGTTCGGGATTGAGGTCATTCAGTTCACCGGGGATCCGGACCGAATTCCAGAATTCATCCCTCAGGTTTCTGATCTCCTCGATGGCCAGCTCGAGACCGTCCTTGTTCCGGGCCATGCCCACATAGTCCCACATGATCTTCCCCAGACGCTTATGCAGTGTATCCACCGACTGGTTCCCCCTGACAGCCATCAGTTTTTCCAGTTGATCCGCCACCTCTTTTTCCGCTTCTTCGAAGGCTAAAGTATCGGTTTTGAAACGGGGGGTGTTGATCTCACCGGCCAGGTAGTTCTGGATGGTATAGGGAAGAACGAAGTAACCATCAGCAAGTCCCTGCATCAAAGCAGAGGCCCCCAGGCGGTTTTCGCCGTGATCGGAAAAGTTTGATTCGCCGGTGGCGAAAAGTCCGGTGATGGTTGTCTGCAGCTCATAGTCCACCCATAGTCCGCCCATGGCGTAGTGAATGGCCGGGTAGATCATCATGGGAACCTCGTAGGGATTGTCATCGGTGATCTTTTCATACATCTGGAAAAGATTCCCGTATTTGGCCTCAATCGCATCTTTGCCCAGCCGCTGAATGGCATTTTTAAAATCCAGGAAAACAGCCAGTCCGGTGGCGTTCACCCCGAATCCCGCATCACAACGCTCTTTGGCAGCCCGGGAAGCCACATCGCGGGGGACCAGGTTTCCGAAGGCAGGGTAACGTCTTTCCAGATAGTAGTCGCGATCCTCCTCCGGGATTTCCGTTCCGGTGATCTCGCCACGCTGCAATTTCTGGGCGTCCTCTTTCTTTTTGGGTACCCAGATCCGCCCGTCATTGCGAAGACTCTCACTCATGAGTGTCAGCTTTGACTGGGCATCGCCGTGGACCGGAATACAAGTGGGATGGATCTGAACAAAACAGGGATTTCCGAAGAGGGCTCCCTTTTTATGGCAGAGCCATGCTGCACTTACATTGGCTCCCATGGCCATGGTGGAGAGAAAAAAGACATTGCCGTAACCCCCGGTTGCCAAAACCACGGCATGGGCACTGAACCGTTCCAGTTTCCCGGTTATCACGTCCCTTCCGATAATCCCCCTTGCTTTCCCGTCCACCATCACAAGGTTAAACATCTCCATGCGCGGATACATCTCCACGTTGCCCAGTTTGATTTGCCTGCTCAGTGCCTGGTAGGCTCCCAGCAGCAGCTGTTGCCCGGTCTGTCCCCGTGCATAAAAAGTCCTTGAAACCAGGGCTCCCCCAAAGGAGCGGTTGTCGAGGGTTCCGCCGTATTCCCTGGCAAAGGGTACCCCCTGTGCCACACACTGGTCGATAATCTGGTTGCTAACCTCAGCCAGCCTGTACACATTGGCTTCCCTGGAGCGGTAATCCCCGCCTTTGATCGTATCGAAAAACAGCCTGTATACGCTGTCCCCGTCATTCTGGTAGTTCTTGGCCGCATTGATCCCGCCCTGGGCGGCGATGCTGTGCGCCCTGCGGGGACTGTCCTGGTAGCAGAACGATTTGACCTTGAATCCCATTTCGGCCAGGGAGGCGGCAGCAGCACCACCGGCCAGTCCGGTGCCAACCACGATGACGTCGAGTTTTCGCTTGTTGGCCGGGTTGACCAGGTTTTGATTGGATTTGAACGTGGACCATTTTTCTGCCAGGGGTCCTTCGGGTATCTTGGATTGTATCTGAACCATATCGTGCAAAATGTTTTAAGCGAAGTAAATCATCAGGGGAATGATGGAGTATCCACCCACAATGATAACGGAGTAGAGGATGGACAAAGCCTGGACCACAGGAGTATATCTTTTATGATCCATTCCAAATGTTTTGAAGGCTGATTGAAATCCATGCACCAGGTGAAAGCCGAGGAAAACAAATGCCGCGATGTAAAATATCACGAAGGGAAGCATGTTGAATTTGTCAACGATCTCTGCGGCGAAATCGTGGTACACCACCCCATCCACCACGATTGTTCCTCCGTGACCAAATTTGGCTTTGAAATAGAAATCCACAAAGTGAATGGCCAGGAAGACCAGGATGATCACCGCCGTGTGGATCATGAACTTGGAGAAGAACGATGTATTGGAGTAGTTTGCTTTGACGTATCTCCTGGGACGGGCAATCCAGTTCTGAACCTGCAGGATCAGCGCATAAATGATGTGGATGAGAATTCCGCCCATCAGCACAATCTCGAAGATCTTGATCAGCACATTTGTGCTCATGAAATGGGCTGCTTTGTTGTACACCATGGGATCGTCGAAGATCACAAGCAGGAGGTTAATCCCCATGTGAACCAGCAGGAATACAACCAGAAAACTCCCTGCCAGAGACATCATAAATTTCTTACCGATGGAAGATGTGAAAATTCCGGACATACAATTACAATTAAAATAAGTTACTTAAATTGCGCGGGGTGACAAGCAAATATAACATTTCTGAATTAGCATTTTTTGCAGGAGGGCATTTCTTACAACACTATTTCCCTGAATACAGCAAGCAACCGGCATGAGGTCTGCACCCATCTCTTCAGCACTGTTTCTGCGGAACAGGTCCAAACTTGGCAAAAAGATGCCCGGGGGCGCCATGGCAGTGGTTTGTTCAAACCCCTTCATGATCCGGTCCGGGGACCAGGTTTATCCCTACCGTCAGCATTCGGATTTTTTCTACCTCACAGGCATTCCCCAGGAAGGAAGCGTGCTTGTGATGACCGCTGACAGTGAAACCCTGTTCATCAGGAAGCCTGATCCGAAAAGCGATCTCTGGTATGGTCCGCTGCTGACCACCGACATGGCCTCCGCTCTTTCGGGGATAGGAGATGTGCGGTGGGCCGGTGAAATGGATGCTTTCATTGAAAAAGGGGCGAAAAAAGCAGGTATGGTTTACCTGAATGATCCCGGGGCGGGAGGCAGGGAATACGAAACGGAGACGCCCGATTCGCGCATTCAGAAAAAACTCGCCGCATTGGTCCCTGGTTGTAAACAGAACCATCTGGGCCCCCTGCTCATGCAGCTCAGGATGGTGAAAGAGCCGGAGGAACTGGAGGAGATCAGGAAGGCCTGTGCCATTACCTGTTCGGGATTCCACCGGGTCATAAAAATGCTGAAACCCGGAGTGAGGGAGTATGAACTGGAAGCCGGGCTGACAGCCGAATTCATAGGAAAAGGAGCTGAGGGGCATGCCTTTGATCCCATCGTTGCTTCAGGGAAAAACGCACTCATCCTGCATTACATTGCAAACAAAAGCACCTGCAGGGCTGGTGAACTGCTCCTGGTGGATTTTGGAGCAGAGGTGAATAACTATGCCTCGGATTGTACCCGGACCCTTCCGGTGGGAGGGAAGTTCTCATACAGGCAAAGGGAAATCTACAATGCGGTCCACAGGGTATTTATGCATGCCCGGGCGCTTATGGTGCCGGGTGTGACCATCGGGGAACTGCACAGCCTGGTTGGAGAGGCATGGGAGGAGGAGCATCTTGCCCTTGGGCTTTATAAGCGGCAGGAAGCAGCCTCCAGGCCGGTGAGCGATCCGCTGTGGAAAAGGTTCTTTGTGCACGGCACCTCCCATTCCATGGGGCTCGATGTACATGATCCCATGGACCGGACCGTACCCTTTCAGCCGGGAATGGTGCTGACCTGCGAACCGGGTATCTACATTCCGGAAGAGGGCATCGGGATCAGGCTTGAAAATGATATACTGATCACTGAAAACGGTCCCCTGGACCTTCTGGCTGATATACCCATGGAGGCCGGTGAGATCGAGGATCTGATGCTGCAAAAAGGTCAGGCATGGCGCTGAAGGAAGTCACATATAAGGGCACAGGTATTGTTTATTCAGACCGGGGGGAAGGACCCTGCATGGTGCTGCTGCACGGATACCTGGAGTCGGGGGAGATCTGGAAGGACATCACTCCGGGGCTGACCGGCAGGTACAGGGTGATCTGTGTGGATCTTCCCGGTCATGGCCAGTCGGGAACATGGGGGAAAATTCACACCATGGATGATCTGGCCGGAGCGGTGAAAGCAGTACTGGATACCGAGAAAATACCCAGGACCGTTTTGCTGGGGCACTCCATGGGCGGGTATGTGACCATGGCATTTGCTGAACTTTACCCGGACCGTCTCCGGGGCTACTGCCTGTTCCATTCAACCTGCTTTGCAGATACCCGTGAGAAGAAGGCAAACCGGGAAAGGGAGATCAGCCTGATCCTCTGCAGGAGGAAGCGGCAGATCGTGAATGTGAACATTCCCAAGGCCTTTGCCAATGACAACGTGGGACGGCTTAAAGACAAGGTTTTACTGGCCAGGCAGATTGCATTGCATACTCCGGACCGGGGGATCATTGCCATACTGAATGGCATGATGCAGCGGCCCGACCGGACCCATGTTCTGAAGGATCCTTCCCTGCCTGTGCTGCTGATCGGGGGAATGAAAGACAACTATATTCCTGTGGAGGTATTTGAGAAACTGGCTGGCCTGGCGCCCCATGCGACGGTGGCCAGGCTGCAGGAGAGCGGCCATATGGGAATGATGGAAGAAGCTGAATTGTCAGCCCGGGCCATCTTAACTTTTATGGATCAGATCCTGCCGGCGGATCAAACCGGGGATGGCCTCAATCCGTAAAAAAACCCACCCCAGTGCTCATTCCGTCAGAAACAACCGGGGCGGGTCTTTGAACCACATTAATCTACTACTAACCTATATTTTCTGAGCCCCTTTGTACGGACAAGGCCTGCCCTGGGGATGGGGACCGTTGAATTGATTGAACCTGCCCTGCCTGCCGTTGGCGAAGTTCTGCCTTTGATCCAGCTTCATCAACTGTTCGTCGGTGAGGATTTCCCTGACTGCAAGACGGTGTTCAACACCGAGTTTCCGCATTTTATTCTGCAGGGCTGTCTGGTCATCGATGACCTTATTCACGGCCTTCATATCCACCTCCTCTTCCGAGATCAGGGTCTGCTCCCTGGCTTCCAGTTCGGCCATCTGATTCCGCAGGGGTTTCATGACTTTATAATGTTCAAGCCTCAGGGCCTGCATCTGTTCCTGTTGCTCCTCAGAGAGGTCTAAAGAGGCTTGTTGCATTCTTCCCTGCCCACAGGGTCCGTTTCCTTTTCCATTTTGGGCTTGTGCCTGTATACCGGTCACCATCACTGCTGCCAGCAAAAATATTCCTGCTGTCTTCATCATTCTATTTTTCATGTTGCTTGTATTTTAGAAAATTCAAAACTGAATTACCTCTTTGATACCGCAAAATGAAAAAAGTTTAATGCAGGCAGAAATTAAAGTGCAGAAATGGTGTCGATGGCCACCTTCAGTGTGTTGTCAATGTCAGCGATAATGGGATAGAATCCTTCGTTGTCGATGACATTCCGGGCGATGTAGGCCTTGATGGTTTTGGTCAGGATCTTTTTTGATGTCTCGATCTCACTGTAATTGGGACTGAGCCCCTTCTCCCTGGCATATTTGATGAATACGGGGAGAATATTCTGGCTGTCCAGGTAGCCCTCAAGCTCATCTGCTGTAGTGAACTGCTCAAGGCTGGAGCGTTTCAGATCGGTATAATAGAATGCAAACCTGTACATAAGCCCAAGGCTCCTGACCCGGTTATAGTATTCTGAGTTTCCCAGTGTGTCAATGGGGACGAACACATCAGGCGTGATGCCACCACCACCGTAAACAATCTTTCCGCCGGGTGTCACGAATTTCTGGGAATCATCGAACCTGATGCTGTCAAGATGCTCCAGTTCACCCCTGATGATGCGCTCGGTGAATTCGTGGTAATAGTCTTCTTTCCCGTTTTCATAGGGCCTCTGAATGCTCCTTCCTGTGGGGGTATAATACCTGGCCACGGTGAGCCGCAATGCCGAGCCGTCGTTGAACCGCATCTCTTCCTGCACCAGGCCTTTCCCGAAGGATCGTCGCCCGATCACCAGGCCCCGGTCATTGTCCTGGATGGCGCCGGCAAGAATCTCGCTGGCCGATGCGCTGGATTCATCCATCAGGATCACCACCTTGTCATCTTTCAGAATTCCGCGTGCGGTGGCATAATCATTCTCCCTGGGCCTGGTGCGCCCTTCGGTATAGACAATCAGCTGCCCTTCCTGCAGGAACTGATCAGCGATCATGGTGGCTGCTTCCATGATGCCTCCTCCATTATTTCTCAGGTCAATGATCAGCTTCTCCGCTCCCTGTGATTTCAGCTTTTCAATGGCCTGCATGAATTCCTGGTAGGTGGTCTGGGCAAACTGGCTGATCTTTATATACCCGGTATTTTCGTTGACCATATAGGCCACGTCCACACTATAGATGGGGATGTCATCCCTGGTAATCTCAAAGTCGATGGGGGCTGGTTCACCCCTGCGGTAGACGGTTACTTTCACCAGGGTGTTCTTGGGCCCTTTGAGCATCTTCACGATATCATCACTGGGCATGCTCACGCCGGCCACCAGTGAGTCATCCACCTGGATGATCCGGTCCCCGGCCAGGATACCCACCATTTCGGACGGACCGTTGGGGATGGTGTTGATAATGGCTACGGTATCATCGGTCATGTTGAATGATACACCAATACCACTGAAGTTTCCAACCAGGGGCTCGGAGAAGCGCTGAAAATCACTTGCGGGAATGTACACCGAATGGGGATCCAGATTTTCCAGCAGGGCCGGCATGACCGCTTCGCTCAGGGCGGTGACATCAACAGTGTCCACATAATCATTTACAATGTACTGCAGGGCGGAGGTGATCTTGTTCCCCTTGGGGGTCAGTGAAAAACCCGAACCGCTGTTTAAACCCGGACGGATGGAAAATTTCTGCTTATTTACCTCGTCGGTGACAATGCTCCGGATACGGATGCCCGTAATCCAGTTGCCCAGCAGGATTCCCACGACCAGCGCCAGGCTGATAAGCACCGGCAAAAACACGATCAATCTGTCTCTCTTGCTCCTCATATCGTCTTATTCAGTTGATCCCTGATCAGCTTCTTCCGAACAGTCAGGTATATGTTTCAGTTCAATCCGGGCCCGCTCCAGAAGGTCGAGTCCGTCAGTGATCCTGTATTTTTCTTCGTACACCACCCTGATGATCCCTGCCTGGATAATCAGTTTGGAACATTCCATGCATGGAGAGGTTGTAATATAGAGGGTAGAGCCTTCGCTGCTGTTGTTGGATTTGGCCACTTTGGTAATGGCGTTGGCCTCGGCATGAAGCACATAGGATTTGGTTGCATCGTTCTCATCCTCACATTCATTCTCAAATCCCGCGGGTGTACCGTTGTAACCATCCGAAATGATCATTTTGTCCTTCACCAGGAGCGCCCCCACTTTTCTGCGGATGCAATACGAGTTGGATGCCCATATCCTGGCCATTCGCAGGTATCGCTTATCAATGGCCAGCTGTTTGTTTTCCTGGATTGTACTTTCAGACATTTCAGATAAGGATAGTACCCAGGGCCGGGATCGAACCGGCACGATATTGCTATCACTGGTGTTTGAGACCAGCGCGTCTACCAATTCCGCCACCTGGGCAAATACAGTGCTCAGTACTCAGTACTCAGTACTCAGTGCTCAGTGCTCAGTACTCAGTGCTCAGTACTCAGTGCTCAGTACTCAGTGCTCAGTACTCAGTACTCAGTGCTCAGTACTCAGTGCTCAGTACTCTGTGCCAAATAATATAAGAACTATTTTGCAATGGGCCGAAGCGCAGCGAAGTTAATGCTTTTCAGGTTAATTGCAAAGCCATCGGGCCTGCGGGTTCATGCATGTTATTAAATATATTTTATGAAACGATCCTGTGCTAATTTTGTTGAGCAACAGGAACGGAAAAACAGAGATTTATGGAAAAGAAATTCGAAGATCAGGTGATCAGGGTACTCAGCAGGCTGGGGATTAAGGATACGAATCCCGGTGCAAGCACCGGAACAAAATGGCTTGATACAAAAGGGGATGTAACAGTATCTGTTTCTCCCATTGACGGAGAGATTATTGCCAAGGTTAGCAATGCAGGCATCGGGGACTATGAAGCGGTCATGAAGTGTGCAGGCGATGCTTTCAAAACATGGAAATCGGTACCAGCCCCCAAGCGGGGTGAGGTGGTCAGGCAGATCGGAATGGCCCTTCGCGAATCAAAAGATGATCTCGGATTCCTGGTGACCCTTGAAATGGGTAAAATTTACCAGGAGGGATTGGGTGAGGTCCAGGAGATGATCGATATCTGTGATTTTGCCGTCGGGCAATCCAGGCAGCTTTACGGGTTTACCATGCAGTCGGAACGGCCCATGCACAGAATGTTTGACCAGTACCACCCGCTGGGGATCGTCGGACTGGTGACTTCCTTTAATTTTCCCGTGGCAGTCTGGGCCTGGAATGCCATGATCGCTGCCATCGCCGGCGACGTGGTTGTCTGGAAGCCCAGTTCCAAGACACCGCTGACGGCCATCGCCATTCAGCATATCATTCAGAAAGTGCTGGTGGCGAACCAGGTGCCCGAAGGGGTATTCAACCTTGTCGTTGCCAGGTCATCGGTGATGGGCGACAATTTCGTGGCGGACAAAAGGATACCGCTTTTCTCTGTCACCGGATCCACTGCCGTGGGAAAGCATATTTCCGGCATCGTGGGCGGACGGCTGGGAAGTTCCATCATGGAACTGGGGGGCAACAATGCCCTGATCATCTCAAAAGAGGCAGACCTGGAACTGGCCATTCCGGCCATCGTTTTCGGAGCGGTGGGTACTGCCGGTCAGCGTTGCACCACCACGCGCAGGGTGATCATTCACCAGGATGTATACGGGGAGGTGAAAGCCAGGCTGCTGAAAGCCTATGGACAGATTTCCGGCCGCATCGGGAACCCGCTGGATAAAAAGGTGCTGGTTGGTCCTGTGGTGGACAAAGGAGCGGTGCGGCTCTTCACCGATGCCATTGCCAGGGTAAAACAGGAAGGAGGAAGCATCCTTTTCGGGGGTGATGTGCTGAGCGGGGCAGGATTTGAAGCGGGCACCTACGTGGTGCCTGCCCTGGCCGAGGTGCAGAATCATTACCGGATTGTTCAGGATGAGACCTTTGCACCCTTGCTTTACCTGATAAAATATGGTACCATCGAACAGGCCATTGCACTGAACAATGATGTTCCCCAGGGACTTTCTTCGGCCATCTTTACACGGAACCTCCGGGAAGCCGAACTCTTCCTTTCCGGGGTGGGCTCCGACTGCGGGATCGCCAACGTCAATATCGGAACTTCCGGTGCGGAAATCGGAGGTGCCTTTGGCGGTGAAAAAGAGACCGGCGGCGGCCGTGAGTCGGGATCGGATGCATGGAAAACTTACATGCGCAGGCAAACCAACACCATCAATTACGGAAAGGACCTGCCCCTGGCGCAGGGAATCAAGTTTGATCTGTAGCCATACCAGATTTTCGCCTGGCTATCATTGCCTTGCTGTTTTTTAGCTGCGCTAAAAAGAAGGCTGCGGCACCCGATAGCCCGGCGACTTCTAAATGGCTTTGGTGAGGAGGTGGGGGATGACCATTTTCCTTGTTGCGGCGGCAATTCCTCCGGCATCAAAACCGCACTCCCTGTATAACTCCTCCTGGGTGCCATGATCCACAAAGCGGTCGGGGATCCCCAGACGGAGTATCCTTGCTTTGTGGTTGTTGTCGTTCATGTACTCAATCACAGCACTGCCCAGTCCCCCGACAACGGAGGCATCCTCCACGGTGATCACTTTGTCGAACCGGGTGAAAACACTTTCCAGCACAGAGGTGTCCACCGGTTTGAGGAAACGCATGTCATAATGAGCCACGCTGATGCTGTCTTTCTCCAGCATGGAGATGGCCCTGGTCACCTGGTTGCCGATGGGACCAATGGAAAGAATGGCCAGGTCGGTTCCTTCTCTCAGCAGCTGGCCTTTGCCAATTTGCACCTCGCTGAAAGGCTGTTTCCAGTCCACCGTCACGCCCCTGCCCCTGGGATACCTGATTACAAACGGGCCTGCCGGTTTCAGTTGGGCGGTATACATCAGGTCGCGGAGTTCGATTTCATTCAGGGGGGAGGCAATCACCATCCCGGGGATGCACCTGAAAAAGGCCAGGTCGTATGCACCGTGGTGGGTAGCCCCGTCGGATCCTACCAGTCCTGCCCTGTCAAGGCAGAACACCACAGGAAGGTTCTGTATGGCCACATCGTGGATTACCTGGTCATAGGCCCGCTGCATGAAGGATGAATAGATGTTGCAGAAGGGTACCATTCCCGCTGTGGCCAGTCCGGCCGAAAAAGTTACAGCATGCTGCTCGGCAATGCCCACATCGTAGGTGCGGTCGGGCATCTCATCCATCATGATCTTCAGGGACGAACCGGTAGACATGGCCGGAGTGATCCCGATAATCTTCTTGTTGGTGCGTGCCAGTTCCAGGATGGTTTCCCCGAATACATCCTGGTAGAGAGGGGGTTGTGGTTTGTCGTAGGACTTAAGGATCATCTCCCCGGTATGCATGTTGAACATGCCCGGTGAATGGAATGCAGTCTGGTTCTGCTCAGCCTTGGCAAACCCTTTCCCTTTCTGAGTGACCACATGCAGCAGCTTGGGACCGGGGATCTCCCTGATGTCTTTCAGGACATCGGTAAGGTGCAGCACATCGTGGCCGTCCACCGGACCAAAATAGCGGAAATTCAGTGATTCGAACAGGTTGCTCTGCTTGAGAACGATGGATTTGATGGCGTTCTCGATTTTCTGGGCGTAATGTCTTGCGTTGGGAGTGACTTTGCTCAGGAATCCCAGGAGGTTCCAGACGTCATTCTTTACCCGGTTGTAGGACCTGGATGTGGCGATGTCGAGAAGATAATCCTTCATGGCCCCCACGCTCGGATCAATGGCAATGTGGTTGTCATTGAGAATCACAAGCATGTTTTTCTTTGCATTTCCGGCATTGTTCAGGGCTTCGTAGGCCATGCCCCCCGAAAGGGATCCGTCTCCGATCACGGCCACCACCTGGCGGTCATCCTCCCCCTTGTATTTGTTTGCGGCGGCTATTCCCAGGGCGGCTGAGATGGAGGTTGAGGAGTGGCCTACTCCAAAAGCATCATAGATGCTTTCGGAAGGTTTGGGAAAACCGCTGATTCCGCCGTATTTGCGATTGGTATGGAAGTTGTCGCGCCTGCCGGTAAGAATCTTGTGTCCGTAAGCCTGGTGACCCACATCCCAAATGATCTGGTCATAGGGAGCATTAAATACATGGTGCAGGGCTACGGTGAGTTCAACAACACCAAGGCTGGCTCCGAAATGGCCCGGATTGGAGGAAACCACCTCTATAATGAACTGTCTCAGCTCTTTACTGAGCTGAATCAGTTCATCCGGCTTCAGCATTTTCATGTCGGCCGGACTATCAATGGTCTTTAAAAGAGAATAGTCCCTTGGGGTCTCTTCCATCACTGAAATTTTCTGGTGCAAAGGTACGAATAAATTGGTTTGTTAATATCTTAAAAGAAGCTGGTGAAAAAACGGAAAGATTCCCCCTTCTATTTTATGTAATTTGGAACAATTGATCCGTTATGTAATTATGAAGAAGATCATTTACCTCATTGTTGGGGCTGCCCTCCTGGGATCGTGCGTTCCGGCCAGTGAATTCACCCAGCTTACAGATAAAAGCAATTCCCTTCAGAAGGAGAGAGATGGTCTCATGAAGGAGAATGAATACCTGACGGTGGAGAACCGTGAGATGAGGGGAAAGATTGACAAGGTTGAAAGCCAGCAGGCTCAGCTGGTGAAAGACAGCATCAGGATTCAAAAACGGGTGGCAGAGCTGGAAAAGGAGATTGGCGAACTGCAGCGTAAGTATGCGGATCTGGAGGCAACCCACGATGAACTTTTGAGGGGGAATGCCAGGGAAACCCGAAGGTTGCTCAATGAGCTCCAGGGCACCCAGGAAACCCTGACCCAAAAGGAACAGTTGCTCAGAGAACTTGAGTCGAGTGTCAACAGGCAAAAACAGGATGTGAATCAGCTTCAGGCTGAACTGGAAGCCCGGAATGCCCGCCTGGTGGAGATGGAGGAGATGCTCCGTGAAAAGGACAGGATCCTGGATGATCTGAAAACAAAGGTTGCCGACGCCCTGCTGGGTTTCGAAGGACAGGGGCTTACTGTGACCCGGAAAAACGGAAAGGTCTATGTCTCGCTGGAGGAGAAGTTGCTTTTCCAGTCGGGGAGTACCCAGGTGGATCCCAACGGTGTCAGGGCACTGAAGCAGCTGTCGGTGGTATTGGGAAAAAATCCTGATATCAACATCATGATCGAGGGTCATACAGATGATGTGCCCTTCAGAAAAGGATCATCCATCAAGGACAACTGGGACCTGAGCGTAATGAGGGCTACCTCAATCTCCAGGATCCTGCTGGAGGGTTCCGGCATTGCACCCGTGCGTATCACCGTTGCGGGAAGGGGTGAATTCCTTCCGGTGGATCCGGCCGACACCCCCGAAGCAAGGAGGAAGAACCGCCGTACAGAAATCATTCTTTCGCCCGATTTCTCCGAGCTGTTCAGGATTCTGGATATGTAGCGGTAATTGTGACTATTTTCATGGGGAATTGACAGGGATCAGATGGTCATGATGTCCTCTTCCTTGCCTTCAATGACCTTATCAACTTGTGCAATATATTCATCAGTTAACCTCTGAATTTCAGCCTCCGCATCCTTTGCTTCATCCTCAGAGAGCCCGTTCTTCTGCATCTTCTTGTATTCTTCGTTGGCGTCCCTGCGGCTGTTGCGTACACTCACCCTGGCGTGCTCACCCTCATTTTTCACCTGTTTCACCAGATTCCTCCGCCGCTCTTCGGTGAGTGGCGGGATGGCCAGCCGGATCACCTCACCGTTGTTGGCCGGTGTAATTCCCACATTGGAATTCATCAATGCCTTTTCAACGGGATCGATCATGGACTTCTCCCACGGTTGTATCATGAGGGTCTTGGCATCGGGGGTACTGATGTTGGAGACCTGGTTCAGGGGAGTGGGAGTGCCGTAATAATCCACCATAATTCCATCGAGGATATGGACATTGGCTTTGCCTGCCCTGATGCGAGACAGCTCATTTTCAAGGTGTTCAACGGCTTTTTCCATCCGCTCGCTGGTCATCTCATAAATCAATTGAACTTCTTCATTCATGATTTCAAGGATTGTGTAAAGTGAGCGTAATTTATTTAAATTTTAATTAAAGTACCAATTTTTTCTCCCGAAACGAGTTTCCTCAAATTTCCTTTCTCGTTCATATTGAACACAATAATGGGTAATTCATTCTCCTTGCACATGGTGAATGCGGTCAAATCGAGGATACGTAAATTTTTCCGGAGAGCCTCATCAAAGGTCAGGGTTTCATATTTTTCCGCTTCGGGATCCTTTTCCGGATCACTTGTATAAACCCCGTCCACCCTGGTTCCCTTTAGCATTACATCGGCCTCCATTTCAACAGCCCGGAGGGATGCGGCCGTATCCGTGGTGAAGAAAGGATTCCCGGTGCCGCCCGAAAAGATGACAATCTCATTGTTCCCAAGGGCTTCTATTACCTTGGTTTTGGAATAGAACTCAGCCAGTGGTTCCATCCGGATGGCCGTAAAGAGCCTGGCTTTCTTTCCGTTTGATTCGAAGGCCGATTGCAGGGCCAGTCCGTTGATAACCGTGGCCAACATACCCATATAATCACCTTTCACCCTGTCGAATCCATCTTCCACTCCGGTGATTCCCCGGAAGATATTGCCACCGCCGATGACGATGCCCACCTGGGTGCCCAGGTCTGATACCTGGATGATCTCCTCCGTATAGTCCTGCAGCCTTGCAGGATCTATCCCGTGAGAACGCCCCGCCATCAGGGCCTCTCCGCTCAGCTTAAGCAAAATACGTCTGTATCCGTTCATCGTTCTTTTTTCTTAAAATTAAGAAAATATAGAAAGGGTAGTTTCCTGAGCCGCCCATTTTTATTAAAGGCGGGAAATTATTGCGGCTGATTTAGAAAGGGTATTTCATGAGGCGCCTATTTATTTTTGTGCAACAAAAATAATCAGCGCCGAAGGGAACTACCCTTTCTTGATAATGTGCATAAAAAAACCGCCTTGCTTTGCGGCAGGGCGGTTCTGATGGAGTTCTGAATTTCTAATTTTGCTTCACCGAAAATCTTTTAAATCCTGTAACCCGGAGGTCCTTATCATGTTCTTTGATATACTGGCCCACGGTCTTTTTGGCGTCTTTGGTGAAATCCTGGTTCAGCAGGGTGGCTTCCTTGAGGAATTTCTTAACCATGCCTTCGGCAATGCGGTCAACAATATTTTCGGGTTTGCCTTCCTGGAGCGCCTTCTCACGGCCGATCTTTCTCTCCATCTCAATCACATCAGCGGGTACATCCGCTTCGTCAACAGCAACAGGCGACATGGCAGCAATCTGCATGGCCACATCCTTGGCAAGCTGCTCCTCCACATCTGCCTTGCTGAATCCAACCAGTGTAGCCAGGTTGTTGCCAAAGTGGTTATATGCCTGGACTTTTTCAGCGATGATGAATTCGTAATAGGCAAGTTCCAGTTTCTCTCCAATGGTTCCTGATTTCTCAACAATGGCATCATTCACACTCTTTCCACCCAGGTCAAGTGCTTTCAGGGCTTCCAGGTCAGCCGGCTTTTCAGCGACGGCCAGGTCAAGAATGGAGGTGGCGAATTTTACAAAATCAACATTCTTGGCTACGAAATCAGTTTCGCAGTTCAGGGAGATCATTGCACCGAACCCGCCTTTAACTTTGGCCTGAACATTGCCTTCACTGGCCTCACGGTCAGCTCGTTTGTTGGCGATGGCCTGACCCTTCTTACGGATCACCTGAATTGCTGTGTCAAAATCGCCATCAGCCTCCTGAAGTGCCTTTTTGCAGTCCATCATACCGGCACCGGTGACTTTTCTCAGTTTCGCTACATCAGCAGCTTTAATATCAGCCATTTTTATCCGAATCTTTAAATACGTTATAAATCAAATCAAAAACTACACATTCACTTCATCATCATCATCATCGGAAACCACATTGTAGGCAGAAACCTTATCTTTGATGGAATCCAATTCCTCCTCCTCCTCATCGTCGGAGACTTCAGGCTCTGCGGGAACGATCATCTCTGCTTTGCCGGTCCTTTTGCGTTTACCATCGCTCTTGGCACCTTTCTCTGCGGTGTTTTCACTCTTCTCTCCTGTTTTTTCGCCCTTTTCCTTGGTAGCTTTGGCATTCTTCTCTTCCTTCTCTTTCTCCATCTTACGCTCGCCCAGGCCTTCGGCAATCGCATCACAGACGTAACCGATGATCAGTGAAATGGATTTTGAAGCATCGTCATTGGCCGGGATGGGGAAATCGATGTTCCGGGGATCGGAATTGGTATCAACCATGGCGAATACAGGAATGTTGAGCCTGTTGGCTTCGCGAACGGCAATGTACTCCTTGTGCACATCCACGATAAACATGGCTGCGGGCAAACGGGTCAGATCGGAAATGGATCCGAGGTTCCGCTCCAGTTTGGCGCGCTGACGGGTAACCTGGAGCCTTTCACGTTTTGAAAGGGTTTCAAATGTACCGTCTGTGGCCATTTTATCAATGGAAGACATTTTCTTCACAGCTTTCCGGATGGTGGGGAAGTTGGTGAGCATGCCTCCCGGCCAGCGCTCTGTCACGTAGGGCATGTTGATGGCCGCAACTTTTTCAGCAACAATATCTTTGGCCTGCTTCTTGGTGGCCACGAAAAGGATTTTCCGGCCGCTCTTGGCGATCTGCTTCATGGCCGCAGAAGCTTCCTTCAGTTTGATCTCGGTTTTGTTGAGGTCAATGATATGGATCCCGTTCTTCTCCATAAATATATAAGGAGCCATGGCAGGGTTCCACTTTCTTTTCAGGTGGCCAAAATGCACACCCGCATCCAGTAATTCTTTAAAATTTGTTTCCGGCATTTTTTTAATTTTTTGCTGGTCAACCCGCAAGTAGCCCCATCAGGGAGTCCTGCCGGTTTCGCAATGATTAAGTATTGAAAATCTCTGTTAACGCTTGCTGAACTGGAATCTTTTCCTGGCTTTTGGCTGGCCCGGCTTTTTCCGTTCCACAACACGGGGATCCCTGGTGACAAAACCTTCGGCCCTGAGGGCAGGCTTGTAATCAGGATTGGCCTTGATCAGGGCCCTTGAAATACCCAGGCGAAGCGCTTCGGCCTGTCCGCTCATTCCACCGCCATCAAGATTGACTTTGATGTCGTAGTTGTTCCTTACCTCAAGAAGATTAAGGGGTTGTTCAACAATATAATGAAGCAGCTTGTCGGGAAAATAGTCTTTAAAATCCCTGTTGTTTACGGTAATCTGGCCTTTGCCTTCGCTCATGTATACCCTGGCAATGGCGGCTTTTCTCCTTCCGATCGTATTGATCACTTCCATGGTCTTATTTAATGTTGTTTATATCCAGTTTTTTAGGTTGCTGAGCCTCGTGCGGATGAACTTCACCGGTAAAAACATACAGGTTCCTGAAGATTTCGCTTCCGAGCCTGTTCTTTGGGAGCATTCCTCTGACTGCCCTTTCGATCACGGCTTCGGGCTTCTTGCTCAGCAAATCTTCCGGAGTCTGGGTACGCTGGCCTCCCGGGTAACCGGTGTGCCTTACATACTGTTTTTCGGTCATCTTGTTTCCTGTGAGCTTCACCAGCTCTGCATTGATCACGATGACATTGTCGCCGCAGTCCACATGAGGTGTGAAACCGGGCTTATGTTTTCCCCTGAGAACAAATGCTACTTTTGAAGCAAGTCTGCCCAGTATTTCGTCCTTGGCGTCAACAACAAACCATTCCTTCTGGACGGTTGTTTTGTTTGCTGAAACTGTTTTGTAACTTAACGTATTCACTTTTATCCTGTTTTGTGCCTGATTTTATGGATCGCAAAAATACAATAAAATTCTATAAAACAAGAAGATATCAACAATAAATTTATTGAATTACTAATACCCAGGAAAACAAACAGTTATAAATGGCCTGACTTCACCAAAACAGCCCCTTTTCAACATGCTTTTGTAACAGGAACGGCAGGCGCAGGAATTGAATATAAAATCCCGGTTTTACACAATAGAAAGGGCTCCTCATAGTTATAAGTAAGTAGGATTGCTGTTCATCCATGCGACTAACCCGACACAAGATTCATGAGCAGGTCTTTTTCTATGGCCTGATTTTTATTGCTGTCAGTCTGCCCGTTTCCATCTTCACAGTCACCCTTTCACAGATGCTGATCCTGGCCAACTGGCTTGTGGAGGGAAGGTTTCGTGAGAAGTGGGAAAGGTTCAGGCAGAACAAGGCACTCTGGATCTTCCTGTCCTTATACCTCCTCCATGGGGTAGCCCTGTTCTGGTCGGCCGACGGCGCCTACAGTTACAAAGACATGAGGGTGAAAGTCCCCCTGTTGCTCATCCCCCTGGTGGTCGGTACATCAGTCCCCCTGGTCAAAGCCCAGGTGAACCGCATCCTTCTGATGTTTACCATGGCCGTATTTGTCGCCTCCCTGGCATCGGTGGTGGCTCTGATGGGCTGGCTGCCTGTTGAAATTGACGGGTACAGGGACCTCTCACTTTTTATCAGCCATATCAGGTTTTCACTGATGATCGTCCTGGCCATACTGGTTACCGTCTGGTTCCTTTTCATCCAGCACAATTCCATTACCCGGTCCGAACGCATTTATTATATGGCCTGTTTCATCTGGTTTCCGGTTTTCCTTGTTTTGCTCAAGTCCCTTTCGGGCATTGTGATCGTGGGATTTCTGGCACTGTTTCTGATGATCAGGGCTGTTCTGGAAATCCGTGATACCGCCATCCGGTTCATGGTACTGGTCCCGGTGATCATGCTTCCGCTCTTCTCGGTCATCTACCTCGGACATGCCGTCAACAGGTATTACTCCTTCGATGAGATTCACTTTGATGAGATTGACACCCATACGGTGCTGGGGAATCCTTACAAAAACTATCCCAATCTCAGGGAGGTGGAGAACGGGCACTATGTGTGGCTGCATATCTGCGACAGGGAGATGGAAGAGGAGTGGGCCAAGGTGAGCGATGTGCCTTACAACGGAAAGACCACAAACGGGAATACCATACGGGGAACACTGATCCGCTTTCTGACCTCCAAAGGGCTCCGGAAGGACGCGGCAGGTGTCCGCCAGCTTACAAACGCCGAGGTGAAGGCCGTTGAGCACGGGGTGGCCAATTACATTTATCTTCAGCGGTTCAGGCTCTACCCGCGGATTTATGAGGTGATCTGGGAGATAGACCGCTACCGGCTGGGGTACAGTCCCAACGAGAAGTCGGTGGTACAGCGTTATCTCTACCTGGATGCAGGCTGGAAGATATTCAGGGAGCATCCCCTGTTTGGTGTGGGCAACGGGGATGTGAATGCAGCATTCAAAACGTATTACGATTCCAGCAATTCGCCCCTGAAGGAGAAGTGGAGAAGAAGGGCACATAACCAGTTCCTGACCTTCCTGATCTCTTTCGGGATACCAGGCCTGGTGATTTGCCTGACGTCGCTTGTGGCACCGCTGTTCATGGCACACAGACAGCGTTCCTTTCTGGCTGCCGGCTTTCTCATACTCATGATGCTCTCCATGCTCAACGAGGATACCCTGGAAACCTCCGTCGGGGCTTCCTTCATGGCATTTTTCTATGCATTGTTTCTATTCGGGCCCGATTTCCCTTGGCTCAGGCGTAAACTTTTCAGTTCAGGTGGAAGGAAGGCTTGACAGGCAGTTTTACCGGAGGGATGTGCTGGAAGTGGCCCCGGCCCTGCTGGGAAAGCGCCTGGTCATGGCCGGAGAAAAAGGGCAGCGATCCGTATATACCATTTCAGAGACCGAGGCATACCGTGGAGGAGACGACAGGGCCTGTCATGCGAGCAGGGGGCGGACCGCCCGCACCGGGGTGATGTTTGGTGACGGGGGCCATATATACATGTACCTGATCTATGGAATGTACTGGATGATGAACATTGTAACTGCCGTGGAAGGGATTCCCCAGGCAGTGCTGATCAGGGGGCTGAAGGAGGCGGCCGGGCCGGGCAGGCTTACCAGGCTGACGGGTGTGAACGGGAGTTACTACGGCGAGGACCTGGTCACCTCGGAGCGCATCTGGATTGAAGAGAGCGGTTTAAACCCCTCCTATACAGCCGGCCCCAGAATCGGGATCGATTACGCAGGCGACCCCTGGAAGGATATGCCGTGGAGGTTTATCATAAACCCATAATTGTTATATATTTGCATACTTTTTAGTCACCATATATTCTGAATGAATGGAAAAGTACCGACGCTATAACCTTATTTTCGGATGGAGTGTTTTTGTGATTGCACTGATCGTGTACCTGTTAACCATGGAGCCCACAGCCAGTTTCTGGGATTGTGGAGAATTCATTGCCACCGCCTTTAAAATGGAGGTCGGGCATCCCCCGGGAGCGCCTTTCTTCATGGTTCTGGGACGCTTTTTCACGCTGTTTGCCGGCGGCGACGTAAGCAAAGTGGCGGTGACGGTAAACATCCTTTCTGCCACAGCCAGTGCCTTCACCATTCTTTTCCTTTTCTGGTCACTGACCCACCTGGTGAAGAAGTTCTTCTCCGGGGATGAGGACAGGGGCCCGGTGGCCATGATCACCATCTTCGGGTCAGCTCTGGTAGGCGCTCTGGCCTACACCTTTTCGGACTCCTTCTGGTTTTCGGCCGTCGAGGCGGAAGTGTACTCCTCCTCCTCCCTGTTTACCGCGGTGGTTTTCTGGGCCATCCTGAAGTGGGAGAATGAAGCCGGCCAGCCGGGTGCCAACCGGTGGATCATCCTGATTGCTTACCTGATGGGCCTTTCCATCGGGGTGCACCTGCTGAACCTGCTGGCCATTCCGGCAATTATTCTCGTGTACTATTTTAAGAAATACAAACCCACCTTCAAAGGGATTGTTGCCGCCCTGGCTGTTTCGTTAGCCATCCTGGGTTTTGTGAATTATATGCTGATTCCCGGCCTGACCGGCCTTGCAGGGAAGTTTGAACTGCTTTTTGTAAACTCGCTGGGAATGCCCTTTAATTCGGGTGTGGTCATTTATGCCCTGTTGCTTTTCGGAGGGATGATCGCAGGTATCTTTTTAACCCACAGAAAAGGAAATGTATTGTGGAACACCATCCTTCTGGGCCTGTTCGTGGTGGTCGTCGGATACTCTTCCTATGCGGTGATTGTGATCCGGTCTGCAGCCAATACACCCCTGGACGAGAGCAATCCCGACACCGTGTTCACCCTGCAAAGCTACCTGAACAGGGAACAGTACGGCGACAATCCCCTGCTGTATGGGGCATTCTTCAATTCCAGGCCCACCGGGGTTGAAGAAGGGAAAGTCAGTTATTACAAGGGAGAGGATTCCTACTACAGGGTGAACAAGAACCGCGATTACAAGTATGAAAGTGATACCAAAGGGGTATTTCCAAGGATGTGGAGCACCCAGGCCAGGCATGCCAATGAGTATATTTTCTGGGCCAGGATGAAAGAGGCCGATCTTTATGATATCCGGAGGGATGAGCAGGGCAATCCCATGCAGAACCAGTACGGGGGATACAGCTATGACCGCAACAAGCCCATTGCGATTCCCACCTTCGGACAGAACATGCGTTTCTTCTTCCGTTACCAGATCGGCTACATGTACCTGCGCTACTTCATGTGGAATTTTGCCGGAAGGCAGAACGACATCCAGGGACAGGGGGAGCTGACCAAGGGAAACTGGATCAGCGGGATCAGGTTCATCGACCAGGTCCGGCTCGGACCGCAGACCAACCTGCCGGCTTCCATTACGGAAAACAAGGCCAACAACAGGTATTTCCTCCTTCCGCTGCTGCTTGGACTGGCAGGAGCGTTCTACCATTACAGGAAAAACAACAAGGATTTCTGGGTGGTTTCGCTGCTCTTTGTGATGACCGGACTGGCGATCGTGGTCTACCTGAACCAGTATCCCCTCCAGCCAAGGGAGCGGGATTATGCCTATGCGGGATCGTTCTACGCCTTTGCCATATGGATCGGGATCGGTGTGGCGGGGATCATCGAATGGACCTCAAAGCATAAAAAGAGTGTGCTTACAGCCGGAGTGCTCGCACTGGTTTCACTGATCCTGGTACCCGGGATCATGGCCAGGGAGAACTGGGACGACCATGACCGCTCAAACAGGTATACGGCGCCTGCCTTTGCAAGGAATTTTCTCAATTCGTGCCTGCCGGGTGCCATCATGTTTACCAACGGCGACAACGACACCTTCCCCCTGTGGTACATCCAGGAGGTGGAAGGGGTCCGTACCGATGTGCGGATCGTGAACCTGAGTTACCTGACGGCCGACTGGTACATCGAGCAGATGAAGCAGACCTTCTACGATTCGGAGGCCCTTCCCATCAGCATGACCCGGAAACAGTATGAACAGGGAAACCGGGATTATGCCTACCTGGTCGAATCGGCCGGAGTGCTGATCAGGGAGAAATACGAAATAAACAGGGAGAAGTATGAAGATGATGTGATGGATATTTACGCCGGCACCCTGGATGTACTGGAAGCATCGCTGCTTCCGCAGAACCATGCCAATGACTACAAAGCCATCCTGGCCCTGAAAAATAACATGGATCCGCTGAAATTCTACGGGTATTTGCGGACCTTCAACTCCAGGGAGATCGCAGACCGCATCCACCTGGACCTGGCCGCCGTGAATGCGGAAACAGCGAAAATGGAACGGCTGATCAAGGCCATCGATGCCGATTATGCACCCCTGAAAGAGGCCTTTGCCTTTATGCTCACCGACGATCCCAGGTTCAGGAACGGGCAGTACTTCATTCCTGCCAAGAAGTTTGTCATCCCTGCCGATTCAGCAAGCATGCCCGGCTGGGTGGTTCCTGAAAAGTTCGAAGGCAACAGGGTGGACCAGGTGCGTTTTTCGCTCTCCGAGACTGTACTTTACAAGAACCTGCTCACCGTAATGGATCTGCTGGGGAACAACGACTGGGAGCGCCCCGTTTACTTTTCCACCACCGTCTCGTCGGATAACTACCTGAACCTGGAAGATTATTTCCTCAGGGAAGGCCTGGCGCTCAGGGTGGCTCCGGTACGGGTCCCCGGCTCCAACTACCTGGGGGCGGTGCAGACCGGAACCATGTACAAGAAGCTCATGGAGGATTTCGACTGGGGGGGGATTGATACCCCCGGGATTTACATGGATGAGAACAACCTGCGGATGACCATTCACTACCGTTATGCCTTTGCCGTACTGGCCGGAGCCCTTGTGGATGAAGGGAAATTGGACAGTGCCAAGATGGTTATGGATCACTGCATGCAACATATGCCCGAAGAAAATGTCCCTTATAATGCCGGGATCACCCCGATGATCCAGGGATATTTCAGTGTGGGCGATACTGCCACCGCGCTGGAAATGGTGCGGAAGTATGAAGAAATGCTGGTTTCTGAACTGGAGTATTACAGGCTTCTTTCCAGCGGCCAGAAGTTCAGGTTCGTTTTGACCGGCAACGATTTTCTGGGAGCCGTCAGGGACATCAACGCACTGAGGAGCATTTGTGTGGGATACGGGGAAATTGATGCGGCACGAAGGCTCGAAGAAGAGCTTTCGGTGTATGGGCAAGAATATGAAGTACTGTTCCGTTAAAAAAACGATATGCTGATTGTAAGGCCACCATCTTTGCTAACCCGTGCGCTTAACAGGATGACATGGGACTTTTACGGGGACCACCGGGATGTTTTTATCACTTTCGACGATGGTCCCACCCCCGGAGTCACACCCTGGGTGCTTGACAGGCTCGATGAAGCTGGGGCAAAGGCTACTTTTTTCCTGCTGGGGCGCAACGTGGACAAGCATCCCGGTCTGCTGAACCAGATCCTGGCCGCCGGCCATTCGGTGGGAAACCACAGCTACAGTCACCTGAAAGGATTCCGCACCAGTGTCGGGCGCTACATGGACGACATCCACCTGGCCGGCAACCTCATCGATTCGAAACTTTTCCGCCCGCCCTACGGACGGATCCTCCCCGGACAGGTCAGGGCGGTGCTGGACCACTACGACCTGATCATGTGGGATGTGCTGAGCATCGATTACAACACGGGGCTGGACGGCGACCGGGTACTGCAGAATGTGATCCGGAATGTGAAACCGGGCTCGATTATCGTCTTCCACGATTCGGAAAAGGCCAGCAACAACCTTTATTACGCCCTCCCCCGCACCCTGGAACACCTCCGCGGGGAGGGCTTCACCATGAAAGCCATCCCCAGCAGCGGCCTTCCCAGGGCCGACTACACCATCAACTGAACATCCGGCAAGGGATCAGTTCATCCACTGAACGTACACCAGCAAACCCAGCAGGATCCACATGATCAGCTCGTGGATCCAGTGGTTCTTTTTCCGGTGGAAATAGTTGGAAAGGACAAAGGCAACCGGAAAGGAGACAAACAGCAGGCTAGCCTGATCAAACCGGGCAATGAACACAAAGAAGAGGATCCCGGCAATGAACATGTAAAAAAGCACCTGGTAGATGTTCTGAACCACGGTTTTCCGGGCCTGAAACCGGTTCACCATATAGATGCTGGCCACCAGAACCAGGAGCAGGGAGAAGCCGTAATAGATGTAAACACTGAAATGCACAGGTTGCCACGATCTCCCAAAGGCCAGGTTCTTACCCAGCAGCTCGCCGAACCGGGCAGCGTCGTCCAACACGGCCCAGTACCATGTAAAGAGTAACAATCCCAGGAGGAAGTAGGCGATGACCGGGTACAGCAATTCACGCCAGGTGACGTTCCTCATGGTGGACAGGGAGAACCAGACCAGCGGGAGGAACCAGATCAGCTTCAGGTAGAACATGCTTCCAAAGGCAAGGATGAGTCCGGCCGAAAAGACACTGAATGTATCGGGAGGCTTGTCATTCACATCAAAAAGGATGGCAAAACAGAAAAGGTAGAACACAGAACCAACCAGTACGGGGCTTACCTGGTGTGTGAAAGGAAGAGCAAAGGCAAAGAGCAGGAAGAAAACCGCCGGCATAAAAGACCGGAATTCCAGCAACACATACCGGGCCCCGATGCGGACCAGCATATAACACAGGATGAGCAGGAACACCAGGGCAACGATCCGGTCCAGGAAGGGCAGGGTGTTCAGCGCCCCGAAGACCAGGTTGTAAAAGGGCATTCCTGTGTATGCAATGATTTCAGGCGGATGGATCAGGGACTTCATGAGCAGTCCAAGGGCAAGGAAAATCACGCCTGCCATGCCGGCGGAACGACTGTTTTTAAAAAGTTTAAGCAGGATCATAACTACTCCCGTGGTTCCGTTTGGCGGCTAAAGATCAAATCCGATATCACTGCGGTAATACTTGCCCTTAAAATCGATCTTTTCAGCGTTCTGATAGGATTTTTCCAGCGCTTCTTCCATGGTTTCACCGTAGGAACTGACCGCAATGACCCGGCCGCCATTGGTGACAACCTTTTCCCCGTCATACCGGGTCCCGGCATGGAATACCATGCTCTCCCGGACTTGGTCCAGTCCGCTGATCTCCCTGCCTTTCTCATAACTTCCGGGGTATCCGCCCGAAACCAGCATGACTGTGGCAACCGTACGGTCGTCGATCTCCAGTTTCAGATCGGACAGCCTTTTTTCGGCCGTGGCTTTGAGGATTTCCACGAAATCTGTTTTGATGCGGGGAAGGATCACTTCCGATTCGGGATCACCCAGGCGGGCATTGTATTCAATCACATAGGGCTCTCCATTGTTGTTCATAAGCCCGATGAAGATAAATCCCTTGTAGTCGATCTGCTCCGATTTCAACCCCACGATGGTCGGTTTTACAATGCGCTCCTCCACCTTTCGCATGAATTCGGCGTCGGCAAAGGGTACAGGCGATACGGCGCCCATTCCCCCGGTATTCAGACCGGTATCGCCTTCCCCCACCCGCTTGTAATCCTTGGCCTCGGGAAGGATTACATAGCCTTCCCCGTCGGTAAGTACAAAGACCGAGAGTTCAATACCGCTAAGGTGCTCCTCCACCACCACCCGGGAGGATGCTTCCCCGAATTTGCCATGAAGCATATCATACAGCTCCTGCCTGGCTTCTTCCAGGTCATCAAGGATCATCACCCCTTTTCCAGCTGCCAGTCCGTCGGCCTTCAGCACATAGGGCGGTTTCAGCCGGGAAAGGAAGAGCCGCCCTTCCGAAATGGTATAATCGATAAAGGTCCGGAAATCCCCGGTCGGTATCTCATTGTCCTTCATAAAGACCTTGGCAAAATCCTTGCTCCCCTCCAGCCGGGCCCCCGCCTGGGACGGGCCGATCACCGGCACATCCTTCAACTTTGGATCCTTCTGAAAAAAATCAGCGACACCCGCCACCAGCGGCGCCTCGGGCCCCACCACCACCATCTCAATGTGCTCCTTCAGCACCAGCTTTTTGATCCCCTCAAAGTCCTCCACACCCACCGATACATTGGTCCCCAGTCCGGCAGTTCCCGCATTGCCCGGAGCAATAAACAGCTTCTCCAGCTGCGGACTTCTGGCGATCACCCACGCCAGCGCATGTTCGCGGCCTCCCCCGCCAATGATGAGAATTCTCATGGTTGATGGTGTTTGTTTATAAAGGTAAGGAAATCCGGGAAATGAAAAAGCCTGTCTCAAAAGTCCCTTTAGGTTCAATTCTAAGGGATGCTTAATCGTAACGTGCTTGTTTTGCTTCGCAAAAAAATGCCAGGTTACTTCATAAGCATCCCTTAGAAAATAGCAAAAGGCTGCCCCTTTTGAAGACAGCCTTTTTATAAAAATATAGGGATGGTTGGTTTTAGTTCACCACAATCCTTGTGTTCAGGGTCCGCTGGTTGATCCGCAGCATATACATACCCCTGGCCAGTCCCGACACATCAATGCTTTCCTTGAGCAAGCCGCCCGAAGGATAAGCCTCCTGCCTGATCACCACCTGCCCGGTCAGGCTCAAAACCTCCATGGCAGCCTCCCCGTCCTCCATCTCCATCTCCACCGTAACCAGGTTCGTCGCCGGATTGGGGAATACCCTCGCGACAACACCTCCAAACTCCTCAACTCCGGTAGTAAAATCCAGTATTTCAATGGTATCGGTACTGGCCGGTCCGCACAACCTCCCATCACTGACCTCCACCACATATTTTCCACCCTGGCCCGAAGCAAGCGTGAAGGTCCCAAAACCCTGCAGAATTCCATCCGGCAGCAAAGTATACGTATAAGGCGCCGTACCACCCTGCGTCCCCACCACAATCGACCCATCTCCGGCAAGCGTAATATCCTCGGTGCTTATCACCTGCACATCCAAGGAATCGGGTTGATTGATGGTTACAAGTGGACCAACCTCCGTACAATTCTCCTTGTCAATCACCACCACCTGGTAATCCCCCGCCGGAAGGTCCGGAAAAAGAGTCAGATCGATCTGATAATGCAGCCCATTATCAATGGAATACTGCCAGGGGGGCCCAAATCCTCCTGAAGGTGATATCTGGATGGACCCGTTGCTATCTCCATAACAAGTGGTTACGTCTTGATGGTTGACATTGTCCACGGAGATTGGATTACACCCGACAATTCCGAAGACTATATATAGTTTTCCAGTTGAGGAGGTATAAATACTATCACCCACAATAAGTAGGTCGGAATTTGATCCCAGCACAGTATATTGGTTTGATCCATAGCTGAAAATATTCCGAGTTTCTTCATAACTCCCATTCCTACCACTATAACTATTTGCAGACCGAAAGGCTCCATCAGAATTTATACTACCAATAAACATATCAGAATCCGTTATACCCTTGGATTTTAATGAGATGCCACCCCATGCTAGTGTATCTGAAAAAATACCACAAACGTTTATATGATCATTAAAAAATTCAATGTCGAATAATTTGTCGTCTCCTTTACTTCCCGTCGTTTTAGCCCAAAATAATTGTCCATCATTCGAATATTTTGCAACTAAGATATCAAAACCACCGTTATTACCATCTAAAACAATTGATTGATCATCTGTTGAATCAATAGTAATTGAAGGGCTATCATAATGACAACCTATATATACATTTTTATTCGAATCAAAATCAATGCCGTAAGAATATTCATAAACACTCCCTTGTACCTTTCTAATCCACTGTACATTACCTAATAAATCAGTCTTAAAAAGATGAACATCTGCTGATTTATTCATTGAGACAATAGTATCACTCTCGAATGCTACCGAGTCAACAAAAAGTCCTGTGAAGAAATAGGAATCATCTAATTCTTGAATATCATAGATTCTACCAGTT
>JAZDPG010000004.1:0-89522 GCA_043797815.1 Bacteroidota bacterium
CTTGATTCATGGATTAATGCTTGTTTAGAACAAAAATCCACATTTTCAATTCAAATCGTCACGCTATAATAAAGCTCTACAAGTGCGATGAACAAAGAATTTCAAAGAACGTATATTAATTTTTATTGCCCACTAATGAAAGAATATCCGATCTCAACATCAAAAGTATTTAACCTGTTTAAAAAATTGAAAAATGAACAGACGTAAAGCAATGACAATCGCCGCTGGAGCGGTGGCAGCGGGTGGGGCCGGCATCATCACTATGATGAATGCATTCAAACCAAAATACCTGCCTGAAGAGAAACCCCAAAAACTGGAATACCAAAAAGAAGAATTCGATTGGATGTATGATCCATTGGATCCGGCTGTAACTGCCCAGTTAGCCTACAAGCATTATTCAAGTGGAAGTTGTATGTATGCTACTTTCAAAAGTGTGGTTTCTCAGTTAGCTGAAAAGTTTGGCGAGCCTTATGCCTCATTTCCTTTCCATATGATGAAATATGGTCACGGGGGTATCGGAGGTTTTGGCACCACATGTGGAGCATTAAATGGAGGAGCAGCTCTAATAGGCCTGTTCTTTACTGACAAAAAGATTCAGGACAGTCTGATAGAAGGACTCTTTCGGTGGTATGAAAATACCCAGCTTCCAGAGTTCAAGCCTCAGGAGCCTATTTTGGACTTCATACCTCCATCATCCATTTCCAATTCCACTCTTTGCCATGCGTCAAACTCCAACTGGGTGAAGACAAGTGGATATAAAATAACAAGCGATGAGCGCAAGGAGCGATGCCGTCGTTTAACAGGAGATGTGGCAGCTCATATTACGACGGTCCTGAACGAATGCTCCAATAATACCTACGTGACGAATGGCCACGATAACGAAACTGTCAGAAAGTGCATGACATGTCACGGCAATCAGGGCAAACTGAGCAATACAGGTGGAATGATGAGCTGCAATTCCTGTCACACAGAATCCCTTGGGCATAAACTTTTCGCCGATCCCCATTACAAATTAATGAAAGAAAATTAAGGTAACATAAGCCATATGATCAGCCGTCAGCAGCCTGGTATTCGCCGTCTTTGTGTTTGGGGGATTGCTGATTACCGGAAAATGCTGAAAGGTCTTAAATTTTCAGATAGATGAACATGTATCATTTCATAAAAATATAATGTATATATACGTCATTTAAATATTTGCCGTATATTTACGTCAAATATGAAAGATATGGTACAGGCAAAGACCCAATTGTTCGACAAAGAACTGAATGAGGCTGCGCGATTATTCAGAGCGCTGTCGCATCCGGCACGGCTTCGTATCCTGAAGTTCCTGGCTGAGACCAATACCTGCATCACCGGAGATATTTCCGACGATCTGCCGCTTGGAAGAACCACGGTAAACCAGCACCTGGCCGAACTGAAAGATGCAGACCTGATCACCGGCCATATTGAAGGCGTGAAGACCCGGTATTGCCTGAATACTGAAAAAATAGCGGAACTGAAAAGTAAACTGGAAGAATTTCTGACCTCCCTTGATATAAACAAATATCAGTGTAAATAACATGAAAATACTTATCCTTTGTACCGGCAATAGCTGCCGCAGCCAGATGGCCCATGGGTTTTTACAATCCTTCGACAGTCGCATGCAGGTGGCCAGTGCAGGGACCGAAGCCTCTGGAAAACTGAATCCAAAAGCAGTGGAAGTGATGAGAGAAATCGGGATCGATATCAGCCATCATAGCTCTGACCAGGTAGAAATGTACCTGGACGACGAATGGGATTATGTGATCACGGTCTGCGGAGGTGCAAACGAAACCTGTCCGGCATTTCTGGGAAAAGTAAATCACCGCTTGCATATAGGTTTCGATGATCCTTCCCATGCCACGGGAACGCCGGAATTTATCCAGAGCGAATATTACCGGGTACGAGACGAGATAAAGGATGCCTTTTTCAGACTATTTGAAGATAAAATAAAACCTGAGTTATGAATCCCGAAGAATTAAAATTGGTAGTCCAGGAAAAATATGGGGAAATAGCCTCTCAAAGCAAAAACCAGAACCAGTCCTCCTGCTGTGGAAGCCCCGGGTGCTGCGAGGATATGGATTATTCGATCTTCAGTGA
Organism: Bacteroidota bacterium; assembly: GCA_043797815.1. Lineage (GTDB taxonomy): Bacteria > Bacteroidota > Bacteroidia > Bacteroidales. The sequence goes on from JAZDPG010000004.1 coordinate 2,119, forward strand.
TGATTACACACAGCTTGAAGGACACAATGCGGATGCAGACCTGGGATTGGGCTGTGGAATTCCTACCCAATACGCTGCTATCAAGGAAGGGGACCATGTATTGGATCTCGGATCAGGCGCCGGCAATGACTGTTTCGTGGCAAGAACACTTGTAGGTGAAACAGGCTCGGTCACAGGCGTTGATTTCACCGATGAAATGCTGGAAAAAGCCAGGGAGAATCTAAAAAAGACCGGATTCAGGAATATTCAGTTTGTGAAAGGGGATATTGAACGCATGCCACTTCCGGATAACTCCTTCAACGTGGTCATCTCCAATTGTGTTCTGAACCTGGTTCCGGACAAGGCCCGGGCATTCAGTGAAATATTCAGGGTATTGAAACCGGGTGCGCATTTTTGCATTTCCGATGTGGTGATCACCGGCGAACTTCCTGTAAAACTCAGGGAAGCAGCAGAAATGTATGCAGGTTGTATCTCCGGTGCATTACAGAAGGAAGAATATCTGGATCTCATTCGAAAACAAGGGTTTCATCATCTTGAGCTTAAGAAAGAGAAGGAAATCCTTATTCCGAATTCGATCCTGTTGAACTATATCTCCCTGGAAGAACTCCGGATATTTAAAAAGAACAGGATTGGGATATACAGCATTACAGTCAAGGCAGTAAAATAATCCTATAAGTGGAATTTCGTATGAATAAGCAACATAAGCCTATCGGATTCTTTGAAAAATATCTGACGCTCTGGGTGGCCCTTTGCATTATGGCAGGGATTGCTATCGGCCACTTTGCCGGCGACAGCATCAGTTTCTTAAGCGATCTGGAGCTATACAGAGTCAATCTGCCGGTTGCTGTCCTGATCTGGCTGATGATCTATCCCATGATGCTGCAGATCGACTTTTCAAGCCTGAAAAATGTCGGTAAACGTCCCAGGGGCCTCATCCTCACCCTGGTTGTAAACTGGCTGATTAAACCCTTCACCATGGCCTTTTTTGCCTGGATATTCTTTACCAAGCTCTATGCTGCGTTCATTTCACCGGAACAGGCTGGCGAGTACATCGCCGGAGCCATTCTTCTGGGAGCCGCCCCATGTACAGCAATGGTTTTTGTATGGAGTTATCTGGTCAACGGGGACCCCAATTATACACTGGTGCAGGTTTCCATCAATGATCTGATCATACTGGTGGCGTTCGTTCCCATCGTAGGATTGTTATTAGGCATCACTGATATAAAAATCCCCTATGATACATTGGTTGCCAGTGTGGTGGTCTTTGTTGTTATCCCCCTGGCCGGGGGTTATATTACCAACAGGACCCTGATAAAGAAAAAAGGAGAAGCATGGTTTAAGGATCAGTTTTTACCCAGATTTAAACCCGTTTCAATACTGGCCCTGCTCACAACATTGGTTCTGCTATTCGCATTTCAAGGCAACACGATTATTGAAAAACCCCTGATCATACTTCTTGTTGCAATACCCCTGGTGATCCAGACCTTTTTCATTTTCTTCATTGCATGGTTTGGGGGCAGGTTCCTTAAACTGCCCCATCCTGTCTGTGCTCCCGCAGCAATGATTGGGGCAAGTAATTTTTTTGAACTGGCTGTAGCAGTAGCCATAGCTCTTTTTGGATTACAGTCACCCGCTGCATTAGTGACAGTTGTTGGTGTTCTTGTTGAAGTCCCGGTAATGCTGACCCTGGTATCACTGGCTAACAAGTGGCGATATTGAATTCTGGTTCTGCCGCATCTCATCTCAATAGTTTTAGCTTTGTGGTTTACAAATCATTTGATGTCGAAGAATTACTTAGAATCCACCTCCATTTTAGATTTGGGATCTACAGGTGCGACAGCACCCTCCCGCTCGTTTTAATGAAAAAAAGTAAAAACATGGTCAATCTCTAAAAAATTTTGGGCCCGAAGGACATAATATAGCCATCTATCAGGGACAAATGAGTCTCAGTTCCATCAGATGATGGAGAAAGGGAAAGTACTTGTCCTGTGCGGATCCCGGCAGGTTGGCAAGACAAGTCTTATTAACCAAATGATAGAAAATGACGCGCTGATCTTCAAAGGTGATGGAAATGATGTAAACCTCCAGGAAATATTAAATTCAATGAGGCTGTCAGGCTTCTTATTGATCATCATCCTGAGATTACTGTTATTTTAAGCGGGTCTTCCTCTTTCGATCTTTCTGGTAAAATTGGAGAACCCCTGACAGGCAGGCAGAAGGTCAATACACTCTTTCCTGTTTCAATGATTGAGCTGGCGGATAGCAAAGGCAGAATGGGTGTCCTTGCCGAATTGGATAACATATTGGTATATGGAAGTTACCCTGAAACCTCCGAAACTCTGGTCTGAAACCTATCAAAACTCTGAATTCAAGGTGATATACAGGGAAAACTTCCTGGATTTCCTGATGCCGGATTGATGTCAAGCAATTCGTTAAACAGATGTCAATAATGGACAGCAGGCTTGAACGCGCCGATCATTGGCTTGCCACCGGAGGAAACGAATATCCGACGGGTTTACATGAACATAAGTCGGAAGTTGATTGATATAAGACCACCTGATATGGACATATGGGAGCTGTTCATCAATCTGTGCTCCCATCCATCAGTCAAAAAGTCTTTTGAGAACTTGACATTGACTTAATTGTAAGTTAACTTCGTGTATTTTAGGACAAAAAGTGTTGTTACATTATTACGTGCCAAAAGAAAAATAAATGAATTTATTCCTCCGTTCGGGTACATTCAGCGTTCGCTGGACTATTGGCTGCACGTTGCTCCGCAACGCTGGCACCCAAAAGAATTTGCCCGAATACGGCGCCTGACCAAATCGCTATTTTATTTGCCAGTAATTTCCGGGCTTTTGATTTTATAATGAATCAACTTCAAACTCAACGTTCCAGGACGATGACGTTACATGCAATTCGGATCTGTACCTCTGGGCTTAAAAGTCTGCAAGAGCTGACTCTGGAGCCTTCACTCTCATTGCGAAAGTTCTTTTTACACCGCATTAAACAACACAATAGAAAAACAAGGACATCAATCTAAAAGATGAACAAACAGAAGTTCGTTTATTTTAAAATTAAATCGACATGAAATTAAATGGCAAAATTTGGATTTACCCGTTCGTTATCGCGGGAATGCTTATCGTTGTTACAGGCAGCTGCGAGAAAGATGATGATGATGATGACAACTCTCAGACTTATGCAATTGGTGAGAGCTATGGTGGCGGTATTGTCTTTTACGTGGATGGTACGAAGAAACACGGTTATGTAGCCGCTCTAAATGACCAGACGAGTTCCGAAAATATCGTATGGGGATGCGAAGGCACCTTTGTTACAGGAACGAGTACTGCTGTTGGTACCGGTCAGGCCAATACCACTGCCATAGTGAATAGCTGTTCCGCTAATGGCATTGCAGCCCGTATCTGCGACCAGCTGGAATTGAATGGATTTAGTGATTGGTTTTTACCATCAAAAGATGAACTGGACCTGATGTATCAAAATCTTCATGTTCAACAACTGGGCAATTTTTCAGACTTCCTTTACTGGAGTTCCTCGCAGATTGATGAGGACAATGTGTGGGCTCAAAACTTCTGGGATGACAGCCCCTTTTTCGATGATGGAGGCCAGTATTCTGTTAATAAGGTTGGTGATTTGTATTTACGCGCCATGAGGGTTTTCTAATTCTTTATCTGATCATAAGGTGGCTGTGTCAGTTTAAAAATACGACAGTTCTTTTGGGGAAAAGTAATCATGGAAAACAATGTCAATCATAAAGAAAATATTCCGCAGAACCGGGATGTCTGATCATAAGCATCCGCAAAATAATAATGTGGAATTCATTGTCATGCAAGGCAATGAATTTACTGAGTTATCAACGTTTGATACTATACCGGGTATTTGTGCGACGTGCGGCAAAGATGCTGAAGTTATCACAGCGGACATTGCTGATGTGAGAAAACTTGCAACGGGCAGCGTGCATTACCCTGCCAAACTTGGAACAAAAGGTTGGAAACAAATACCGGATAAATCTTCTAAGCTTGCGGCTTACTGTGAATCATGCCAGGGCTATTTTCATTTGCATTGTGTTGAGCCCTTAACACTGGGTGGAGGTACATTGTTTCGTTGCCCGAATTGCATCCGTGAACTGGGTCCGGCGCCAAAATCAATGAAAGAAGTAATATTTCGTGATAAAAGCGCACAAGACTACACAAAAGAGGGGATAGAATATCAAAAGTCAGGCAAACAAGAAGAAGCCATTAAAGCCTTTCAACAAGCATTAGGGATAGATCCCAATGATGCATGGGCACGCTGGCAGCTCGGTGCAATGTATAAAACCCAGGATCGTCTCGATGAAGCAATCCGGGAGTTCGAAGAAGTGCTGCGGAGAGGCGCTGGATCAATGCGCGAATCGACAGAGTATTGGCTAAATGAAGCCAGAATATTAAAAACGGAGCGCGATAAACCACAATCTGAAATTGAAAGCCAAATTGGCTCTTATATGGAACAGCTTGGAGAACATAGTGAACGATGGTTCGTTGCCTATGATGCTCTGAAGCGGATAGGTGCCCCTGCTGTTGATGCAGCCCTTCATGTTATACAAAGCAGTAACTCCTCTTTGCGTCTCCGTGCACTAGAGTTATTAGCTATTATTGGTAATCAAAAAGCGCTTGGACCATTGCAAAAAGCATCAAAAATAAGCAAAGAGGATTTCAGCAAGATTTCAGACAAGCCGCTCAACTCCTCTGATTTCAAAGATTATTGGCGAGAGTACCAACATTATGCACAAGAAGCTATAAATGAGATTAAGGCAAGATCAGTCAAGTAAATGCACCAATAATGATCAATGATTTACTAGGTTGCGCGCCTAATCTTGCTTCATTTGATTGTACTGTTACACAAAATGGTCATACTGCCAGTTTTTCAATTATTTGTTCTGACGGATGTATTTCACCTGTTACCGTTCAATAAGATATGAAAAGTCCATCTATTTTTTAATCAAAGCTTGACAAATGAAGATCAATTTTTAAAAGGATGAAACAATTTCAGTCAGGGATGCTCTCTTAAAAAGTTGCTTGTCAGCAAATCATTGCTTTCATTTTTGATTGGACTGTCTGGATTATTATTATACTTTTTTTAACCTTATCTCCCCCTGATATTTTTTGTCAATTACAAGTATAATTGACGGTTGTATCTTGCAAGTTTGTTTTTCTCCTTCTTCAATTTTATAGAATAGAGTCATATCATCCCCTCTGACTTTTAGATTATCTGCATTTATAACTGTTTTATTTTTAGTGGCTCTATCAACGATTGCGATCACATATTGTTTTGAGAAATCAATACTTGTCGGACTGCTATTTTCATCCATTGTTGTTGATTTTTGAAATATCCTTTCAAATTCCTTTTGTGTAGTTATTTTAGGATTACTAAGTTGTTTACTTTTAAGGGTGGTTTTTAGACAATAGTCTCTGGCTATTGAAAATGGCACATCAGAATCTATATTTTCCATAACTTTATCTTTTACAGATATTCCCACTCCTGAAACTGTTACTTCCCTGTTGCTATAATTGAACAAAATAAGTGGAATTATGAATCTTTTAATTTCTTGTCTTGGCAAGATAAGTGCATCTGCATTTGGTAAATTATCAACGGCTTTATAATATGCATTTTCATACAATTCAACATTCGTTTTATACTTACCTAAAGGAAAAAAAAGTATATAAAATCTCGATGTAGACGCACTTCCGGTGGTCGTTCGCAAAACATTATATTCTTCTCTATTCAGTGCTTCAATCTGAGATGTGTTATTGATTGAGATTTCATTACTTTGATTTTGTTTAAGAGGTAAAGAAACACTACAGGACGATAACCCCGTTACTGCTGAACACAGCAATAAAATTTTTAAGTAATTTTTTATTATTGTTTTAAATTTATTTAAACACCTTCTTCTCATGTTAATCTTCCGCCGGGTTAACTGATATAAGCTTGAGGTTTAAATCCCTTATTTGATTTAAAACTCCATGCAAATGAGCTTCGTCTTTTAGATTTCCTGTAAATATGGTATTATCGCCTTCGTAGCTAATCTCTATACCTTCAAAGATGTTCTTCCATTTCTTATCAAGATGTCCCTGAATTATTATTTTCGTTTTGCCTTTCATATCCTAATTGATTTGATTCATTAGCAAAGGTCGGCATCACCCATAAATAAAAAATCACCCATGAGGGTGATTCGAAAGGGTGATTTTTATAAAATAGATTAATCTGGTAACAGTAATCTGAAAGAGAAGTCAGATTATCCCAAGTTCTTTTGCTTTGTCAACTGCTTTGGAACGATTATCTGCTTCAAGTTTCAGAAAAACATTCTTTAAATGTGTTTTAACTGTATTAAGAGAAATAAACAAGCTATCAGCTATTTCCTGATTAGTCCGATCTTTAGCGATAAGCTTAAGAGTATCGAGTTCGCGATCGCTTAACATGGAATTTAAATTGTTTTTCATGAATTTTTCTCTCTTTTCCAACGCGAGTTTAAGCTTGTCAATTAACTTCTTAGGTATTTTAGTTTTTCCTGTTGCCTGTATTTTGTAAACTTCTTTTAGTAAATCGCTTATCCCGGAATGATAAAGAACAAAAGGCATCAATATGCTTTCAGTGGAAGCAGCCTCCAAAGCTTCAATGAGGTTTATTATGGCCTTATCTTTGTCACCTGTGGCCATTTTCAAATTGGCATATATGACTTTGGTTTCAATTATCCTTTCAATTCTATTTGCGGCTTGCGCCAGTTTCAATAATTTTGAAAGCAGAATCTCCGCCTCCTCAAATTTCTTTTCGATTATTAATAAAAGAGCATAGGGATAATATCCAAGATCATTTGAATACGTTATTTTTTTATCAAATTCCAATCCATTTTCTTTAAAAAAATGATTTGCTTTTTCAAGTTCATTCTGTTTAATCAGCATGAATCCCTTCATGGCAATATATAACGCCATGGTGTAGGGAAATATAATATTCAGTTTTAGAATATCATCCGCCTCATCTATCATCTTTTTAACCCCGGCAATATCTCCACGTCCGTATAAAATAAATGAGTACATCACCATGACATGCACTTTGATAGAATTATTTGATTCGTTTTTACATAAGAGATAAGCCGTTTTAATGTTTTCGAGAGCATCATCGAAATCTGTTCGCATTGATTCTATACCTGCCAACATTGAATAAACCCCGGCATATGTGCTTTCCGATTTTGTAATTTGGGAATACCCGCTTTCTTTCATAAAGCTTATAAGGTCGGAGCACCTTTTATAGGATGATGTATAAAGCCCCATCCTTGACTCAATGGGAGATAACCTGCTTGCAACAGTAGAAATAAGATAGATGTTACCTGATTTTTTACCATACGCCAGTGCATTTTCAAAAGCTTTTATACATTCATTAAAGTTTTCCCGGGACATCTCTGCAATACCAATGGAGTACCAACCCCAGCTATACCACAACGGATCATCCTCTGAGAGGTTTTCCATTGCTGCTTTTCCATAGATGAAAGTTTTCTCATGGTCTGGTTTTACTGAGAAGAGGTATGCAAATGCAACGAAAATTTTTCCTGACAGTTTCTTATAAAACTGAATATCTTCTTCTGATGAATTTTTATTATTAAGTATCTTCTTTGCAATATTTTCGGCCGTCACCAGAAAAGGTTCGGCTTTCGGGATCTGACCGGCGATAATCAAAATCCAGGCATAGTATAAAGAAAAATCTGCGCTTTTTTCAATGATTTTATCAGGCAGGATATCACCGTATTTCATAATAGCAGCATGCTGTCCGTTTTTCCACATGGTCTCGACTATTTCGCCAAGAACCAGTATGCTTTTTTCAAAATTTTCTGTCACTATCGCATGTTCAATTGCGAATAAGGGCATGGCATTATTCTTAAACCACTCACTTGCTTTATTATGAAGTTCAATAATGCCCTCTTTTTCTCTTAAATGCAGTCTTTGCTTTAATAACTCTGCAAACAGGTGATGATACCTGTACCAGTTTCTCTCTTCATCCAATGGAATCACAAACATGTTATTTTCCTCCAGCGTTTCAAGAATAAACTGACTGTCGTTTCTTTTCAAAACAGCGTTGCATAAGGGAGCAGACATTTGTTCCAGTATAGAGGTTAGCAGTAAAAATTCCTTGATGTCATCTGTCTGGATCTTCAGCACCTCCTCCATAAGATAGTCCATGATGAAGCGGTTATCTCCCTTTAAGTCCTGGATAAATCCGGAAATATCTTCACGGCCCTGCATCGATAGGGCTGTCAGCTGCAGGCCTGCAATCCAGCCTTCGGTTTTTGCTTCAAGAGCATAAACATCGTCAAGAGATAAGCCTAATTTCAGCTTTTTATTAAACAATACGGAAATGTCATTTGCTGAAAAACTCAGGTCTGATGAACGCAACTCAACAAGTTGTTGTTGACTTCTTAACCTTGAAAGAGAAAGAGCCGGGTCGCAGCGGGTCAGGATTACTAAGTGGATATTACCTGGAATATGCTCTAATAAATAGGTCATTAACTTTAATACCTCATTGCTCTTAATCAGATGAAAATCATCGAATACCAATAAAAAGTTTTGATTTATATCGAGTATTTCATTGATTAACAGGCTGGCAATTGATTCTACAGATGGCCTGTTGGGCGAATATAACAGTTTGAGGACTCCTTCCCCAAATGCTGAATGAAGACTTTGAATACCTGAAATTATATAGCTTAAAAAAACAGCAGGGTCATTATCCCCGTTGTCGAGTGAGAACCATGCTGCGGGGATCTTATGTTGATTAATCCAGTCACTTACAACTGTTGTTTTGCCAAATCCGGCAGGAGCGGAAACAAGAATCAGTTTTCGACTCAGACCGGTGTCCAATTTCTCATTAAGTTCGGATCGGTGAACGATATTATTTCCAGCGGGAGGAATATGTAGTTTGGTTAAAAGCATATTTGTAGATTAAAATATATTTTGATCATAAATCGATTCATTTTAACCCACTGATAATCGTCTTTTTAAGAACAGCAATTATAAAATTATGCAGTAAATAAATAGGAACCTAGAAAATATCAGAGACCAACATAAATTATTTCTACCATTGAAACAGGGCTCGATCAGAGATTGTCACGCAAATACATTTACCCAAAAAGATAAGTCAGATACTTGACTTTTGTAATAGGGGCCAATGTTTCTCGCAGAATAGGAGGAAATTGGTGAGTTGAAAGAACTAATCACTCACTTCACTTTGCTGATCTGTTCCTGACTGTTAAGTGCAGCTGCATTATATGGAGCTGCACATCAACAAGCTCAGGAATTCTTTATCCTTACTACAACAAAACAACTTGCCACACAGAAGAAAGGGATAAAAATAAATTATATCATCAAAAAGAAGATTCCGATACAGTTCGTGGAAAACCGAAAGACTGAAACCGGATATGTTAAAGTTTCCTCTCCGGAAATGACCGCATTTGACCTGGTTTATTACAACAATAGAATCGGCGGTATAAGCAGAGCCAGCACTGTACTGAATGAATTGGCAGAAAGCATGCAGCCTGATAAAATCAAACGTGAATTGGTTCAATCATTTTCTGTGCCTACAATTCAGAGACTTGGATATATTCTTGAATATGCTTTGAAAGAAGAGCAACTAGCAGATAAGCTTTTGAAAGTTTCAAAGGACCTCAATCTGCATTTTTTCCGTCAACCCATAAGCACTGGCAAAAAAACTGCCGGGCATAAGACTGATCCTAAGTGGAGAATTATCATTAATACAGAAATTGAGATTGACGAATGATACCTATAACTGATAAAAATTAGATATTATCTCTGCAGCATGTCCTTTGTTTTCTCATATCCACTTTGCTTCCTCTACTCATTGATTTGCAAAAAGTAACACTCTGTTTCTGGTGCGTCGAACCAAAGATACTATCTTTGGTGCTGTTGTCGACAGCATTATATTTTATGAACGCTTTCCGGTTTTCATTCTCAATCCAAATCATCGTTCTGTTCATACTGTTGACTGCCTGTCAATACGACATTGAAGAGATCTATGAGGATACTTCCAAATCTCTTCCCCTGCCCCCGGACATTACCATACTTGAACTTACATTGGAAAGAGATTCGTTCTTGCTCAGCGAGCCATTGATCATCAAATTTAAACTTGACGCTGATCCCAATATCATTAGACAAACTTCAGTTACGGTGGATCATACCAAATATGCTTCTTTTAATTCCGGAACTGGTGAGTTTCTTTTGGATCCAAACAAACTTGTAGTGGGAGAACACAAGTTTCATCTTGAAGTTATAACCAGTACCAACTCCGGAAGCATTGCCGACCTGCTTGAGGCCGAGGCGTATGCTATGGTCAGCAATGACTGGTCTTTTTTTAATATGGGCAGTGGTGATTTGCCAGTCTTACATTATAGTCAGATAATGAGAATGGTGATTTATCCATAAGCTGGCCTCCGTGCTCGTTCAACAATATTGAATACAGGGTTTCCAAATTTCTCGGGAACAAATCAGGCCCTTTGTTAAGTTCAACAATTAGCCAAACATTTGAATATTCGGATCCGGATTACATCGGTGAAGCAGCATTCTATAAAATATCTGTAATAGATAAGCGTGATTTAACCGAATATCCATGGTACTCTTTTTCAATTGAAAAGGATATCCCCATCCCTTACCTTGATATCATTAATAATAGTTATGTTTTACGATGGAAAAGAAAAGACTACTTTCAGAAGTTATCGGGAATGATCATCCATGACCTGGCTTCTGGTAAGGATCTGAATACTTTAAGCGCAACAGAAACGGTTTGGGATTCAGGAATCCTCCGGTTTGCGGAACATAGAAAACTTGCGCTCATCAACATACCAGTATCAATATCTGATATTTACACTGAGAACCGGTTTGAGTATAGCAACAGCTTCGAAGTAACAATAGGAACTGAAATTGCTGATATCAAGCAAGATGGGATTTTTGCCTTAGCCAATGAATCAAGGCTGATTTTCCAAAAGAAATACAGCAATGTATTGGCATATGATCTGGTTTCAGACAGGATTGTGGATTCTCTTTACTCGGGGCCAAGGGTTCAATCAAATAGTTTTAAACTCTTTATGTCTCCTTCCAGGAAGGAATTTTGCCTGTTTGAATGTCAACATGACGAAATGTATTGTGGAGAATCAAATAATTTATTAAAAAAAGCCACGTATTCTATTGATTTAAACAACCCTGAAACAACCGCTCATATTTTTGATGAGTCGGATGAAATAATAATTCAGGACGATAAAAATTTCTACTTCTTCAAAAAATCAGAAGCAGCCATCGCTGATACCACAACATTTAGCGAAAGTGGATTTCCTACAGTTCGGGATATTGGTAACCATCGTTTTAGCTCTGATCGCAGGTACTACTTTCATACAGCGAACGAAGACCTGTATGTATATGAATTTGACGGACGAAATTTCAAATTACTGTACACTATTGATGAAGCCTTTTCCGGTTATTCCGACAGGTTTCTATTTGACAATACAATTCCTTCCAGGATTATCCATTTTGATGGAGAGTCAGTGTATTTCCGTAATAGTGAGGACTTCTCTGTATTATCAAGTTATCCATTCACAATGAATATAGACTATCGTCTTATGTATATTGACCTGGTTTCTAAAAGGTTTTTAGTTCTGGATAAGGGAGAAAGAAAAATAAACATCCATGATCTTATGGATGGTACCTTGCTCTTTTCTCTTCCTGCGAATATTGATGAATCCTATCTATTATCCGGGAATACCATTATTGCAAAAGCTGGATTAAGGTTTGATTTGCAATAAGATCTTATTTATCATAACAGCAGGCTTAAATTAACTGTAAGGCCTATCCCGATTCTGTAACCACTCCAGTCTGGGTTAATCTGGCCGCAGGCCGGTGTATATAAATAAATTTCGGCATCATCGGTCCAATGAAACCCCTTTCCCTCAAACTGCCTGAGATAACTAAGGCTGATATAAGCTTCAACAGCGCGAAGGAAGCCGAAGCCATAAGCGAACCTGACCCCGGGTTCAATAAAACCATTGGTTGATTTAAAATCAAATGATTCACTTAACACTTGTCTGGAATCCAAAGTCAGCTCTTCGCTCAGAGTTAAACCTGAAACAATTATTCCCCCTTCATTATTGATGGATATTTGGAATCTGTTATCAGGATTTATAACCACTCCGAAAAAGAGTGCCGGAGCATTCATTTTAATCCGTGTATCAAATGTGTATTCTCCTGAATAGTCTTTCAAAGAATACCTGGAGCCTGAGGATTGCCATGTATTTGCTATCCCGACTCTAAATCTTCTGATATGCACGGATATCTGAGGCTGATAATAAAAATAGGGAGGGTACTCTTCAATTATCTTTGCCTCAATGGGAATCCTTCTGTCAACAAAATGGCCATATTCTTTCAGGACTTCCATCTTTGTGTTGCCACCTCCCCATTGAAGCTCAAACTCGACTTCCTGGGCAAATATGGAAACGGACAAAGCTATTGCTATTGCCAGTGTCGTTACTTTTCTGAGAATTCCTTCTATTATTATCATTTGGGCTTCAGGCAACATCACAATCTGTAAATGTAATTATTCGTCAAAAAGAAACAGCAATTCCCGTCGAAAAGCATCTATGATGCAGATGCAGAAGGCTTGAGCGCGCCGATCATTGGCTTGTGATTGTTGCACGATGGCTTGGGAATGCTGGGCATTCACTTCTGAAAACGTACAAATGCCTTGAGCCGGCAGCCGGCTGACATAAGTGGTATGTCCATTCGCATAAGTGGGCCGACAGATGTCTTGAGACGGTTGTCAGATGTCTTGAGACGGTTGTTAGATGGCTTGTGACGGTTGACAGATGGCTTGTGACGGTTGACAGACGACATAAGCCTACCGGCAATTCACATTAGTTCACCGCAGACAGGCTTGCGACCGGAGGAGACGAATATCCAACGGGTTTACATGAATGTAAGTCGGAAGTTGATTGATATAAGGCCATCGTCGATTGCTATAAGACCACCTGCGATGGACATTTTGTCAGATTCAATCTGCTTGGGATGAAATTCATCACACGTAAGAACACCGCAGGTGAACGCCGGTCCACCAGACATGGATGTGTGGGATATGTTCATTGATCTGTGCTCCTATCCATACTATCCGGGCTAAACAGGATAATGGACCAGAAGACTGATAGAATCCATCATCCAAGCATTACCCAACAAAATACCAGGCATATTTCTTGGATATTCAGCCAAAATTAGCGTAATTTTATAAGAGCCAGGAGTTTAGTCTATTCCATGAAAATTGAGAATCATATTGAGATTAGTTGTGCCAGGTTTTATACGCACAAGCCACCTCAGTCTAAACAAGAAATAAATACAATTTTATTTGCAACCCTATATTGTCATAGTAAATTTAATACCCATTTCAATATTTCTGATTATGGCATCTTGTACTAGCTCATTACCTGAGAATTCTTTAAACGATATGCCTTCACTGAATTCTTTGATTTTTCTTATACAATCGAGTATATGCTCGACATAAGCCAGATCATCTTTTACCATCACAGAATGTTGATAAGGTCTTTTTTGATGCTCCTCTGAACTCTCTTGTTCTTGATAGCACCAGTAGTGATTAGATCTACCTTGATACTAAGCAAGTCAGAGAGTTCATTTTCAAGTTTTATTAAAGTAAGAAGTGAAGGTGCTACTTTAAACTTGACGAGGATATCTATATCGCTATTCTCAGTATTTTCACCTCTGGCGTACGACCCAAATATGCCCACACTAACAGGCTGATAGCCTTTTAAATGGTCAAGGATAATATTTATTATTTCTTGCTGGGTCATTGTTATGTTTTATGCAAAGCTATTAAAATTACCACATTTGAAGTACTTCACGCCAGAATTGGTGCTGAATGGCCCGGCGGTATAATTTAGTGGGCGTTACCCGACGCAAGCACCTGGTTGAATCCTGGTACCCCGCGCCAGCGGGGCCAGAAAACTGTCACGGTGCAAGGAGGGTATGGCGTGGTTTTTGCTATCCGGGTACAAGTTTTATCGAAGCAGGGCGTGTCGCGGTACAATGTTGATAAGTGAAACAGATCTGTCAAGATGTAACAAATGTTACAAAATTCGCTTGCGGAACTTGATCAACTCGGTCAGATCGAAAGGCCAGTGGTGCTGGAAATTTACCTCACCACAAAAGTGCTGTCGAGTAGTCCGGAGGGATCTCACCTCCAGCCTCTCACAGAACCGGACGTGAACCTCTCAGCTCATCCGGCTCCTATTGTCCAGCCGCAGGCTTAATGCCCCATTTCCAATGGTAGAAAAGCGACGGTTCCCTACTGGCAATTTTACCCAACCAGAACATCGCTCGCCTATTGTGACCTCTAAGCCTTTTGTATTTCCGCATAGCCCATCTTGCTAATGTGCGGTTCAGATGCTGGAAGACGCAATACAACTCAGATTTGTAGTATCTGCCGTAGAAGTTAATCCATCCTCTAAGCATAGGATTGATCATACGGGATATATCCAAGAGTGTTTTATCACTCCGTAAATGTATCTTCCAACTACGCAATACCTGACGCATCTCTTTCTTGGCTCGATTGCTTGCTGCTGTAGAAAGTTGACAAAATATTTACTTACTAACGGTTTTGTATTTTACGAATTTATTCAGAGCCTTCAGTAGCGTGCTCATGCTTATGCTGGGCACACACAAACAAAATCGCATTTGAATCACACAGAGTATTGTTGGCAAAAAGGCTGTAACTTGTATCAGCTAAGTATGAACGTTCTTCAACAATCCGTTAAACGCAATTTTATTCCGCTCTTGCGGGCTCTAGTACCAGGTGAGCAAGCTCCCCTGGCAAGGCCCTCAGTTGCGGAACTTCGTTTAGCGCCCCATTAGGTTTCATGCAACAGACAAAAAGACCTGCTTTTTTCATAGAAGCGAAAATTACATGGACTGACTTATTTCTGTAATAATATTATTAGTATACCATGGCAATAAAAGATCACAAAAATGTCATCATCAAAAATGCACGAACGCATAATTTAAAAAATCTTTCACTGGAAATTCCAAAAAACAAGATTGTAGTTTTTACAGGTGTATCAGGCTCCGGTAAGTCTTCTTTGGTATTTGACACCATTTATACAGAGGCTCAACGACAGTTGGTTGAGACATTTTCATCCTTTGCTAGAAGCAGAATGCCAAAACTTACTAAACCCGATATTGACGAGATAAAAAATATTTCTACTGCCATAGTCATCGACCAAAAAAGAATGGGTAGGAATTTGAGAAGTACTGTTGGCACAGCTACAGAATTATACACTTATCTCAGGCTATTGTATTCGAGATGTGGAGATCGTTTTATTGGACCTTCATTTGTTTTTGGATTCAATCATCCTGAAGGAATGTGCCCTGTTTGTAGGGGAATGGGAAAGAAAATAAAAATAGACATTGATAAAATACTTGATAAGAATAAAACAATAAGAGAAGGGGCTATTGACCATCCCGATCATAAAGTGGGTGCCTGGAACTGGCGGGAGCTAGTAAGCATAAACTTGTTTGATGTAGATAAGAAAATTAAAGATTTTTCCGAGAAAGAATACAACGACTTTCTTTTTGCAGAAGGAATTCCTATTGAAAAGAAACATGGTGCCGGAGTGTATATGAAAAACTATGAAGGGATTGTTCGAAAACTTGAACGAGTTCATATTAACAAGGCTGAAGATCAACTATCAGAAGAAAGAAGAAACGCTTACCAAAAGTATTTTATTTATTCAGATTGTGATGCCTGTGGAGGTTCCAGAATAAATGAAAAAGCCAGAAGGGTGAAAGTTAATGGTAAAACAATTCCGGACTTGATTAATATGGAATTTACTGAACTAAGCGTTTTTCTGAAATCTATAAATGGTGATATTGCAGAGCCTGTTGTCAACAAAATGCAACAAATTCTTTCGCATCTAATAAACATTGGCGTAGGATATCTTTCACTTAATCGTTCAGTAGCGACACTTTCGGGTGGTGAAAGTCAACGGGTAAAAATGGCACGTCAGCTTGATTGCGACTTAGTTGATTTAATGTATATCCTTGATGAGCCCTCTATTGGCTTGCATCCACGTGACACAGACAGATTAATTGAGATGTTGAAACAGCTTAAAGAAAAAGGTAACAGTGTTTTTGTTGTTGAACATGATTCTGACATCATTAAATGTGCCGATCATATTATTGATATCGGACCAAAAGCAGGAACTTCGGGTGGCACAATTATATTTGAAGGCGATTATGACGGTTTAAAGAAATCAGATAGTATAACAGCCACATCTCTGAAAAATAAAGGGAAGTTAGACAGGAAACCGAAAACATGGACAGAGTACATTGAAATAAATCATGCAAATTTACATAACCTAAAAAACATATCGACAAAAATTCCCAAAGGAGTATTAACGTGTGTAACAGGTGTTGCCGGATCAGGGAAAAGCAGTTTGATAAATGATGTTTTTCTGAAAGAACACAAAGATGTTGTAATAATTGACCAATCTCCTATTGGCAAATCTTCACGATCAAATCCTGCCACTTACATTGGAGTATTTAATGCTATCCGGAAGGCACTTGCTGCCGCGACAAATTCTGATGCTTCATTGTTCAGTTTTAATTCAAAAGGTGCGTGTCCTAAATGCAAGGGACTTGGTACAATAAGCTATGAGATGAGTTTTATGGATGAAGTGAAAATCGAATGCGATGAATGTCATGGCAAAAGATTTACCAATGATGTTCTGGAGTTAAAATACAAGGATAAAAACATCTATCAAATTCTAACAATGACCATCGATGACCTCATTGGTTTTTTTGATTCCTCCGAAATTAACCGAAAACTAAAGATTTTGTCTGATGTCGGATTGGGTTATCTTGCACTCGGGCAAGCTTCAAGTACTTTATCGGGCGGTGAAGCCCAGCGAATTAAATTGGCATCAGAACTTCATAAGAAAGGTAATGTTTATGTGATGGATGAACCGTCAACTGGTCTCCACATGGCTGATGTTGAGAAATTACTCAAAATAATTTCAGATTTAACCCGGAATAATAATACAGTAGTTGTGATTGAGCATAATTTGG
Source organism: Bacteroidota bacterium (assembly GCA_043797815.1). Classification (GTDB taxonomy): domain Bacteria; phylum Bacteroidota; class Bacteroidia; order Bacteroidales. The sequence continues at coordinate 19,284 of JAZDPG010000004.1, forward strand.
ATATTATCAGACATGCCGATTGGGTAATTGATCTTGGTCCTGAAGGCGGAATAAAAGGGGGTGAAATTCTGTTTGAAGGTATTCCTGATAATCTGATTCATTGTAAAAAGAGCCATACAGGAAAATATCTTTCACAATATTATAAGTAATAATGCACGAAAACCTAACAATATGTATAAAATATTGCCGGGACAGTATTGGTAGTGCAACTTTTTTTCTGTAAAATTATCAAGCCACAGTTATTTCTTTTTCCTTCTTAAAGGAGATTTCACCCCCAGGACCGCGGTCCTGGGGGTGAGCGCGCCGCTCAGCCACCCACTCGTCCCGCAGGTCCATATTCAAATATTTTCGCCCATAGGCCCAGTCCTCATGCCACTCTTTCAGCAAGGCCGTGAACAGTCTCAAACAACTTGTAGGATTAGGAAAAATCCTAACCACCCGGCTTCGCCTCTTGAGCTCTTGGTTCACCCGCTCCAACATGTTGGTTGTGCGCAAGCGCCGGTGATGAGCCGGCGGAGCAGCATGATACACACCCAGGGTCTCCCAGGCATGCTCCGAGATCAGTTCAGACAATGCCGGATACTTGTTCTGGTAATCCACAGCAAGCTGATCCAAAACAGCCTGCGCATCTTCAAACTTTTCACAGTCCCATGCTTGCTTCAAGCGTTGATACACATCGTCCCGCCGGCTTTTAGGAACCAAGTCTGTTGCATTTACCGTAAAGTGACGCTGACATCGCTGCCATACTGCTCCCGGATAATGCTTCTTTATAGCTGGGTGGATCCCAGGATGGTCATCACTTGTTACCAACCTGACACCGCGCAATCCTCTTTCTTTTAATCCGCCGATGAAACGGTCCCAGGAATCACCGCTCTCTGACCAGGCAGTATCTAATGCCAATACATGACGATAGCCCTCAGAATCGATCCCCATGGCTATCTGGACTGCTATATCGATGATCTTTCCATCGACCCGGCAGCTCTCATAGCGGGCATCAACAACTATGTACGGATACTCTTTGGTGAATGCCCTCTCTCGCCAAGCATCCAGTTCAGCATCAAGCTTCATGGCGAACTGGCTAATAGTGGCCGAAGAAAACTCCTTGTCCATCAGCTCTTCGGTAACCCGCTTCATCTTGCGCGTGGAAACGCCCTGCAGGGCCCGGCGGGTGTAGTTCAACACCGACTCCTCGCTGGGCCTTGCAGGCCATTCAGAGTCCTATTTATTGGTAGTAGTTTTTTCTTTAAAACTGTCTTTAAGAAATATTAGAATTAATCCTATTACTTGAAAAATCATACCTAAAGATTTGTACCAAGCCAATCGTTTATCTAATCTATTATTTTCCTTTTTGAAATTTAAAATTTCTTTATTATTATTTCGAATTAATGAGTCATGTGCAACTTCATATTTTGAAAAATCAGCACTTATCTGTTTTAATGTTAAACTGTCAAAACCATTATATGCTGGTGATTTAATTGATTGGTTATATAAATTAACATATTGGGTTACGTTATTCATACTTTTTTCATCCCAATTATCTGTTGGGTCTAACACAGTTGAGTTAAAGGCATAATTTATTGATTTTACAAAAGATGCATCTCTTCTTTGAAGTAAAATATGAGTGTTAATGCTATCATTTTCCGTTTTACTTTTAAAAAAATTAATAAGCCAAATGTTATAAAAATCTGCAAAGAATTTTTGTTGTTCAGCAGCAATGAGGTCGTTATATAATGAAATATTTTTTATACGATAATAATCAATTCTATCAATTGACTGATTTTTTTTACTCTCAGATTTCGTCAAAACATAGGTGTTGAAAATCAAAGAAATTATTGAGATAAAAAGTCCTGTTTTTAGAATAATATTCCTAGTCATATTTTTGGTTTTTTAAATTGCTGCCAATGCCTCGCTAAACGAAGTTCCGAACTGAGGGCGAAGGCTGCCGAGCTTGCTCGAGCAGACTGTAAAGCCCGCAAGGGCGGATCCAAATTGCGTTTAGCATTTTGTTCTGTTGCGTTTTGCTCAATGCCGACCATCGGTCGGTTTACGATATGTAAGTTAAGCAATTTGGTTTAGCGAGGCATTCAGTCGCATTCCTAAAATACCGGGAGTGCGAAGCACGAAGAGATTTTAGTCGACCGAATGGGAGAATGCGACTGAACGGTTCAGTGTATATGCTGGCTTGGCTCTTTGCTTGCCCAAATGGGCTTGCTTGACTAACATTTTACTACAAGTTAAGGAAGTCCAATTTGGGCAAGTAATTTTTTTTAAAAGAGACAAGCTGGCATATGACACAATGTTAGGCCACGTATTAATCTATTTCAAGACATGAAAGATCTTCGTAACTTCTATCTGTCACAAAATCCTTTATCAATTCTATATTGTCAAGTAATACATTGGCAGTATTCTCTGTGGATGAGTTTCCAATCCGTAACCAAATGATTTTAGGTGGACTACCATTGACAACACTTAAATCGTAAAAATCAGAATCGAAAGTAACAATCGTGAAACCATTTGATTTTGCATATTCCCAAATCTCCAAATCTGTTGAGTTTTCAAGTCCTAACTCTCTAACCTGCTTGGCGTTTGAGTATTGGTCAGAAATAATCTTTGTGATTCGAAAAGATATATTTTGATCAAACAGTAGCTTCATGAAGCGATTCTTATTTTTCGCTCTTTATCCGCGGCATAGGAGAGACAGGCTGATATATCCTCAGCGGTCAATTCCGGAAAGTCTTCCAGAATCTGAGTATTGCCCATGCCTGATGCCAACCATCCAAGCACATCGAAGACAGAGATTCTTGTATCCCGCACACAGGGCTTCCCAAATCTCTTTTCCGGATTTATTGTTACTATTTCTCGATAATTCGTCATAGCGCAAATTTACCAAAAAATTCCTATTAATTCTAAATCAACAATATGTGGCCTAACACCGTTAAATGTACCGTGGTGGTTTTATTTCGATTTTAGTTGTGTTTGTTTTACCCTACTAATTTAGGAAGAAATGTAATGGCGGGGATGGATTTGTTGGTTTTATTGGGCCCTGGTGGGTGGGTATGTGCTTGTTTGGTGAAGAGCAGGCAGAGGGATTGAATATTGGCTATAGCGGGAATAAATGGGATAATATGTTGTGGCGGCAATGGCTGAGAGGGTGGGAGCTATGGAAGGTTGGTGTCGAGGGGGTTGCGGATTTTCATCAGGGCATTGGATGCCACGCGGGTATATAACTGGGTGGTTTTGGTGCTTGAATGGCCAAGCAATTCCTGGATATACCTGAGGTTGGTGCCCTGTTCCAGCAAATGCGTGGCAAAGCTGTGGCGCAGGCTGTGCGGGGTTACATATTTTCTTATGCTGGCTCTGTGTACAGCATCCCGGAAGATCCTTTCTATGCTGGTTGGGCTGTAAGCTCCACCGTCCTGGCCTTCGAAAAGCCAGTTTCCTGGCCGGTATTCTTTGTAATAGATTCGCAGCTCTGTCAGCAGCCTTTCAGAGAGCAGCGTATACCTGTCTTTCTTACCCTTGGCACCGCAGAGCTTAATCAACATTCTTTCCGAATCAATGTCACGGACTTTCAGATTGATCAGTTCGCTTCTACGGAGACCGCCTGAATATATGGTCATCAGGATGCACTTGTGTTTCTGGTTTTTTGTGAGTTTGAAAATTCGGTCCAGCTCTTCAATGGTTAGAACCGTGGGTAGTTTATTTTCTTTACGTGGTCGGCTGATCTGAAAGTATTCCCGTTTCCTGCCCATTACCTTTTCATAATAGAATTTAATGGCATTGATCCTTTGGTTCTGCTGGCTCACAGAGATCCTGTTTTTTATCACGAGTTCAAGCAGGTATGCATTGATCTGATTGTGGCTGATGCTCCTGATGTCACAATCTGTGAAGTGTTCCCTGAACTGAAGAAAATAGTTTGTGTAGGTTTTAATGGTACTTAGGCTATATCTTTTCCGCTGGAGCAATTCCAGGTACCCTTCCGGAAGCTTAATGGCTGTAGCTTTCATAAACAACTGTGTTTGGGAAATGGTCTTATGTTCGGGTTCACACGAAATCAGGTATTTATGTGATCAATGGCCTGCCGATCGGTCACTGGGGTGGCAATCCTTAATAAAAAGTTGATATTTATTTGGCCCCGGCTTCGGGGGAGGGGGAGAGATTTAATTATCTTACAAATATCAATTATCTTTACAGCTTCAAAATAAGGACATAGATGAGTGAGAACAGGGAACAGGTTTTTGAGAATGAGGAGTTCCAGGTATTGTTGAGGAAGTATGAAGATATGCGCAGTGGTGTCCAGTCCATCTTTTTTGATGTAGAGGAGTTCGAACAGATCATCGATTACTACCTGGACGATCTGCAGTATGATGAAGCCAGGGAAGCAGCCAACCTGGGCAAAAAGCAGCACCCCACATCCGTAGAGATCAATTATAAGTTTGTCCATATATACATCGAACAGGGCAAACCGAAAAAGGCGCTGGCCCTGCTTGATGAGATTCCTTCCTGGGAGAAGAACAACCCGGAACTCTATTTTCTGAGAGGAACAGCATTTTGTCAACTGGGCAGACTGAAAGAGGCAGAAGCCAAGTTCGACAGGGCCCTTGAGATCTCGGCTGATGAGACCTTCGAAGCGCTGTTGAATATCTCCATAGCTTTTGAAAATGTCCGGCATTACGAACTTTCCATCAAATACCTGATCCAGGCATACAAACAGCAGCCTGATAACCTTTCGGTACTTTACGACCTGGGATATTTTTATGACAGGCTTCACCGCTTCGATGAGAGTATAAAATATTATCATCTGTACCTGGATCTGGATTCCTTTTCAGATAATGTGTGGTACAACCTTGGAATCGTATATCATAAGCTGGAACAATTTGAGAATGCTGTGAAAGCATATGATTTCTCCATTGCCATCAATCCGGATTACGCATCGGCATACTTTAACAAAGCAAGTGTCTGGGTGAGTGCCGGGAAATTTGAAAAGGCCATCGAAGCTTATGAGGATTACCTGGAAATTGAGCCTGAAAGTACCCAGGCTTACTGTTATATAGGGGATTGTTACGAACAAATAGACAGGCTTGAAGATGCGCTGGCTGCGTTTCAGAAGGTGATTGAAATGGATAATACCGATCCCGAAGGATGGTTCGGGGCGGGGATGATCTATTCCCGGAAGAATATGCACCAGGAAGCGATTGCCTATATTCTCAAGGCCATCGAATTTGACAACAACAACCTCGATTACTGGATGAACCTGGGGTATGCCAATGAAGATTCAGGATTGAATGAGGAAGCTGTAAAATGTTATGGTTTTGTAACCCGTACAGATGCAGATGACCTGGAAGGCTGGACAGCACTAACGGCTCTTCTGATGAAAGAGGGCGAATTTGAGCAGTCTCTTAAATTTCTCAGGGAAGCTTATATTCACCACCCCGGAGAGGGAAAGATCAGGATAAAGATGGCCATCTGTCACCTGAAATTAGGGGAGGAGAAACTTGCGCGCAGGTTCCTTGAGGAGGCTTTGAAGGTGGATCAGTCCCTTGTCGAAGAATTTGAATACCATTTTCCCGAAGGTTCCTGCAGCCGTGAGATTGGCCGGATTATCAAACAATACAAATAACCCATATGATGAATTATAATATCGATCATATTCCGGAAAGAACAACCGGAAACCGGGATCATGGACTTACCATGATGATGGACAAAGGTTTGAGCCTGACTGAAGCCGGAAATTTTGTGGAATCAAGTGCTCCCTATACTGATCTTGTGAAATTTGGTTTCGGTACTGCCCTGATCACCAGGAATCTGAAAGAGAAGGTGAAATTATACCAGGAGGCAGGCTTGAAGCCCTATTTTGGAGGAACGCTCTTCGAAATGTTTTTCGTGAGGAATCAGTTTGATGATTACCGGAGATTCGTGTCCGGGTCAGGATTGGCGCTTGTGGAGGTATCCGACGGGTCCATCCGGATGGAACGGGACGAGAAACTCAGGTGCATCGAACTACTGTCAGGCGAATTCCAGGTGCTTTCTGAAGTGGGCAGCAAGGTGAGAGGAGTGGAGATATCCAATGACAACTGGGCAGCATTTATGAAGAGTGAACTTGAAGCCGGAGCCTGGAAGGTCATCGGAGAGGCCAGGGAAAGCGGGACCATCGGATTGTACCAGTCGGACGGATCGGCAAACAGTGAACTGATTGAAAGGATCATGCAGGAGATTTCTGTCAATAATGTGTTGTGGGAGGCCCCCAACAAGGCGCAGCAGACGATGTTCATCAAGTTGATCGGGCCCAATGTGAACCTTGGCAATATAGCCCCTGCAGAGGTAGTCTCACTTGAGGCTTTAAGGTGTGGTATGCGTGGGGATACATTTTTCGATGTGTTGCCGGAAGAATTCCAATTCAGAAAATTATAAAGCTTGAAAACCAACATTAAAAAATATTTGCTCCTTCTCCTGCGGGGTATGGGCATGGGAGCTGCTGATGTGATCCCCGGTGTATCCGGTGGTACCATTGCATTCATTACCGGCATATACGAAGAGCTCATCGATTCAATTAAGAACATTAACCTGGCCGCGATGAGGCTGCTTTTCACCGGGAGGTGGAAATCCCTGTGGAAGCAGGTCAACGGGAATTTCCTTCTCACAGTTTTTGGAGGTGTTTTTATCTCGGTACTTTCACTGGCCAAACTCCTGGAGTATCTTCTGGAACACCAGCCTGTTCTGATCTGGTCTTTCTTCTTCGGTCTTATCGTTGCCTCATCCTATGTGGTTTCCAGAAAAATACCCCAATGGAAATATCCCATTCTGGTAGCCCTTGTGGGAGGGATCGGGATCGCATTCTATATTACCAGTGTTACACCGGCAACAACATCTGATGCCTCATGGTTTGTGGTTTTGTCAGGTGCCATGGCCAGTTGTGCAATGATTCTCCCGGGCATTTCGGGTAGTTTCATTCTCCTGTTGCTTGGTAAGTATGAATTTGCCCTTCATGCGGTCAATGAAAGGATCATCCTGGACCTGATTTTACTGGGGTCGGGCGCTGTGATCGGGCTTGTGCTTTTCGCCAACCTGCTTTCATGGCTGCTGAAAAAGCACCATGATGTAACCATAGCAGTCCTGGTGGGTTTTATGATTGGTTCCCTGAATAAAATCTGGCCCTGGAAGGAAACGCTTCAGACCATCATCGTAAAAGGAGATGTGAAACCGCTTGTGGAGAAGAACATCATGCCTGCACTGGGAAATGCTGATGACCGGGTCTGGATGGCCATCCTGATGGCCGTCATAGGTATCGCCCTGATTGTATTGATTGAACTTGTCCTGACTAAAGATTCCATTAAAATAAAGCACTAAGTACTAAGTATTAAGTACTTAGTACTGTGCACCAGGCACTTATTATGACTTGCTTTGGCTTAATCGGATACCCCCTTGGGCACAGTTTTTCAGTCTCCTATTTTACCAGGAAGTTTGAAGACCAGGGGATTGACGCATCATACAGGAATTTTCCTCTGGAAAGTATTTCCGGGTTCCGGGAGCTGATTCTAAACGAACCGGACCTGAGGGGGCTCAACGTCACTGTACCCTACAAAGAGATGGTTATTCCGCATCTGGATGCCCTGGATCAAACCTCCAGGACCATCGGGGCTGTGAATACCATTGCTTTTTGCAGAATAAACGGACGACTGTCCTTGATTGGACACAATACCGACGTGATAGGCTTTGAACGCTCCCTGAAGGAGCACCTGATGCCTCACCACACAAAAGCGCTGGTTCTGGGAACCGGAGGATCTTCAAAGGCGGTTGTGTTTGTACTTGATGCAATGGGCATCGGATACCGTGTGATCAGCCGCAGCAGGCGAGAGGGCTTCATGAATTATGAGGATCTGAGCCGTTCTGTCATATCAGCGTATTCCCTGATCATCAACACCACACCACTGGGGATGCATCCCCATGTGGACACGTGTCCCGGAATCCGGTACGATGCAATTTCAACAGACCACCTGCTGTTTGACCTGGTATACAACCCGGAAAAGACCCTGTTCCTGTCCCGCGGTGAACAGCAGGGAGCCACCATTGTAAACGGATATGACATGCTGGTTTATCAGGCGGAAGCCTCCTGGGAGATATGGAACAAAGAAAGGTAAGGGTTTGGGGGGTTCAGGGTTTGGCTTATTAATTGAACTGATATGGCGTCTTCATTTCAAAAGGAATTCATGGTTTCATCCTACGAGTTAAATCCACGGGGTGAGGCACGTCTTACCACCATGGCCAACTATTTCCAGGAGATTGCCTACCACCATGCCAACGAACTTGGTTTCGGGTATGAGGATATGAAAAACCGGAAAACCATGTGGTTGCTTTCCCGAATGAAGATCCGGATGAAGAAGTACCCGGTATGGGATGACCGGATTACCATTGAAACGTGGCCCAGCGGGGTGGATAAACTATTTGCAGTCAGGGATTTCAGGGTAATGAATAAACAGGGGGAAGAGATCGGTGCGGCCAGCACCGGGTGGCTGATTGTGGATCTGAATACACACAGGCCCATCAAGCCCAAGGAAGAACTTGATGCGTATGCCCGGATCATCTACGGAGCACCGGTATTTGATGGAAGCCTGGAGAAGATCCGGCTTCCGGATCAGCTGGAGGAATTGAACAGGCACCGTGTATTATATTCAGACCTTGACATCGTAGGCCATGTGAACAATGTGAAATACATGGAGTGGAGTATTGATACAGCCATGTTCATTGGAAACCGGGAGAAGGAGATACATGAATTTGAGATCAATTTCATGAAAGAGACAAAATTCGGAGATATGATTACCATCAGTGGTTCTCCCGGCATGGTGGTCTCTGCCAATGGTTCACACCATGTTCTGGTGGGGATCCGGGAGGAAGATGGTGCGGAGGCATTTCGTTCGCTGATCAGATGGGATGACCATGGAGGATGATCAATCAGGGTATCCGATATCCACAAGGAACAAAGCGTGTGCCGGAGCTGACTGTCCGGCTTTTCCCCTGTCCCTCGATTCGATGATCGACTGGAAACCCGCACTGTCCAGTTTTCCCTGCCCTACCTCCAGGAGTGTTCCTACCACTGAGCGGACCATGTTCCTCAGAAAGCGGTCAGCCCTGATCTCAAACAGGTAACCGTTTTCCACCTCTTTCCACGTTGCAGCCATCACATGACAATTGCCGGTCTTCACATCTGAATGCAGTTTGCTGAAGCTGGTGAAATCTTCGGTGTCCAGCAGGATCTTACAGCACCTTCCAATCTCTTCCAGGTCGAGCGGTCCGTAGATGAAGTGGCTGTAATGGCGGTTATAAAGAGGCTTCACGGTGCAGAGGTGGTAGTGGTAGGTACGGTAGGTAGCAGAATACCGGGCATGCAAATCCCCATCTACCTGCCGGATGTTGTATGCAACAATATCTTCGGGAAGAAAGCGGTTCAGTCTGAACAGGAAGCGTTCATCATCAGGCCCCGAAAACTCGCCGTTCACCTGGGCATCCCCGCCGGGCAGGAGATCAAAATGGGCCACAAAGAAGGAGGCATGGACACCCGTATCGGTCCTTCCGGCCCCGGTTACTGCTATATCCTGCCGCAGCAGCATGGAGAGGGCATGCTGAATCACCTCCTGCACTGTTTTCCCGTTGGGTTGTACCTGCCAGCCATGATAAGCTGTGCCATCATAGGCCATATGGATGAAATACCTTGGCATAAATGCGAATCAATTTATAAAAATACCCTTTTATTAACATTTTTTAACCTCACATTCCTTTCTATTGGTCATTTTCACAGCTATTTTTGTCCTCCGCTAAAGCGACGGATTTAAAGAGATGATTATTAACCATAAAGAAGCCACACATGAGTCAGGAAGTGAATATTAAAGAACTCAACGAAAGGATCAAGACCGAGAGTGAATTTGTGGATCTGATCACCCTGGAGATACAGAAGGTTATCGTGGGTCAGAAAAACCTTGTGGAGCGGTTGCTGATCGGGCTGTTGTCGGATGGACATATTCTGCTGGAAGGAGTACCAGGTCTGGCAAAGACGCTGGCCATCACCACACTGTCCCATACCATTGATGCCAAATTCAGCAGGATACAGTTCACACCCGATCTTCTGCCGGCTGACTTGTTGGGTACCATGATATACAGCCAGAAAAAAGAGGAGTTTATCGTAAAAAAAGGACCCGTTTTCGCCAATTTGATCCTGGCTGACGAGATCAACCGCTCTCCTGCAAAGGTGCAGAGTGCATTGCTGGAGGCCATGCAGGAAAAGCAGGTAACCCTGGGCGAAGAGACCTACAAGCTTGAACGCCCTTTCCTGGTCCTGGCTACCCAGAATCCCATTGAGCAGGAGGGGACCTATCCGCTGCCTGAGGCCCAGGTAGACAGGTTCATGATGAAGGTGGTGGTCACCTATCCCAGCAGGGAGGAGGAGAAACTGATCGTCAGGGAAAACCTGGCCCGTGAATTTCCCCATGCAATGCAGATACTGAAACCGGCGGATATCATGAAAGCCCGGGAAGTTGTCAAGGAAGTCTATCTGGATGAGAAAATCGAGAATTACATCCTGGATATCGTTTTTGCCACCAGGAATCCTGAACAGGCCGGATTGGCACACTTTGTGCCCTTAATCCAGTACGGGGGATCCCCGCGCGCCAGTATTAATCTGGCAAGGGCTGCAAAGGCATATGCGTTCATAAAGAGAAGAGGATATGTGGTTCCCGAGGATGTAAGGGCAATTTGCCATGATGTACTGAGGCACAGGATCGGGCTGACCTATGAGGCAGAAGCGGAAAACATATCCACGGAGAACATTATATCAGAGATACTGAACAATGTAGAAGTACCTTAGACTGAAATGAAAAAAGCACTGGTCATCATCGGAATCATCACGGGATTCGGCATTACTACAGATGCACAAAACCTGGTTGGACTGCCCAAAGAGGAGGTGGTGGAACTGGTGAAAAAGGATCACAAGGATTTCAGAAAAGATGGATCAGTCATCAAACAACAGTTCAACTATCTGAAATATGTCAACGGTATGAGAACCAAGACATGGATTCTCTACTTTGACGATGATGACATATGCAAGACCTCCAAGATCATATGCGACTATTCCGAGATCAGGGAGATGGAGGAGGACCTTAACAGCAAATTTGAACGCACGGGAGAATTCAACTGGGAATACAAGGTCGGATCTGACACCTTCCAGATAGAGCTGATCAGGCAGGAGTGGTATTTTACCATCCGGGAAACCAGGAAACAAAGCGAGGAAGTAAAGGCTGATTAACACGCGGTGGAAACAAAAGAACTCTTAAAAAAAGTACGGAAGATTGAGATCAAGACCAGGGGTCTGACCAGGCAGATTTTTGCCGGGGAGTATCACAGTGCATTCAAGGGAAGGGGTATGACATTCTCGGAAGTACGCGAATACCAGTACGGAGACGATATCCGGAACATAGACTGGAATGTGACCGCCAGGTTTAACCATCCCTTCGTAAAAGTATTTGAAGAGGAGCGCGAACTGACGGTCATGCTTCTTGTGGACGTGAGCGGGTCGGGAGCTTTTGGTACCGAAGTGCACCTGAAGCGGGATCTGATTACCGAGATTTCTGCAGTGCTCTCTTTTTCGGCCATCGAAAACAACGATAAGATCGGAGTGATTATGTTCAGTGACCGGATTGAGAAGTTTATCCCTCCCCAAAAGGGCCGCAAGCACATTCTCAGGATTATCCGCGAGCTTCTGGAATTTGAACCAGTAAGCAAAGGAACTGATATATCCGAGAGCCTGCGTTTTCTTACCAATGCCATTAAAAAGCGGTGTACAGCATTTGTCATATCCGATTTCAGGGACAAAGGGTATGCACGTTCACTCCAGGTGGCCAATAACAAGCATGATGTGGTGGCCCTGCACATTTACGACAGGCGGGAGGCTTCGCTTCCGGCGGTGGGACTTGTCAGGGTACAGGATGCGGAATCGGGAAGAGAGCGCTGGGTAGATACATCCAACCGCAGGGTCAGGGAGAGCTATGTCATGAAATGGGAAAGCCATGTGGAGATGATGAATGAGATCTTTACCCGTGCAGGGGTGGACAGTGTATCCATCCGCACAGGAGCCGATTATGTGAGACCTTTGATGTGGTTATTTAAGAAAAGATAGGATGAAGATACACTGGAACCATATGGCAGGGATGGTCCTGCTGGCTGGGACTGTTTCATTGCAGGCCCAGCTGATCAGTGTGAAGTCCGGTCTCAGTGCCGATTCCATGATGATCGGTGACCAGGTGTTGTTCACCATTCATGTGGAAGCTGCCGGCAAGCTTCCATTTCAGATGCCCGTGATCAGGGATACCCTCTGCAGGGAGATTGAAGTACTTTTCAAATATGCTTCCGACACATCACATGTGGATGACAGGATTGTCGTTGATCATTCCTATATCATCACCAGCTTTGAAGCAGGGGTACAAATGATCCCGTCACAGCAGGTTATCTATGAATTCAACAACAGCCTGGATACGGCCCTCAGCATGCCTTTGATCCTCCGGGTCCATGAACCTGCGGTGGATACAACCCAGCAGATCAAGGCCATCAAACCGCCCGTGAATACACCTGTTTCCCTGAAAGAGGTGCTCCCATGGCTCGCATTGGGGAGTGGCGTATGGCTTGTGGGTACGCTGGTCATGGCGCTTATCTGGATGTACAGGCAGCGCAGGAAGGACCCCGAGATCTTCTCCCTCAGGCCACAGGAACCTGCTCACATTGTTGCTTTCAGGTCACTGGATAAACTCAGGGAAGAAAAACTCTGGGAGTCGGGCAGGGTCAAACTCTATTATACCCGGCTCACCGAAATAACAAGGCAATATATTGAGCGGCAATATGGAATCCCGGCCATGGAACGGACCACTGAAGAGATTCTGGAGGCGTTCCGGAAATCCAATACCGAGGATCCCCTGCTGGATGAGATGCTGAAGGACCTGCTTGAGCTGGCCGACCTGGTTAAATTCGCCAAGGAAGATCCGCTTCCCCTTGAAAACCAGACCAATATGAACAACGCATACCTGTTTGTACAGAAAACATACCCCTTGTTCTTTGTGGAAAGATCTGAGGAAAAGGAGAAAGCCGAAGCAAAGAAAGAGCCTGACGGAAAGGAGGAGAATAATGAGTAACATGGCATTTGCATACCCTGCTTTCCTCTATGCCCTGATCCTGATTCCGGTGATGATTGGTTGGTATATATGGAGGGGGAGAAAAAGTACCAGTTCCATGACCCTGTCTGGTTTTGAAAATCTGGATGAACGGGTGGGATCGTCAAGAATCTGGCTCAGGCACCTGCTTTTTGTTTTCAGGCTGGTCATGGTCATACTTGTGGTCATTGCAATGGCAAGGCCCCAGTCCTCCAACCAGTGGGAACAGGTAACCACCGAAGGAATTGATATTGTGATGTGCATGGATGTATCCGGAAGCATGCGTGCCATGGATTTCAGGCCAAACCGGCTTGAAGCAGCTAAAAACGTGGGTATTGAGTTTGTAAATGCCCGTCCGAACGACCGGTTCGGACTGGTTGTTTTTGCCGGGGAGAGTTTTACCCAGTGCCCCATGACCACCGACAGGGCAGTAATGATCAATTTCCTGAAGGAGATTGATTTCGGTATTATCGAGGACGGAACGGCCATAGGAATGGGCCTGGCCACAGCCGTGAACAGGATCAAGGAGAGCAATGCCATAAGCAAAGTAATTATCCTGCTTACCGACGGGGTGAACAACAGGGGGGATGTGGGGCCTTTAACAGCAGCCGAAATTGCGGCCAGTTACGGAATCAGGGTTTATACAGTCGGTGTGGGAACCCAGGGCAATGCACCGGTCCCCGTACAGGATGCATTCGGCAGAACAGTGACCAGGAGCATGCCAGTGGAAATTGATGAGGATGTGTTGAAGAAGATCGCAGAATCAACGGATGGGACCTATTTCAGGGCCACCGATAATCACAAACTGAGGGAGATCTATCAGCAGATCGACGAAATGGAGAAAACCAGGCTTGATGTGAAACAATTCAGCAAGAAGAAGGAGGAGTATTTCCCTTTCCTTCTGACAGCCATGTTGATCCTCATGTTTGAAATGATGCTCAGGTATACCATATTTAGAACCATTCCGTAAAATGATACAATTCGCACATAAAGGCATTCTCTGGTTCCTGTTTGCCACGCTTCTGATGCTGGTTGGTTATCTGCTGTACTGGAATCACAGAAAAAGATCGTTGAGAAAGTTGGGTGACCGTGAATTGATGGAAAAGCTCATGCCTGATGCATCCAGTTCAGCCCATCACTGGAAATTTATACTCCTCCTGCTGGGAACAGCACTTCTGATCATCGCAGCATCGGGTCCCAGAATAGGTTCAAAACTGGAAGAGATAGAGATGAAGGGGCGTGAGATTATCATCGCCCTGGATGTGTCCAACAGCATGCTGGCAGAGGATATCAAGCCTTCCCGCCTGGAACGGTCCCGTCAGATGATCAACCGGATGGTGGACCGGATGACCAATGATAAGATCGGCCTGATCGTTTTTGCAGGAGACGCCTATACCCAGATACCGATTACCGATGATTATCCCAGTGTGAAAATGTTCCTCGCAGGCGCAGGTCCGGATATGGTATCCAAACAGGGAACGGCCATTGGAGCAGCCATCAATTTGGCTGCCAGGTCCTTCTCTTCCTCTTCGGAATCGATGTCAGATGTTCAAAGCAAATCCAGTCAGGCCATTGTGGTCATCACCGACGGGGAGAACCATGAGGATGATGCAGTGGGTGAAGCCACGGTTGCTGCCCAGAAAGGGATCCGGGTATATACGGTTGGACTGGGTGATCCCAACGGAGTGCCTATACCGGTAAAACCCGGAAGCAAATCCAACAGACGGGACAGCGAAGGCCAGGTGGTGGTGAGCAAACTTAATGAAAAATTACTGCAGGAAGTGGCCAGTGCCGGGAATGGGGCATATATTGAAGGGGACAGGATCAACAGCCTTGTGGATGAGTTGGATAAGCTGCAGAAGAGGGACCTGAATACGAAGGTCTTCTCAGAATTTGCAGAAAGGTTCCAGTACTTTGCAGGATTTGCACTTTTGTTCCTGGTGCTTGAATTTATTTTGCGTTCCCGCAAGAATCCCCTGTTGAAGAGGTACAACCTGTTTAAAACCAGCGAAGATGAAAAATAGGAAGGAAATCATCAGTTTCAGCCTGTTTTCGAGGGTCATGTGGCTCAGCCTTTTGATGTCACTCTTTTTTACGCTGCAGGCGCAGAACGAGCGGAAAGTGATACGTCAGGGTGTGAAATCCTACGAGCAGGGGGATTACAGTGAGGCGGAGGTGCAGTTCAGAAAGGCGGCAGATATCAATCATCAGTCTTTCGAAGCTGGATTCAATACAGGAGCAGCGCTTTACGGACAGGAGAAATACGAAGAGACCGCCAAAGAATATGCGGAATTGGTTGATCAGGCAAAAGATCCCGAATCCATGGCACATGTATGGCATAACATGGGGAACAGCCTGCTCGAAGCCGGGAAATACCAGGAAAGCATCGATGCATATAAAAACAGCCTCAGGATGAATCCGGGAGACCAGGATACAAAATACAACCTGGCTTACGCAAAAAAGAAACTGCAGGATCAACAACAGCAGCAACAGAACAATGATCAGCAGCAGAACAAGGACCAGCAGCAGAACAAGGACCAGCAGCAGGACAAGGACCAACAGCAGGACAAGGACCAGCAACAGGAGCAGAAGCAACAACAAAATCAGGATCAGCAGGATCAACAGCAGAACCAGCCCCAACCGCTGCAGATCTCAAAAGAGGATGCCGAACGGATGCTGAGTGCCATCCAGCAACAGGAAAAAGATGTGAAGGATAAAGTGGATAAGAAAAAAGCTGCTGTTGCCAAGGTTAAAACTGAAAAGGATTGGTAAATTAAACGCCGGGAACAGAGATGAATCTGAAGAACCGTATATGGTCAATTGTGCTGCTTTCAGCTTTTTCAGTGCTGAATGCGCAGGATGGTAACTTCAGTGCCACAGCTCCGGCAATGGTCCGGCTGGGTGACCAGTTTCAGTATGTTATCGAAGGATCCGAACAGGGTGACGTTACACTTCCCTCGCTGGAGGGATTCCAGCTCATGGCAGGACCATTTTCTTCCTATTCCTCCCATTCGCAATGGATCAATGGCAAAATGACCATGGAGAAAGTGGTCACCTATACCCATATTTTGAGGGCCACCAAGCAGGGAACCCTGACCATTCCCCCGTCAACGGTCAAAGTCGGCAGAAAAGAGTATAAAACCAATCCGGTTCAGATAAGCGTGAACCAGGGATCAGAACCTGCCCCGGCGGGAGGACAAAGCCAGCCTTCCCAGGGCGAAGGTGAATCTGCACAGGAAACCGATGCCTCCGACCAGGTTTTTCTCAGGGTGATCCCCTCTAAAAAGGAAGTTTATGTGGGTGAGCAGCTTGTCAGTGCATTAAAGGTATACACACGGGTCAATACAAGGCCTGCTTCAGCCGCCAAGGATTTGCCTTACGAGGGTTTCTATAAGAAATCCCTGGATCCGGATGACGCGGCCCAAAGGCAGGATATTGACGGACAACAGTATGTTACCCAGGTGATACAGAGGCATATACTGATCCCGCAGAAGTCTGGTAAAATTGTGATTGAACCCTACGAGTCGGAATGGATGATTCAGCAGCGGGTCCAGCGAAGGAGCAGCAACAGCGTGTTTGACAGTTTTTTTGATGATCCCTTCTTCAGCGGGGTCCAGGAAGTGCCGGCCACACTTTCCACCAGTCCCGTTACCATCAACGTCAAACCACTTCCCGGCAGCGCCCCTGAGGGATTTACCGGGGCAGTGGGCAGTTTTACGATGAAAGCTGAATTGTCGGCCAATGAGATTGATGTGAATGAGGCCCTCAGTCTGAAGGTAAAAATCCATGGAACAGGAAATTTGCCTCTGATGGGTGAACCGCTTGTGAATCTCCCCCTCGATCATGACCTGTATGATGTATCCAGAACGCTGGATATCAGCACCTCCGGAAACAGGATCAGCGGCGATATGACCTTTGAATACCCAATTGTTGCAAGGCATGCAGGCAGGTTCAGGATCGCTCCCATTCAGTTTACCTGGTTCGATCCCTCCAAAGAGAGATACATGACGGAAACTACGGATGAATTTAGTTTTACCGTATTGAAAGGGGAGGCTGAAGCGGGCAACGGGGCTGTTTATATTCCCGGGGTGATGCATGAAAACGTGGACAACATCGGAACGGACATCCGGGATATTATCAGACCGGTTCCGGAACTGACTCCCATCGCAAGCTCCCTGCTTGGGAAGGTCTGGTACAGGTTGCTGTTCTTGCTGGTGGCCCTTCTTGCGCTCCTGGTCTTCATCCTGATTAAAATCATGACCAGAAGAAATACGGACCTGAGGCTGGTGAGGAACAGAAAGGCCAGCAGGTCGGCCAGAAGCAGGTTGAAAAAAGCTGAGAAATACAGGAAGAGCGGAGACGTGGACCGGTTTTACGAAGAGATCGGGAAAGCCATTTGGGGATATCTTGCAGATAAACTGAATATAGAGACCTCGGCTTTGTCCAGGGAAGTGATCACTACCGAACTGGCTTCCAGGGGAGTGGAAGAGGAATTGCTTACGGAGTATTCAAGGATCCTGGATGACAGTGAATTTTCCCGTTTTGCTCCCAGTTCAGAGAAAAGTGACATCAATCAGCTCTATAAAGAAGCCGCATTATTAATCAGAAACCTGGAAAACAGCCTGTGATGAAGCTTTTACATATATGCCTGATTCTCCTGGTTGGAACCATCCAACTGTCTGCCGCCACCGATTCGCTCTATAAAGAAGCCATCGAGCTTTATGAAAAAGGAGCGTTCGAAAATGCCATCCTGCAGTACAAGGAGATTCTGGATTCGGGATATGAGGCTGCAGATCTGTACTATAACATGGGGAATGCAGCCTTCCGTTCCAACAATATCGGGTATGCTGTGCTCTATTTTGAAAAAGCACTCAAAATGAATCCTTCCCACCAGGATGCGGCCTACAACCTGGAATACGTATCAAAATATATTGTGGATGCTTTTGAGGAGGTTCCGGAACTTTTTATCAGGAGATGGATCTCTGCAGTGGTGCACCTGTTGCCTGAGCAAACCTGGAGTATCATGGCACTTGTTGGCTTTGTGCTCATACTTGCATCCTTATTGTTATATTTGTTTACCAAAGGACTGGCTCTGAAAAAAGCCGGTTTTTTTGCGGCTCTGACAGGTCTGATCTTTTTCATTTTCACTTTCTCATCAGCCCTGTCACAGCATCGCAGCATCGTTCATCCTGGTTACGCGATCATTATTTCCCCTTCGGTGGTTGTTAAAAGCACCCCAAGCCAGTCAGGTACAGAACTTTTTATCCTGCATGAAGGAACAAAGGTGGTTGTGAATGAAGAGCTTACCGGTTGGCAGAACATCCGGATCATTGACGGAAGGGAAGGATGGATTCCCTCCGGTGATTTTGAAAAAATTTAAACTTCAGCTTGCATGGCCGTCCATAAAAGTATCGGGGAGATCAATGACAAAATAAGAAAAGGCCAGGCTGTTGTGTTTACTGCCGAGGAGGTTTCTGCCATGAGCAGGGAGATGACGCCGGCTGAGGTGGCAAGCAAGGTGGATGTGGTCACCACAGCCACTTTCGGACCCATGTGTTCCTCTGGCATGTTCATTAACGTAGGGCATTCAAATCCACCCATACGGATGGAGAAAGCCACGCTGAACGGGGTTCCGGTCTTTACTGGGATCGCTGCAGTGGATCTCTATATCGGGGCCACAGAGAACCATCCTGAAAATCCATGCTACGGAGGGGCGCACCTTATAGAAGCGCTTATAGAAGGGAAGGACCTGGAGCTGATTGCCCATGCCAAAGGGACCGATTGCTATCCCAGAAGGGATATTCATACCACCATCAACCGGGAGAACATCAACGAGATGATGATGTTCAATCCACGAAATGCATATCAGAATTATCCGGCTGCAGTGAACACCTCCAACCGGATCAGGTATACTTACATGGGCAGCCTTCTTCCCAAACTGGGCAATGCCAATTACAGCACTTCGGGGGAGTTAAGCCCCCTGCTGAATGACCCGGAACTGCGTACAATCGGAATGGGAACCAGAATCTTCCTGGGAGGTGCCACCGGTTATGTAGGGTGGTACGGTACCCAGTTCAAAACCGATGCTGAATTGAATGAGTTCGGAATTCCGGTTTCCAATGCGGCTACCCTGTCGGTGATCGGTGATGCACGCCAGATGAGTACCTCATTTATTAAGGCAGCATACTATGAAAAGTATGGCGTATCCATGTTTGTGGGAATCGGAATCCCCATACCGGTACTGGATGAAGAGATGGCTTCCAGGGTAATGATCCGCAACGACCAGATCACTACCCGCATCCTGGATTATGGTCATCCCGATCATCCCGAACTGGGACGGGTCAATTATGATCGATTGGTGTCGGGTGAAATTGAACTAAATGGAAAAATGATCAAAACATCTTCTATGTCAAGTATATACAAGGCAAGGGAGATTGCTGATATCCTAAAAATGAAGATAAGCAAAGGGAGTTTCCTGTTGTCGGAACCGGTTGAGATGTTTCCTGCAGGCAAAGGGTTGAATTCTCTTGAGGTCAGGTAAAATCAGTTCACATGAAAAGAGTCAAAAAAAGAATGGTGTTGCATTTTCCTGCCGAAACCGTCAATGAACCCATCACTTATATCCTGATCAAAGAGTATGATGTGCAGGTGAACATACTCAACGCAGATATTACCCACGGGAAGGAAGGAAACCTGCTCATCGAAATGAGCGGTTTAAAAGAGAGCGTTGACGAGGCACTTGTTTACCTGAAAAAGAAGCAGGTAAAGATCTCGCCTGTCATGAAGACCATCCTTTTCAACAAAGATCAGTGCATCCATTGCGGTGCCTGTTCTTCTGTATGTTTTCCGGGTGCGCTGACCATGGACAGCTCTTCAAGAAAACTGAAGTTCTCGCCCGATCTTTGTGTGGCCTGTGAGCTCTGTATCAAAGCTTGTCCGCTGCAACTGTTCGAACTGAATTTTGGCATCAACTGATTGTACCAGCCCCGCTTATACAGAGAAGGGATGAACTCGGAACGGTTCCGGTTCTTTTCTTCCGTCTTCAGGGAATCAGACCTGTTGATTGGGGTACCGCACAAAGACTTTCACCCAGACATGCCGGCCCTGAGCCGCAAGGAGCAGATCAGGCTTTATAAACTTCTGTCTGATCATGATGCATCCCACCCGGGATTTATGAGCAGCCTTGAGCCACTTCCTGTTCCCGATGGGCTTCCCGGCTTTTCACCTGAGTTGGAACTGATGTACAAATGCGGCATTCAGTCGGGCACAGGCCCCATGAGTGCAGTTGCCGGATTGTTTGCAGAGGCGGTTGCCCGAAAACTGGATGCATCCTTCGGTATTTCGGAAATGGTGGTTGAGAACGGGGGGGACCTGTATATCAGGAACGGGTCTGACCTGTTATCGGTCATTTACGCAGGATCCTCAGCCCTGTCAGAGAAACTGGCCCTGCTCATTCCCGGGGGTAAGTGGGGGGTATGTACCTCCAGTGGCACTTTGGGGCATTCCTTCAGCAGGGGAAAAGCCGATGCACTAACCGTAGTCGCCAGGAGCACACCGATGGCCGATGCCTGGGCCACTGCACTGGCCAACCAAGTGCGGGATCTCTCAGATATTGAACCGGTACTGGAAAGGATTGCGCATATTCCGGAGATCCTGACCTGTGTGGTGATCGTGGGGGACCGGGTGGGTGTACGTGGTGAATTAGAGGTAAAACTTTTATCTTAGTATCATGAACAGCCTGCTCCTGGTCATCCTTTCACTCATCGGGTATGTGCTGGCCTACAGGCTTTACGGCAGATACCTGGGCAGGAGGGTCCTCCGCTTGTCCGATGGCCGGAAAATGCCTTCTCATGAATTACAGGACGGAGTGGATTATGTGCCCACCAAACGTCATATCATTTTCGGACACCATTTTACCACGATAGCCGGACTGGGTCCCATAGTTGGTCCGGCCATCGGGATCATATGGGGTTGGTTGCCTGCATTTCTCTGGGTTTTCCTGGGCAGCATCTTCATGGGGGCGGTCCATGATTTCACCACCCTGGTGGTATCAGGAAGGAACAGGGGGAGGTCCATCGGGGAACTTACCGGCGAAATCATCAGTCCTTCCTCCAGATATGCCCTGCAATTGATTATGCAGCTGCTTCTTTTTATTGTCCTTGCAGTTTTTGCCATGATTGTGGGTACCTTGTTTGTCATGTACCCTGAAACGGTGATCCCTGTCTGGTTCCAGATTCCAGTGGCGGTCTGGCTTGGATGGCAGATCCGCAGGGGAAAGAGCGACCTGGTTTATTCAATTATTGCGTTGCTCATGCTCTATGGTTTTATTATCCTCGGCGTACGCTTCCCCGTTTCTCTTCCGTGGGACCACCAAACTTCTGTGGTGGTGTGGTGCATCATCCTGTTTATCTACGTCTTTTTTGCCTCCACCATCCCGGTTCAGAAACTATTGCAGCCCAGGGATTATATCAATTCCCACCAGCTGTTGGTGGCCATGGCATTCCTGATCCTGGGTGTGATCATAGCACATCCTGTGCTTGCTGCACCGGCCATCAACCAGGCCGCATTTGCCACCGGTTCTGATGTGCCTGATCTGGCACCCTTCCTCTTCATCATCATTGCCTGCGGGGCCATATCCGGATTCCACTCCCTGGCCAGTTCGGGGACCACAGTAAAACAGGTGGACAAAGAGCCGGATACCCTGGCGGTGGGTTATGGTGCCATGATCACGGAGAGTCTGCTTGCCGTTCTTGTGATCGTGGCTGCAGGTGCAGGCCTTGGTATGGGCCTGGAGATCGATGGCCATGTTTTTACCGGTCTGGAAGCCTATCAACACCACTATGCTTCCTGGTCATCGGCCAGCGGCCTGACAGCCAAACTGGATGCATTTATCATCGGTTCAGCCAACCTGTTTTCATCTTTCGGTCTGCCACTTCAATATGGAGCTGCATTTGTTGTGGTGTTCATCGTTTCATTTGCCAATACGACACTGGATTCAGCGGCCAGGATCCAACGAATTTCACTCCAGGAGATCTTTACAAATTCCCAGGGCAGGATCGCCCGGCCAGTTCACAACCGCTATTTCGCCACTGCTGTGGTGGTAGTGTCTGCTGCTGCAATGACCTTCTTTAAACCGGGGGGACAGGGAGCCATGGTCCTCTGGCCGCTGTTCGGTTCCCTGAACCAGCTGATGGCCGCACTTGCACTGGGCGTGGTATCTGTCTATTTTTATATGAAAAAAATCTCCCTGGTTTACACGCTGATTCCCATGGTTTTGATCCTGGCTATGACCCTGTGGGCCATGGTGAACAATCTGGCTGGTTTTATCAGGGAAGGTGAGGTATTGCTGGGGGTGTTTTCGGGTTTGATCCTCTTGCTGACCCTCTGGCTTGCTACAGGCAGTCTCCTTGCCCTTGTCGGAAAAAAGGTTTAATATTTCACTGTGAAACCTTGCAAAGTTTCCGGGTCCTTTTCAGAGATATCCACACTTTCGACCCAACCGTATCCCGGGCCCTCCCTGCACCACTGGAAAAAGGCCATGCATTTTTCAGGATGGCCCTGCACCACGGCATAAACCGAACCGTCGGGACGGTTCTCCACCCAACCCTTCAGACCGAGTATTCTGGCCTGGTTACGGGCTGCATACCTGAATCCAACACCCTGGACCCGGCCATATACTTTGATCTCATACTGCCTGATCATGACCCTGTAAAGATCATAAAAATAGATCCAGTGAACAAGGGATCGGCACGGTTGTTATTTTGTAATAATTCTTAGATTTAAAACGATGAAAAAAATTACATTCCTTTTGATCACCCTCATGCTTGTCTTGCCAGCCATGTCGCAGGAACGGAAAAGCTTCCATGATTTTACCGTGAAGGATATCAGCGGGGAAGATTTCAAACTCTCCCAGCTCAAAGGCAAAAAGGTCCTGGTGGTCAACACAGCCTCCAGGTGCGGACTGACACCGCAATATGAAGACCTGGAGAAGTTATACCGGGAGTACAGGGACAAAGGGCTGGTGATTGTTGGTTTTCCCAGCAACGATTTTGCCAGCCAGGAACCAGGTACCAACGAAGATATTGCTACCTTCTGTACCGTTAATTACGGTGTGACTTTTCCCATGATGTCAAAAATATCTGTAAAGGGTGATGAGATACATCCCCTCTACAAATGGCTCACAGAAGCATCTGAAAATGGTGTGGAGGACAGTAGCGTAGCCTGGAACTTTCAAAAATACATGATCGATGAGCAGGGGAACCTGGTGGGGCATGTGCCTCCAAGAAAGAAACCCGACACCAAGGAGATCATCGATTGGCTGAACAAAAGCTAAAGCACGATCAGTGAATAGTGCAGTTCATCCTTTAAATCGGTACGTATAATAATCACATCCCTCTTCTCTTTTCTCCCATCCGGGAATCCTATTTCCTGTGCGGCATGAAGCCCCGGGGGTTTGGATCTGGCCGGATCAGCAAATTGGGTGATCAACCGGGAACTGTTCGCTTCGCTGAACAACTGATCGGCCTTTCTGCCCAGGACATCCTTCTGTTTCAGATTCCATTGGTTCTCGGCATACCTGTTAAAAAAGAGCACAAATCCCAGGTTGTTTATGGTGATTACCGAATGGGGTAATTCATTCAGTACGTGCGTAAACTGAGTGGTCTGTTTCTCGAAGCGTTCCTTCTCCTCCCTCCGTTTCAGATTGGTTTCTTCCAGCCTCTTCTTCAGATCCAGGCTGGCCAGCCTGATCTCCTCTTCCTTCCTGATCAGCTGCTCGTGCTGTTTCCGCGAAGCCAGTTCCATCTCTTTCTCTTTGGTGATCTCATTGGCAAGGAAGATGACTTTTTCCACCTCTCCGTACATGTCATTCACAGACAGGAAGGTGGCCCTGAACCAGAGTTCCTCTTCATATTTCGACTGCATCTTCAACTGCCCCTGAAAAGCCTCGCCCTGGATTACTTTTTCCCATATTTCATTGAACCGTTCCTGTTCGCCGGTACCGAAAAAGTCAAATACATTCATTTGATTCAGCTCCATGTCGGTATATTTCAGGGTTTTGCTAAACAGTTTATTGCTCAGAATCAGTTTGCCGTCCGGGTAAAAGACAGCTTTTGCATTGAGCCTGTCGATGGCTTCGATCTGTCCCTCATAATCAAGGCTCTGTTTCTTCTGTTCCGTTGAATCGATGGCCAGAAACAGGATCTTGTCCACTTCGCCATCATCACGCCTTACGCAGGTATAGGTGGCCATAGTCCACAGGTCCTGACCAAGTTTGGTTTCGTGCTTCATATACCCCTCGAAATGGCGTCCTCCAACCGAAAGCTTGCTCCATAGTGAATTGAACCACAACCGGTCCTTTTCATTGATAAACATGGAGATGTGCTTTCCCTCCACCTCCCTGTTTCCGGAATACCCCAGCTTCTTCAGGAACCTGGTGTTGGCATAGAGAAGAATTCCTTCTGTATCATACTCGGCACGCATGAGGGTATGGTTCACCGTATTGGTGAAACTGATGAAGATCTCACCCTGTTTGGCAGCCTCCTCCTGGGCCAGTTTCAGTGCTTCCATATTCTGCCTGACCTGCTCCTCCTGCACCGCCAGCTTATCGGCCTGTGCCTGGGTCTCTTTCAAAAGCTGCTCTGTTCGAAGGTTGCTCTCCATGGTATTGAGGGTGGTGGCAATATTTTCAGCAACCCGTGCAACGAATTGAATTTTATAATCTTCAATCGGGTTGAAGGAGGCAATTTCGATGATGCCGAAAACCCTGTCACTCCAGATCAGGGGTTCAATGATAAGATAACGTGGATTTGCCTTGCCAAGTCCCGAGGTGATGGTCAGGTAGCCATCGGGGATCTTATCTGTATAGAATCCCTTTTTCTCCATGGCCACTGCACCGATCAGACCGTCACCCCAGGCGATGGATTTATCAGGGAATTTTTTTCTGTCATAGGCATGACATGCGATCATCCGGAGACGTTTATCATCCCCTTCCTCCTGGGTCATGTAGATGGCTCCCTGATTGGCCCCCAGGTATCTTACCATCCCCGATACAACCATGTAGGCCATGGATTCGAGCTCCCGGGAATGGGTGCGGAGTATATCCCCAAACTCTGCCAGTCCTTCGGATATCCAGTTTCTCAGGCGTTCATCCAGGCGCCGCTGCCGTTCTACCTCCCTGTTCCTGACCAGGGTATCCTTCAGCTTGTTCAAGGAATCCGAGAGGGCCTGATCCATATCCTCAAATGAAAATAAGGTGTTCAGATCACCAGCGATCAGTGAATGCGTAAAACGCCTGATTTCGCTGTTCTTCTTGGTTTCATTCCGGATTCTGGCTTTCAGCTTATCAAGCTGTTTGAACCTCCTGTTACCCAGCCAAGCTCCCAGAATGACTGAGACAATCGGAAGGGTATCCAGCATATAAAGAAACCAAAGCACCCGGTGCATGTGGCCCAATCCGGGGAAGGTGAATCCTTCACCCATTGCACTGAATAACACCAGGTAAATGAGCAGGATGATCAAAAAACCCAGTGCAAATCCGACGGCACTGCACCTGATGATCATCTCTTTTTTATTCAATTCCCCCATCCAAGCGAGCTGTAAGCACTAAAATTAGTTAATATTTTCTATTTTTATCCTCCTTATCACCTTGCCATGGGTAACCTGCGAATTCTGGTTGTTGATGATATTTATACCAACCGTTACCTGTTGTCTGAACTTATTAAAACAACAGGCAACGAGGTGGTGCTGGCCGAAAATGGACAACAGGCCATTGAAATTCTGAAAGCCCAGGAGATCCATCTGGTCTTTATGGATATTGAAATGCCGGTGATGAACGGGATCGAAACCACCCAGTACATCCGCAATAAGTTGCCATCGCCACTGAACGGTTTGCCGGTCATCGCACTTACTGCCCACAATCCCGAACTTTTCTTTGAAGACTACTCAGATGTAGGATTCGATGAGTTGATCACCAAACCATATTCTGTGGAGAAAATCAGGCTGAAGATTCAGAATTTTGCCGGTATATAAGGCCCACGATCCTCTCCAGGTTCTTGCTATCCAGGTTGGAGAATGCATCAGGACTATCTGAGTCCACATCAAATACGGCAGTAAGCGTCCCGTTATTATCTCTCACCGGCAGGGTCAGCTCCGACCGGGACCTGGAATCACAGGCAATATGTCCGGGAAAGTCGTGCACGTCCTTTA
The DNA here is from genome assembly GCA_043797815.1 of Bacteroidota bacterium. Taxonomy (GTDB): domain Bacteria; phylum Bacteroidota; class Bacteroidia; order Bacteroidales. Next base: position 45,677 of record JAZDPG010000004.1, read on the forward strand.
CCAGGACTGGTTCATTTCGGTCTACAGCAGCCCAGCAAACACCCTGATGAGGTTCCAGTTCCTGGCAGGCAACCGGACCCTGGTAAGGTCCGACCACCAGCCGGCCTGACTTATAAAAGTAGAAGCCTGTCCAAAAAAAATGATCCATTTTATGGTGTAGCACCGCACAAATGGTTGACATCCGTGCCAGTGGATCATCGGTAAGGGCAGTCAGTGCCTCCAGTTGGGTATAAATCCTGCCATATCTTCCCTGCTTCTTTCGTTCGTCCATGATATAATGCACTTTAACGGATTTAAAAATAGGATTTAATACTAACTTTGCCGCTTATTTTGGTGTATGAAATTATCGGACGAAATTTCCCGAAGAAGAACCTTTGCCATTGTGAGTCATCCCGATGCCGGGAAAACTACGCTCACTGAAAAATTCCTCCTTTTCGGGGGGGCCATCAATGTAGCCGGTGCTGTTAAATCCAATAAGATAAGGAAGACTGCTACCTCCGATTTTATGGAGATTGAGAAGCAGCGCGGCATCTCGGTAGCCACTTCGGTCATGGGTTTCGAATATGGTTCCAGGAAAATTAATATACTGGATACACCGGGTCACCAGGATTTTGCCGAAGATACATTCAGGACCCTTACCGCTGCAGACAGTGTGATCATCGTGATCGATGCAGCCAAGGGTGTGGAGGCGCAGACACGCAAACTGATGAATGTGTGCCGAATGCGCAGTACGCCCGTGATGGTCTTTGTAAACAAACTGGACCGTCCCGCTCAGGATCCTTTCGAGTTGCTGGATGAGATCGAAAAGGAACTGGAGATCCATGTGCATCCGCTCAGCTGGCCGGTGGGGATGGGTGTTGAGTTCAAGGGAGTATACAACCGGTTCGAGTCCGTTTTCAGGTCTTTCAGCGGAAACAGCAAACAGACCATCGGGGAAATGGTGGAATTCAGGGATCTGCAAGATTCCCGGTTTAAAAAACAGATCGGTGACCATGCAAAGCGCCTGGAAGAAGAGCTTGAGCTGATTGGCGGCGTTTATCCGGAATTCGATCGTAATTCATACCTGGCCGGAAAGACTGCTCCGCTTTTTTTCGGAAGCGCACTGAATAATTTCGGGGTAAAGGATATCCTGGATTGCTTTATCCAGATTGCACCTTCTCCGGGTCCCGTTACCACACTCAGCCGGGTCATCGCTCCCGATGAAGATAAATTCTCTGGATTTGTATTTAAAATCCACGCCAACATGGATCCCAACCACCGGGACAGGATTGCTTTTATCAAGATTGCCTCAGGCGTGTTTGAAAGGAACAAAGGCTATGTACATGTGCGAACAGGCCGCCAGATGAAATTCGCCAATCCCACCTCCTTTATGGCTGAAAAGAAATCAGTGGTTGAAAAGGCTTATCCTGGAGACATCGTCGGGGTCCACGACACCGGGAACTTCAAGATCGGGGATTCGGTGACTGAGGGTGAGAAGCTGCAGTTCCAGGGAATGCCCTCCTTCTCACCGGAAATGTTCCGTTATGTGGAAAATGACGATCCCATGAAGTTCAAGCAGCTTTCAAAGGGACTTGTCCAGCTGATGGATGAAGGTGTGGCGCAGCTGTTTGTCAGCGTTGGAAATGGACGAAAGATCATTGGTACCGTAGGGGCCCTTCAGTTTGATGTGATCCAGTACAGGCTGGAACATGAGTACGGAGCCAGGTGCCGTTATGAGCTGCTGCCCATGTACAAGGCCTGCTGGATTGAGACAGATCACGCAGGGAAACTGAAAGATTTCAGGCTGAGAAAATACCAGCAACTTGCCACCGACAAAGCGGGCAGGGAGGTTTATATGGCAGAATCACCCTATGCCCTGCAGATGGCCCAGGAGAAATTTCCTGAGATCACCTTTCATTTCAATTCAGAGTTCTAGCTCCGGAAGTCTTGCTTTTGACAAAATTGGACATAACATTATAGAAGATGAAAGAAAACAGGCGCGGATTTGCATCCGACAACAATGCCGGGGTCCATCCCTCCATTTTGAAGGCGATGGTTTCGGCGAATGAAGGCCACGTAATTGCTTACGGAGAAGATCCTTACACCGTGAAAGCCATCCGCAGGATGAAGGATATGTTTGGCGGAGCGTGTGAGGTCTTTTTTGTATTTATCGGGACAGCTGCCAATGTCCTGGGCCTGTCGGCCGCTACAGAATCACACCATGCAGTCATATGCCCCGGTACAGCACATATTCATGTGGATGAATGTGGTGCTCCCGAGAAATTTACCGGTTGTAAATTACTGACCGTTCCCACAATGGATGGAAAGATGACGGTGGATATGGTAAGAACACACATGCATGGCATTGGTTTTGAACACCATGTACAACCCAGGGTCCTGTCCATTACCCAATCCACGGAACTTGGAACGGTGTATACATTGGAAGAGATCCGGAAAATCTCTGCGTTTGCCCACCAAAACCAAATGATCGTCCATATGGATGGCGCCAGGATCAGCAACGCCGCTGTGGCACTGGATGCTGATTTTTATAAGATGACCGGCGGGGCCGGGGTGGATATCCTTTCGTTCGGGGGAACCAAAAACGGCATGATGTATGGGGAAGCGGTGGTGTTTTTCGACCGGGGCCTGGCCGGCAACTTCAGGTACCGAAGGAAGCAGGGTATGCAGCTGGCTTCCAAAATGAGATATATTGCCACCCAATTCGATGCCTTTCTTGAAAATGATCTCTGGAGATCAAATGCCCTGCATGCCAATGCAATGGCTCTGAAGCTGTATGAAGCTGTCCGGGATATACCAGGTTTGGAAGTAACGCAGAAAGTGGAGTCAAACGCTGTGTTTGCAACCATCCCAGCAGAAATTATTCCCCTGCTTCAGGAGCAATACTTCTTTTATGTATGGGATGAGGAGCGTTCGGAGGTCAGATGGATGTGCTCATTTGATACCACAGAGGAGGATATCAACGGATTTGTCACGCTTCTAAAATCCCTTATGACCTGATCAGATGGATTCGGGAAGCAGCATGGAGCTGTCCCCGTAACTAAGAAAACGATAATTGTTCTCCATGGCTTCCCTGTAAACCTTTTTCCAATCCTCTCCAATCAGGGCAGCAATCAGAAGCAAAAGTGTGCTACCCGGCATATGAAAATTGGTGATCAGGCCCCTGATGGTCCTGAAACGGTATCCTGGAACGATCATCAGGCTGGTGGAAAACCGGAACTGGTTAATCCCGCTGATTTGACAGAAACCGATCAGTGCGCCAAGGCTCTCCTGAAGCGTGATATCCTGTGGAAGCATATCATTTTCCCACTGTTTGAATTCGGTAAGTACAGGATGAAGTGATTTCCCTGAAAGGAGTCTTACACCAAGCCAGTAAAGGGTCTCCAGGCTCCTGGTAGAGGTAGTTCCTACGGCAAGCGGAGCTGTTTCTCTGCCTGCCCATGCCTCCAGGAATTTCTTTGAAACCAGAACTGTTTCGGCATGCATGGCGTGATGCCTTGCATTTTCCTGTTTGACGGGCACAAAGGTGCCTGCGCCCACGTGCAGGGTTAGTTCACAGGTTTCAATCCCCTGGTCTTTCAGTTGCTTCATCATCCTTGTGGTAAAATGCAGGCCGGCGGTAGGGGCAGCCACCGACCCGGGATCCCGGCTGTAAACAGTCTGGTAACGGACCTTGTCCGATTCTTCTGCTTTTCTGTTCAGATAGGGGGGTATGGGTGTGGAACCGGCGCTTTCGATAATCTCACTGAAAACACACTGTTCTGCATCCCATTCGAACCTTACTATAAAACTGTCTCCTTCGGCCTTCATGGCGGTCGCATTCAGAACCACATCCTTGCCCGATACCCTGGTTTGAAGCGAGACACTGCCTGATTTCCATTTTTTTGCATTTCCGACCATACATTTCCATGTGCAGCTCCTTGTGGATTCAAAGGACATCTGGTATTCGGCAGGCTTCACCGGTTCAAGGCAAAAAACCTCAATTCGTGCTCCGGTGGGTTTGTGAAAAGTGAGTCTGGCCTGGATCACTTTGGTATTGTTAAATACCAGCCAGGAGCCCTCAGGAAGCAGGACGGGAAGCTCATAAAACTTCCTGTGCCCCACCATACCCTTCTTATACACCAGTAGTTTGGATTGTTCCCGGTCTTGTAATGGATACCTGGCAATGGCCGACTGGGGCAAATGGTAACGGTACTGATCGATGAAAATTTGGTCGGTGCCTGTCATTGAAATCAATCAAGTCCGCAAAATTAGCTAATTTTGCAAAGATCTTTGACATTTGACAGCAGTTGGCTCTGTCGCTGCAGGTACATTTCACCCTGCAGAGGAAAGTCCGGGCAGCAAAGGGTGCCGCACTGTTGAAAAACAGGTATCTGCGAAGGTAGGGTAACAAAGAAGAAAACAACCGCCCTCGATGAGGGTAAGGGTGAGAAGGTGGGGTAAGAGCCCACCAGTGCAGCGGGTGACTGTTGCAGCTGTTTGTCCTGCGGGCTGTAAGGCCATGTATACCGGCGTTAAAAAAGCTACCCGCTTCTGCCGGGGGGTAGGCCGCTTAGAAAAATGACAGGGATCCTGTTTATTCAGGATACAGAACCTGGCTTATACAACTGCTGTTTTAAAAAAGGTTGTTTCAGTACATTGCTGGGACAACCTTTTTATTTTTCAGCGTGTTGCTCATACAGGATCAACTGGTTTTGCGGTTCCCTGAACGGATATGTATGAATGTCTCTCTGAGCTGAACCAGTTGGAGCATCAGCCCGTCAAGCTGTGAAAGGGGCAGCATGTTGGATCCGTCAGAAAGGGCTGAAGGCGGGTCCGGATGGGTTTCAATAAATATTCCGTCCGCACCTGCAGCAATTCCCGTCCTGGCCATATGCCCGATGAGTGCCGGTGTTCCTCCTGTAATGCCAGACTGCTGGTTGGGTTGCTGCAATGAATGGGTCACATCCAGGATCACAGGTACCCCGAGCTGCTGCATAACAGGGATTCCCCGGAAATCAACCACCAGGTCCTGGTATCCGAATGTGGTGCCCCGTTCCGTGATCATTACTTTCCGATTCCCTGACCCGGTGACCTTATCCACAGCAAATTTCATTGCATCTGGTGCAAGAAACTGACCCTTCTTGACCGAAACGGTCTTCCCGGTTTTTGCACAGGCCACAAGCAGATCCGTCTGTCTGCACAAAAACGCCGGAATCTGAAGCACATCAACAAACTGAGCCGCCATACCAGCTTCTTCCGGGCTATGAACATCAGTGATCACGGGAATGCCGAAGGTCTCCCTGACCTCGGCCAGGATCTTCAGAGCCTTTTCATCTCCGATCCCCCTGAATGAATCCAGGCGTGACCGGTTTGCTTTCCGGTAGGAAGCCTTAAAGACATAGGGGATTTTGTAGCGGTCACTGATCCCGCTGATGACCCTGGCAATATCCAGTGCCATTTCACGGCCTTCGACCACACAAGGTCCTGCGATCAACAGGAAATTGTCTCCGGCTGTATGGCGGAGGGAGGGGATCAGCGAACTCAGGTCTGGTAATTTATTTCTTTCCATAGGTTTTCATCTCTTGCCACAACCTTTCAAGACGTTTGCGGATCTCATCTTCCCTGGGATTGTCCGCAGGAGTAAATATCTGCTGGTTGTTCAATTGCTCCGGAAGATAATGATCCTTTACAAAATGGTCTTCATAGCTGTGGGCATATTTATAATCCTTGCCATAGCCCAGGTCTTTCATCAGTGCCGTAGGGGCATTCCTTAAATGAAGGGGAACAGGCACATTGCCGGTCTTACGAACAATGTCCATGGCCAGATTGATGGCTGCATAGGCTGAATTGCTTTTGGGTGATGTGGCAAGATAAATACTTGTCTCAGAGAGAATGATACGGGCTTCCGGCATCCCGATCATGTGAACTGCCTGAAAACAGTTGGTTGCCATCAGCAGGGCATTGGGATTGGCAAGGCCGATATCTTCCGATGCCAGAATCACCAGCCTTCTGGCAATAAACTTTATATCCTCGCCTCCCTCAAGCATCCTTGCCAGCCAGTAAACAGCTGCATCCGGATCACTTCCACGTACCGATTTGATGAATGCAGAAATGATGTCGTAATGCATCTCCCCATTCTTGTCATAAATGGCCATGTTCTCCTGGAGGCGCTCTTTTACCTGGTCGTTGGTGATGGTAATTTGACGGTCCGGGCTGAATGCCTGATCGGAGGCCTCTGACTTGATTACCAGTTCCAGAGTATTCAGTAACTTCCGGGCATCCCCTCCTGAATACTGAAGTATGGCCTCGTGCTCCTTCACCTCCACCTTCAGTTTCTTCAGATAAACATCCTTTTGGAGTGCCCGCTGGATCATCTGCATCAGGTCAGCCCGTGTAAGCCCGTTCAGAATATAAACCTGGCACCTTGACAGAAGCGGTGAAATCACTTCGAAGGAAGGATTTTCAGTGGTAGCACCAATCAGGGTGACAATTCCTGTTTCCACTGCCCCAAGCAAAGAATCCTGCTGGGATTTGCTGAAGCGGTGTATCTCATCGATAAACAGAACAGGATTGGGTTTGTTGAAAAATTGCAGCTTCTTTGCCTTCTCAATGGTCTCTCTCACATCTTTTACGCCGGAATGCACCGCACTAAGGCTGTAGAAGGGCCGGTCCATCTGTTTTGAGATAATTGAGGCCAGGGTGGTCTTTCCCACACCCGGAGGTCCCCAAAGAATAAATGAACTTAGGGAACCTGAATGCAACATCTTGCGTATAACTGCACCGGGACCAACCAAATGCTCCTGGCCAATGAACTCATCGAGCGTTCCGGGACGCAAACGGTCAGCCAGCGGCTGGTTGGGAAAAATGAATCCTGGAGCCATGATGACAAATTTAGTTTTTTTATTTTTGCTAATTAAACAAGGCTGAGATATGAAAAAGATAACAAGCAGATGGTTGATTATTCTCCTGGCATTGAACCTGGTAGCAGCAAACCCGGTCAGGGGTCAGATGCCGGGGCTGGACTTTGTATATGGAGGTGTGGAAGATGCTGAAAAGATTTTGCAGGCCTACCTGGAACCATTTGCAAATATCCTCGGCTCTGACCTGAATGCGGGATGGTACAATACTGCCAGGCCACACCAGCTTGGGGGACTGGATATTACAGCCACGGTAAGCTGGGCCAAAGCCCCCTCAGGCCTGTTGGTATTTGACATGGCTGCACTGGATTTAAACGGGAATATGGAACCGGGTGCCTCCACAATGGCCCCCACTGTTTCCGGGGATATGGATGACAGGCCCGCACTCACTTACAGCGAGACTGTGGATCTGGGGGGTGGAAACCTGCAGGATATTGAATATGCAAAATTTGCCCTGCCCAATGGAACCGGGATTGATTTTTTCCCGCTCCCCATGGGACAACTTTCAGTGGGACTGCCTTTCGGTACTGATGTCTCAGCCCGCTTTATTCCCATGATTCAATTGGGCGATTACGGCGAGATCGGACTCTGGGGTGTGGGAGGGAAGCATTCTGTTTCCCAGTGGATTCCCGGTATAAAAAATTTGAAATTCCTGGATATTGCTGTCCAGGGAGGGTATACAAAAGTCACTTCATCAGCCAATGTGAATGTGGAACCGCTGGATATGGACGGTTTGGTGGACCCGGATCCCAATTTTGACTGGGATGACCAGTTCGTGGTTCAGGAGGTGGCCGGATGGACCCTGAACCTGATCACCTCACAGACCATCTCCGTACTCACTGTCTATGAAGGGATCGGCTATGCCAATTCCCAGGTGGAGATGGCACTCCATGGGCATTATCCCATTCCTGCTGTCATTACCGGGGGAGAAAATACCGGGAAACCTACCTATGAAATCGTGGAAGATCCCTTTGAGCTCAATTACGAAAACCTCAACAACCTGCGACTGAACATCGGTGTCAGGATCAAGCTGAGCGTATTTACGCTGCATTACGATTTCACCCACACACTCTATGCAACACATTCTGTGGGCATAGGTGTTTCATTCAGGTAGATTGCTGCAGAGCGGTTCAGCATCAGAATCCGTTCAGTCTGATGGTTACTGTAGGAATCAGCAACAGCCATCCCAGGATAATCAGCAGGATCATGAAAGGCAGGACCCACCGGAGCCATTTTTCATAAGGAATCCTGGCCACACCCAGTACACCGATCAATACCGCAGAGGTCGGTGTAATCATGTTGGTAAAACCGTCCCCCAGCTGGAAAGCCATCACTGTAGCCTGCCTTGAAACTCCGATCAGGTCGGAGAATTGCGACATGATTGGCATGGTCAAAGCGGCTTTGGCCGAACCACTGGGGATCACCACATTGATCATGGTCTGAATCAGGTACATCATGCTTACCGATGCCAGCTTTCCAAACTCCTGCATGGATTGGGCCATCTGGTAGAGCAATGAGTCAATCACCTTACCGTCTTCCAGGATCACAAGGATTCCCCCCGCCAGACCCACAACCACTGCTGCTGAGAGAATATCCCTCATGCCCTCGATAAAAAGCTTTGTGATCCGGTTGGCGCCCTGGCTCATGGCAATACCAGAGAAAATACCCATAACAAAGAAGAGGGTAGCAATTTCCTTCACAAACCACCCATATCCCATCACCCCGATGATCAGATAGACAATCGTAAAAGCCAGCAGGTTCAGAATGAAAAAATGAACCGATTTGCGAAGTGAAAAAATGCTGGTGATGGCAAACAGTCCGGCTGTGAGAGGCAGGAACCAGAAAGTGTATTCACTGTTTCCAATGCGCAGGGTGGTGGAGGGTTCAAAAACTGCAAATACCACCATTCCGGCCAGCAGGATGAAGAATGTGATCCAGGCCGAAACCGGTGTGTGGTATTGAAGTGAATTCAGATCCACGTGCTCCTTGTCCCTCCAGTACCCATCTGAGTGGTACACAGGAGACCGATTCGCATTTTTCTTAATTCTTGAAGCATACCGGAGTACCCAGCCTACGCCAACCACATTGATTACCAGCCATACGAAAAGTCTGTATTCAATACCGGAAAAGAGCGGAAGGTTTGAAAGTCCCTGAGCAATGCCGATGGTGAAAGGATTTAACAGGCCGCCTGCAAATCCCAGACCCGCTCCAACGAAACACATGCTAACACCCACGATGGAGTCATACCCCATGGAAATGGCCAGGGGGACAAAGATGATAATGAACGCGATGGTTTCTTCGCTCATCCCAAATGTTGCTCCAAATGCGCTAAATACGAGCATGATCAGGGTAATAATCATATTGTCGACACCGATCAGCCTGAAAATCCGGATTTTTTCAAGCCTTTTTACCTTCAACAGGAAAGACTGGATTCCCACATCGATGGCTTTGCTGTCGTTCATGATCCAGAATGCACCCCCGATGATCAGGATGAAAACGATGATGTCTGCCTTCCCTGCAAACCCGTCAAAAAGGGCACTGAAAACCTGCCAGGTCTGGGGGGCTTTTTCTGATGAATGAAACGATCCTTCAATGATTACCTCCCTGGGGGTACCGTTCACATCAATGGTTTTCCTCTCAAATTCTCCACCCGGCAGAATCCAGGTCAGCAGGGCCGCACCGATGATAAGTGCAAATATAATCACATAGGTATGAGGGATTGCGATCCTTCTTGACATGACAGGTTTTTTAAAAACACCCCACAAAGTATTAAAATTTCTTATTTTTAAAGCCCGAAAACTTGCCACGGCATGAAAAAATCCACTGCTCTGCTCTTATGTATGATCCTGGTTGCGCCGGCACAAAGCTCTGGACAATTTACCCTCATCATAGACAGCCTGCTTACTGAACTGGGGACCCGGACTACCGATTCAGCCCGCTGCCGGCTGATGCTGGAGATAGCCACCATCTATAAAACCACTGATACCATTTCTGCAATACAGTATCTGGAAGAGGGACGGCGCCTTGCAGATGAAGCAGAGGATAAAAACTGCCTGGGGCGCTACTACGAGATCAGGGGAGAGATGCATGCCCAGGCAGGGCTTTATGACCGCGCCATCATTGAGTATGACAGGGCCCTGAGTTCCTATAACGAAGCTGATAATGATATTGGCTATTATGAGGCCCTGAAGGATAAAGGCAATGTATACCTTTTCAAGTCAGAGTACACCCAGGCCATGAGCTATTACGAAACAGCACTGGACTATTACAGGAGAAACGGAATGGTCCAGGGAGCGAGCCGCTGCCTGAATAACATGGGGATCATTTATAAGAACAGGGGAGCGTATGTGGATGCACTTACCGTATATGACGAATCCATCAAATTCTTGGATGAAGAAAAGGAACCCATGTTGGTTGCCCAGGGATACATCAACATGGGAAATGTGTTTGTATTTCTGGGAAGTTATGAAAGGGCACTTGAATATTTTGAAATGGCACTGGATATTTCAGAAAGGGAACAGAGCGAGAAGGAAATTGGTCTATGTCTTCTGAATTCTGGGGTGATACAGAATAAATGCGGCCATTTTGCAGAGGCAAATGACTTTTACGGTCGGGCGCTGTCACTCGGAAAAAGACTGGGGGACCCGGTAATGATCTCCAACAGTTTGATCAATATCGGAACGAATTACGCTGAAATGGGCAGGCTTGGGGAGGGACTTGGGTATGTGGAACAGGGCATGAACATGAAAATTGAACTGGGGGATGAAAGGACCATTTCGAATTGCATCATCAACCTGGCTGAGATATACTATAAAAAAAAGGATTTCAACCGGGCCATTGAACTTTTCAATGAGGCCATTCCTGTCAAAGTGGAGCTGGGGGACCAGGAGGGTCTGGTGAGAAGCTACCTGGGTCTGGCCAGGGTAAATGCTGACCAGAGAAATTATCAGACTGCCGACTTCATGTCTGATCAGGCACTTGCCATTGCCGTGGAGATCGGTTCGCTGGAGCATAAGGCTGTGGGCTATGGCCTTAAACAGAAGATCGCAGAAGCCAGGGGCGATTACCGCTCAGCATACCAATATGCCATGGAATATTACAGGACCAATGACAGCCTGATGGATGCAAGCACCACCAGAGCAGTCATGGAAATGGAGTTCAGGCACAGGTCAAAAGTACTTGAGAAGGAGAATGAAAACCTGCGTATCCAGTCAGGCCTCTCTTCAGAGCTGATGCAGAAGAAAAATGCATTGATGTACAGCATTGCCGGGATCGCCATCCTGTTGGCTGCAGCCATGCTGCTTGGCACTTATTTTCTGCGAAGGCTGAGATTCTCATCCCTCAAGCTGGAAGAAAAGAACCTGGTCATCACAAAACAAAACCTGAAGCTAGATGCAATGAACCGGACCAAAGACCGGATGATGTCTATCATTGCCCACGATCTTCGGGGTACCATAGGCAACCAGTTGACAGCCATTGAGGTGCTGCACCGTGTGGAAACTTCAAATCCACAGGGCATCGACAGGAAAAGGCTGCTCGGTAACCTGAAACATTCGGCTTCCTACTCTCTGGAATTGCTTGAAAATCTGCTGCACTGGTCGAGACTTGATGAAAACAGCAACTATTTTCATCCCGAGGAGATCAATCTGGGTGTGGTGGTTTCCGGCTGCATATCCTTGTTTGATGAGACGGCCCGTCAAAAAAATATAACCATGGTGCAAGAGGTTGACAAATCCATCAACATTCATGCAGACAGGATCATGCTTGAGACCATTGTGAGAAACCTGCTGTCCAATTCCATAAAATTTTCTGAACCGGGCGGTTCCATCTCTGTTTCTGCGGTGGAAAATGATGGTGGCATTAATTTTGAAGTAACGGACCAGGGGATTGGAATGACCGGGGAACAAATCAACAAAGTCCTGCACAATGGGGGATACACCAAGAGAGGAACAGCCAATGAGAAGGGGGCTGGCATCGGAATGACGTTGGTCAGGGAATTTACCCACCTGCATAAGGGAGTACTCACCATTGAAAGTAAACCCGGTGAGGGTACAAGAATGAAAATCACTTTTCCCAAACTGATATGAAATGTCGGCTTTGAATAAATTCAGTGAGGAGTTTCAGAAAGAGATCCTTTCCAGCTACAGGGAGCTGATTCGTATCTGCAGGGAAACGTACGACCAGGAAGGAATAAAACTGATCCGAAAATCACTGGATTTTTTGATTGACCATGCACCCGGTGGTCAGACCAGCCCTGACCCGCATATGGTTATCCATGCCATTCAGCTGGCAAGCATGACAGTAAAAAAGCTTGGCCTTGATGCCTTGGGTGTATCATCGGTGTTGATGGTTCATTGCATTGAACAGGGCTCTGCTACCCTGAATGATGTGAAGCTTGCGTCGGGTGACCGCACAGCCGGTATTGTCGGGGAATTGCTTAAGATCAGCCATCTTGATACCAACACCACCAGCAGTCAGGCAGAGAACATGCGCAACCTGATTCTCACCCTGGCTACTGATTTCCGGGTTATCCTGGTGAAGATCGCAGAAAGGTTGTTCATGATGAGAAAAATGGTGAACCTGGATGAGAAGCAGCAGATAGCCCTTGCATGTGAAGCAAAGTATATATATTCACCTCTGGCACACAGGCTGGGCCTGTACAATGTGATGTCGGAAATGGAAGACATCTCAATGAGCATTCTGGAGAAGGAGGCATACGAAGATATTGAGGCAAAACTGAAAGCCACCCACTCCAGAAGGAACCGGTTTATCAGGGAATTTATCCAACCTATACAGGCGGATCTGGAAAAGGAGAAATTCAAGGTTGAGATCAAGGGGCGTCCCAAGGCCATCTCTTCCATCTGGAGAAAGATGAAAAAGCAGAAGGTGGAGTTTGAAGAGGTCTATGACAAATTTGCCATCCGGGTTATTATAGATACACCCCTGAAGCGGGAAAAAGCCGATTGCTGGAGAGCCTACTCCATCATCACCGACCACTACCAGCCCAATCCGGAGCGGCTGAGGGACTGGATTTCAGCACCCAAATCCAATGGGTACGAATCCCTTCATACCACTGTGGTTGTTCCCGGGGGCGATTGGGTGGAGGTACAGATCAGAACCCACAGGATGAATGAAATCGCTGAGAAAGGCCTTGCAGCCCACTGGAAATACAAAGGAATCAAAGGTCAGGACGGCATTGACCAGTGGATCAGCAAGGTACGCGAAGCACTGGAAAGTTCTGATGAGGATGCAAACAACTTGATTGAAGACCTGAAACTCAGTCAGTTCAGCAAAGAGATCTTTGTATTCACCCCCAACGGAGATTTGAAAAAATTCCCTGAAAATTCAACGGTACTTGATTTTGCATTTGATATACATACCGATGTGGGTGCTTCCTGCGTGGGTGCAAAAGTAAATGGGAAAAATGTACCCATCCGCTACATCCTGAAAAACGGTGACAAAGTGGAAATTCTTCGCTCCAAGAACCAGAAGCCCAAAATGGATTGGCTGAATGTGGTGGTCACCTCCAAAGCCAAAGGCAAAATCAGGCAGGCCCTGAAGGAGGACAAGCTCAAAGAGGCGGAACACGGGAAGGAGATACTGAAAAGAAGGTTGAGGAACTGGAAGGTGGAATTCGATGACAGCAGCATCAGGAAGGTCATACAACATTACAAATACCGCGATGCCATCGATCTCTATTTTGATGTGGCCACTGAGAAGCTAGACTTGCTTCATATCAAGGAGTTGCTGACTACGGTGAAGAAACCGGCTGAGTCGAAGCCAGGGAAGATTGACGAAAATGCAGTGGAACGCATCGTCAGCAAGGCCCCGGTTGAAACCGGTGATTTCCTGATCATTGACGAAAAACTGGCCAATGTGGAGTACAAACTGGGGAGATGCTGCAACCCCATTCATGGTGATTCCATTTTTGGTTTTGTGACCATCAGCTCCGGTATTACCATCCACCGGAAGAACTGTCCCAATGCACAGCAATTGCTTTCAAGATATGCATACCGTGTGGTGAAGGCCCGCTGGAATGAGACGGAAAAAGGAAGCTCCTTCCCGGTGACGCTGCAAATCACTGGAATGGATGACCTGGGAATCGTAAGCAATATTTCGGATGTAATCTCCAGAGACCTGCAGGTGAATATGCGTTCCATTTCCATTGACTCAGGAGATGGAATGTTTGAAGGGAGCATTACCCTGTTTGTGAAGGATACCCAGAACCTGGAAGCCCTCATCCGCAAGCTCAAAAAGGTGAAGGGTGTGAACAGCATTCGCCGTATAAGTTAAAAGGTGCAAGGAGAAAGGAAAAAGTTGGAAGTATCCTTTCTTACCTTTTCCCTTGTCCCTTGTCCCTCTCAGTACCTGGGGTCTGGTTGATAGGGGAGCTTGGCCATCTTCTCCACGGTCATGCCGGGAAATCCGAATTCCTCTGTGATTTCGCCATAGATCAGGTAAATGCCCTGGCCCTTATAGGGATACCGTTTCAGGGAGTCAGGAAAATTCACCACATCGAAGAATTCGCCCTCGGCATCCAGGAAGCATCCGAAATGCATCCATTGATGGTGTTTGGTACGCACATATTTGATGGTGACCAGGTTGCCCAGCATGCGTACCTTCCTGCCCAGGTGCTGCAGCATCTGGCGCGCCATGACCTTGCCCCGGAAGCTGGTCTGGAGAAGCTCGAAGGCCGGAATGGTAACGGAGAAGCCCAGCAGTTCCATCTCATCATAGCTGTTTTCCAGTGCGGTCTGCTCCAGTTCAGGAAGCCGGAACTCCCGCTTTTTAACGGGAAAAAGCTCTCGTATGGGATCTTTCTTCTTCTGGTTCCCCAGGATCAGGTGTGCATCCCACAACAATTCCTTCTTGCTTCTCCCTGTGAAACGGAAGGCATCGATCCGGATCAGGATGACCACTTGCTCCAGTCCGGCCGGGACCCGCTCCAGGAAATCCTCCAGGCTCTGATAATCCCCGCGTTCGCTGCGCTCATCGATGATCATTACGGCCACCTGTTGTTCCAGGTTCTGCAGATGGATGAACCCGATGAAAATATCCTTGCCGGAGATCGAAGTCTTGTACTCGCTGCGGTTGACACAGGGAAGGTTGATGGTGGCCCCCCACCGCCTGGCCTCATTGAAGTAGACCCAGGTCCGGTAGAAGCCTCCGAAATTATTGATCACGGCGGTCATGAATTCAAGCGGGTAGTGGACCTTCAGGTAGAGTGACTGAAAACTCTCCACGGCGAAGGAGGCGGAGTGTGCCTTGGAAAAGGAGTAACCGGCAAAGGAACTGATCTGTCGCCACACCTCCTGGGTGAGCTGATCGGAATAGCCGCGGTCGCGGCAGTTGTCAAAGAAGCGTTGGGCAATCTGGTCAAACTCCTTTCGGGAGCGGTATTTCCCGCTCATGGCACGCCGCAGCACATCCGCATCGGCCAGGTCAAGTCCTGCGAAGTGGTGGCAAACCTTGATCACATCTTCCTGGTAGACCATCACCCCGAAGGTCTCTTTCAGCTGTTCCTCCATGATGGGGTGGAGGTACTCAAAATCACCGGGTTGGTGAAAACGGTGGATGTACTCGCGCATCATGCCCGACTGGGCCACCCCGGGCCGGATGATGGAGCTGGCCGCCACCAGGGAGCGGTAACTGTCGCATTTCAGTTTGGTAAGCAATCCGCGCATGGCCGGACTCTCGATATAGAAACAGCCGTTGGTCTCACCGGTTTTAAGCTGCTCCAGCACCGCCTTGTCCTTCTTGAATTCATCCACCCGGTGTACATCCACCCGGATGCCCCTGTTGCGTTCGATGATCTCGGCGCTCTCCCTGATATGGCCGATGCCGCGCTGGCTGAGGATGTCCAGTTTCTCGAAACCCAGGGCTTCGGCCACATACATGTCAAACTGGGTGGTGGGAAAACCCTTGGGAGGCATATCCAGGGCCGTATAAGCAGTGAGCGGCTCTTCAGAGATCAGCACACCTCCTGCGTGAATGCTTCTCAGGTTGGGGAAATCCATCAGAAGGCTTCCCGCTTCAAAAATGCGCCGGGTGATGTGGTTTTCGTTCAAGGTGCTTTCGGGCTCCTTTACCAGCCGGTCGATCTCCTCCTTGGGAAGGCCGTACACCTTGCCCAGTTCCCTGAAAATGGACCGGTCGCGGAAAGTGGAGATGGTCCCGATGAGCGCTGTATGTTTCCGCCCGTACCTTTTAAAAATATAGTCAAGCACCTCGTCACGCTCTTTCCAGGAGAAATCGATGTCAAAATCGGGGGGGCTGGTCCGCTTGGGATTGATGAAGCGCTCGAAGTAGAGGTCCAGGTCAATGGGGTCCACATCGGTGATGCGCAGGCAATAGGCCACAATGGAGTTGGCCCCGCTTCCCCTCCCCACGTGATAGAACCCGCGCGACATGGAGTAGCGGATCACATCCCAGGTAATCAGGAAATAGGAAGAGAAACCGAGCCGGTCGATGATCTCCAGCTCATGTTTCACGCGCCGTTGCGCCTCTTTGTTCCGGGGTCCGTACCTGTATTCCATTCCCTCCCTGGCCAGTTTCTCCAGCAGGACCTTGTCGTCATGCCGTGTACCTGTAAATGTAAGCTTGTTTTTCACCGTGGTGAAGTCAAAATCCATCCAGCAATCTTTCACAATCCGCTCGCTGTTGGTCCTGATCTCCGGATGGTCGTCATAGGCGCAGCGAAGCAGGTCGGGAGAGATCAATACCTCACTCTGATCAGCGAGATGCCGGGGTTTCAGCTGGCTCAGCAGAATGTTGTGGTCGATGGCCCGCAGGTGCCGGTGCAGGGCATGGTCCCGCTCATGAAGGAAGGTCACCGGATGCCGTACCACCAATCTGGAAAGATCGGAACTCCACCGGGAACTCAGGATCCTGTTCACCTCTCCGGGACGCACCCCGATCACCTCCCCGTCCCGCATCTTCTTCCCGCGCCCCAGTTGTTCTTCCTTCCAGGGATTGTCCGAAAAATCATACATAAACCAGACATTCTCCAGGGGAGGCGCCCGGTCGGGGAGGGCAAGCCCCGATTCGTTGTGGTAGGACAAAAAGCCGTTCAGTTCCCTGAACCCTTTGGGGTTCCGGGCAATGCCCGTATAGAGGTGCCGGTCCCCGCTGCGGAACTCGATCCCGGCAATGGGCCGGATGCCATGCTCATGGCAGGCCTTCACAAAATCCACCATCCCCATGGAGTTGTTGATGTCGGTAAGCGCCATGGCCTGGATGCCCAGTCTGGCCGCTTCCCCCACCAGGGTCTCCACTGCCATGGTCCCGTAGCGCAGGCTGTAGTATGAATGGTTGTTTAAATACATGCTCCCTTCATTCGCATTAAGTGCCTAGTGCCCAGTACTTAGTGCCCAGTACTTAGTGCCTTGTTCGTTTTTACTGAGTACTGAGCACTAAGTACTGAGTACTGAGTACTGAGTACTGAGTACTGAGCACTGAGTACTGAGTACTACCTGTACCAATACCTATATCGCCGGTTCTTCAGATTATCCACCTGCTGGCGCTCCTCGGGGGATGGAACCGCTTTTTTCTGATCCGATTGTTCCGTGCGCTCCTCCAGGTCACTGAGCTGTATGCCGCTGGCCCTTTTGACGGCATCTGATCCATAGCGCCTGCGCAGTTTATCCACGGCCAGGTAGAGGTGTACCATTTCCGAAGTATCCTCGAACAGATTCAGCTGCTGCACACCACGGATCAGCCCGGAAAA
The DNA here is from genome assembly GCA_043797815.1 of Bacteroidota bacterium. Classification (GTDB taxonomy): domain Bacteria; phylum Bacteroidota; class Bacteroidia; order Bacteroidales. The sequence goes on from JAZDPG010000004.1 coordinate 63,299, forward strand.
CCGGACCCCCACAAGTCTGATCAGCATGCGCCGCCGGTAAAGACGGTCGAACAGCTCCTTTGCAACGGGCATCAGCACATGGTCAAAGGAGGTGTAGGGAACCCGTTTCTGGAGGGTGTGTGTATCGAAATTGGAGTAGCGGATCTTCACAGTAACAATGGAGGTAAGCTTCTCCTCCTTGCGCAGCTGGAAAGCCAGTTTTTCCACCATGGAAATAAGCAGATCGTGTAACCCGGACACATCCATGGTATCGTGCTGGAAGGTTCTTTCACTTCCGACGGACTTCCTTTCGGAATACTGGACCACAGGAGTGGTGTCAATGCCATTGGCCTTTTTCCAGATCACAACGCCATTTTTCCCCAGCAGGCTGTCCATCATCTCCATGGGAATCTGGCCCAGTGTGCCAATGGTGCCGATACCCATGGAACGAAGCAGGTGAAAGGTCTTGTTCCCGATCATGGGGATCTTCCGGATCGAAAGGGGGGAGAGGAAGGGTTTTACCTGCATGCCCGGGATCTCGATCTCACCATTGGGTTTGGCCTCACCGGTGGCAATCTTGGATACGGTCTTGTTGATGGAAAGCCCGTAGGAGATGGGCAGGCCGGTCTCTTTCATGATACGCTGCCTCAGCTCATGGGTCCACTGCATGCATCCGAAGAAGCGGTCCATCCCGGTGATATCCAGGTAGTGTTCATCGATGGAAGCCTTCTCATACACCGGTGCCTGTTCGGCAATAATATCAGTCACCATCCGGGAGTAGCGGCTGTAGGCATCCATATCTCCCCGGATCACAATGGCTTCACTGCAGAGCGATCGTGCCATCTTCATGGGCATGGCCGAATGCACACCAAACCGGCGGGCCTCATAACTGCAGCTTGAAACCACACCCCGGTCCGACATGCCCCCGATGATCACGGGCTTTCCCTCAAGCTTGCTGTTTGCCAGCCGCTCCACCGACACAAAGAAGGTGTCCAGGTCCAGATGTACGATGTTGCGTGTCATAACTCGCTGCGCTCGTGTTAGGATGCCCGCTGCGCGGGCGTTAGTATGCTTGCTTCGCAAGCGATAGTGGGTTAGCTTCAAACCCTTAATAACTTAATAACCCAAACCCTTAATAACTTAATAATTTTTTCCTATATTTGATTATATTATGATCAATAATATGATTACAATATAATCAACCATTTTATTTCATGCAACAGTTAAAGGAGGATTTTAACATGTATTTTGATTCGAATATCAAGCTTCTGCGCAAACGCAGAAACCGTACCCAGGATGAGGTGGCCGGGCAGCTGAAAATGAAACGCTCTACCCTGAGCGGCTACGAGAACAGGGTGGCACAACCGGGGGTGGAAGTGCTTTTGCTCTTCTCTGAATACTACAAGGTTGCCGTGGATACGCTGCTGAAAGTGGATCTTTCCAGATTGAGTGAAACACAACTCAGGCAGCTTGAACACGGCGAAGATGTGTTTCTGCGCGGGGGAAACCTGAGAATCCTGGCATCAACGGTCAACAACAAGAACCAGGAGAACATTGAACTGGTACCTGTGAAAGCACAGGCTGGCTATACAAACGGTTTTTCCGATCCGGAGTACATCAGCGAGTTGCAGGTTTACCATTTGCCTTTCCTGTCCGGCGAAAAGAAATACAGAACTTTTCAGCTGCAGGGAGATTCCATGCTTCCCATCCCAGCGAAGGCCTGGGTCACCGGGGCTTATGTGCAGGACTGGATGACTCTGAAAACAGGAGAGGCTTGCGTGGTGCTGACTGTTAGTGACGGGATTGTCTTTAAGATTCTGGAGAACAGGATTGAAAATGACGGTAAGCTTATCTTATACTCTTTAAACCCGCTTTATGAACCCTATGAGATCGACATACATGAAATAAGGGAAATATGGAGGTTTGTACACTTCATCAGCAACGAGATCCCGGATCCCATTCTGCCGGAAGACCAGCTTGTACGCACGGTAGCCAGCTTAAAACAGGATATGGACCGGATGAAAATGAAAATGAAAGGAGAGGGGAGTGGCAGCTAATTCAGCCCAAAGTCATTTCCCAGAAGGGTTTCCTGGTTGCGGATCATCCTCATGTACCTTAGTTGTCCTGCCAGATATCTCTCTTTCTGTCTCCAATCCGGCATACAAACAAACTTGAATTTATCATCAGAGGGAAGGTTCAGGGCTTTCATCACATCCTGGCGGGTAATCCCGGTATGCTCACAATAATTCAGAAAATCTTTATCAATAAATTCGGTGTAGTTGGCAATCAGTTCTTTAAGCTCCTTGCTTTCTACAGGTTCGGAACAGGGCATCCGCCTGATGCCTCCGCCGGAATAGAGTTTTCCTTCCATGTGTTTATTGAAACTGATGATCTGCACAATGGCCACGGATCTTACCGTGATCACCATTCTTCCACCGGGATTCTCTGCAACTATTTCTACCAGGCTGACCTCACATCCAAATTCCTGCAATTCCTGATCAATGATGTAGGGAATGACAAAAGTATATCCCGTATTGCGGATATCCTCTATCAATTGTTTGTATCTGGGTTCAAATATTCGCAGGGGAATATCTTCCCCCGGAAAGAGGAAAACACCCAAAGGAAAGAAAGGAAGTATTTCTGGTTTTTGTTCCATTGCAGGCAACTATGAAGGATTAACAATTCATATTTCATATTTGTTTAACTTTTAACTTTTCCATTAATTCTTTTTCCCTTTCCCTTTCCCCTTGTACCTTTGTGTTATGTGCTTTACAATTGAAGTTCATCTGACGAGGAAAGCCATCGAAAAAAGGTTCTCGGTAGACACATCTGCCCTGTACGATTTTGATTTTAACTATTTCTACCGGGCTTTTGCCAATCCAATGATTCCGGTGATTACAGGAGATCAACCCGGACTGGTGAACCTGATGCAATGGGGATTGATCCCTTCCTGGGCCGGAAACAGAGTGAAAGCCGAACAGATAAGAAAGGGGACTTATAACGCAAGGGCAGAGTCGCTCCATGAAAAACCCTCCTTCAGGGAACCTCTTGTTAAAGGAAGGTGCCTGATTCTTGCACATGGATTCTTTGAGTGGCAGCATAAAAAGGATGCCAGGATACCCTGGTACATCAGGCTGAAAGATGATAAACCATTTGCATTTGCCGGACTGGCCGATTCCTGGCGGGATCCGGAAGACGGATCAGTTCACAGGACCTGTACCATTGTTACCACGGAGGCCAATCCACTGATGGAAAAGATACATAATACAAAAAAAAGAATGCCGGTCATTCTTCAACCTGAGAATGAAAGAGACTGGATATCCGGTGATATTTCACTGCTTAAGGCCAGGCAAATGTTGTTGCCCTTCAATCAGGATGAGATGGTTGCCCATACAGTATCTCCTGCCATTTCCGGTTTACATGCCGATCCGGGAGACCCTGAAATCATTCAACCCTATAATTATCCGCTTCCAGAAACGTTGTTTTAGGCGAGCGGTTCAATTTTACTATTTTGATATAAAATTAGTTACAGGCTTATTAACCATTTGTTAATAAATCATGTTGACTCAATGTTCAATTCTTCGACTGATTTTCTTTGGTGCGAGACCACAAAGCGTATATTTTTGATTCTACCAAGTGAGCGATAAAAGGCCACTCAGTTCTTTAAATGATTCGATCATAAGTAGCCGGGGCAACCCGGAAACGTGAACAGAGTCACCAGGACAGATAAACAGGTATTGATTCTGTCCCCGCCGGTCTTCGGACCGGGCTGTTGACTGGAGTACCGGATGAGCTGTAAAGGCTCATCAGGAGATTCAAAACGGAAACCGTAGAGTACCTGAAAACGCGGAAGAAGTTGTTAGCAGTTGAGCAAGGGAAACTGTCTTCGGACAGCAAACTTGCAAGTTATCCGATTCGTCGGATGGCAAAAGGGAATTCAGGACTTCGGTCCGGTCTTCCGGTCACAATAACCGTAGCTTGGCACGACTTAGCGACTACGGTAACTAACGAGTGGAATGGGAACCAGATGCAAATTTGGCTCCCATTCGTGTTTTATACCCCCCAACTCAGTGCCCAGTGCCCAGTGCCCAGTGCTCAGTGCCCAGTGCTCAGTGCCCAGTGCCCAGTTTCCAATTCAAACTTTTTTTGCACACCAAGTACTAAGACTGAGTACTGAGTACTCCCTTCTTTTGATAAAAGCGGGCAGTTTTATTATAAATGGCGCCAAAACCTCCCACCAAAGAACCTTTACTTGTGCGAAGAGGGGCTACGTGTTAAACCACATTGTATCTTCGCATATATTTATATATCCTCATTATCATTTGGATACCAGGTTATTAGAACAATTAACAGGAAAGGGTTGATATCCCATGAATGAACTTTTCCTTCCATTTTTGTTATAACAGTAGCTTTGTAAAAGAGACAAGAGTTTTGTAGAAGAAGCAAGTGTATTGTAGTTCGTATTCCATTCAATGTGAAGAAATTTTTGGTATTTATTTTTCTGTTGTTTCTCTTCTTTTTTGGTGAGATAGCGCTAACCTTTTCGGATAAAGGTTATCCTTCGCTGCTGCATGATGAAGAGGTTCCTTTTTCCCTGATGCTTGATAATCAGTTTTCCTCTTTTCAGGAGACGGATGTCATCGATAACCAGGTGAGCAGCTTTCTGAGCAGATGGAGGATACAGGGCGCCAGTGTGGCCATTGCCAAGGATGAGCGGCTTGTTTATGCCAAAGGATTTGGTATTGCCAATACCGAGACTGGTGAAGAGGTGAAACCGGGACACCTGTTCAGGATCGCTTCCGTTTCAAAGCTGATAACAGCAGTTGCAATTATGAAATTGGTTGAAGACGGATTCCTGGATCTTGATGAGCAGGTTTTCGGTGAAAATGGGATACTGAACGATACGGTTTATCAGAAATACAGGGATGTAAGAATTGAAGAAATTACCATCAGACATCTTCTGAACCATACTGCCGGGTGGTCAAGGTATTCGGGAGATCCCATGTTCAGTTCATTGTATATTGCCAGGAAGATGGATGTGGAGGCTCCGGCAGATTTCAGCCATGTGCTTCAATTTGCCCTTTCCAGAAGACTGGATTATAAACCAGGAACAAAGTACAGTTATTCAAACCTGGCTTATGGTATCCTGGGGGAGATCATAGCAAGGAAAAGTGGTATGACATACCAGGACTACGTGGTAATGAATCTGCTTTTACCTCTGGATATTCATGACATGCATATTGGCAGGAGCTTCTATCAGGACAAATATCCCAACGAAGTAGGGTACCACAGCAGCGCAGGAAAGATGACGGCCTATTCAATCGATGGTTCAGGGGAGAAGGTACCCATTTATTATGGTGGAAACAATATAGAGTTGCTTGGTCCGGCCGGTGGATGGGTGGCTTCGGCTCCCGAACTCATTAAATTCCTGACAGCCATAGATGGATTTCCGGGACAGCCTGATATTCTGAAGGAAGAGACCATTCAGCTCATGGCGGATCCTGGGTTTTCTGGCAGGGGATTGTTTGGATGGCGTGGAAGCGACAAGTATGGTAACTGGTGGAGAACTGGTTATCTGACCGGATCAACTGCCTTGATGGTCAGACAACAGGATGGATTGGACTGGGTGGTGATGATGAATACAAGCACTTATAAGCATTCAAGAATTCAAAGGTATGTCTCTGGAATGATGTTCGGCGCAGTAAACCATGTCAGCGACTGGCCTTCCATTGACCTGTTCAGCATGGAGACCGATAACCCGAATCCCATTACAGAAATTCCTGCAGCGAATCCCAAACTTTAAGACAGATTATATCGCAGGCTGGGATTTTCCTTATATATTTAGGGCTTCAGTACTGAACATGGAACTATCGTCCATACATCATGTAGAATCAGAAAAACTTACTGATTTTCAAGCCGATCTGTTTGTATCGACTTTGAGTCACGAATCCCGCTGCATAGCCATTGCAAAAATGCTGGAAGGTATGTCATGCCGGAAAGTTGCTCTTTCCTCTGCTGATGAACTCAATGATTTCGCCTACAAGGAGAATCTGGATTATTACAACTTGCACGGTTTTGAAGTCATGTCAATTCATCATGAAATTCCGGATATAGGTCAGATCATGAAGGGGATTGATTCAAAAGAGGTGCGGATTATATTTGATTGCACCAGCATGTCCCAAAGATGGTACTATGAGTTTTTCAGCTGGTTTGCTGAGAGCCAGGACAGATTTGAAAACGTTACCCTGAGATTTGTCTATACCTTGGCAGGATATGTAAATGATGACTCCCCGAAAAAAGTAAAAAAGGTCAAGGAATTCCTGAAAATTGAGTCCCGGAAAAAGAAGTTGAAAAAGGCTTTGATTCTTGGACTTGGACATGAGGCCAATGTTTCAGAATCCATATACAAAATTGAAAAGCCGAACCTCGTCTATCTCTATTATGCTGATCCTCCTGTTGACAAACGGTTCGTTGACCAGGTTTTTGTGAACAACCATGCACTGATCAATTCAACACCCATACGTAACCTGATTGCCTATCCCATAAACAACGGACAGTCTATCTATCAGAGCCTGATTGATACAATCCTTCCTATCCGTGATGAATACTCCATTACGCTGATTCCCCAGGGTCCGAAGATCTTCTCTGTGGCATCCATGTTGGTGCAGATAGGATACCCCGATATAATGATCAGTTATCCTGTATTCAAAAAGACACAGTTAAGTGACCGGCAGCCTTGCGGTGAGCCGGTTGTACTCGACGTTTATTTTGAGGAGGAAGAATAAGAAACAATTTCAAAGTATCGTTGTTATACCTTCGAATTTTAATTACACACCACACCCAAAATTTATTTTCATGGCAAGTTTTGATATTATCATGCCAAAAATGGGTGAGAGTATTGAAGAGGCAACCATTACAAACTGGTTTGTGAAGGAAGGTGACAAGGTAAAAGAGGATGATGTTCTTCTTGAAATCGCCACCGATAAGGTTGATTCTGAAATACCATCACCGGTTGAAGGGATTGTAAAGAAGATATTGTTTAAAAAGGATGAGGTTGTTCCGGTTGGGACAGTGATCGCAATCATCGATATGGATGGAGAAGCTGTAAGCGATGATGTCAAACAGGCTTTTCCTGTTGCAGAGAAGGAAGACTCCGAAGAAGAGCCAGCCCCGGAAAAGGCAGGTGAGATACCCACGTTGATCTCTGGTGGGGATCGCTTCTATTCACCATTGGTGAGAAAGATCGCAAGTGAAGAAAGTATATCCCGGGAGGAACTGGATTCCATTGAGGGAAGTGGCCTGAATGGAAGGATTCAGAAAAAGGATGTCATGCTGTTTCTGGAGAACCGTGGCCAATTGAAACCTCAGTCTGCAACAGGCCAGAAGGTGCCAAGGATTGTAAATGAACCGCATTCTGTTTCTGTTTCTGTTCCTGCTCCCGGGACTGAAGACGAAATCGTTGAGATGAGCCGTCTTCGCAAACTGATTGCAGGACATATGGTGAAATCCAAGCAGGTTTCTGCCCATGTTACCAATATGATCGAAGTGGATGTAAGCAATGTGGTCAACTGGCGCAACAGGGTGAAAGATGAGTTTCTGAAGAGAGAGGGTGTGAAGATTACCTATCTTCCCGTATTTCTGGAAGCCACTGTAAAAACACTGCGGGAATTCCCTCAGATCAATGCTTCAGTGGACGGGGATAAGATCATATTAAAGAAAAGAATAAACCTTGGAGTAGCGGTTTCCCTGCCGGACAACAACCTGATCGTACCCAATATCAAGGATGCCGATTCGCTCAATCTCACGGGGATTACCAAGCGGATGAACGAACTTGCGGGTGCCGCACGGAGCAATAAACTGGGGCCCGATGATATCAGCGGGGGAACTTTCACAGTCACCAATTTCGGGTCCTTTCAGAATGATATCGGGACTCCGATTATCAACCAGCCCGAGGTGGCGATCCTTGCAGTAGGAGCCATCAAGAAGAAACCGGCTGTGCTTGAAACCGAACATGGTGATGTTATTGCCATCAGACAAAAAATGTGGCTTTCACTCACCTACGATCACAGGATCATAGATGGTGCGCTGGGAGGTGCGTTTTTGAAACGGCTCGGAGACCTGATAGAATCATTTGACCCGGTTCGAGGTAACTTCAAATAAGTGCAGATTATGTCAACGAAGAAAAAATATAGCATAAAGCATACCGATAAAGAGACCCTGGCAAAATGGTTCAAGCTCATGTTGGTGGGCCGGGCCATCGATGACAGGGCTCCCAATTACCTGAAACAGGCTATTGGCTGGTCCTATCATGCCCCCTATGCAGGACATGACGGAATTCAGCTGGCCATTGGACAGGTATTTGAGAGGGAAAGCGACCACCTGTTCCCCTATTACATGGATATGCTTACCACCCTTTCGGCCGGACTTACTGCCGAGGAACTGATCCTGAACGGTATCTCAAAGGATAACGATGTGGCCGGCGGCGGACGCCATATGTCGAACCACTTTGCCAAACCGGCCTGGAACATCCACAATGTCTCCTCCTGTACCGGGAACCATACCCTGCATGCGGTTGGAGTAGCGAGGGCCATTAAAAAATACAAAGTTCCCGGAGTAGCCATAAGCTCCCAGGGTGAATCATCGGTTTCAGAAGGATATGTGTACGAGGCCATCAACGGTGCTTCCAACGAGAAGCTACCGGTGATTTTTGTATTCCAGGACAATGGGTACGGGATTTCTGTACCCAAGGCAGACCAAACCGCCAACCGGAAAGTCGCCAACAATTTCACAGGTTTTAAAAATCTCAAAATCTTCCACTGCAATGGCAAAGATGTATTCGATAGCATGAATACCATGGCTGAAGCCAAAGCCTATGTCATCGAGCATGAGCACCCGGTTATCGTCCAGGCCAATTGTGTCAGGATCCATTCCCATTCCAACTCGGACCGGCATGATCTCTACCGCGACGATTATGAACTGAATTATGTGCATGCCTACGATCCCCTGGCGAAATTCAGAAGGTTGCTTCTCAGGTACGAACGGTTTTCAGAGGCCGAGATCGATATGCTTGAAAACGAAGCGAGGGACATTGTGAAGGCAGCCCATAAAGTGGGGATGAATGCTCCCAATCCATCTCCCGAATCCATTTACGATTTTGTAATTCCTGAACCCTATGTGAGTGAGAAGTATCCCGATGGGCTTCACGATTATGAAGGAGAACCCAAAAAACTGATCGAGGGATTGAATGAAACCCTGAAAGCCGAATTCCGCTATAATCCCGACTCATTCATCTGGGGCCAGGATGTGGCAAACAAAGACAAAGGTGGTATTTTCAATGTGACCAAAGGAATGCAGCAGGAATTTGGCAAGGAGAGGGTATTCAATGGTCCCATTGCCGAAGATTTCATTATGGGAACTGCCAACGGGATGAGCAGGTTCAATGACAAACTCCGGATCGTTGTTGAGGGCGCTGAATTTGCTGATTACTTCTGGCCGGCCATGGAGCAATTCGTGGAGACCACCCATGAATACTGGCGTACCAAAGGCCAGTTTTCTCCCAACATCACCGTCAGGCTGGCATCGGGAGGATATATCGGAGGCGGCCTTTACCACTCCCAGACCATCGAAGGGTCCCTTGCAGGTTTACCGGGGGTAAGGGTGGTCTATCCATCCTATGCTGATGACGCGGCCGGACTGCTGCGAACCAGCATGAGGTCGAGGGGAATGACGCTTTTCCTGGAACCCAAGGCACTGTATAACGCTCCCAAAGTGGCAGCACCGATTCCTGATGACTTCGAGGTGCCATTTGGAAAGGCCCGTGTAAGAAAAGAGGGTACCGATCTGAGTATCATAACTTACGGGAATACCACACCCATGTGTGTAGAGCTGGCTGATAAATTTGAAAAAGAGGGAACTGCCAGCCTGGAGGTGTTGGATCTCAGATCGCTTAGTCCACTGGATACGGATGCCATACTTGCCTCGGTAAAGAAGACTGGTAAAGCCCTTGTGGTACACGAAGATAAAGTCTTCGGCGGTTTTGGAGGGGAGGTGGTCTCGCAGATCAATGACCTGGCCTTTGAACATCTGGATGGTCCGGTGAAGAGGGTTGGATCAACATTCACACCCGTGGGCTTTAACAGGATTCTGGAATCAGCTGTACTTCCCGATTTGAAAAGAATCGAAAAGGTTGCCATTGACCTTCTGAACTACTAATCCATAAAACCCTTATACCAGTGAAAAAAACTGCAATCATATACAGTTTCAATACCAAGAAAACAGGCAAAGTAGCCGAACGCATCAGGGATGTTTTCGGAGACGACAAGGTGGAAATGGTCAATGCTGAAGATTTGTCCGAAGAGGTATTTATGTCCTATGGCAGGATCATTATGGGTGTTGCAACGTGGTTTGACGGTGAACTTCCCAACTTCTGGGATGAATTTGTACCTGCCCTGGAAGATCTGGACCTTTCAGGAAAAAAGATCGCCCTTTTTGGCTTGGGCGATCAAAAAGGTTACCCGGAGAACTTCCTGGATGGAGTGGGAATAATGGCAAAGATCCTGGAGGAGCAGGGAGCTAAACTGGTGGGCTTTACCAGTGTGCAAGGATACGAATTTGAAAGTTCCCTGGCTCAGCGGGAAGACCGTTTTGCAGGCCTTGCCATTGACTATGAAAACCAAGGCTCCATGAACAAAGACAGGGTGGCAGCCTGGGTAGAGCAACTAAAAGAGGAGTTCGCCTAGGAAAGGCGATTTCTGCCCGCCCGAAGCAGTATTTGACCCCAGAATTGCCATTTTAATATATGTTGAATAGCATATATTGTATTAATTTGCTTTTTTTGTGTTGAAATTATCGTCAGGAAAAACTACAATCATGCCAAAAGACCGCGTTTACATTTTCGACACCACATTAAGGGATGGAGAGCAGGTTCCCGGATGCCAGCTGAATACCATTGAGAAAATCGAAGTCGCCAAGGCACTTCAGGAACTCGGTGTCGATGTCATTGAAGCGGGTTTTCCCATTTCAAGTCCAGGTGATTTCAATTCTGTGGTTGAGATCAGTAAAGCCGTTAGCGAACCTGTGATCTGTGGTCTCACGAGAGCTGTTAAAAAGGACATAGAAGTTGCAGCAGAATCCCTGAAATTCGCCAAGCGGCCCAGGATCCACACAGGGATCGGCACCTCCCACTTTCATATTTACAATAAGCTGAACAGTACTCCTGAGGAGATATTGGTAAGGGCGGTGGAGGCTGTGAAGTATGCCAAATCTTTCGTGGAAGATGTTGAGTTTTATGCGGAAGATGCAGGCCGTTCCGAAAACAAGTACCTGGCCCAGGTCATTGAGGCTGTGATCGCAGCAGGTGCCACTGTGGTGAATATCCCTGACACCACAGGATATACCCTCCCGGACGAGTACGGTAAAAAGATCAGGTACCTGGTGGAACATGTGACCAACATTGACAAAGCGATCATTTCAACCCACTGTCACAATGATCTGGGAATGGCTACGGCCAATACCATGAGCGGGGTAATCAATGGTGCCAGGCAGGTGGAAGTGACCATCAACGGCATCGGGGAGCGTGCAGGGAATACATCCCTGGAAGAGGTTGCCATGATTATGAAAAGCCGAAAACACCTGAACCTGGTTACTAACATCAATTCCAAAAAGATCTACAGTACCAGCAGGCTGGTTTCGACTCTGATGCGGATGCCTGTCCAGCCCAACAAAGCCATCGTTGGAAGGAATGCATTTGCGCACTCATCGGGAATCCACCAGGACGGGGTTTTGAAAAAAAGAGATAATTATGAAATCATCAATCCCAGAACTGTTGGTATCAGTGAGTCCTCCATTCTGCTGACCGCCCGAAGCGGGAGGGCGGCTTTGAAACACAGGCTGGAAAAACTGGGGTACACATTCACAAAACCAGCCCTGGATCTGATCTATGATGAGTTTCTCAAACTGGCCGATTCCAAAAAAGAAATTGTTGATGAGGATTTGAAAATGCTTGCCGGAGCCAATGCGCGTGATATAAAACGAAATCTTCACCTGAATAGTCTTCAGGTTGTTTGTGGTAAGGGAACCACCCCCGTGGCTACGGTGAACCTTGTATGGCAAGGAGTTTGCCACACCGCAACAGCAAACGGCAATGGGCCTGTTGATGCAGCCATCAATGCAGTAAAGTCGATCCTGAAAAACAAGGTCAGGATCGAAGAGTTCCTGATCCAGGCCATCACCAGAGGCAGCGATGATATGGGCAAGGTACACATGCAGGTAGAGCATAAAAACGTGGTTTACTACGGTTTCTCAGCTTCCACAGATATTATCACTGCTTCGGTGGAAGCATTTATCGATGCCATGAGCCAGATTGTCTGACAGCCCATACCCGCCACGGGCAAATGGGGTACCGGGTGAGATAGGTCACTCAATAAAAACAGGGTGTCCTTGTGAGACACCCCATTGATTCAGACTTTTTTCCTTTATATTAGTAGATTCCAACCTGGCGCATGTTTTTCACAATAATCTCGGGTGTTCCGTCATAGGTTGTGATCAGTCCTGTAACGGTAAGGTGTTCCCCCAGGAAGAACCGTTCCGGCCTCCAGTTGAATTTTCTTGCAATATGGCCCGGCAGAACCACCGTGAACTGCTGGTTGGGGTAGTCCCCTCCGAAGAAAAGCAGATAGTCGTCAGTCTCCCTGTTGCGCCAGGTGGCATAAACCCTTCCGTAGACCATGGCGACTTCACCCAGGTTGTATTTGGCATCAAAGGCGGAGATTGTATTGATCCTGTATCCGTAATCGTATCTCCATCTGTAATTGGGATACCACCTTGTATAGTCGCGGTACATGTTCCTTGTCCAGTAGATTTCATTGTAGGCGGGATGGTAGAGTACATTGTAATGATGGATGTAGGTGTCATGGTGATAGTTGGTACTGATCCTGCCTGTCGGATGGGTATTGTGGTAGTGATTCCCGCTGTAATAATTTTCCCCTGAATAGCTCTTATGCCTGGCATAAACCTTGGTTTCCGGCGTACGGTAGTCAGACCTGGGATTGTTTGCAGTACTGATGCTTACAGGCCGTTTGACCTGCGCCACCTGGTTTTCACGCGGTTCATCTTGCCTGTAACCTTTGCTGTTGGCAGCTTGTCTCTGAACCTGCTGCTGAACGGGCTGGCGCTCTACCTGTTGTTTCTGTACGGGCTGGCGCTGTACCTGCTGCTGAACGGGCTGCCTGGTGCTGGTATGTGCTTGTTTCACAGTGGTCTGCTCCCTTTGGGTTTGGGATTCACTGCGTACTGCCCTCTGGCCGTTTATGGTGGTGAACCCAAAAATCAGAACCGTCAGGATTGCTGCTGTATATTTATTTGCTTTCATGATTTCCCGGTATTAATGTTTGACTTATTTGCCTATTGAAAATCAAAATCAATGCCAAAAACTAAAAGTGTACAAAATACACAAGTAGCACATTCTTTGTATATTACTGATTTGTTGAGTTTTGAAATAAAAATAAAGTCCCGGCTTTTTTAAACCGGGACAGTTATGTGTAGATTTAGTTTTAGGGTCGGTGACTATTTTATTGCAGTCCTTTCCCCATCAGGTTGAGCAAATATAAAGGATATTATTAGAATTCCAAACGATCCCGGACTTCAATTTTCATGGGCAATTCCTCCAATTCTTTCATGAAGGGTGCCTTATCTAAATCAAAATCAAAGTCAAAATCCAGGTCCTGGTCAAAATCAAAATGCATTTCCGGATAAAAATCAAGATTTTTCAATACAGAGTCCAAATGAATCCTGACAGATCCCATCTCCCTTTGGATCTCATCCCAGTCGATGGATTCCATGGCATCAACTTTTGCCTGCTCCATCTCCTTCCTGATCTCTTCCCAGTCGATGGATTCCATGGCATCAACTTTTGCCTGCTCCATATCTTCCTTGATCTTTTCCCAGTCGATGGATTCCATGGCTTCAACTTTTGCCTGCTCCATCTCCTTCCTGATCTCTTCCCAGTCGATTGATTCCATGGCTTCAACTTTTGCCTGCTCCATATCTTCCTTGATCTTTTCCCAGTCAATAGATTCAAGGGCCTCCCTGGCTTCCTCCATCTCATTCCTGATCGCTTCCCGATCTGCCTCCTCATTTACTTCACCAGCCTGATCATGTGGACGGACTGTATCTTGTTGAACCGCCGGTGCAGACAGGGGGGACCGGACCGGCTCCACAGCTGCTACAGCTTGAACCACCTGTAACGCTTCGGAAGATTCAGGTTGCCCGGACACATCATCAGGCTGACTGTTGTATCTGGTTATAGAAAGTGCCGAGCTGAATCCTGACATGATGAGTACAATCAGAAATGCTCCGGTCAGAAGAGCCATCGCTGACAATTTTTCACGAATATTTGTTTTCATGCTTGCTGGGTTTAATATTCTTTGAATTCGGTTCCTTAGTTGTCCACTGTGGTTGCCCGTTGCAGCCGGGACCAGAGATGGGAGTTTTCTTTGTTCCAGGGCCAGTTTATATAATGCCCTGGCATAGTCCAGTGGCTGAGGGCACACCGTCAATACCATGTCATCGCAGCAGAACTCCCTTTCCTTGCGGACGATCCGGGAAAGGATCCAAAAGGCCGGATTATAAAAGAAAAGTATCTCAACAATCCTCTGGAATAAGTTTACTACGTGATCCAGTCGTTTCAGGTGAGAAAGTTCATGTACCAGTATTATTTCCACCTGAGAAAAAGGGAGTTGTGCAATCATTCCTGTGGGAATTACAATGGCGGGTTTGATGAAGCCAGACAGGAAAGGGGTGTCAATGCGATCTGATTCCAGAAGCAACACATCCGGAATTCTTCCTGCTTTCTTCTTCAATTTCATAAACCGTTCAAGCCACATACCCGTGACAGGTTCTCCTCCCTTTCTGATGGACCGGATATGACAATAAGAAGAGAGTGTATGGAGGATGATAAAGAAAATCCCCGTGAAATAGACATAGGTGCTATAATAACAACAAAGTATTAACCAGTCGTTTACGGTCAAAGTCTGATTGTACAAAAGGAGGGTATTCCGGCTTCCGGCTACCGTCGTTTCTGAACCTCCTGCCGGGTCATAAAAATAGAGAAACAAGGCAATCATGGAACCAGCAAACAGGAAGAGCCATGTGGTTGCGATCCGATAGCGAACCAATACAAAGCGGGGAAGGATAAAAAGAAAGGCCAGTTTCAGCACTGCAAGGAAAAATACACCTGCCCAGAGGCTGTGCAACAGTGTTCTGCCCAATGCCATGATCCAGCTTGGACTGCTATCAAATATTACCATGCTGTTGTTTTTCTATTTTCTCAATCAGCGCTTTGATTTCAGACAGCTCCTGTTGGGATGCTGTATGGTTCCCTAATGCGTGAAGGACCAAACTGGAAGTATTTCCGTTGAATGCTGTTCTGAGCACATGATCCAGAACGGTGGACTGAATAGCCTCCGGTTTCACTGCCGGGGTATAAACATGAGACCGCTGGCCTGTATCCCTGGTCAGGATCCCCTTCTCAGTCATAATTTGCATAATCTTCAGGGTAGTGGTGTAACCCACTCTGCGCACTTTGTTCAGATTATCGTTGATTTCCCTGACTGTAAGGGGTCCTTTCTCCCAAAGTATGTGCATAATCTCAAGTTCTGAATCACTTGGTTTTCCCGGCATAGTACGAAGTATTTCGTATCAAAAATATACCATGGTTTTGATATTTCCAAATGAATTACGAAATTCTTCGTATTATTAAGATTTCTTAACAATCCTGTTGGTACTCCTCTGAGTTGAATACAAAGGCCTCATAGGTGTAGAGTTCGGCAGTTTTCCATCCTTCCCAACCCAGGCCGGCCTTGTACTTGGAGCAGTTACCCAGGAATTGTTCAACATTCCAGTTCTGTTTGAGTGCAACCTGGGGAAGCAAAGTGCCACGGTATTCGCCGTTCTGGATGTAAATGCCATGGGTTCCCAGAACAATTTCTTCCGGACGAGAAATTTTTTTCCTGGGAGAGAGGACGCTGATCTCAATTATCAATTGTTTAAGCTCGCTTGCCTCAATGGGGGAGAATCTTGAATCGGAGACAGCAGCAGAGAGTGCCATTTTTCTTACATTGACATAAAGCATTTCATTTTCGGAAAATGTACCTATGCAGCCTCTCAGATCATTTTTAACATAGAGACTGACAAATGCACCGCAACGGATCCGGACCGATTCGGGAATCCCGGACTCTGAAACTTGTTTCCCGCGCTCAGGAGCAAGATGCTCCTCAATGCGTTGCCTGGCCATTTGAAGCAGCAGCCACTTATCACTGTCTGGGATCAACATCGGTACAAGATCATTGAGATGTAATCTACCACCTCGGGTGAAGGGCTCACATCCCCCGAATTTCCCCGGGCAAGTATCCTGATGAGATATCCTGGATTGATCATGGCAGTATAAGACATCAGGGCCATGATAGGCCCGTAACCACACACCGATACCCTGTGATCATTCACAGCATCTTCAACTCCTTTTGGATTCCTGGCAAGAATTTCATCCACCACATACTGATCCTTTTTTCTTCCCTCCCCGGGCGGAAGGAAGTGGGAAAAATCACAGGAGGCAAGAACCATGATCTCCCTGCCGGTCCGGGTGGCTGTTTCATGGATTTTTTCTGCAACAAGGACCGCCTGATCATATCCCTGGTTTCCCATACAAACTGGAACTATGGAAAAGAAATGATCCTCCAGGTAATACTGGAGGTAAGGAATGATCACCTCGGCAGCGTGTTCCCTTGCATGGGCCTTACCGTCAAAAGGAAGTCCCATTTCCAGGGCAAATTCCCTGTCCAGGGGAACTTCCCCCACATCATTGACCCACATATGGGCATCATCAACCGCCAGTGGAAGGCCCTGGCCCGTATGGTTTGGGTGAACAATCACAAAGGTGGCAGGAAATTTCTCCTGCTTTCTCAGCAGCTGAAAAAAGGGGATGGTCTGAGGACCGGAATAGATATGCCCTGCATGGGGCAGCACGGCTCCATAAATGCTCTCGGGCCGGATATCCGCCTCGGGATACCTGGCTGCCGATTCAATCTCCCTGATCTGATCAAAGATCTTACGTTTCGATGAAGGATAAAACCTGCCTTCTACTGCAGCTTTTCTTTTGCTCATCAATCCATGGTTTTGAATACTCCTTTAATCTTGAAATTGCAGTGATTGCAATGCCCTTCCCCGGTCAGACCCGGAATCCTGGTATGATACATCTCTCTTTCAATCAGCAGGGAACCACAACCCGGGCAAAAAGTATGGGATTCAATCTCGGGGTTGTTCCCGGCATATACATATTGTATTCTCTCCTTCGCTGCCAGTATAAATTGCTTCATGGTCCCGGTCGGAGTGGGGGAACTGCGCAGCTTATGGCGCGGGAAATATTTACTGACATGCAGAATGGTGTCCTGTCCGCAATTTTCCTCAATCCACCTGATCATGTCTCTCCATTCCGGTTCCGTATCGTTGTGTCCCGGAATGATAAGGAAAGTTAGTTCCAGGTGACTGACCGATCCGGCTACCCTGGCAATGGTGTCCAGTACCGGTTTCAGTTCAGCCGAAGAGCGCTTGTGATAGAATTCATCCCGGAATGACTTCAGGTCAATGTTAAATGCATCCATGAAAGGCAAAATCTCTTCAAGCGGCTCTTTGTTGATATATCCGTTGGTGACCATTACATTCATCAGCCCATGTTCTTTCAGCCTGGAGGCACATTCAAGCATGTACTCAAAATAGGTGGCAGGCTCATTGTAGGTGTAAGCAAGTCCGATGTTGTCCTTGTAAAGCTGGGCTTTTTCCACCATGTCGGAAGGTGTCCTGACGGGATATCGGGAAAAAACATCTTCTTCGATTTGCGAAATGTTGCAGTTCTGGCAAAAATCACACCTGAAATTGCATCCGAAACTTCCAATGGAAAGAACGGAACGGCCCGGAAGAAAATGATAGAGGGGCTTTTTCTCCACCGGATCTCGTGAAATGGCGGAAAGAACCCCATAACTCAATGAATATAACTTTCCTGCCCTGTTGACCCGTGTTCTGCATTTCCCGGTCTGTCCCGGAAGAAGCAGGCAGGCATGGGGACAAAGTTTGCACTGGACCTGAAGACCAACCGTATTCTTATAATAGGAGGCAGGGTGCATGATATAAAGTTACAACGAAATAGTCATGAAATCCAATCGCAAACAAAACCGTGTTCATATGGTTATTGTAGTACGATGTTATAAAAGCCTGCTGTCATGAGAAAAAGTACAATTGCTATATTTACATTTTTATTGATCACTTTGAATGCAATGAGTCAGACTGAGCAAAAAGGAGCCATGGGGAAAAGCGAAATTGCCACTTTGGGCGGGGGATGCTTCTGGTGTGTGGAAGCCATATTCGAACGCTTGAAAGGAGTTGAAACTGTTGAGTCAGGTTATTCTGGCGGACATGTGAAAAATCCTGCTTACAGCCAGGTAAGCACTGGAGAAACAGGGCATGCCGAGGTGGTCCAGATAAAATATGACCCCTCACAAATCAATTACAGGGACCTTCTGAAAGTATTTTTTGAAACACACGATCCCACCACCCTGAACAGGCAGGGAGCGGATGTGGGGACCCAGTACCGGTCCACGGTGTTTTATCACGATGAAAATCAGCGACGGATTGCTGAAAGTGTGATCAGGGAACTGGATGGTGCAGGGATATGGAACGATCCCATCGTTACCACTGTAGAGCCATTTCAGGCATTTTACAGCGCAGAAGGATACCACCAGGAGTATTTTGAGAACAATCCCAACCAGGGATATTGCCGGGTCGTCATTCAGCCCAAGGTTGAGAAATTTGAGAAGGTCTTTAAGGAGTTGTTGAAATAGTACTACTTCTTCTCTGACACGGGAAGCGTCACAATGAAACTGGAACCATTGCCCGGTTCGCTCTCCACCCGGATCCCGCCCTTATTTTTCTCCAGAAATTCCTTGCAAATAACCAGTCCGAGTCCCGATCCTGACTCCCCGGTTGTTCCGGGAGTGGAAACAACCTCATTGGCATTAAAAAGCTTTTCCTGTATCTCCTGTTGAATTCCGATCCCTTCATCGGTCACAATGATGTTGCAGGTTTCTCCCTTCAGCTCCGAACTGATCCAGATCTTCCCACCCGGAAAACTGAACTTGATGGCATTGACAATCAGATTTCTGAATACGGTATGGATCATGGCTTTATCGGCATAAACTTTGCAGCCACGGTCAATTTTCACCAGACAGCTTACTTTTTTATAATCCAGGTTGGTCTTCAGTTCTTTTACACATGCACCCAACACTCCCTTGATATTCATTAGCTCCGGCTCGAATTTGACAGCTTTCATCTGCGTTCGTGCCCATATAAGCAGGTTTTCCAGCAGGTTCTGGATCCTCTTGGTCCCATGGACAATCTGAAGCAGGTATTCCTTCTGGGTATCAACCGTGAATTCTTCGAAATTTTCGTAGAGTAATTCCGAAAAGCCGGTGACTGCTGCCACCGGATTCCGGAGGTCATGGGCCACCACGGTAAAAATCCTGTCTTTCGATTTATTTAATGTCTGCAACTCCTGTTCAGATTCACTTAATTTACTTACAGCACTTGAAATCTGAATATTACGCTCAGCAAGCATCTGGTTGGTTTTTTTCTTGGCTCTCAGGTTCACTGTGATAATGATCACAAGACCGGTGATGACTACAATGAATATGATGAACACTTTGTTCAACATTCTCTGTACCTGCGATTCGGATTGGAGCTGCTCAATTTCACGGTCTTTTAGCTCCTGTTCATACCGTGCACGAAGCCGCGCAATCTGTTCGGACTGATTTTCATTGAACAGTTCCTTATAGACCGTATCATAACGCAGAAGCCAGTTGTAGGCAGAAGCATAGCTGCCGATTCCTGCATGCAACAGGGATAACTCATCATAGGCTTCCATTTCCAGATGCCTGAAACCCATGTCCTTGGCAATTCGAAGTGACTGGTGCAGATAGAAAAGGGCTGAATCCTGTTGTTTCAATTTACCGTAAATGGACCCCAGGTTGGTGTAGACAGAACCGATATTGTACAGATCATCAGTCTTTCGGGCCAGTGAAAGCCCTTTCAGCAAATAGGAAAGTGCCATCTTGTATTCTCCCTGATCCGAATAGGCCAGGGCCATGTTGTTATATACACCCGAAAGAATATGCTCTTCGGTGTCGGAGCCGGGAGTTTGGGTAGTTAAAAGTTCAGCCGCCTCCTTAAAATAGATAAGAGCCGAATCCAGAACCTTCCGGTCATACAGGATGAGCCCGATGTTGTTCATGGAGCGGCACTGGTCGGCCACCGTTCCCTGATCCCTGTAAATCTCAAAGGCAATCATATAGTGCTTCCTGGCCTCTTCCAGCTTTCCCATCTCATGGGCCACAATTCCCAGGTTGTTCTGCATTTTGGCGATCCCCATCCGGTTGCCCTCTCTTTCAAAAGCATTGAGACTGTGCATATAGAAATAATAGGCTTCGCTGAAATCTCCCAACTCATAAGACAGATTTCCCAGGATCTGGGCACAGCGTCCAGTTTCCTGCTTGTTTTCAAGCCGGATAAATCCGTCATATGCTTTCCGGTAATAGAACAGGCTTCGGTCATTGACCTTTTTCATATGATAAATCTTTCCCTTTTGTTTAAACAGGGCAGGAAGCAGGTTTTCCGGATCATTTTTCAGAAGAAGGACCTCAGCCTGGTCGGCAAAATAGAGTGAGCTGTCAGGATGTGAGTCCAGCAGCTGAACCGAGCGTTCGTAATAGGCAAAGGCAAGATCGTTTCCGGAGGTGTTCCTGCTGATGGCCTTCAGGCTGTCACTTGTGGGATTCTGCGCCAGGATGGCAGTGAACATCAGAAAAACGGCAGCTATTTGCAGGAGGATCTTCTTCATATGGTTTTCATCACCATTCCGGCTGGAGCGAGATAAAGATACTTATTTTGGTATGAAATGGGCCATTCTGGGACCGCCAAATTCTGATTGTCGTGGCAAACCCTCTATTTTTACCGGAAATACGATTCCATGCAATCAAATAAGAAATTTACAAAGGCCGAGGAACTGGCCAATGGCATCTCACATTTATCAGGAGCCCTGCTAGCGGTGGCCGGACTGATCCTGATGATCAACAAAGCATCTTTACATGGAAATGCATTGCACATCATCAGCACCGGTGTCTTCGGGATCACCATGATTGTCCTTTATGTTTCCTCCACAATGACCCATATCCTGCCTATGAGCAGGCTCAAAGACCGGTTTTTTAATTTTGACAGGATTGCTATCTATTTTCTGATTGCAGGAACCTACACGCCGCTGGCTCTTGTGGCCATTGGTGGAACAATGGGCTGGATTATTTTTGGTGTGGAGTGGGCATTCGCGCTTGTTGGAACCACCTTGATTCTTGCAAAACCGGGAGATTATAACACCGGAGTCAATATATACTATGTGGTCTCTTATGCCGTGATGGGTTGGCTCATTCTGATTGCCGCCGGTACTGTGATTCAGGTTCTGCCGGTCATGGGATGGGTATGGATTATTATCGGGGCATTCTGTTACTCACTGGGAATTGTATTCTTTACCATGGCCAGGTTTCGGTACCACCACCTGGTCTGGCATCTGCTTGTGATCGGAGGAACTTTAAGCCATTTCTTCGCAGTATATTTCCATATTATCCCGGGCTGATATAAATTGTTATTAAACTATTTGTGTTTTTGGTTTTAAAATGTATTACTTTTACACAGTTATTAATCATCAATTTATACAATGAAAGAAGGTAAAGTAAAATTCTTCAATGAATCCAAAGGTTATGGCTTCATTAAAGACGTCGAATCTGACGAAGAGTATTTTGTCCACGTATCTGGTCTGATCGATAAGATCAAGGAAGATGACGATGTAACTTTTGAACTTACAGAAGGACGCAAAGGATTAAATGCAGTGAACGTCAAACTTATATAGTTGACAAAGTCATTCCGTCTTAATCTAAACCCCCCGCTCCAGCGAGGGGTTTTTTTTGATCTGTTTATTTTTGTCAAAAAAATCCGCGTTCGTTTTATTTTCCGATTACTTTTACAATAAACACTTCACCCATGAATGTAAACCGTCGAAAATTCCTTGCCAGTTCTGCAACTGTTGCAGTGGGGGCAGGCCTTGGGCTCAAAGCAAAAGAACCACATGGTTCGGGCCATATGTTCAACAATCCTGAAATGCCTTCGCTGCTAGACAGGAAGATCCTTTACACCCATGGTGGATGGAAAGGGCACGAACCGGATGAGTCCGTTGATTTATTTAAGCCATGGCTTGAAAGTGAAGGGGCCCTGGTAGACGTTTACGATACATTGGATCCTTATGCCGATGCGGAGTATATGAAAGATATTGACCTGGTCATCCAGATCTTTACCATGGCTGAAATTTCCAATGAGCAGGAATCGGGACTTCTGGCTGCTGTAAAAGGAGGGATGGGAATTGCAGGATGGCACGGCGGACTATGCGATTCTTTCAGGCAAAACGTGGCATTTCAGTTCATGGCCGGAGGTCAGTGGGTAGCCCATCCGGGAGGTGTCATTGACTATGAAGTCAGGATCAGGGATAAAAAGGATCCGGTAACCATGGGATTAAAAGATTTTAAGATGCACAGCGAACAGTATTATATGCATGTGGATCCCAACATGAAAGTACTTGCCACAACTGAATTCAGCACCGAACATGCCGATTGGATCGGAGGATGTACCATGCCGGTTGTATGGAAGAAAATGTATGGTCAGGGACGGGTCTTCTACAGTTCGCTTGGTCATGTGATGAGTGATTTTGAGGTGCCCGAGGCCCTTGAAATTCAGAAACGGGGCATCAGGTGGGCAGCGGCCAGCAAGTATGCTCCGGCGGAACCCTGGAAAGATCCTGTATATTAAAAAAAACACCTTCCGGGTTAGGACATTAAAAAAAAATTTCTATTTTCGGAAATATATTCTGAACCAATGAATAATTATACCGTAATAAACGTCTGGCGATGGCATTGGTGGCAGTTCACCAGGAATGCTTCGTGGGCGATGGACGGATTATAATGAATTCATCATATAAAGTATACACGGGGCATGTTCAGTTAACAGCCCCGTTTTTTTTTGAAGGAATCTTAAATACCTCACCTTAAAACCAAAAGAAGATGACTAGAATTAAAAAGATTTACCTGGATGAAAAAGAGATGCCCAGGCAATGGTATAACATTGCTGCCGATATGCCGGGAACCCTGAATCCCCCCTTGGGGCCAGACGGAAATCCCATCGGACCTGAGATGCTGGCTCCGGTATTTCCCATGAACCTGATCGAGCAGGAGGTAAGCACCCAAAGATGGATCGATATCCCGGAAAAAGTCCTGGAGATGCTGACTATCTGGCGTCCGGCTCCGCTGGTCAGGGCCTATGCGCTGGAAAAAGCACTCGGAACGCCAGCAAAGATATATTACAAGAATGAAAGTGTATCTCCTGCCGGCAGCCACAAACCCAATACAGCTGTGGCCCAGGCCTACTATAACAAAGAATTTGGAATAAAGAAGTTGACTACCGAAACCGGTGCAGGACAGTGGGGGAGTGCACTCGCTTTCGCATGTTCACTGCTGGGCCTTGAGTGCAAGGTTTTCATGGTCAGGGTCAGTTTTGACCAGAAGCCATTCAGGAAAATGATGATGCAGACCTGGGGCGGAAGCTGTATTGCCAGTCCCAGTATGGAAACACGGGCAGGGCGGGCTGTGCTCGCTGAGCACCCGGATACACCGGGAAGTCTGGGTATTGCCATCAGTGAGGCAGTAGAGGCAGCCGTGACCGATGAAACCGGTCAGACCAGGTATTCGCTTGGAAGTGTGCTGAACCATGTCATGCTTCACCAGACCATCATCGGGCTGGAAGCCAAGAAGCAACTGGCGAAGATCGGAGAAAAACTTCCGGATGTGGTCATCGGTTGTGCCGGAGGCGGAAGCAACTTTGCCGGGCTCAGTTTCCCGTTCCTTCAGGACAAGATCCACGGAGCAGAGATCGATGTGATCGCCGTGGAGCCTTCCAGCTGTCCCACACTGACCAAAGCACCCTTTGCCTATGACCATGGGGATATTGCCAAAATGACCCCGCTGCTGGCCATGAATTCACTGGGTCATGGTTTTATTCCTCCTCCCATCCATGCCGGAGGGCTGCGATACCACGGCATGTCACCGCTTGTGAGCCATGCAGTAAAAGAGGGATTGGTTCGGGCAGAGGCCATTCAGCAACTGGAGTGTTACGAAGCCGGGATGCTCTTTTCACAAACCGAAGGGATTATACCTGCACCGGAGACAACCCACGCCATCGCTTCCACCATCCGGGAAGCCAAAAAAGCCAAAGAGGAGGGGAAGGAGAAGGTGATCCTCTTCAATTTCAGTGGCCACGGTCTCATGGACCTGGTGGGATATGATAAGTACCTCCATGGAGAGCTGAAGAATCATGAACTCTCACAAGCGGATTTTGAGCAATTCACTGCTGTACTGAAGAACCATCCTTCACCCATTCTTTAAACTGCAGGAACCGGATGTCAATCAATACCGGCCCGTGGATTCTTCCCGGGCCGGTTTTAAATGAGCACAATGAAAAGTATTTCGGTTTACTGCGGGTCCAGTTCGGGAAGCAAGGGAGTCTATATTGAAGCGGCAAAGAAGCTGGGAAGGATCCTTGCAGAGAGGAAGATTCAACTGGTTTTTGGAGGAGGAAAGGTTGGGCTGATGGGCATCATGGCCGATGCCGCCCTGGAAGCTGGCGGGAAAGTGACCGGTGTGATCCCCCGCTTTCTTCACGTAAAAGAGGTGGCCCATGACGGCCTGTCAAAAATGATTACAGCGGAAACCATGCATGAGAGAAAAATTCTGATCCATGAAATGAGCGATGCTGTCATTGCACTCCCGGGTGGATTTGGTACCCTGGATGAACTGTTTGAAATGCTCACATGGGCACAGTTGGGGCTTCATCAGAAGCCTGTCGGAATCCTGAATGTGAACGGTTACTTCACGCACCTGCTTCAAGCCATTGATACAATGGTGGATGAAGGATTTCTGAGACCAGTGAACCGTGAGATAGTGCTGGTCAGCGATAATGTTGATGAATTGCTGGATAAAATGGATTACTACGTTGCGCCCTGCATACCCAAATGGATTTAAACCCCTGGGGGAAATTTCCTTACAGCAGGGTTGCGGTCAACCGAATGTCAGCTGCAGCCACAAGCCTCGAAATGGGGCACCCCGCTTTGGCAGCAGCGGTCAGTTCTTCAAACTTCTCCCGTGAGAGTCCATCACATTGAACCACACTGTTCAGTTCAATGGTGGTGATCACCGGACCTTTATCATCTTTCCCCAGGTGGACCGTAGCGGTTGTCTCCACACTTTCGGGTGTGAGTTTTTCTCCTGCGATCAGGGCTGCCAGAAACATGGAATAGCAACCCGAATGAGCTGCACCAATGAGTTCCTCAGGGTTGGTGCCTTCTCCTTCCTCAAAACGGGATGCGAACGTAAACGGCCCGCTGTAATTGCTGAAATTCATGGTGCCCTTTCCTGAAGCCAGGGTGCCTTTCCATTGTGATTTTGCTGTTCTTATGGACATATCCGGGATTTATTTATCGTTGGTATTCTCTTAACAATAGATAAACCCGGATGGGGTTGAATTGTTCGATTCAGCCTGACCCTTCTTTCTAGTTGCTTACCTTTTAGTTACGTCCTCTGCCCCGGGCAGGCCTTTCAGCTTCAGCTGGCTGGCCTCCCTGTTCCCGCTGTTCTCTCATCTGACTGCGGCGCTGTTCCTGGATTTCCAGGAATTTTTTCATTTGTTCGGGAGTAAGGACCTCCTTGTACTTTTCATTCCTTTCATCCCGTGCTTTCATCATGGCTGCTCGCATGGCATCGCGGTCTCCCATGTGTTTTTCTCGCTCCACCTGCATTTTGGTATAAAATTCCATATCATAATCCAGGATTTTCTTATGCTGGTCCGCATTGAGCGAAAGGGTTTCCGCCAGGTTGTCCACATTTTCCTTGATGTTTTCTTCGGTCATCTGAAATCCCCGTCCGGGCCCTCCGGGCCCTCCCGGCCCATCGGGAGGGGGTCCTCCTGGTTGCTGGGCAACAATGGGAATGGCAAGCGCAGCCAACAAAAGCGTCATGGCCAATGATCTGAATTGGACTATTTTTCTCATGATTTTTTA
>JAZDPG010000054.1:0-2388 GCA_043797815.1 Bacteroidota bacterium
AACTCACCATACTGATCAGTATGATTGGCTACATAATCTGCAATCACCTGTTCCTCGGACTTTGTTTTCCAGATTTGAGGTTCGTCTTTACAGGAATTCAGAATCATACTTGCCATGATTAGAAGCACAAGGCTGAATCTGGCTTTCCCAATCATCTGAATGATAGAATGATGCTTCATTTTCATCTGGTTTATATATGGTGCCTCAGCAAACGACAGCAGTTGGCATGTAAATATAACAAATACATTCATGCCAAAACAGGCAAGGAACGCCGGACGCTTGAAGCAGTGTGCTTATTTGCCAAAAGTAACTCCGGGCCATTCATCCGTCCGGAATGGCCCGGCAGGCAAACCCGCTGTATTAAACAGATTCGCGTCGTCAGGATTATCCGCCCAGGCATACCTCACAGCCACCGGGGCAACCACTGCTTCACAGTTCAATCTGATGGTGTTCCCAATTTTGACCCCTCTGGCCCAGTGAAACACCCGGTCCTCACCGGCAACTGTAAAACCCCTTACATATCCGTATTTGTCGCGGACAACCAGTTCGCTGTCCATGGGATCAAACTCAACCAGAACGGATGATCCTTCTATTTTCAACTCCTTCAGGACCGGCCCTGAACAGACCACATCTCTTCCATACGTGTCATGCAATGCTGCCAGGGAAAGTCTCTTTCCCACATCCTGCTTGTTTCGGGGATGAATATTATCTGCTTCGCCAATATCAATGATCACAGCCATCCCCGTTTTGGGTAAGGACAGGGTCATGGTCTGCGCTTCACGCAGCTCTGCCCATTCACTCTCTGCCGGAACATCCACCGGTTTCATAAAATTGGCAAGCTGAACAAAATAGAAGCCCATATCAGGATTGCCCCATTTGTTGCGCCAGTCATTGATCAGATTGGGGAACCGGGTCCGGTACCAGTAGGCCCTTCCGGCATTGGCTTCCCCCTGGTACCAGATGGCCCCCAGTACCGAAAAGTTGATCAGCGGATGAATCATGCCGTTATAGAGCAGGGTGGGTTTTGAATTGGGACTGATGGCCATTTGGATATTCACCTGGAAGCCTTCCGATGAGACCCGGTAATTCCAGTCGCCTGCCAGCTGCACCGGACCCTCTTTGGTCACGATCCTCATTTCATCAGCTTTCCCCCAGAAGCCGCCACCTCCGCCAATATCCTCAACCCTGACTGCAATGGTATTCCCTCCCGGTTTCAGGATGTCAGGAGAGACTTTGTATACACGTGCGGCATTATAGGCATTCAGGGTTTTGCCCACTTCCACCCCGTTGATCCAGGTCTGGTCACCATCATCAATGGGGCCTAGATGGAGGACCGCTTCACCGCCAGCCTGCTCCTCAGTAAGGGTAAATGTCCGCCTGAACCATACCACGCCATCCACACCATTCAAACCCCTGGACTCCCACAGGCCGGGTACCTCCATGGTTTTCCAGGCTGCGGGATCGACATAATCACCGGCCCAGACAGGATCTCCATCAACCATTCCGGGTTCCAGATCGCCAAGCGAGGCCAGCAATTCCCGCCGCTCATTCTCCATCTTCTCCCTGAGCGCAGCAATATTCATCTGGTCAATTCCTTCCACGGCCTCTTTCATCTCCGGATCAGTCAGGGCCATCTCCCTGCTGGTCCAGGTCTCCACGTTGGTACCTCCCCAATTGGTACTGATCAGTCCAACGGGCACACCCACCTCCCCGTGAATATCCCTGCCGAAAAAGTAGCCCACTGCGGAAAAATTTCTGGCTGTCTCCCCGGTGCACACTTTCCATTGCCCGGAAGGAACATCCTCAACAGGAACCATCTGAATATTATTGGGTACTTCGAAAAGCCTTATCTGTGGATAGTTTGCAGCAAGAATCTCCTCTTCTGCATTGTTTGAATTGGAAAGGGTCCATTCCATGTTCGACTGTCCGGAGCAGATCCACACATCCCCGATCAGTATATTTTCAAGGATGATGACATTTTTTCCGCTGATTTTCATTTCAAAAGGACCGCCGGCCTGCATGGGATCCAGGGTGACCATCCACCTGCCTTCCTTCCCGGTTTTGACAGCAGCCTCCTGATCCTGGAAGGAAACGCTTACCTTTTCGCCCTTGTCTGCCCATCCCCATATCTGGACGGGTTGATTGCGCTGAAGCACCATGTTGCTTCCAAGTATCTTTGGCAACTTCACTTCTGCAGTGAGCTTATTGGTGGTCACCAGCAGGCCGATAACCAGAATGATGGTCTTGATGATTGGGGATGTTTTTTTCATTTTATTGATTGTTTTGTTGGATTATAAATTTAGAAATTAATCACACGCATTAAAAATTCCGTACATCGTGCAGCAGGGCAGCACCAATGACCCCTGCAGAATCACCATACATGTTCCG
>JAZDPG010000084.1:0-23450 GCA_043797815.1 Bacteroidota bacterium
AAACAATTATTGGGACTATCTGTGAACTAACAAAAATTGGTAACACAAACTCTAAAAACTTAGGGTATAATAAACATAAAATCATAGTTAAAAAAGTGAATATCACAGCTATTATCAGCCCAAGCAAGCATTCGATAAAGGTAACCCCAGTTGCAATGAGGAGAGGTCCAATATGAGAGAATGAATAGTTGATGATGAAGGATGGGGAAGAGACTAATAAACGCACTGAAAATACCTTCTGACCAAAGTATTCCCAAACCATTAATAGAATCAGGAAGAAAACGATATGAATAAGGTATTTTTTCATTAAACAACTTGAATTAATCTTCAAGAAACTTAGATTGTATTTCATGAATAAGATTTGCTTTCTCAAACAAGAAATCCTGCATATTCTTAGAAGTATAATTAAATGACTCTTTAGTTGTCAGGAAATCCTTATTGACTATCTCGCCTGTTTTCGATATCATAATTATTCTGTCTGCAAGTAGAACCAATTCTTGGATGTCATGACTTACGATTATTGCGGTGGATTGAAATTTCATTATCAAGTTGAACACTTTTGAATACAAATCCATTTTCCACCCATAATCTAAAGATGAGAATGGCTCATCAAGAAGTATTAGGTTCGGTTTAGTAATGAAAGCACGTGCTAACTCTGCTCTCGTTTGCATTCCACCAGATAACTCACGTGGCAAGTAATCTTTAAAATCTTCCAAACCAACCAATTCTATTAATTCTCTTGAGAAGTATTTATGTACATTAAGACCTATATTCATTTGAGTAGGCAATGATATATTCTTCTCAAGGGTAAGATTAGGTAGCAGACTTCTTTCCTGAAACATAAATCCAATCTTGCCATTTTTTCTCAGTGAAAAAGTGTCCTCATTCCCATTTAACATTATAGATCCTGAATAACCCTTTTTTGGACCATTTCTGATAAGTCCACAAATAATTCGAAGTAATGTTGACTTTCCACATCCTGAACTTCCTAAAATACCTAATATCTCTCCATCGTTAACATTAAAATTTATACCATTTAATACTGGAATATCCTTCTTATAGCTAAATCTAATATTAGATGCAGTTATATCCATTGAGAAACGATGATTTCACCTAAAGATACAGTTTTCCACATAAGAATTTACTCATCCGATATAGAGATTGTCACTGCTGTCAATTCGGAATATATAAATTTATAACAAACTCAGAAATAGTCCTTCGTTTTTTTTGAGGCTATTTGAAGCCTTCCCTATTAATACTAAATATTTTACAGGCTCTTATTATCTCTATTTTCGTTTAGTAATCTTATGGCTTAATACATTCCCATTCATTTTAATTTTAATGATATAGATTCCTGGCTGATAGGATGATAGATCTATTTGATTTTGATTTGAACCTTCGATAATTCTTACTCCAGAATAGTTGTATATTATATAATCAAACGGCTCTTCAGAATCGATAATTAGTAAATCATCAACAGGATTCGGGTAAATAGATATTAATTCATTCATGGATTCGACTAATCCAGTACTTCCTGTTACAGATATATAGCTAGTTTTTGTAATTGTTTTTGAACCTACTTCATTCGAACAAGTTAATGTCACTTTAAAAATACCTCCTCTTTCATAAGTCACGTAGGGATATTGTTGTTCTGAGGTACTTGGTGTTCCACCCTCAAAGGCCCAACTCCAACTATTTGGATTATTGATTGACAAATCAAAAAATTGAACTGATAAAGGTGCATTTCCAGATTTGGTATCGGCGGTAAAATTTGCGACAGGAGCTAACGCTAGGTTCCTATTGCCGGTTGTATAGTATACCGACCAAATTGCATCAGGAATAAGTGCAAATGGATCACCTATACCGCTTATTTTGTTTTGGTCTAATTCGACTACGGCAATTATATCCTCATCTGAAGTATTGTACGCTGTATAAGATATTTTATCATCGAGTTTTGAGTAGCTAGGGTACCCAAGCCGGGCATTTTCAGTTATAATGCCTAAATCATTGTTTAATAAGTTGAATCCTAGAATTGCATATTCGTCTGAATAGGAATCCCAATAATCCAATGCAATAATGTGTGGTGAGTTTTTTGAGAATACCGGGTTCCCAATACTTACATCTTCGGGCAAGGAACCAATAAGTTTTAGGATCTCTCCATCACCAAATTTGTTGTCAGCCACATCCCAGACTTTAATAAAACCAATATCCCAATAGCTTATTTCTTCTCCTGAAGATGATCCAAGCTTATTGTAAGCGTCGTACATAACATATTCTCCAGTGTGGTCAAATTCAATGGCATCTGCATATAATACTCCGCCTGCATCTGTTCCTGAATGGCTTGTGGTTGGATTATAAAGATGGAATTTAGCCCATTTTTCCGAGACAAAATCATATACATAAATAGCAGTATCGATCTCAATCGAAACACATGCTACACGATTTCCATCTTTTGAAATAGCAACATTATCCCAAAATGGATCGTCCGACAATGTATATTCATCAGGTGAAGAAGGATCAGTGAGTATTGCATGAATCTTTGAATCCTCAGAAACGAATACAGCACTAGATCCATCATCTGTGACAGATGCTTTGTTTTTCATTTTCGTTGTTGACAAAGCAATGAAGTTCTCCCCGTTAGTTGACGATCTGTAAAGTGTATTTGTATTATTCGGATCGGTATCATAGGAGAGGATATAATCGATACCATTGTTTACCGGATAATCTTGTGCATAATCAATCTGTTCTTCTTCATAAATTCCAACAGAATTGAAAGCATTTGCAGCTTCAACTGCTTCATTGGAATTATCCCCATATAGATCTTTTGCGGACTGAATTATTGCAATTCGCAGATCTATAAACTGTGACTTAGTTGTCAAATAATTAGATAAGGCATGGTAGAAAACCTGTTCGGCTTTGTCTTTTGTAATTGCTGAAGCATATAAATAAAAGGCATAGTTTCCTATGCCACTATTTATATGAACCCCTCCATTATCCTGTTCACCTATATACATCTCTGAGACATGCATTGGTTGCCATCCTTCTAAATCTCCATTATGTGGATTAGACATATCTCTCAATGCGCCTGTAGAAATGTAACTTGTATTTGTTACATCTTCTCCAATCAACCAATCCTCTCTATCAACCATTGATCCGAAAATATCAGCGAAAGTCTCATTAATGGCCCCAGGCTGCGCGTAATACTCAAGATTAGCTGTATTTGAAACTACGCCATGTCCTATTTCATGTGCCACAACATCCAGGGCCCCGGAAAGTGGACTAAATACTTCGCCACCATTACCAAAAAATAATGCTTGGCCATTCCAAAATGCATTTTCCATTGAACTGCCGTCATCATCCGTTACATTAACAAATGAAATTATATTTCCACCTTGATCATTTATAGATTTCCGGTTGAAGGTAGATTCCAAATATTTATAAGTTAATGTGGCATTATAGTGAGCTGAAACAGCATTTGGAGAATTCCAGGTGTTGTCAACCGAAGTTATCAAGGAAGCGTCTAAATCGATTAAAGATGTATTATTCGCATCGAGAGTAATAATTACTCCTTCCCCAGTATTATTGTCAAACATTTTTTCATTTGCATTTATTAATAGGTAGGAACCTTCTTCAAAATATGTATCGATAGTTCTAGATGTGCCACTTAGGTCATAGGCTGATGCAGTAACAGGGCCATCAGACTTTGTGTTATTAAATTGGAACACAATTTCTCCAGTTTTTGCATTTATAAAATATTTCCACTCCTCAATGAAATTTGGCCTGATGGATATTTCAAAGCATAATAAATTTACACTATCCTCTTTGTTATAGATGACCAATTCTGAACTAGGGCCAGAATAGTTAAGTATATTATTTTTAGTTTTTGAAAGATCAGTATAAAGTGTTCTTTGTTTAAGAGCCTTGATAGCGATGTCCAAGGAAGTCTTAAGATCGATCTCAGGAACAATGGATGTTTCATTTGCAATATCAATTATTCTCCCCGTGAAGACTTCTTTCTTTTGACTATTATGATAAGATATCTCTCCGCCGTACACTTTTATACCTTTGAAGCGTTGGGAGGCCTTGATATGTGTAATGCCCGCCTCATCTATAGAAGTATTAGAAATTTTCAATTCGTTTCTGGGATCTTTGAGTGATGTTATTGATTTATAGGTTTCAAAAAAATCGAAAAACTGGTCCTGTGAGGACTTCGCTTCTGCTGATTTGAAAGAATTCTTTTGGATCTCAATAAATATTGGAGTACCATCTTTAGATTTTATCATCCGCTTTATTGAATGATCTTTGTCAACTACAGGTTTTTTTAGGTTGGATGAATACCATTTTGGATCAAGCGAACTAGATTTTAAAGAAGTAGTTCTAGATACCGTTTGAAAGTCAAAACTCACCTGTGTTGTGCCATGAACATTTTTATCTTTCTCTTTAAACGAGTTTGTTTTTTGTGGAAAAGCGATGACAGGGATAAAGAAAATCAGTACAATTAGAGATTTCAATTTCATGGGGGTTATTTCTTTAGATAGGATATGAGGGTTTTGTAGAATTCTTTGATTTCAGTTGAATCAGTTGCATCAGTCCAAGAGACCCTTTTAGTGATATCATCTTTTTCAATAACTATGAAATAGGTCATATTACCTACTTCATTGAGTTGTAGATCATAGTAATTTATACGGTTCAGATCTGATTCAAGATTTAATAATTCGGTCTCTCCGATTTCATTTAGTACATTTTCACTTTCATTAGAAAGATTCGAGACAGTGCCATTATTTCGAATAATATATTTCTCAACTTGGTTTGAGAATCCACCACTTTTACCAAATGAAATGGATGTAAAAGATAGTCTTGGAGATTTTGCAATCTTTACAGACGAACAGTTTTGAGTGGAGTTAAGCAAAAAAGTGAATACAACAGCAATCAATAAAAGATGAGTTGTTCTCATTTAGACGAATTGTTAGGGTTAATTGGCTATTATTTCTAAACGCATAAGATAGTAAAATCTTCACTTGAATTAATTAATCAAAGAGAGTTGAATCAAAATTATGTTTTAAAATTGTTTTGATTGCACTCCACGGCGTAGTAACGCAACCTTCGCCAATCTAGAATAGCAGTCAAAATTTCAAAATATTGAATGTTTACAGAGTTAGCATTCTGACCTTTACCCTTTGAAATACTTGGTTGGCTTTCCAATATATCTTACTCATTGCTACTGGAACCCCTTCTCGGGGGTAGTATGATGGGAGTTGTGAATCAGGCACATCATTCAGGTGCACAAACCACAACCTTCGGAAGGTATTCAAAGAAGAAATGATCTCGTATGATGCCGCCCTAAATCGCTTTCTTGAATTCCTCAAACCTTTGAGCCAGGAAATCGGGGTCCGGACGGTTATTTCCCTTTGGAGCGAAAATCTTCTGATCATTAAAGCTTTGTAATCCATACTTCAACATGGGGCCATCGATTTCATGAAGGATATCCTCCCGAATCTTTACGATATAGTCTGGTGATATGCCAATAATGTTCATGTCGAAGGCTGCATGATGTATTTTGCAAAGCGCCATCCCGTTTGGTATTATCGGTTTTCCGCCCTGGGAATCGGGTATAATATGTGCTGCATCGAGAAGCTCCCGGTGCTTTAATCTGCACAAGGCACAGTGCTCATGATAGGCGTGAAGCACTTTTTCTCTGAATGCCTGCTGGTGAAGCCTCCTTTTCATTTCATAGGTTACATATTTCCTCCGGGTTTCATTATGATCAATGATGAGTCGTTCTGAAGCTTCGTAAGAAATGGAGTTGGCGCGATCTGCTTCAACTGTAAAAGTCAACGAAAGGTCATTGGCAGCAACAATATAAACAGGCCAATGAACCAGGTATTTTCCTTTAACTATTCGTTGAAAGAAAATCAAGGGGACCTGGTCCTGCATGGCAAGTTTTAAGCCAACATTATCCCGGTGATTCGGATCTTTCCCCCTGTAGCGGTACTGCAGGGTCGAATCATCTGAAATAACATCATCATAGGGACCCTCAGGATTTGAAGTAATCGAAATTGGATAGGTATCAAGGATGGCGGGCTTCCATATCCCTGATGGGCCTAATAAGGGGACTCTTTGCCCCTTGAAATAGAATCCATTTGTAAGGATATTGAAAGGGAGGACATGATCGTGTATGGCGACCTGTTGTTCAAGGAACTTGAATATCTGAAGTCGAATGCCGCTATCCATTCTATGAAATTCTTACCAGTAAGTTAGTTAAATCAATCCAATTGATCAGTTATTCCACCCCTCCCAGAGAAAGACCATGGCCATGGTGTCCAGCTCGCAGTATTTCAGCAGGCCCTGGATGATTCTGTCCCGTTCGGCCTGGGACATTTCTGTGAATTGCATCATCGCATAGGCGGTCATGGCGGCACCCCCGTCGGCAAGCCGGTCGCCCATGAGGAACGCTTCCACATTGTCGTCATCGAGGTTGTCGAACAGGGAGGGGAGGAGGTCATAGGGATTTTTTACCTGTCCCCGTTCATCGTATTCAATCCACCTCCAGCCGTCTTCAAAGTTCTGGCTGCGGATTTCCGAGTTCCTCCCGTAAATGGGCTGTGCGTATTTGGCCCTGATATGGTCCGAGGAGTTCATGATTGCCGGTAAAACGGCCTTTAGAGAATTGGATCCCTTCATGAGCGGATGCCAGTAGTGTTTTTTTACAAGATCGAGAAGATCGATCATGTCGCGATCGCCCCGGTGATTGGCAGAGTGGGTAATGGACTTGATAAAATCCATGAGGTCTTGCCTGTCATCCACCTCCCGTGTGTCCTGCAATTGCACCAGGATGTGGTTCAGGATGGTATTCTCGTGGGTGGCATACCGGAAGACCGATCCGTTGTCGTGGTTCAGCTGGTTTTTCAATTCCCTGACGAAGTCGAAATTCGGGAAATGGCCTCTTTCAGTATTCAGGTACTCCGGCAGGTGTTCGATGGTTCCGTCTTCATGAATCACATGATGGGAAAACTGGAAGGCGATGTCTTCATAGGGTTTCAGGTCCCGGTAAAAAGGGACAGCGACCGTGCTTGTTTCAAAATCGATCATGTGGAGGGGAAACTGCCAGCGGGACATCTCCTCCTTCAGCCCATCCGCATCAATATAGGCCTGGGGATTGTTCTGAACGGTCCTTTTCACCTGTAGCCACTGGCGGGATTGGCGGGAGAGGGCAGGATGCGGATCATCCGCCTCCGGGCCAATGTGAAAAGGTTGGATGTGGTCCATGTGGAAGATGCCCTGTTCTATCAGATCAGGTTTAACGCGGAAATTCCAAATATCAAAAATGAATGGCTTTTGGAAGTCCTCATCGGTCAGGTGAAGTTGTTCTTTCCAGCACTCCCTGAAGCCTGACAGTTTTCCTTCGCGCTCTTCCTCCTCTGTGGTCCTGAATTCGCAGTTCCCGCAGTCTTTATGAACCGGCATGTGGATCTTCTCGTTCGCCCAGCAATGATCAGCCAGGTATGCGGCATACTCTCCGAATGGCCCGGGCAGGGGTTCTTTTGAATCAGTTCTGTCGTAAACCATCTGGCAAAGATCATCCACATGAACACGGGTAAGGATTTCATTACCAAGACCACCGGGTGTGACATCACCTACATATTCGACAAAGGTTCTTTCACCGGCCTGCTCCCTTAGCAGGAATCGCTGGTTGAGACCGTCAACCGTGGTGGCCGCATTCTTGTTGGCCAGCATCAGGTATGCTTTTACATCCCATTCCGGCCGGGCAGTAGTGAGTACATGCTTCTGGAACGCCACATCATACACATAGGGTTTCCAATTTGTATCCAGGTACCCGCTTCTGTTTTTCAGGTCGAGCGAAGAGTTTCCCGAAAAGGATTTTGATTTCACTTCGATCAGGTTGACCTTCTGACCCCTTTTCTCCAGAATGTCCACACGGATAAAAAAGCGGTTTACCCGGATGGCTGCCTCGAAGATGGTCACATTTTCCCGTTCGAGGAGTTGACTGGTTTGTGCTATGGCCTGATCGGAATCCAGTGTTTCAATATCGTGCCCTCCCGGATAGTAACATTTGGCCAGGGCCCCCACCTGGAACCCGCCTTTGGCCAGTGCATCAAGAAATTCGTTGTCATCGTTCCTGTTTGGGTATTGTTGTTTATTTCCTGCATAATAGAGTTTGGCCGGACAGTCGAGGGCAAGCAGGAAGCGTGATTTTGTCAGGTAGCGGGGCATGGGTTTCGGTTTCTGAATATGTAAGATACCAAACTTGTTTTCGGGAATGGTATTCATCCCTTAAAAATTCTGAGGGATGTGGAAAAAACGGACAACCTGACCATTTCCGGCCGATTCTGGCTGAACATGTAAATACTTTGGTATTCTGATGTTTACCTAATGTGTCTCATTCCGGCGAAGGATGGTCAACGGTCCCGGCTTTTCCATGTTTGTGTAATATAAAAATTTGTAATACTTTTAAATTATATTTAAAGGAAAGAAAAGACCTTCTTATTGAGTCTTATTGTTCTTTAAAGTATAATGGCTAACAGTGTTTACATATCATCAAATATTACCCAGGCTCAATTAGAGTTTTTGAAACTTCTGGATGAGTATGAAATTGATATTTTCCATTTGGAAAAAATTGAAACAGAAATTTATCGGAAATTTGATAATATTAATGAAATACTGGAAAATCTTGTTCATAAAGGGTTTCTGTCAAGAATTGAAAGAGGAAAATTTTGTAAGACTGCTTTTCGGGATGAGAATGTTATAGGGACTTTTGTTGTAAAAAAAGGGGTAGTTGCATATTGGTCTGCCTTAAATTTACACGGACTAACTGAACAATTCGCTAATACTGTATTCATTCAGACACCGCATAAAAAAAGCGATAAGTCAATTTTTGGAGTGAATTATAAATTCATCAGAATTGCTGAAGAAAAGCGAATGGGCATAATTAAGGAAGGGTATGGTAATCACAGTTATTTCATGACAGATGTTGAAAAAACAATAGTTGATTGTTTCGATTTGCCTCAATATTCGGGAGGATATGCAGAATTGATACGGGCTTTTTCTATTGCTCAACTTTCAGGCGAAAAAATGATAGCGTATTGCAGAGCGATAAATAGTATTGCAGCAACTAAAAGAATAGGATTTCTTGCTGAATTATTTGAAAAGAAAGGATTGAAATCATTCATTCGCTTTGCAAAAGACAGTGTAAAAGATTCCTATAATCCGTTTGATCCTCAAGGCACAGATTCCGGTTCTTTCAATGCCGAATGGAAACTGAGGTTGAATATATCCAAAGAAGCATTGTTCGACATAGCCAACAAACAATACTAACCGGTCAGGATGATTTTAAAAAGAGAAATCGAAAAGATTGCCGAACAAAAAAGTGTTGCCAAAACAACTATCGATAAAGATTGGGTGTTAGGCCATTTTATAGATGCAATTTTCTCAGTACCTGAATGCAGGCAAAATCTGGTTTTTAAAGGTGGAACCTGCCTGAAAAAATGCTACTTCGAAGATTATAGGTTTTCTGAGGATCTGGACTTTACTTCTATCAATCCTGACTTTGAATTTAGCAAAAAACTGCTTGAAAAGATTGTCTCTATTGTGGCTGAAAGAACAGAAATTCCATTGTATATTCAGCAACTCGAACAACTTAAATTTAAAGACAAACCAACAGGTTTTTTGCCATTATTAAATTTTGGGGAGCAGATCATCCACGGAATCTGGTGCCGCCTCCGGTACAAAGATGGCTTACCTCAATAAAAATTGAAGTTATATTGTACGAGGAAATGGTTTTTTCTCCTGAAACAAGAAGTGTACAACACGCTTATAGCGATAAACTTTCGGATGCGATTGAATCAGGAATCCCATGTTATTCTATACAGGAAATTCTGGCTGAAAAGTTGAGGGCTTTAATTCAGCGTTCCTACACAGCACCGCGTGATTTTTACGATATCTGGTATCTGTCAGGGAATACTCCCAATCTTGATTGGCAACAAATAAAAGCAGCGTTTCTTCAGAAAATGAAATTTAAGAATTTGGAATTCACAGGCATTGGGCAAATGATTAATAATGAAAATGATAAACAATTGGAAGCAGCATGGAGAAATAGTCTGTCACACCAGGTGAACCCTGATTATTTTCCTGAATACATTATCGTCAGGGACGTTTTGAAAAGTTTGTTAAGCGATGTATTTAAAACTGACAGCAACACAATTTACTAAAAATGGTTAAACGGTATTTCAGAATCTCCTTTATAACAGGCTGGTAAAGATTAATATAGCTTCACAGTTTGTCAGCCAGGATGGAGATGCAATAAAAGTTACTACACCTGATATTGACAACATTTTAGGTGATAAGTTGACCGGAACATCCTATTAATACCAGAATCAACAAGCTAATAAAATCAAATCCTGAAGCCTTCTTCTATTGGTACAAGATCTACGAATTAGAGAGCGAAGAAGAATAATCCAAGAAAGAATAAAATAAATCCTATCGCTTTACCTAAATGTAATTCTTACTGGAAAGACTCTCCATAAAAACTGCAATTCGTTGTATCACTATATCAATTGTTCCTCAAAACGCGCTTTCCAGCTCACAAAACCTTTTCTTTCGTCCGTATAATCGTGGACAAGCCTTGTGAAATTATCCGGGTGGGCTTCCAGAAAGGACTGTCTTCCCTGGTTCCTTATGGTGTTCAGGTCATGGTCGATCTGTTTCAGGTTGAGAGAAAGTTTCTTTCCGTTCCGATTAAAATGCCAGATATAGGTAGCTTCCTCAGTATCCAGGGTTTCCAGTACAATGTGGTATTGTTCCTGACCGGAAATGAGGAATACAAAGGAAAAGGGATTGAGTACAAAGCGTTCGACTGCACCCCTTCAGCGTACAGACAAAAATTTCAGGCTTCACCGATCTCCTGAAGGTGGAATGGATCGAAAGCTTGTACAAGCATCGCTCGACGAAATCAATTTGAGAGAAATAATACTAATTTTAAAACCGCAACTGGCTTAACTAACAGTCTATGAAAAAAATATTGATCCTGTTAATTGCCGGAATGTTAACTGCCCCCCTGTGTTGCCAGAAGCTACTTACAAGGGCTGAACAGTCTGACTTCAAATCCACTTCGACCTTCGGGGAAGTCATGCAATTCATGACTGCGCTGACAGAGGAACATGTGAATGCACGAATGGATTACATCGCCCGTTCCATTGAGGGCAGGGACCTTCCTCTGGTCGTCATTGCAGATCCACTACCCCCTTCCCATGCATCCCTGGAGAAGGATGAACGGATCGTGGTGTACCTCCAGGCCAACATCCATGCCGGGGAGGTGGAAGGAAAAGAAGCCACGCAGATGCTGGCCCGGGACCTGCTCAGCAGCGATTTGCCTGAAAAGATCCTCGAAAATGTTATTGTTCTGATTTGTCCCATCGTAAATCCCGATGGCAACGAAAAGTTCAGCACCGAAAACCGCACCAAGCAGAACGGTCCGGTAAATGGCGTGGGCGTAAGGTATAACGGACAGTACCTGGATATGAACCGGGATGCGGTGAAACTGGAAACCCCCGAGTTAAGGGGTGTTGTCACTGAGATCTTCAACAAATGGGATCCTGCCATAACGGTCGACTGCCATACCTCCAACGGCTCGTTCCATGAGGAAGCGGTGACCTATACATGGATGGTGAATCCCAATGGTCCCAGGACCCTGATCAATTACATGAGGGACCGGATGATGCCTGCTGTGCATGACACGCTCAGGGACAAATACGGGGTGGAAAATATCTTTTACGGGGAGTTCGTGGACCAGCTCGCCATGGAGAAAGGATGGATCTATGACGCCAGTGGACTTCGCTATATGGTTAATTACGCCGGCCTCAGGAACCGCCTGGCCATCCTGAACGAGAACTATGTATATGCCGATTTTAAAACCCGGGTCGAGGGATGTTACCACCTCCTGGTCTCCATACTGGAATACGCAGCGGAACACGGGCAGGAGATAAACAGCATGCTGAAGGAAACCGATCTGTGGTACGCCAACCGGCATACCAACATGCCCGTGGCCGACTCCTTTGCCATTGAATACAAGGTAGGGCCGACCCCGGAGAAGATCACCATAAAGGCCATCGAGACCGACACCATACCCGGTGTCCAGGGATACTGGCGATACAGGCAGGGCGAGGGCCGGTTTACGATCTCCGTTGACTACCTTGCGGATTATTACCCCACCGCATCGGTAAAGATCCCTTTCGCATACATACTACCGGTGCCTGATCCGGATGTCCTGGACCTGCTGCTTACCCATGGCATCAGGCTTGAAAGGCTCGACAGGGAGACGACACTGGCGGTGGAGCGCTTCAATATTTCCTCGTTTGAAGGCGGTAGCAGCCCCTTCCAGGGACATTACCTGACCCGGATAAGCGGGGAATTTGAACCCGTTTCAATCACATTCCCCGAAGGAACCTACCTGGTCCGAACCGCCCAGCCCCTGGGAAACCTGGCCGTTTACCTCATGGAACCGCAGTCCGATGACGGGCTGCTTACCTGGAACTTCTTCGACCGGTATATCGTACAACAATGGGATCCCGAATTCAATCCCTACCCGGTATACAGGCTGATGCCTGTAACTCCCCTGGAAAGCAGTGTTGAGGTTCCTGCGGCATTGAACAGCCCCTAAGATTTCTTACCTTTAGATTACACTGAACCGGGCTACCGGAGTGCATATCAAATTCAGGGAATACAAGGGATCATAGCGCGCCTTGCGCGATGAAGCAATATTATTCCGGCCAGTTGACCGAGACAATGATCTCGTTCTTTCTGCCAATGAACTGAAAAGGCGGATTGTAACCCAGGAAGCGAAAGTTCCCTGAATAAGTGATCCCGTTCTTCTCCAGTGCCTTCCTCAGTTTGTTGGTGTAACGTGCGATCTTTCCATCATTTGCATAGCCGGGGAATTTCAGTACGGCCACATATTCCGCCTGGCTCTTTTCCAGTTTGACCCTCGAATCGGTGGGTCTTGGCAGGCTCTGCTCATCGTATTCCGATGGCATAACGAAGCGCATGGCTGATTCCTTATCGTTGATGTCCATGTGCACCGGTGCAGTCATGGCAATCCTGGTATTGGATTCATTCCTGCCAAAGATAAATCCGGCCAGCGCCCGGAATCCGGGTGTGGAAATCTGCCGGTAGGAGTTTGCCGAACTGTAAATGGTGGCCATCATGGCCGACGGGTAGTGGCGTATTTCGTACTCTTTTTCGGACTTTACCAGCCGGTATTTCTGTTTTTCTATGAATGATGCCATGATCGTTGTCCCAGGGAGTGTAAGTGGTATTATAAAGTGGATGCTTCCAACCAGATCCTGTCGATCTCCAGTCGAAAGCTTTCGTTCTTTTTATTGGAGATCAGGAAGGAGCACTCGCGCAAAAACTCACCTGGATAATTTGGCATGTTCAGCAGCGTACCCCTGAAAGCCGGGATCATTTGATCAAAAGGTACGGTGACCTCCTGCCATTCTTCCGTGGTGGGGAATTCGTATTGATAGGAATGCCGTTCATTCAGCTGCGAGCGTACCCGGTACTGGTAGTTCTTCCCATCTCCTTTCAGACGGATTTTGAAGGCCAAGTAGCCTTTTGTTTCGAGTCCTTCCAAACCAGTACGGATGGAGGAAAATCCACCGTTGTTCTCCAGAGATACCTTACCCTGGAAGATCCCGTGGCCATCTTCCGAAAGTCCAACCTTGCCCTGGGAGCGGCCCCCCATGACCCCGTCATCGACCACAAACCAGTCACCCGGCTTGCTCTCATGTGAGAAATCATACACCTCCTGTGCAAACATTTTCATGCTTATAAATAAAATCGCCCCGATCACCAGTGGTTTCATAATAGAATAACAATGAAAGAGTTACAATGTTCGATAAATTCCTCCTACCCACAGCCCAAGCTTTGCAAAAGAGCAAAATTTTGCCAGTTTATCTATTAACTGACATATATTAGATATCCAAAATACGCCAGAATATCCTATCTTTGGCAAAAATTGGGTTCGATATGCCTAAAGTATTAGAAAATAGACTGATCGAAGAATTCAAGGATAAAGAGTATTTTACACGTGAAGAACTCTTTCAATTCTACCGTTACTTCGAACCTGAACTGAAAGAAGGAACTTTCGGGTGGAGAATCTATGACCTGAAAAACAGAAACATCATTAAGCCTCTCAAAAGAGGACTTTACGTAATCTCCTATAAGCCCAAATACAATCCGGTCATCTCTTCCAATCTCCTGAAGATTGCAAAACAACTATCCGAAAAGTTTGATGAAGTCAAACACTGTGTTTGGGAAACTGTATGGCTGAACGAATTTGTACAGCATCAAACGAGCAAATCAACTTTGTTTATTGAAGTCGAGAAAGGGTTTGAAGAATCGCTATTCTATGCTTTAAAGGACAACTTTCACAGGGAAGTATTTGTAAATCCTGACGAAAGAGCCATTGTTTTTTACATAGCAGAAAGCAATCAACCTGTCATCATCAAGAAGTTGCTCACAAGAGCACCTCTGATGAAACGAACGGAAAGGAAGGTCAAGTTCTACACCCCTGCTCTTGAAAAGATACTGGTTGACCTGTTCGCTGAAGAACGCCTTTTCTATTACTTGCAAGGAGGTGAATTGATGCATATCTATGAAAATGCCCTCAGCAAATACACCATCAATTTCACCAAATTATTCAGTTACGCAAAAAGAAGGGAAAGAGAACACGACATAAAGCAGTTCATGACCAACCACATGTTTCACCATGTAAAAGATATTATATATGATTAAGGACAAGTGCTTCACAGAAGAGTGGTTGGAACAATTTAAAAAGCTAAACAAGGTAATTGAAACATCCCATTTTAAAGAATGGAAACTGGATGAACACCGCAGTTATCAACCGGGGGTACCAAAAGCTCACTATAAGTTTTCTTTCGATGCCAAGCAACAGGGTTCAGGAACCATCTTATTGGATGTATTAATTGAAGATTCGACTTATCCTGCACAAGTTGAAATGCCTGTAAACACTAAATGGATAGAAACGGAAGCAGAGACCATGGTCATTGTTCCTACAATTGACGCCATTACCGGTGATAAACGGGAGTATAGAATAGTTTGTGTAAACGCCTTTATTTAAATTCTGCATCTATCTTCAAATTTAATTAAAAACTGTTGAAGGATCATGCCCCAGTTCTGGATAGGCATGGTCCATTTCTTTTCAATATTACTAATTGCAAGGTAGACCGCTTTCATGCCAGCCTGGTCATGTGGGAACACGGATTTGGTTTTCGTGTACTTCCGGATCCCCCGGTTCAGACTCTCGATAATATTGGTTGTATAGACAATTTTCCTGATTTCCAGGGGATACTCGAAGAACTGAGTCAGATCTTCCCAGTTGTTTTTCCAGGATCTGACAGCATACGCATATTTATGGTTCCACTTCTTTTCAAAGTTATCCAGCGCCATCTCTGCAGCTTCCAGGGTGGCAGCATGATAGATCTCCTTCATATCAGCAGCAAACTCCTTTTTCTCTTTCCAGACCACGTATCTGAGAGAGTTGCGGACTTGGTGGACAACGCAGATCTGGGTAACAGTATCAGGAAAAACAGCTTTTATTGACTCTGTAAAACCGGTTAGATTATCGGTACTGGCTATCAGGATATCTTTTACACCACGGGCTTTCAGATCGGTTAGGACTGTCATCCAGAATGAAGCGCTCTCTGTCTCCGAGATCCACATGCCAAGGACCTGCTTTTTACCCTCCTGGGTGAGCCCGATAACCAGGTAGATGGTTTTATTGACCACCTTGCCGTTGTGCCGGATTTTAATCGATATACCGTCCTTCCAGACCACGAAGTAGACTTCTTCAAGGGGGCGACTCTGCCACTCCTTGATCGACTCCAGTAAGGTGTTGGTTATGTTAGACACACTGCTGGGGTCGACCTGGACCCCGTAGATTTGCTCAATCTGTTCCTGGATATCGGTGGTACTCATGCCACGGGAATAAAGACCTATGATTACTTCAGCTATCTCGTCAGACAGGCGGCTCTCATGCTTGGGAACAACCTTGGGATCAAACTCGCCGTTGCGATCTCTAGGGACGTTTACTGTGATCTCTCCCAGGTTCGTTTTTAGGGTTTTGGTATAATCACCATTACGGGAGTTGCCACTATTATCGCCTTCTTTGGAGTTCTTTTCATAGCCCAGA
This sequence comes from Bacteroidota bacterium, assembly GCA_043797815.1. GTDB lineage: Bacteria > Bacteroidota > Bacteroidia > Bacteroidales. The sequence continues at coordinate 16,226 of JAZDPG010000084.1, forward strand.
TGATCGGTCATCTCGCCTTTAAGCATCTGATTAATCCCTTCTTTGAATAACTCGCTGAAAAACTCATCAAAGTCCTTTCGGTCTTTAAAATCCTTCCAGAAGTCTTTGGGAATGTCAAGTTTCTTTTTCATTGCTAACTGATTAAAATTAAAATTAATAATCTTACGATTATGGTTTTCTCTATTTTTGAGAGTTGAGAAAACCACTCTCAGTTAGCGTTTACACAAAATTATCTAGTCACCCTGATAAACTTTAGAAAAAGATGTTTGTAACATTGGACTGCTAATCCTCTCAGATTAGAATTACTTTAATCCAATTTCGATACCTGTTTGTTGGATTTCGTATGCAAAAGGATTCGTGTTTTTGAAATCAGATGCTCCAATAGGATGTGGTTCAATTCTTAAATCAATTTTCCTTCTTAATCTCATTAATTGCATCTGTGTAGCAAAAAAATCAGGCATATGACCAACTATAATGGCAATATCAATATCGCTATCTGCCTTGTCTAATCCTTTTGCACATGAACCAAACAGATAGGCTTTTCTTACATCTAATTCGGTTGGCAATTGCTTCACGTATCTTGACGCTGTATCTATAATTGACTTCTTAACCATAATTGAAAGTTGTAATTACATCAAGCCATTCCTCAAAATCTTCACTTAATTCTATATCAATTTTATCTGCTAATCTCAATATCTTCTATTTTCTCCTCCATCAATAGCAAAGATACTAAAAGTGTTCATTTCTCTATAAGATCGATTAGGTGCTCCTGGTAAACGTTGGCGGCAATTTCATGGTTTCTCGTTGCACGTGTATTGGAAAAAACGGACAATCTGACCACTTCAGACCGATTCAGGCTGACCATGTCATTCCGGCAAAGGATGGTCAACGGTCCCGGTTTTTCCAGTCTGCCCCTGAAAAGACTTTTGTATAATTCCAGCCTGGTCACGCAATAAAAATATAAATCTTTAAAGATTATCGGAACTTAGGGGGAAACGATAGAGAATATTATTTTTAATGCCAAACTATTTTTATGAGTATTAAATACGGAGAATATCTTTTTGATTCCGTATCGGAATCTACATTGGATACGTTCAATGCGATTACAGATGAGCATATAAGGGATTGTTCAGGATTCCAGGTTTACCAGCGGGGGAAAGAATACTATGAGGAAGGCAGGGTGGAACAGCTGTATTACGATGAGAGTAATAATACGGTCAATGCGGAAGTAAATGGCAGCCTTGATTATTTGATAGAATTCTATACGGATGAGGATGGCGTGTATGGTACCTGCAATTGTCCATATCCCGGAGTATGCAAGCATATGGTCGCTTCCCTGTTTTTTATCATGATTGATGGCATTCATTCTATTTCCGGTATAGGAGGTCCATCGGCGATTGAATCGCTCGATTTCCTGAAAAAGCACCTGGAGAAATACGATAAGAAGGATTTGATACAGCTGGTAATGAAATTTGCTCCTCAGGACTTCATAGCGGAGATACATAACAGGGAAGTCAGGAATGCTGATGCGGTACCTGTTTTTAATGAAGCAGAAAGCAAGATTCAAGGCTTCTTCAAAGAGGACAGGCTACTTATGGATCCGGCAGCAATGGAAGAGGCATTAATGGCTGAGCTTAATGCTTTGAAAGGGCTTGAGAACCGGATAAGCGATAAGATCGGTTCCCTGTTACTGGTCGTTATACGAGGCATTGAAGATGCATTTAATGAAGGTTATCTTTATGTAGATCATTATTATAATGACGATTACTTTGAGTCAGAGGAATTCTGTGAGTATGTCATAGCTTTTGTCAGGCAACTTCCGTTTAAAGACAGGATTTCATACATCCTTTATCTGGATCAGGCACTGAATGAAATGTCTTATACCACATTTGATGCTATTGGAGATTCATATGCCCGGTTCTTCAGGAAAGATGAGATGTCAGCTCTTAAGGAACAATTATTCACCGCCCCGGGATTTCCGGACTCGATGGTATCCAGGATATATGGTCTCCTGGAGCCAGAATTGAACCCTCATGAGAAGGAAGTATTACTGCGGAGAGTCAGTAGCAGGCAAGAGGACCATTTCATTTCCTTGTGCATTTTATTAAATGAACAGCAGAGATTTTTGGAGGTATTTGACCTGATAAAGGAACATCTTGCTGGAAGGAACTATTTGGAGGACAGCCGAATCATCCTGAATTACCTTGATGCTGCAGATGCATTGGATATGCTGACAGAGGAGATCGCAGAAGAGGCGGTGGAAAAAAGTCCCCGGTCAGAGGTTTTACACAGGATAAAGGAACTGAAAGGTGCTACAGGCACCCGTTGTGAGGAGATAGTAAAACAATGGCAGGCAAGTGAGTTATTGGCTTTTTATGAGGAAGAAAATCGCCTGGAAAATGCACTGGCACTTGTTCAGGAACCGGAAGTGATATATGACAGGGACATACTGGCGTTCTTTAAAAAATACAGGAATGAATTTCCACTTGAAACGGTAGAATTCCTTTTAAACAGGATATATGAGAAACTGCAGCATACAGGCAAACACTATTATGATGAAATAGCTGAATCCCTGGATTTACTCAAGCGTGTCAATCCTGATAGGGCGGGTAGAATAGCTGATGAAATCAGACTAAAATATAAGAGAAGGAGTAACCTGATGTCCCGTATCCGGGGATATTGAACATATCAGGCTGCTCTTAAATGATTTCATCCTCCTGCCCCACGCTTTCGGTGTTATTTTAGATTAAGGCTTTCAGGGTACCTGAGAAAATGATAGGTCACCTTCAGACCGGTTTTCATAAATGCCCTGCCTGAAATCTGTCTTCTTTCTGTTTCTTCATCTGTCTCCTTAACCAGAATGGCGAGACCTTCTGCAAACAATCTGGCATAACCATCCTGATCTACAAAATTGATATTCTTTTGTTTAAAAAAAATCCCTGATAAATGGTTGAGAAAATTGCAAGATTTTAAAGCCAAATCAACTCAGCAGTAGGATATTGAATTGTTGAAATCATAATAAGGCCACAACCTTATGTTGGGATGTTACTTTTTCTTTTAAGAAGCTTGTTCACCATGGTCCTGTCGAACCATTCCGGATCAAAGGGTGATCCACCGGTAATTGACCATATTTCCCGGATATTTTTTGAGTTCGGCTGATTCAGGTTATGGATAAACTTTTGATAACCTGGAATCCCGCCACAGTCTTCGGGCGGACAGTGCATGGCACCATCGGAACACAATGGTTTATCGAAACCGGTTCCATTTGGGAAGGTCTCTTCCAGGATGATCTCATGGTGCCAGTCGTCTCCGAAATCGTAAACATAACTGATCCGCTCCTTTTCTTGGTGATGTTCCGGATGGATCCGGAAGGCGCAAATCTTTTCGATGCCCAACCTGAAGGCCTTCTCGACCCGGTGGTTTCCGTCGATCAGATTGTACCGGCCCGGTGCGATCTCAGCCAATATCACCGGCTTTGAGATATCGACCGAATCCAGGTGTGACTCATTAATATGGGAAGATTTGGTATGGATTTCTTTCACCGCCATCTCTTCTGCTATGAAGAGACCGGGATTCGATAGGATGTATTGGGAAATTTTCGTGATGTTGAATTTAAAAATACCGTTGAGATAGAATTCATTCCCGTCATCCGCAGGGAGCGGAACAAAGTCCGGGTCGATGGTCAGTTTTCGGTTCTTCATGAAGGTTGAAAATACAGATTCTTCTTGAAATTCCAGTAGTTGTAAATGCAGAGGTGTTATTCGTTTTCTCTGCAACTCAGTTATGACGTAGTAATCACGATTTTTTGGGTGAAAAGAAATCTGATTCTCGGGTCCCGATCGCCCGGATCCGGCTTGTGGAGATCAACCTGGATGGTGGAAATATTTACATCCGGGCAACGATCAAAACCACTGCCAGGACATTAACCCTAAAATAATGCACATGAATACCATTCGGAAGTCAGACTACCAGGCTTTTGTAAAGGAAATAAAAGAAAAGATACGGGAATCGCAATACAAGGCCCTGAAGGCGGTTAACCGTGAGCTGATTAGCCTGAATTGGGAAATCGGAAGAGCTATTGTAGAAAAGCAGGAAGAGCTCGGCTGGGGTAAATCTGTAGTAGTAACTCTGTCGAATGATCTACAGAATGAGTTCCCTGGAACAAGGGGTTATTCTGTACAAAACCTTTGGTATATGCGACAGTTTTACCTTGAATATAAGGCCAATGAAAAACTCCAACCATTGGTTGGAGAAATAAGCTGGAGTAAGAATCTCGTGATAATGGGCAAGTGCAAGGATGATCTGCAAAGGGAGTTTTACATCCAAATGACCAAAAAATATGGATGGACAAAAAGTGTGCTGGTCCATCAGGTAGAGAGTGAAGCCTATGAGCGGTTCCTGCTGAACCAAACCAACTTTGATAAGTCTTTGGAGGAGAAATACCGGCACCAGGCCAACCTGGCAGTGAAGGATAGTTACAACTTCGATTTTCTTGAGTTGGGACAGGAATACGATGAGCGGCAGTTGGAGTTGGGACTGATCAACAATGTACGGAGCTTCCTGCTTGAAATGGGTGGAGATTTTTCTTTTATTGGAAACCGGTACAATCTGGATGTGGATGGAGAGGAGTTCTTCATTGATCTGTTATTATACCACCGCCGGTTAAAGTCACTGGTTGCCATCGAGTTGAAAACAACAGACTTCATCCCGGAATATGCAGGAAAGATGCAGTTCTATCTTTCAGTGCTTGATGACAAGGTCAAGCAGGAGGATGAAAACCCTTCCATCGGAATCATCATCTGTAAGACGAAACGAAGGACGATCGTAGAGTATGCGCTGAAGAATACAGGAAGTCCGATGGGTATAGCAGATTACTCACTGAGCAAGACTCTTCCGAAATCATTAAAGGGTCTGCTTCCATCCTCGAAAGAAATCATAGAGCGCTTGTCGCATCTTGCAGATCAATAACCCCGCTTCCCGCCCTTCTGCAGCAGCTATTTTGGCATAAGATTAGCTTCTGCCCGAAAAATGGCGGGTATGTCGCTTCAAACCCTTGCCGATACTTTGGAGAATGTAATAACCAAGCAATCTCTGAGCAAATATGAGCAGGGGGTGATGAAACCTGACAGTAGTCTGCTCGTGAAATTGGCTAATGTTCTAGATGTGCCAGTAGATTATTTTTATGATGAACCTGTTGAATTAGAATTTAATGATCCCGACTACCGTAAGCACTCTTCGAAAGTTACCCAAACTGAGAAAACTGCAATCGAGGAGAAATCAAAGCATTTACTCGAAAAATACTTCGAGATAGAGCATCTTTTGAATCTAGACGAAGAGAAGGAATACTTTGAATATAAAGACGTAATTAAAATTCCCAGCGATGCTGAGAAGGCCGCGAAGCAATTACGTAAAGAATGGAGGTTAGGATATGATCCAATTTCGGATGTAGTTGCGATGCTTGAAGACAAAGGTCCTTTGACCTGATAGTTATGAAACAGATGCCTTTTTGGAAGGATGAGAGGTTGATTTGGGAATGTGTTTTCTTATCTATAAAAAGAAAGCCCCCGGAACCGATTTCCGAGGGCCGTAAATAAGTTATTGTGGTTTAATACTTTTCACTTATCATTACCCGCACATGTTGCATTCTTAACATCCCATGTCCCATTTGTATATAAAATTAAAGAAATATTATAAACGGTTCCTTTGTCTCCCTTAAGATGAGTATGGCAAGTTCCCCATTCTTCACCTTTGTCAGTAAGATAAACATGTTCACTGAAAGTAAAAGTTTCATCTGTTTGGGTGCTTGTCCCCTGTCCACTCATAGAGTAGTGTTTCCATTGAGATACACCATTTTTCCAATGCTGAACACTATGAGATTCCACGACGCCAACAATCCGATCTATTTCTACTCCACCACAATATATAGGAGCCATCCAACCTACCGTCTCTACCCATGATAACGAATAAGTTCCATCAGAATTACTATTTTGTGCTGATAGTTGGATCAATCCAAATCCTAGTAGAAGATATACCAAGAAAAATGTTTTTGTTTTCATATTACAAGATTTTTATCAAGCAAAATTCGTTACTAAAAGAATGCATGTCAAGTATTTAGCACTATATATGTCAAATAATTTACTCGTTTCGTCAATTAGTTTGAAGCTCATTTAATAAGCCTTACTAATACTCTGATCCCAGGGTGGAGATTCCGGTCGCGTTGGTTCTTCGTCAAATTTGAGGATGTTTTACCCGGATCGAATATTAATCAGCTTCTTCTATTTCTATTTCCATTACTGGAAAAAACGAACAATCTGACCACTTCAGGCCGATTCTGGTTGACCAGGTAAATGCACTGGTATCCTGAAGTTTACCTATTGTGGCTCATTCCGGCGAAGGATGGTCAACGGTTCCGGTTTTTCCACCCGGTGGGTGAGCTGGATGGATATCTGATCTGGCAAAGCATAGGTAGAGTAATCGCTTGTGATGGTCAGTCCGGGCAGGTTTATCCAATCTTCAAAGGATCCGTTGTAATGGATCACCAGGCGCTCTTTGGCCCTGGTCATGGCCACGTAGAGGAGTCTTCGTTTCTCATCCGTTGAAAGGTCAAAATGGTTTAGCATGAGGTACACGTTGTCAAACTCTCTCCCTTTGGCTTTGTGCATGGTTGAAACCAGGATGGTGTCTGCTCCGGCTTCTGTAAAATCTTCGATCTTCGACTCGCTGATAAAGAGCTTCAGATCAGATATATATTTTGTTTTGGGATGGGTCGCTTCAAATTCCCGGATCATATTGAGGCAGAGCAAAACCTGCGCACTTCTACCAAATTCATTGCTGAGTTCTCGTTTTGCATTATCCAATTGTTCGTTGGAAATTACTGGTAATTGAATTGCTCGTTTTCAAGGATTGGGAGGTATGCCTTGTAAAGGGGGCCTTGCTATATATGCAGGGTGGGGCCCCAAGAAAATCATTCCATTATTGAAATTAAGATCACTGGACAATCTCCTTGTAATCCTTTATCTTTAGCTTGATAAAGTATTGTGCCGTTCTGTGTAGTAACGTGAAGTATTGTATAGTAAAGGAATATACATCCTTTAATAAAGCTTATCATATGACAAAAAAAGTCATGAAGCTCCTTGATCCCGAAGCGGGAATAATGGAGTGCAAGCTATGCGGTTCACGGCACCACGCCAATATTAAGCCTGGGTCTAACTTTGTTTTTTGATAC
>JAZDPG010000103.1:0-2814 GCA_043797815.1 Bacteroidota bacterium
AGCGTACGGCGCCCATTGATTACAAGGACCTGGGCAGAAAAATAGATCCTGACGGAACATACGGTAAAAGGAATATCGAATTATTTTACCGGGCCCCGGAATAAAGCAAAACCATAAACCCTGAAAACCCGAATCGCCTATGAAGTAACTTCATTATTAAACTGAGGAAGGAAAGTGGGGAAACACTTTCCTTCCGTTCAGCAAGTAAAAATTGCCATACTGACAAAGAGAATTATTCACTTACCAAACACTACAAATGTATGAAAAAAAACGATGGGAGTGCAGGCAGGAAAAACCGGGCCTTGCTTTCCTTTAAAACAATAATGGTTATGAGAAATATCCTGATTATTATGTTTCTCTCAACTTTGCAACTTCTTGCATCTGAATCCTACTCGCAAAATGCCAGACTATCTTTAAACCTTCAAAACGTAAGCATTGAGAGTGTACTGGACGATATTGAAAGGCAGAGTGAATTTTGCTTTGTCTTTAACTACAAGCTTGTCGATGTAAAACGTCAGGTAGATATCAAGGCCGAAAACGAGCCCATTTCAGATATCCTTGCATCAATTTTTGCGGATGCTGATGTGGATTATCTGTTACTCGACCGTCAGATCGTTTTGTCCCCAAGAAAATATCTTGCTGAAACCAAATCCAGATTACAATCCCGGACAATTACCGGTATGATAAGTGATGTAAACGGAGAGCCATTAATTGGCGCAAACATCGTTGTCAAGGGTTCTGTCCAGGGAACGATTACGGATATGAACGGGAACTATACCCTGGACAATGTTCCGGATGGTGCAACCCTGGTATTTTCTTATCTGGGAATGGTCCCGCAGGAGCTTCCTGTAGAAAACAAAACCCTGATAAATGTGGTGCTTCAGGAAGAAATCTATGGGATTGAGGAGGTTGTTGCGGTGGGCTACGGCACGATGAGCAGAGGTGACCTTACCGGTTCTGTGTCTAAAGTAAAATCGGAGGATATTGCGGCATATCCTTCCATTGGCATCCTCCAATCGCTGCAGGGGCGCGCTGCCGGTGTTCAAATCCAATCAAATAACGGAGCTGAACCCGGTGCATCCATAAAAGTACGTATCCGTGGGGCTACCTCCATCAATTCGTCCTCAGATCCCTTGTACGTGGTAGACGGATTCCCGGGAGCAACCATGCCGCCACCAGAGGATATTGAATCTGTGGAAGTTTTAAAAGACGCTTCAGCAACAGCGATCTATGGTTCAAGAGGTGCCAATGGTGTTGTTCTGATAACAACAAAACAAGGCAGGGAAGGTAAAACCAAGATCGAGTTGAATACTTCTTATTCCATGCAAAAGGAGATAAAAAGGCTGGATTTGCTGACCAGGGATGATTTTATTGATTATATCACGGAGATAAAACCGACTTTTCTTCAGGACGCATTGATTGGCCCGGGAACCGACTGGCAGGACGAAGTGCTCCGGACAGGAAATATCCGGAACCACCAGCTTTCATTTAGCGGGGGAAACGATCAACTGAAATACTATGTTTCCGGGATTTTATATGATCAGGATGGCATCATTATAAATTCCGGATACAAACGTTATTCGGTCACGAGTAACCTGAAAATAAAAGCAACGGAAAAAATCAATTTCGGGTTTAACCTTTATACCGGAAGGTCGTCAAGTGAAGGGATCCCTACGCAACAAATCAGGCAATCGTCAGGTGTAATTGCGGCAGCCTATCAGGCTGCCCCCACTTTACCGGTATACGACGAAAATGGAATCTACGCGGTCTCTACACTGAGCGACCCGAGTGATAATCCAGTTGCCATTCTCAATGAATACCGGCAAGAAAACATGGATGATATTATACAGGCGAATTTCTTTGGTGAGTACAGGCTGCTTCCGGGACTTGTATTTCGGGTAACACTGGGGACAAATGTCAGGAATGGCAGATATGGAACATACGCTTCGAGCAAACTTGTCGGAAATGACAGTGGGAAAGCCCAAATGGGTACGAACAAGAATACAGATGTAATCAATGAAAATTATCTTACCTACAATAAGAAATTCGGGGTCCACGAACTAAACTTTATGGGTGGATATTCCTACCAGTCGTCAACATGGGAAGGACTCAATGCATTGAACCGGAATTTTCTGACCGACGCCTTCTATTGGTGGGATTTGGCCGGAGGGTCGGATTTCAGTGTGCCTTCATCCAACCTTGGTAAAAGTGAACTCAGCTCATTTTACGGACGGATCAATTATAAACTTTGGAACAGGTATCTGGTCACATTCAATGCCCGGTATGACGGTTCGTCGCGTTTTGCCAAAAACAACAAATGGGCTTTCTTCCCATCCGGAGCGATAGCGTGGAATATTGCTGAGGAAAGTTTCATGGATAATGTAACACAGATTAGCCAGTTAAAACTGCGCGGAAGTTACGGTATTACCGGGAACCAGGCTATCGGGGCCTATCAGTCGCTGGCGAAACTTACCAGTGTCCATTCCATTCAGAACTCGGCGGTTGTCAATGCGGTTGTCCCATCGGCAGTAGCCAATGACAACCTGACCTGGGAAAGTACCGCGCAAACCGATGTTGGATTGGATCTGGGCTTGTTTGACCAGAAAATCCTTTTGGTCATGGATTATTATTACAAAAAAACAAGCGATCTTTTATTCAATATGCCTTTGCCGGAATATTCCGGCTACGGGTCGATGCTTAAAAATATCGGCAGTTTGCAAAACCAGGGGTTTGAAATCACACTTTCAACGCAGAATTTAAACAGGGAGCTGAAATGGACTACTGATGTAAACTTTTCATTAAACAGGAATAAGG
>JAZDPG010000116.1:0-17150 GCA_043797815.1 Bacteroidota bacterium
GATTACCATTATTATGGCCACTCGTCCTGGATCTACCTGCATGCAAACCGCTGCAGGCTCGACTTCGACGGATCGCCTGTCAGGGTCAATGGCAAACCTGTAAGCATCATGGAGTGGATGGCTGCACAATCAAAGTAGGACAGGCATAGCTCAAAAAGACACCCGGAAAACTTCTTGTGTTAAAATAAAGGTTAATTCCTGGTTATTTATAATTATTCTAATTAAGTGCCGTAACTTCCTGTTATCAATTAATTGGTAATAATTATTGTTAACCTAACACACAAAACAGATGAAGAAGTATTTTTTAGCAATTGCCATGATTTTTTTCTCTTTGAGCCGGCTCTCAGCAGAGGGAAGCACCGTTCCGCTGATCGGGACGAAAGCTCCGTCATTTAAGGCAATCTCAACAAAGGGTAAAATAAATTTTCCGGAAGATTACGGGAAAAACTGGAAAATCATGTTCTCTCATCCCAAGGATTTTACTCCCGTATGCTCTTCAGAAATACTTGAACTGGCCTATGCACAGGAAGATTTTGATAAAATGGGAGTAAAATTGGTGGTTCTGTCCACCGATATTCTCGAACAGCACAACTCCTGGAAAGCTGCTCTTGAAATGATTCCCTACAAAGACAGGGAACCTGTAAAGATCAATTTTCCTTTGATAGCCGACAATGAAATGGAAGTGTCAACGCTTTATGGCATGATTCATTCGGCAGCCAGCGCCAGCCAGAATGTCAGGGGAATCTATATTATTAATCCTGATAATGTCATCAAAGCCATCATGTTCTATCCCAATGAAGTAGGAAGAAACATTGAAGAGTTGAAAAGAACAGTTACAGCGCTTCAAACGAATTATAGAAATTCAGCTGTGGTTACTCCGGCCAACTGGCAGTCCGGAGACGATGTAATCGTTCCTGTTCTGTCTCAGGCTGAAAAAGACAATTTGAAAAATGCAAATTCAGATTATTATCAGACGGCCTGGTTTATGACTTTTAAAAAGTCGAAATAGCAGACAACGTATCCGTCAAACTTGTTGAAGAGAGGGTGGCTCAAAAGGGCACCCTCTTTTATATTTGACTCATCATTGCACATGAATTTGCCTGCAACAGGGATGAGTCTTGCCTTCATCCGGTAAAATTCCATATTTTTATATTTCAAATACAAAAACACACCCCTATGTCAATCCTTACAAAGTTCATTTCAATCCTGTTTGCAGCCCTGACCTTACTCATCCATCAACCTGGCCAGGCCCAGGACAAATTGGCCTGGCTGGATGATTACACCCATGAAATGCTTATTGGTACGGATACCTACCAATATAATTTCAGCCGTGTTGAAGGCAACGATTGCAAGATTAAAATTGAAGAGCTGATTACCGATAAGAAGGGTACCACTGAAACGCATGCCTGGGTCTTTTATCTTTCTGATATGGATCCTTCCAAGATCAGTTTTAAAGCAAAGGGCAAATCGCTCGCCATCTCCATGGAAACCAACCAATCTCAGAAATTCATTACCTATTATGAAGCCGGAGAAATCGACGGGTACACGGAAGTAATCGGCATCTCGATGAATGAGGTCGACAAGGCAAGGACCTTCCTTGAAACCTTTAAGGAACACATAAGCAATTGTAAAGCAACTCAGGTGACCTGGAAAAACCGGAATCAGGCATTTACATGGCTGGCAGACAATATAGGGGCAGCCGTGGATGAAGATGTTCAGTGGGATCAGAAATTTAAGCAGGGGAGCCGTAATTACCTGGTTGATTTTGAGGCTAATTCGGTAAATGGGAAGGGTGAAAAGGAATCTTCAGCCTATGAATTTGATCTCACCGATTTGGACTCGGCGAAAATGAACCTGAGAATTTCGGGAAAATCACTGATGCTTGTGTTGCCCGTCAAAGAAGGAAAAAGGTATATCAGGATTGAAACGCAGGCCGGAACTGTCTTTACAGACGAAATGCTGATTCATGCCGCTGATATTGAGCTGGCCAGGCAAATGTTCAATGCTTTAAAATATGTACTTACCAACACCACAGCCGAAAGGACACAGTGGGATTCCTACAGCGCTTCACTGGGATTTGTGAAAGACCATCTGGGGGAAGCACAAATTGGCAAGTATCAGTATTCCAGCAGCATCAGCTTTGATGATTCTCCCGCCGGACCGGTAGACCTGATGATCACCACAGCTGAATCTGACGGGACCTCGGCGGAGGTACATTACCTATGCTACCTCGCAGATATGATGGATCAGCTGCGCTTTGAGGTCTCAAAGACCGGCATCACGCTGCAGATGGGAACAAAGGAAAAGCGCGCGTATATCCGTGAAATGAAAGATGGAAAGGTGAGCGCTTACAGCGCAACACTGGACATGCATGTAGCCAGCGTCGACAGGGCCAGAGACATCATCAATGCATTTGAATATGCCATCAAAAACAGTGAAGAGAAGATCGAAGAATTCAAAAGCATCGGCGAAATTGGCTCTTGGTTTTCAGCAAATGTCGGTGATATTGAAATGGATGGCGACACCTACAAGCAGCATCTGAAAATCGACCAGGAGAATGAGAACCTGCTGATCATTGAAAAAGAATTGCTGGAAGCAAACGGAACTGGAAGCAAAACGAAGTTTCTGCTGTTCCCTGAGGATATCGACCTGGAGAAGCAGGATATAAAAGTGAGCGGCAAAAAACTCTATGTACCCATTGGGACAGGGTCAAACAAATTCATCCGGAATTCTAAAGATGATCAGCTCCAGGACTTCACCGCCAGTGTCGACATCCTGTTTTCTGATCCGCTTTTGGCCAAGAACTTCATGGCAGCCATCCGTTTCCTGAAAGAACATACGGATGCCTATGAAAAAACAGCCATGAGCCCTGAGGAAGCCCGGGCTTTCCTCCTGGGAGATATTCAGGCCATCCATGCAGCGGACAAACATTACGAACAGGTGTTTGAGACCAATGATGAGGATCATTGCAAAATGGGCTTTACCCTGCTGGAAATAGATGATAAGAAAGCCAGTGTAAATTACTTTTTCGAATTCTTTGCCCCCGATATTCATCCGGGCAATTCAAAAATAACGGTCAAAGGAGCATTGATTTCTGTGATCCTCGTGACCAAAGGAAATGAAAAACTGATCAAACCCTTCAAGAACGGGGAAGCGGGGGATTTTGTGTATGATTTTGTTGTTTATACGCAGGATGTCCTCCTTGCAAGGAAAACACTGGCAGCTTTCGCCGCGCTTTCACAGGGGTGCAAGTAAGGCAGTAACCCGACCAACCAGATACTAACAAGACTAAACCCCAACACCATGAAAACCATTCAAAACACAGGAGCCCTGTTTCTCCTTCTATTCACCAGTGTTCTGCTAAGTGCACAGGAGAGGGAAACCCCACCCGTTGCCCTGGAAAAGATCTCCGGGAATGTTTATCAGCTACTTGGCGGTGAGGGTGCAAATGGCGGGGTCATTATTGGTGAGAATAGTGTACTGGTTGTTGATGCAAAAATGAATGAAGAATCGGTTAAACAATCCCTTGAGCTTATAGCTGGAACTACTTACAAAACAATTAAATATCTTGTTAACACACACAGCGATGGTGACCATATATTTGGAAACAGGTATTTCCCCGAATCGGTAACATTTATAGCCCACGAAAACTGCCGCGATGATTTTTTCAAAGTAAACTTTGGACGGGAATCCGACTGGGGAGAACCCGAATTTTATCCTTTCACGCCCTCAATCACGTGCAAGGAAAACATGAATGTATGGCTGGGGAAGGACAAAGTTGAACTGTATTATTTTGGCATCGGCCACACCACCGGCGATATTGTAGTATATATTCCGGAAGAAAAGATTGCATTTCTGGGCGACCAATACTTCAGCGACCGGCCGCAATTGATTCATTCAAATAAAAACGGCAATTCATTCGAGCACGTGAAGACACTGACCAAAATGCTTGAAACACTCGATGCCGAAACATTTTTAAGCGGACACAGTGATCCGGTAGGGCGTGATGCGATAAAAAAACACATCCAGGCCATGGTCGAAAGGCAGGAAAAAGTAAAGATGCTAATCAGCCAGGATAAAACCATGGCAGAAGTTCTGGAGCAGTTCGATGAGAACGAATCCCGCCTGGTTACCTCCATCTATAAAGAAATAAGTGCACAATAATCCGGATTACCGGTAACAAATCAGGGTCCTTTCTGATTAAACCATATTTAAACAAGACCAGATTTGTCAGACTAGAGGCAAAAAGGGAGTTGAAGTTGCATATGTACCGGCCACCATTGGGCCGTCCAGAAGGAGGGAGAGTGAAAGGGAAGATTTCGCAAATCTGTAAAATATACCTGAACATTCTCAAATTGAGAGGATTTCTTTCTGGGAGTGAGATGGCGAAGCTGTGAATGGTCAGTTAATAGCTCTTCTTTCAAATCCATGGAAATAAGCGGGCATAACTCCATCCATCAAAATTCCATCCGAACAGCATTTAAACGCCAGATAGCATAACAATTCAGCGCATTATCCCGCCAATGGCAGTAAATTATATGTTCTGCGGAAATGGCCACGCTGTCGGATCTAGGGAAAATTGGTTTTGATTAGTAAATCCCTTCATTACGCAAAATGAAAATAAAAAGTATTGAGGTAACAAATGTAAAAGGAATCTCAAACAAACTATTAAAGCTTGATTTAGAACCTAATAAACCCAACATATTAGTTGCTCCGAATGGATTTGGGAAAAGTTCAATAGGTATTGCATTTGATTCGTTGAGACGAGGAAAGATTGAGATTAGATAGTAGTACAAAGAACTAAAGCTGGCAAACCGTTCAGTTTTTCAATTGAAAGTCTCTTATGATTCCTTACCTTGAAAAAATGTGGCCGGCACGGTTTGCCGCTTAGTTCCACCGTCATATAAACGCTAATAGGGTTAATCGGAACCATTAATTCAAAACAATTAAAATAACTCATAGACTAATCATGAAACCCTCATTTTTATTCTGTTTTTGCATTTCAATAGTTCTGATTGGCTGCGACAGTCATGTTAAGCAGGAGGTAGGTGAGATTCCAATTGAGCTCCAGAAATCGATAACATCCAAACTCGAAAGTATGGCACTGGATTTTTTAAAAAGCTGGGAGCCCCCATATGATCCAGATGCGGCTCTGGCTTTATTTACTCAAAAAGAAGATTTCCATTTAGTTATAGGCGGTGGGTATACGTGCGATAATTATTTGGAATGGACGGAAGCTGTTCCCAATTCTATGTCTCATGAGGAAGAATTCTATGATTCCTATAAGCATGAGGTAAAGTACATCAAGACAGTTGTATTGTCTCCACAGTCCGGTGTGGTAACCATAGTATACATTTGGGACAGTATTTCAAAAGAGGGCGTTCACGAATGTACGCCAGGAGCCTTTACTTTGACATGTAGAAAGGAAAAAGATGATTGGAAGATTGTGCATTACCATGGTTCACATGATGAACCGGAAGTCATTAACTGACAAAAAGAAATTCATATAACAAGACACCAAAGCCGACCGCTCACACGTGTCACGCCCTTTGCCGAAAAGCAAATCCTGCGCCACACTACGGTGGCATTGTTCCATCTTAGGTGCATTTTTAAAGTTTTACACTATATAAAAGAGGCGTTATGAAAAGAGTAATGATCATTGCAAATAAATGGTGGGAAGCTGATCCGCTTTGTGCAGTGTTAATTAACGACAAGGCCAGCCGATTTGGTAATCGCATTTGGAACTGCAGGTTCTCGACCAGGCATTAATATAAATGGAAGCGTAGTAGTAGGACGAAAGGTGTTCATTCATGACCCCTTTTCAGATAATCAGGGGCCAGGTCTTTGGAAACCACCAATAACAGATGCGGTAATGGATTCAAAGTTAGAGGCTCAGGTTCTCTCCAGGCTAGGAGATACTTGGCGAGCGTGTGCAGAAATGAGATTCATTCCCCCACCGATCGCAGCAACAGATCCAATGCTAGCTCTAATCGGTAATGGATTCATCAGCCTTGGGGTAGTTAATATAACCAATTATGATGACTATTCGTGGGCTGACGCGGCTGCTGTCGCTTCCTTTGAGCGTGTAAAAGTGGTTTTGTGAACGTTTTTGAGATGGATAAATGAAACAGTTACTCTCACTGATATGCATCTTTCTTGCCTGTTCTCAAATATGGGCGCAGGAATCAAGGTTTATTATTGGCCTTGATCTTACAGGATCAACAACGAATCATTGGGGAGATTTTAATAGAGAAAGCGTAGATCCTATTCAAGGGATATATCCTGGATTCAATTTCGAATATTTTATCCAAAACCATCTATCTCTAAAATCTGGTCTGGCATATGAAAAAAAGGGTATTTCCTATGATGCAGTTGCTTCTAATATAAGTGGGACAGAGGTTTGGAACATAAATCACTTCATCTATTACGAATACATTTCCATTCCATTACTTCTCTCGTATTCAACCCAAGGAGTAATTAACTTCTATGCAAATGGAGGCTTCTTTGGTGGATTCCTTGTAAAACAGATTAGTGAGTATTATTCTGAACGAGATAACACAACCAACATAGAGGAACTTGAAGACAGTTCGAAAAAATACGATGCCGGAATTTCCATTGGCGCAGGAATTAATAAATCATTTGGGAAGAGGTTTTGCATAGATCTTGGCATTAGGGATAATCTTGGTTTGGTCAATATATTTCTTGCTGAATCTTCAGGTTCACTCAAAACAAACTCATTGGGTTTGGTACTTGCTTTAAAGCTCAAGATATAAAAGCATTAAGGTAGTAGTGATGACAAAACCTGAGAGCTTGTATATTAAGAAGTTAGAGGCAAGCTAATCCAGATATACCGGTTACATGAAAAAATATCTATTCGTACTTGTTTCGTTCTGTTCAACATTCGCTTTTGGCCAGCATTATCAGACAATTTTTTCAAACAGGATCGGATACTATGCGAATACGTCAGGAAATATCAGATGCATCAAGATAGATTCAGTAAAGCATGAAACAGATTCAATCTTGTACCTGTTTTCTAACATTCAGAATTCGGGTTTTGATTGTTTCACACCTTTTGGAGCTTCATGGATGGGAGAAAAAGTGATAATCCAAAAGAATGGATACAATATTCTGTTTAATCTATACAATGATTCTATCCATATTAAAACAAATGCCGGGCTAAATGACATCTGGACAGTATGCAGGTTACCAGATTCAATAGCAATAACCGCAACTGTTTTAGAGCATGATACGATGGGCTTTCTGGGCCTGGATGATTCTGTTAAAACAATCGGTTTTGGTGCTTATGATAAAAACATGAATCCTGTTAGCCTTGGACTCAATAATAAGCAACTTCTGTTGAGTAAAAACCATGGATTTATAAAAACGTTCAATTTCTATCTTTTTCCGGATTTTGAGGCCGAAGGTTTCCCATATGAACAAGTGGAAGAATATGATTTAATTGGTCTGTCAAATCCCATTGCCGGCGTACAGAATCTCCTGTGGATGGAGGTCCATGATTTTCAAAAGGGTGATGAATTGCATGTTTTACGTGAATTCAGCGATTGGGGTACCGGATATGACTATTATTTGACTGAAAAATCTATATTCAAATACCTGGAAAGAGCAGATTACCCGGATTCGACGGTATACATATATTCAAAAAAACACAATACCCAGGAAAGTGGCACTGCTGGCAGTTCAGGTAATTTTTCTTATGATACCCTGAAAACCACAATAATACCTGATCCTTTATTTGACCTGCTGCCGGGAACACCCATTATTTCTGAAGATGAAGCCTACGCTTTCATGATGACAAACGGTGATCCGATTTCAAAAACAGAGCCCTCTTATGCTGAAAGAATATGGCCATCCGATGATTCTTGCTGGTTCAATTGTTGTGCTGATGGCTGTTTCCCGTCAAACACCTTTGTTAAGGGCCTGGGAGGGCCATATTATCATTGCACCAATGCCTTCAGCGGAGGTGGTGACGAGAGGAAGCTTGTGTATTATAAGAAGGGCCAAGCCACTTGGGGAACACCTTTGGTTTTTACCGGTGACCTTGCTGACAATCAGGATGATGAAATAAATGTGTTCCCGAATCCAGCCAAAGACTTTGTCAAAATACAAATCTGTGAATCTAAATCCCGGATCGTTTTCGAACTGTTTGATTTGAATGGATGCATCGTTTTGTCCAAATTCATTGACAAGCATGAATATAGGATGGATTTGAGCGATTTAAATCCAGGGGTATATATTTATCGAATAAAAGATAGTTACAGCCTTTTGAAAATTGGTAAATTAATCATCAATTAAGCAATGTTTTATGAGAGTCAGAGGTTTACATACAGCAGTTCTGGTCGTCGCTGGGTTCATTATAATTGTATCGGCTGTCCGAAAGGTTAACGCCCAGGAAGCTGTAACGATTGACTTTGCTGAAGCAGCCGGCAAGAATTACGACAAGGCGGAATTCAGGTTGTGGTTTCCTGAGAACGTGAGTCGAATACAAGCCGTCGTGATTCTCATGCCGGGTTCGAATGGTGATGGTCGCTCCTCGGTGGATGAGCTGGTGTGGCAAGAGTTTGCAACAAAATACAATCTTGCCCTTGTGGGTTGCCGGTTCACTGACAAGCCTCACGACCAAAGTTTCATCGAACACTATGTCAATGTATCTGAAGGCAGCGGTCAGGCGCTTATCAATGCCCTGGCTGGCCTGGCCGGACCTTCAGGACATCCTGAACTTGCTAACGCACCGCTGCTTCTCTGGGGTATGTCTGCAGGTGGGGAGTTCAACTTCGAGTTTGTTGCATGGAAGCCTGAGCGTGTCGTCGCCTTTGTTGTGAATAAGGGAGGCATCTACTACTCGGCACTGGTTCGTCCGGCAGCGCGAAGTGTTCCAGGTATGCTATTCACAGGGGGGAAGGATATGGAGTTTCGAACGAATATCATCGTTGGGCTATTCGCTGTCAACAGGAGGGCTGGAGCGTTATGGGCGCTTGCTGAAGAACCAAATGCCGGTCATGAGGAGGGTCGATCACATGACATGGCTTTGATGTTTTTCGAGGATGTTCTTCCACTCCGTCTTCATCAAAGTCTATCGAATGGAGAAGAACCAATCATGCTTAAACCGCTTAAAGAGGAATCAGGTTTTATTGGTGACCTCAAGACGAAGACAATTCAGAAGCAGAGCGATGCGAGTGCTCCGGACTATCCAACAGCATGGCTGCCCACGGAGCGTACTGCCCGGGCGTGGCAAATGCTAATAAGCGATAAACCATTTGGCCAGCATTAACAGACAATTCCTTCAAACAGGATCAGGCCAAGGCAGGATATACAGGTCCCAGAATTTCAATAACATGCCGCCCAATTTCAGTTGTATACCCATGACAGAAAGCATTACATCCAAAATGACCTTGATCATGGTCGCGGCTTGTTTATTCCTTACCCAGATGGCCCTGTCGCAGGACAGCCATTCCACGTTCAGGCGGACCATTGATTCAACGGTTGTTGCAGGCACAAACTATACGGTTGACTATTTCAGGCTGTATTCGCCGTCTATGCAAAGGGAGATAAAGATCTTGGTGGCAACACCCCCATCATACAAAAAAAACCCCCAGAAGGAATTCCCTGTTTTATATACATTGCACGGGGCGAATTCGCCCTATGATACCTGGCACCATCTGCTGAGGCTGCAGGACAACATCAAGGATAAGCCTTTCATTTATACCTGTTTCGATGGGGATGCCGCTTCCAATTACATCGATTCTTATTATCCCTTGTCCACATCGAGAGACAGGTCCGATACCACCCAACAGCTTTCCTTATTCAAAACTTTCTTCTTTGATGAATTTATGCCGGTCCTCGATCAATGGTACCGGATAGATGCCACCAAAAGGGGAATTACCGGTTATTCAATGGGAGGACAGGGTGCCCTGAACTATATGCTCGTGGCACCCGATAAATTCACTGCGATCAGTTCTTTGTCAACCACTGTGCTCGATTTCTCGGACGGGAGCGGCTTTGCGTACAGCAGGAAGTTGGACAAGTTCCTACGGGATCTTGGTTATGATGTCCGGTTCATTGAATCGGAAGGTGGCCATAATTGGGATTTCTGGCTTAAGACAGCCGGTGATGTCATTGAATATCACTGGACACATTTTAATGAATAATTCTTTAAACAACCTCAGAAATTCAGTACCATGCACGGATCATTCATGAATCAAATTAAGAGAAACAAGATAAAGGTTTTCAGACCACTCATTGTCCTTGGCATCCTGGCCTTATGGGGATGCGTAAACGAAAGCCCCGACGCTTCCCTGAACCCTGCCTTGTTCGAATACACGGATCTGATGGAACCCAGGTGGGTCAGTTTTGAAAACATCACCGGGGAAAAGGGTAGGGGTGGCATGGAAAACCATGGAGCCAAGGGCCATTCCTGTGATCATATCCCCGCCGGAGCCTCCATCACCTTGCTTGATATAGACGGCCCGGGGATCATTCAGAGAATGTGGATCACCCTGAACAGGCGTGATCCTGAGATGCTGAGGTCCCTTGTCATCAACATCTACTGGGATGGTGAAGAAAAACCTGCTGTTTCAGCGCCTTTCGGCGATTTTTTTGGCGTAACCCATGGAGAGACAGCAAGTTTTGAGAACCTGTTGTTCGCAAATCCGGAAGGCAGGTCCTTCAACTGTTTTATCCCGATGCCTTTTAAAAAACACGCTAAAATTGTGTTGACCAACCAGACCGAAAGGGAAATGGAAATGATATTTTTCGATATTAATCTGCAAATGCTTCGGCAATGGGACGATTCCTACCTTTTCTTTCATGCCCATTGGCACAGGGACACGGCTACCACCCTGGGGAAAGATTTCGAGATCCTCCCCGCTGTGAGCGGGAAAGGAAGGTTTTTGGGAAGCAACATTGGCGTATTCTATAACGGCGAATACAACCATACCTGGTGGGGAGAGGGAGAAGTGAAAATGTATCTCGATGGCGATGATCCGTACCCGACGCTGGTGGGTTCCGGTACAGAAGATTACATCGGATCGGCCTGGGGCCAGGGAAAATTCGTCATGCAGCAATCCGGCTGCCTGGTGATGGATCACGAGAAGACCTCGTTTTACCGTTACCATATTAAAGACCCGGTATACTTCAAACAGGACTGCAGGGTAACCATACAACAAATCGGCGGTTCCGACCTGGACGCGGTAAGGTCCCTGCAGGAGCAGGGGGCACAGCTTATACCCACCCTGGTGCATGTACCGCCCGAGATCACCCATTTATATGGCGGGGATGGCACATCAGAACCCGGACTGGACAGTTTTGAAAAGGGTTCGGTCCATTTTTACAGGTCGGACGATCTCGCAGCCATGGCCTACTTTTACCTGGACTCGCCCGTGAACGACTTACCGCCATTGCAATCCGCTGACATCCGTCTTTGGAAGATCCATCGGCGCTAAGCTACTTACCGGCGGGTCATACCCGCTGTCAGCGAACAACCGCAAATCTTATGGTCCGGATATCGTTAGGTCCCTCCAGCCGAAGGGTGTAGATCCCTTCCGTGTAGCGCGAGGTATCCAGGTCAAGCATGTCCCCGGTGAGATTTTTCATTACCACCTGGTGCCCGGTTACGTCAACCACCGTGTACTTGCTAAAGGGGCCTGTTCCTCTGACCGACAGCCGCTGATCGGCCGGATTGGGATAGATCACCACATCCCCTGCGGGGATTGATACAACAGGTGTTGACAGGTCCACAACCTTGATGTAGAACGCTCCCTCGAAATGATTCTCCCCGTAGGTGATATCCCCGTTGTCGGTCAGACTCAGCCTGGCCAGTGATGTGCCCTCGGCAGTGGGGGTGACCCAGACAGACAGGAGCGTATCACCCTGGACATAGACAAGCGAGTCGAAGGCAAAGCAAGCGGACTGCTCCGTCCAGAATCCGGCCTCCAGCTCCTCTTCTGCCTCCTTGTTGCCGTCATCCACCCCTGTGATCAGGATCTCCTGGCTCTCCCCGGGCAGATAAACAGTGGCCTTGTCAGGAACATCAAACACAGGAGGTTTGTTCGTATAGATCACACAGGCCGTGAAGCTGGTGTGGATGGAGGTAAGGAACTGGTTGGTATTCAGCGGATCATTTTCAGTTACCTCCACGGTGATCAGGGCCTCGCCGCTCTTCGCCTGATGGAAATAAAGGACAAGCCGGGCCGAATCACTGTTTTCAAAGGGCTCGATAACCAGCTTGTCCACCAGTCCCGGATTGGAATGAGCGGCCGTCAGCAGTAACTCCTGCTCCTTGTCGTCGTCACCGTCGGTAATCCCGTGCAGGACCATTACAAGGCTGTCCGGGTCTGCGCCGTGTGTGGTATCCGGAATCGCGTCGATGGTCGGAGGCCGGTTGGCATAGCCCCCCCCGGAAAGAACAAAGGTGGATACCGATTTGGCAGGAAGGCGGTGCACCTCGCTGCCGGCCGGGATGGTAACCGGTTCACAGTCCTCCCCAGGCGAAGTACGGAACAGCTTTGCGTCGGTGGTCATGGGATAGCTGTCAAAATGAACGACCCTGGGTTGGTCGGAACGGTTCACCAGCACGTAGGTGAGGCTGTTCTGCTTACCGTTCCAGAACGCGTTGACCAGCACGTCGATATCACTGCTGGATGTGGCCAGTGATACGGCTCCCGGCCGCACATACCGGTAGTAATTTTTCGACGCGTAGTACTTTCTGAGCTTCACGCCACTCAGCATCAGGTCATACACATGTTCCGGATCGAGGGGGTCCTGTACATTGCCGGATATGGTCCAGTAGACCCAGGCATTAAGCCTGCCGTAGGTGATGGCATGGCTCAGCCCGGTCATGAGCCGGATGGCGCCTTCATGGGTGTTGGGCTGACCGGAGGTCTCCGACATCCAGAACTGCTTGGGGTAACCCGGGTAGTTCACATAATCGTTGTAGTACTTCTGCCAGAGCTCACCGCCGATCTCCCCGGCGGAAACACCCGTCCTTTCATAACCGTGTACCGCAACGATGTCTACGTACTCCCTGGCATATGCATCATTGTTCAGGGTGTTCATCCAGCCCTCCATATCACTTTCCCTTGGCATGACTTCCTCGGGGTAAAACAGTCTGGTTGTGATCCCTTCCCGATCGAAACGTTCGCCCACGACCCTGATCAGATCGCAATAGGTCCGGGGTGTGTACTGACACGATTCGTAAGGTTCCCAGAAGGTGGGTTCGTTCTGAAGGCTCACTGCGTACAGGTCAAGCCCGGTCTCCTGCTTGAACACCTTGATATAGGCTGTGATGTATTCTGCATATTCCTCGTAGTATTCGGGCAGCAGGATTCCGCCCTCCGAGGTGTTGTTGTTGGATTTCATCCAGGCCGGGGGCGACCAGCTGGAGGCAATGACCTTGATGTCCGGGGCTACCTTGCCCACATCCCTGATATAGTCGATCATTTTCCAGTCCTCGTTATTGTACACATTCTCCGTGAATGCTTCCAGATCGGTATCCAGCGGGTCGCCGTTGTCGTTCACCGGCTCGAATCCCAGCGGAGAGATGGCCACCCGGAGAATGGTGACTCCCAGGTCGTTGATAATATCGTCGATGAACTGATCGGAGTAGTAGGGGCCCCTCGCCCAGCTGACTGTTTCAAAGCCGAATCCCCCGAAACCTTCCATGACCTGACGTTTGTCCAGCAGGTCGGCTGTCACCCGGACGGCCCCGGCCTGCGGGGTAACCACCACCTGAACCGGGATCAGCAGGGAATCAATCCCGCCCTTGTCCGTTCCTCCCGAATCCTTCAGCCTGAGCACAAGGCTGCCGGTGCCCTCGGCGGAGGTTGTGCTGAATTGAAGGATCCCGCTGGAATCGCCCGGGGTGAATGCCACCTGCACATCCCCGATCAGGTCCTCATCCACCGGGATGGCCTCCAGGACGAGGTCCTGGGTACGGTTATGGTCCCCGTCGCTAATCCCCGTCAGGTTCACCGTGTAGCGGCTACCGTTTGAAAAGGCATAGATATCGGCCACGGCATCCAGGGTGGGGGGATAGTTCTTCTCCGGATCCCGCACTGTCACCTTAAAGGTGTTTTCACAGGTATCGGTTCCCTGGTACTGGGTGCCCCCGTCATCGCTTACCCTTACCGTAATGGTGGCTGTCCCTTCCTCACCGGCAGGTGTCCATGACAGGATGGCCGTGCTGTCACCCTGGATATAGGTAACCACCGGATCATCCGCTACGGAGTGATCGGAGCTGTAAGCGGTAACAGAAAGCTGCCGGATGCTGTCCGGGTCACCGTCGCCGATCCCCGACAGGGGAACCAGCCGCATACCCTCATCCCAGTACAACGGCTCCTGGTCCTGTACCGGATCGATTTCCGGCGCCAGGTTCAACAGGGCGAACACTTCCAGCTCGTACATCATCAATTCATCCCCTTCGCCCGAAAGGGCCTCCAGCCGGACCTTGCTCGCGGCGACTGGCTCAAAGGAATGGATATGCTGCGGGACTATATTCCCGCTAACGTTCACCAGCTCACTCCACCCGGCACCTGTCCAGGCCAGGAGCCTATAGTCATGCACCGGGTGATTGTCGCCGTAGTACCCCGTATAGAAATTGATGCTGCTGAGAAGGTATTCCTCCTGCAGGTCCACCTCGATCCAGTGCGGGTAGCCGCTGTTGTCGGATACCCACCGGTTGGAGTTGCTGTAATTGAGACCGTCCACGGCCTTCCAGGCCTGCTGCCCGTTGATCTCCGAATCCACGGCAACGGGTTGATTGACTGCCACGTTGACCTGGCCGTTTGTTCTCAGAAAGACCATGGCCAGGATGATGATGCAAACAGAATTTCTCATACCTTCAATTTCAGTGATTTGTCAGATTGTTAATCAGGTACATGACACTGTTACCAACGGCCACTCCCTGGCCCCGGTCACCGGGCCTCCCACTTCAGCCGGGCCATGTGGATCCCGTCGAGCCCGGGCATGGTGGAGGCGATGTACCACTGGCCTTCAAGGAACAGGATCTCCGGAGCAGCCACGGGGAGACGGGCAATCACCCGGGAGTCGTCACCGATCCCGAAGGAGAGCGGATCGGGTGAAGCGTAGACAGTGGTCTGGCTCTGCTGGCCGTAGATCTGGGTGACGAACAGGTAGTAGTACCCGCTTTCCTCCAGGTAAACCACGTGGGGACATTCATCGGAATACTTGGGTGAATTGGAACCGTAGGGCGGGGTCCGGGAAACCATCACCGATTCGCTCCAGTGAACCAGGTCATTGGAAGTACGGCAATAAGCAGCCCCCTCCTGAGTCTCCAGGTTCGAATGACTGGTGTAATAACAATGGTAGGTTTCCCCGTTTTTCAGGACCATGGCATCCCGGGCATGATTCAGGTGGTGCGGTTCGCCGAAATCCTCCGTGAAAAGGCCGGGCTCGCCGGTTTCCGGGTTCAGAACACGTTGGAAATTCTTCCCGTTCCGGCCCCGGGCCAGGCATATCCGGCTCCAGTCGCCGTAGAACATGGAATAAACCCCGTCCTCCACGATCACGTGGGGCGCCTGCAGGCCGCCGGGCTGTTCGCCCAGGAGTGAGTCTGCCATCATGGTGATGCCCACTGGTTTCCAGCTTACTTCGGTGAGCGAGTTACCTTCCCAGCCATGGAAGAGCCTGGTATGGCCTCCACACAGGGTTTTCCGGATGCAGGACCAGAGCTGCCAGGTTCCGTCCGCCGCCTGCCAGATCCCAAAATCCACCGGCTGCTGGTCCGGTCCCGTGAGATCGCCCAGGTCAGGATTTCCGGCAATTTGCCAGAATTCCCCGTCGATGACCGGAACCGGTGGATTGGCGATGGCCTGGGGAAAAGGTTGCGAAGCTGTACAGGCCAGGAGGATCAGTCCGGTGCCAAACGTTATATAAATGCGTTTCATCCTGTCTCTTGTTTTCAGGTTGCCGGTTCGGGGAGATTGAAAATACTCCCTGGTGCCTGCATGGTTATCCTGTCTTGTCCTGTCGAATGGTTGGACTCCTCAAGGTTTTTATATATCTTGAACATAAGAATGCCCTGGGATCGCACACCCGGAATGAATGTTTATTAAACTTGGTGGTATTTCAGGGTATCGGTAGTTCTCTCAAATAATTGACAAACACAATGAATAATCATATACTCAGTGTAACCCTGCAACAGGACAAGTTCCCGGATAAAAATCATTACCCTTTCGCTTTGCCGATCTTCAATTTTACGAAGCAATTGACATTCGAAACCCCGGTGACTTTTTTCGTAGGGGAGAACGGAACAGGAAAATCCACGCTGTTGGAAGCCATCGCCCTTGCCTGTAAAGTCCACATTTGGAGAAGAGATGAAGGGACTCGTTTTCATGTCAATCCGTACGAAAAGCAATTCTTCAGGTATATGACCGTAGTGTGGAAAAACGGAATGGTGCCCGGATCGTATTTTGGTTCAGAAATATTTAATGACTTCAGAAGAATCGTCGATAACTGGGCTGCCTCTGATCCTGGGCAGCTTGAATGCTTTGGAGGGAAATCTCTTGTTGCTCAATCCCATGGCCAATCCATGCTGTCATTCTTTGAGTCTCGTTACAGGATAAAAGGTATCTATTTTCTGGACGAACCAGAAACCGCATTGTCCCCGAAAAGTCAGCTTAAATTGTTGGAGATTATCAGAAAAAATACGGAGCAAGGGCATGCCCAATTTATTATTGCGACCCATTCTCCGATTTTGCTGGCCTGTGAAAATGCAAGAATCTATAGTTTCGACCACCAGTCAATCCGGTTGACCGGCTACAAGGAAACGGATCATTACAAACTTTATAAGAAGCTATTAAATGAATAAATGAAAGGAAGAATTAGACTTTCTGTTGGGGTTAAACTTTGATTTTAACAAATTCCAATGAATTGGGAGGATCGTTTATGACATCAGCAACAAGCTTGGGAATTGGACTCTGGAATGTATGGATTTTCATGAGTGCCTTCATCATCCAGATGATGGTCATGATGTTGGCAGGGAAGCAAATTGGCGAACGAACGCATGTCCCACCTGGTGTGAAGCGAACCACACTTGAGAAATACATTGGGTTTATCGCCAATTTAATCTGGCTTTTAGCATTGGGTTATTCTATTTTTCTACCCCTGCTTCTTGG
>JAZDPG010000118.1:0-32562 GCA_043797815.1 Bacteroidota bacterium
GCCACCCAGATCAACTCCAATAATTGTTTTATTCATAAAGGTTTTGAGCGAATTTCTTTTATATCCAGTTTCCCATTCCCCCAAACAGCCAACACGAAAACGTATATGAATGCCATCAAATTAATCATCATTCCCCATTTCATGGTTGAAAGCTGTCCGACAAAACCAACAAGCCAGCCAACTATTGCACCTCCAACAATGGCAGTTCCAAGAATTCCCGAAATCGTGCCATGATTTTCACCAAAACTATTAATCGCCGCACTGAAAATGGAAGTAAATGAAGCGCAGGTAAAATACCCAACCAGGGCAAAAGCAACAAGAGCAGTATTTGCATTGCCCATGATGGCCACAACCAATGCAAGGACGGTCCCAAGGCTATGGAAAATGAAGATCTTTCTCTCGCTGATGTATTTCATCAACGGGGAAATAATCAAGCGCCCCAGAGCCTGAAATAACCAGAACAAGGCAATGACCAGTGCTGCTTTTGAGGGAAAAATGGAATATGTAATTGAGCCTTCATTCCAGAAAGACTGAGAATTCGTAACATGATGAATTTTATTCATGTAAGTGATGATATAGGAAGAAACCCCGACTTCGGCACCTACATACAAGAATATCCCAAGTCCATATGTTAAAATAACGGGACTTTTAAGGAGTGTCCTGATTTTTGAAAAGTTGATCTTTTCCTCTTCAGCGAGCCGCACAACAGGAAATTTTGACAGGGCCAGAAATACCAGTATCATGGCATTAATGATCCCGAACAACAGATATACGGATTCCCATGAAAATCCACTTGATTGTATGAATGGCACCAACAAAGGGCTGAATGCATACCCCAGTGACCCTATTCCAATGATAATAGTGAGGTTTGCAGTGTATTTATCCGGGGTATCCAATTCTCTGATCAGTGGATTCCCGGCAGTTTGAATGGCTGTAACCCCAACACCCACAATAAAAATCGCAAGGATTACAACCATGTAATTGTGACTTACATAGCACAGAAAGGACCCAAGTGTCATCAGGATTGTGCCTGTCAACAAAACGCTTTTGGCCCCATATTTATCCATTGATATTCCAAATGGGATGGAAGTAAGTCCGTAAGACAAGAAAAATGCCAACGGGAGCAATGCCGCTACGGTTAGCGAAACATTGTATTCTGCCTGGAACCTGTCAATGATAACACCAATTACCGATGTAAGCAGGCCAAAGGATATATAAAGCAATACTGTTACACAAACCAGCAAACTATACTTTTTTTTGTGTTTCATGTTGTTTATTCTACCACTGTAACTTTGGCTCCGCGCGAAAAGCTGCCTGCCTCAAAACCCTTCGATTTTGCATACGAATCTATAAATAACTGAACGGGAATGATGCTCTGAATGGAGAACAGATACTCATCCGGCTCATCAATATGGATTTGCATTAATTTTTCGGTCTGGAATTGGAGTTTTTCATTTGTAATGAGCAGGACTTTGCCACCATATTTGCATATATCTTCAGCCATTTTCGTACTTTGCATCAAGGTATTCCCTTTGGTTGCAAACAAAATGGCTTTAAATCCTTCTGCAACCATTTCCATGGGTCCATGCCGGAATTCGCCGCCAAGAATGCCTGTTGCCGGAATTCTTGTAGCTTCCTTGAACATGAGAGCGCTCTGGCAGGCTGTTGAAAATGCGGGGCCTCTGGCAATGATCTGAATGGTTTGTATGTCACCTAAAAATGCAAGCATATCATCTACCCATGGATGATAATGGGTCAGAAGCAATTTCGAACTGCTGATGAGACGGTTGATCTTGTTGGACGCTTCATCTTTCCAATTGCCGGATAAGGACCAGCCTGAAATAAACGAAACAAGTGAGGTGGTTACATAAGTTTTGGTAGAAGTCATCTCTTCCCTGCCTGCCTTGCAAAATAGTGCAACATCAGCATGATGGGCAAGGGTACTGTTCTCTTCATTTAGAATACCCACACAATGAACACTTGGTGGCAGCTTTTTAATCATTTCCTGAACCTCGTAACTTTCGCCTGATTGTGAAATGCAAACCAGCAAAGTCTCCCGTTCAAACAGGGTAAAATTGTAATGAAGTAATTCGCTGGCATTCATTGCGAACGTGTGCATCTTCAATTCATTAAACAGGCAAGAAGCTGCATGTGAGGCGAAATACGAACTACCCATGCCGGTAAAAATGATTTGCCCGATTTTGTACTTGTCAATGGTTTGTCTTATTCGGTTTAGTGATTTTTGTCCTTCAGAACTTAGATAATACCGGAGTGCTTTTTCCATCGCATCGGGCTGCTCCAGGATCTCTGCAAGAAATTTATTCATGTGTCTTTTTTTATTTGCCTTATGATTCAGTTGTCTATACAATGATTGGTTCAACATCCTTGCTTTTAAGCATTTCAATTTCACTCTCTGTTAATTCTCTTGTGGTTATCATCCGGTCAATCTCACTGACTCTCGAAATAACACCCAGGCTTCTTCTTCCGAATTTTGAAGAATCCACAACCACAATGACTTCGCCCGAAATATTCATCATTACACGGCTTGTTTCAGCTTCCTGAATATTGGGTGTAGTTAATCCAATTTCAAAATCGACACCGTCAACACCCATAAACAGTTTGTCAGCTGTAACTTTTCGAAGTGCAGCATCTGCCAATGGCCCAACCAGCGTAGATGTTTTTTTGAGCAGTGAACCACCGATTAGTACCACCTCAATATCACTTTCCATGAGTTCATTGGCAATATTCATGGCATTGGTAATCACCGTAATCCCCTGCAGATGCTTGATTTCTTTTGCAATCAGGCTGGTTGTGGAACCCGAATCCAAAATAATCGTATCTCCTTTTAAAATGAGGGAAGCAGCTTTTTTTGCGATCCTTCTTTTTTCTTCCAGATTGATCTTCTCTTTCTCGTTCAATGCCAATCCGGGGTATAGTTTTTTAGTTTTGATTGCTCCCCCATGGGTACGCTTAAGCAATCCCTGCTGTTCAAGATAAGCCAGATCCTTACGAATGGTGACAGAAGTAGTATTTAACAGGCCCGGCAGATCTTTGGTTACCAGACGATTTTCCCTCTCAAGCAACGCCAGGATCTTTTCAAGTCGTTCTTCCTGGAAAACGATTTCACTGCCTGTCTTCTTCGAATTATTCATATTTCTCCGATATGGATGTACTTCGCTCTTTTTTAATAACAGATAAAAAATCAAACGAAAGTATAAGATTATAAAAAAAACTATAAAAATTCAAACATAATGCCAAAAATAGATGTAATACAAATTGGCTGCTTCTTCAGGCAAAATTGGAGAAAGTACACTACGCAGTTGTGTGCAGCCACAGGCGGGCAATCTACTCGGATAGTATCCTGTTTAGCTCCAGATTCAGATAGTAATGATGCCCCGATATCTCTTTCTTCTCTGGTATCTGCTTTTAATAATAAACCTTAAGGATTTCGCTTCCTGGCAGGGTGGCTTTTTTCTTTTAGTAACACCCCCTCACCGGGATTACTCGCTTATTTTTAGTATTTTAGTACAATGAATATTCAAGGTTTTTCACCTTATATTTTCTGGTCATACAACAGAACTGCTGACCTGGAACCGGAGTTAATCATTAAACGGGTGATTATTTATGGTGAGGTGAGCGATATGATATTACTGGCAACACAATTATTCCCTAACCTTTCTCCGGTCACTTATTCTGAAACGCTTGTCTATATGAAAGACATAGAAGAAAAAGATATGGCTTCTCACCTGTCACCGGCAGAAATAGTTACCTGGGAGCAAATAGCAGCATTCTTTATCGGGGAGTTAAGAAAGATCAAGGTGTTGCTCTGATTGTGAATTTAGTTCTGCCTGAATTCCATGCCATATGATTTCAGATTGTCGGGAAGTGAAGCCCTGATTTGATTCACGCAAAAGGCCTTCGCGCGAAGCGCACTCACCAGCCTTGCGAGCGCTTTCCTGTTTGCAGCCGGCTAAATATGAGTCAACGGCGGCCATAAAATCATCTTTCAACTCCTTGCCGGTGGTTCCTTCATATGAGATAAGCCCCTGTATTCCCAGAACCTTTCCATACAGAAGACCATCTTCCTTGCTGTACCCTATGGTACCTGCATAGCCCTTATATTCTAAGTTTTTCATAAGCCCAATACTT
Organism: Bacteroidota bacterium; assembly: GCA_043797815.1. GTDB lineage: Bacteria > Bacteroidota > Bacteroidia > Bacteroidales. Next base: position 4,150 of record JAZDPG010000118.1, read on the forward strand.
CCGCAAAGTGAAAGTATAACGAGGATGTAAAACAATACCAGCAGATTGATCTTTTTTGATGCCACTTTTCTGTATGGTCGATTTGGTGGGCGATGTTGGCGGGTAAAAGCAAGGATAAATTAATTTTTGTATGATTAGATTCAGCCTGGGATAAAATGTTGCCAAAATACGGAATAGAATAGTGCCAAAATACGGAATAGAATAGTGCCAAAATACGGAATATGTTTTAAAATTGATTAAATATCAGTATCTTTGAAAAGGTTATTGAATACCGATGAATTATTCAAATTACATCATTCGTATTAGTGATAGGCTGTTAAAAAGCATGCTTGAATCGTCTGGAGCGGTTCTTGTAGAAGGGGCGAAATGGTGCGGTAAAACACAATCTTCATTGAGAATAGCAAATAGTGTGGTGTTTATGCAGGATCCTGACCAAAGTCCAGGTTACATGGCACTCGCAGATACCAAGCCATCACTTCTGCTGGAAGGGGAAACGCCGCTTCTTCTTGATGAATGGCAAATGGCTCCTGTTCTCTGGGATGCTGTAAGATTTGCAGTCGATAAACGGGGACGAACGGGTCAGTTTATTTTAACTGGTTCTGCAACGCCGAGTGACAATGAAACTTCTCATTCTGGTACTGGGAGAATTGCCCGAATGCTTATGCGCCCTATGAGCCTGTTTGAATCTAATGAATCTAATGGAAATATATCTCTTAAAGAACTTTTTGATGGGAAAACAGATATTGCTGCAAAAAGCACTTTAACGATTGAGCAATTAGCACATGCAATATGCAGGGGAGGATGGCCAGTTGCTGTAATATCCAGGAACCAGTCTCCTCGAATAGCGATGAACTATGTTGATGCATTAATTAATTTAGACATTCACCGCGTAGATGGGATTGAAAAAGACCCTGTAAGAGTTCGTCTCTTACTACAATCACTGGCTCGTAATATCTCTACTCTGGCAACAGCCAAAACAATAATGGATGATATGCAGGTATACGAGGCATCTATTACAGATAAGACATTGGGTTCCTATCTTAATGCTCTTCGTCGGCTGTATGTTGTAGAAGACGTTCCTGCTTGGCAACCTTCACTTCGTTCAAAAACGGCAATACGTACTGCAAATAAACGTCAATTTGTTGACCCCTCCATAGCAACAGCTGCATTACGTACAAATGCAAAAGGGATCATATGTGATTTTGAGACATTTGGTTTTTTATTTGAATCTCTGTGTACACGGGATTTGAGAATATATTCGCAGGCCATTGATGGAGGAGTATTTCATTATCGGGATAAATCCGAACTTGAATGTGACCTTATCATTAAGCTTAATGATGGTCGATGGGCTCCTGCTGAGGTAAAAATGGGAAATAAGCAGATTGAGGATGCTGCAGCTAATCTGATTAAACTCAGTAATAAGATTGATGCGGGGAAAATGAATAAACCATCTTTCCTTATGGTACTTACAGGCGGACAGGTTGCATACAGACGGCCGGATGGTGTATTGGTTGTTCCTATAGGATGTTTGAAAGACTAGAGAATTCAGTTAACTATCCGTTTTATTTTTCCCCGTGTCAAAATCGGAACATCTATATGGAGCTTCTCACAATAAACCTGGAAGGATTCGCTTCCTGGCAGAATGGTTGTCCGTTGATGAATCCGGCTGCTCTTGTTCCCATTTGAATGAAATCTGTCGTTAAAACGGAAATCCCACCGGCCAGTATCTCTTTCATCGGTGTTTCATCATAAGAAACGATACCGATTTCCCGCCCCGGGATCCATTTCCGGTTTTCAATTTCCCTGATCAAAGCGATTAATTCGGAATCGCTGTACAGGAAGTAGACTGTTTCCGGCTGCAGCGTTTCAGGATAGAGTTTACTGACGATTTCAAATGAAATATGAAAGTCAGCACAAAATCTTGTAAAACCTGTAATACAGCCCTCAGGCACAAATTGAAAGGAGCTTTTTGAACTGCTGAAAACGATTCTTTTATACCCGGAAATTTTTTCCAGTTGCGATTTCAAACCATTGTACACATCCTTTTCAAAATCCTGATAGATGGCGGCATATTTCCCTTTCATGCCTGGCACGGACTTGTCCAGTACAATGAGTTTCTTTTCGGGAATTCTGGATAATATCCTGGATACATCCTGGTTAAAATGGGGCAGGACCACGAAGTAGCTGTACCTGCCCAGGTTTTCGCGGATCAGTTTTTCGAATCTTTTCAACGCGTAATGGTGAAAAAATACATCCACTTCAATCCCGTGTCCCAGGTTTTGGAGAATGGCATCGTACAAAATTTCCTTGTAGGCGTTCATCCGGTCGAAAAGCAGGAATACCCTGGTTTTCTTTTGATAATGGGTGTTCAGGATAAAATATCCCTTTCCCTGTTTCGATGAGATCAATCCCATTTCGCGCAACTCCTCATAAGCCCTGATAACTGTTCCGGGGGCTAATCCAAATTCGCTGCATAGCTTATTGATCGAAGGAATTTTTTCTCCGGTTTTTAATGTGCCATCTTCAACAGCAGAGATTATATTCCCCTTGATCTGCTGATAAATGGGGAGAATGGACTGTTTGTTTGGCCTTTCTAGCCATTTCATTTTTGAAATCTGCTTTATAACATATTCAATGGTAAGGTTTAAAAGTAGGCAATATTTCTAATTTCGACTGAATAAGTATGTATAAGTAAACACTCAAATCCAAATAAAATGATCGTTCTTCAAAGCTACTGGGTTTCCATTCTGTTTTGTGTTTTTGCGATGGTTTGCTGGGGATCGTGGCAAAACACACAAAAAATGGTTCAAAAGGGTTGGCGTTTCGAGCTTTTCTATTGGGATTTGACGGTTGGTATTATAGTAATGGCCACCCTTGCAGCCTTTACTGTTGGAAGCCTGGGTGAAACGGGTCGTCCTTTTCTTCAGGATATTAAACAGGCCGAAGGCGCAAGCCTTCTTTATGCCATGCTTGGCGGATTGCTTTGGAACATGGGAAACCTGTTGATGGTTGCCGCCATTTCGGTAGCGGGAATGTCGGTTGCTTTTCCCATCGGAGGCGGAATTGCATGGGTGCTTGGCATTATTCTGAATTACGTCAATATTTCCATGAAGGGCGGAATCCCCACGGATAATCCGGCCATGCTCTGGTCGGGAATCGGGTTCATTGTTATCGCCATTTTCCTGAGTGGTAAATCTTACAAAAACCTGTCAAAAACAAAAATGAAGACGTCCTTAAAAGGCATTCTTCTTTCTGTTCTGGCAGGTACGTTTATTGCTTTCTTTTACCCCGTGGTTGTCAATTCGCTCGATGCCTCTTTTGTTGAGGGCGGAAAGGGATCCTTAACTCCTTATTCAGGCGTATTTTTTATGGCAGTTGGCATTGTGATAACAACCGCAATCATTAATCCTTTTTTCATGAGAAAACCGGTGGAGGGGGTACCTGTGAAAATGAAAGAATATGCCACCGGGACAGCCAGAACCCATCTTCTTGGTATGGTGGGCGGCAGCATCTGGGCACTGGGTACCATTTTCAGCTATATGGCCGTTGGCGCTACAAACCCGGCCATAGCCTATGCCCTGAGCAATGCTGCCCCGGTGGTTGCCATTATATGGGGTTTGTTTGTATGGAAAGAGTTTCATGGAGCCCCCAGAGGGACAAACACCCTGCTGTTCCTGATGTTTATTGGTTATATCATTGGGCTTGTACTGATTACCATGTCCAATGCATGATGCAGATAAAATATTTCATTATGAAAAAGTTATTCATCTTACCGGCACTTTTTGCCGTTTGTGTTTTGAATGCGCAGGAAAAATGGATCGGACCATCGGTTGATTTTTCGCACGGAAAACTAAGGGTCTCAGAAAACCGCCGTTTTTTGGTTTTTGAAGACGGGACTCCGTTTTTCTACCTGGGCGATACGGCGTGGGAACTGTTTCACCGCTTAAGTAAGCCGGATGCTGAAAAATACCTCGAAAACCGCCGCCAGAAAGGTTTTACGGTGATTCAGGCCGTAGCGCTGGCCGAACTTGATGGCCTGAACGACCCGAATGCCGAGGGTGAAATACCACTGATGGACAACGACCCGGAAAAACCCAACGAAAAATATTTTGCCCATGTGGACTGGGTGATCAAAAAGGCTGAAGAAAAGGGGATTTTTATCGGACTGCTGCCCACCTGGGGCGATAAATGGAATAGAAAATGGGGGGGTGGCCCTGAAATTTTCACGCCCGAAAATGCCAGATCGTATGGAAGATTTCTTGGCAATCGCTATAAAAGCAATCCGAATATTATCTGGATCCTGGGAGGCGACCGTCCCGTTGAAACGGATCTGCACCGGCAAATTATTGCAGGCATGGCCGAAGGATTGAAAGAGGGCGACGGGGGCAAGCACCTCATTTCATTCCACCCTACCGGCGGAAGTGGTTCAGCCCAATACTTTCATAACGAGCAGTGGCTCGATTTTAACATGCGTCAGAACGGGCATAGCGTAAGTTACACCGAACGGTATCATTCGACTTTGGATGACTACAAGCTCGAAAATGCGAAGCCGGTCATGGATGCAGAGCCCATTTACGAAGACCACCCCATCAATTTCAACCCCGATGCGAACGGGCATTCGGTGGCTACCGATGTCCGGCGCCCTTTGTACTGGGACCTGTTTTCAGGCGCTTTCGGGCATACCTACGGTCATCATTCAGTCTGGCAAATGGTTGCACCCGGCCGCCAGCCCGTCAACCGCACACTGATGCCATGGTACGAAGCCATCGACCAGCCGGGAGCCGGACAGATGGTTTACGGACGCTTGCTGATGGAATCACGGCCTTTTCTTACCCGGATTCCCGATCCTTCGATCATTGTAAGCGACAGCGTGCCCTCGTCGGTTCCGGGTGCAGGTGCGTACGCTTTTGTTGCCACCCGCGACCAGCCGGGTACCTATGCCATGATTTATGTACCCGTGGGAAGAAAATTCAGTGTCCGGATGGATGCGATCCAGGGTAAAGATGTAGTTGCCTGGTGGTACAATCCGCGAAACGGTGAAGCCAGGCAGATTGGCAAATACACAAACAGCGGAATACAAACATTTATTTCGCCAAATCCCGGCGAAAGCCTGGACTGGATTCTTGTTCTCGATGATGCCGACGCACAATACAAAGCGCCGGGAAAGACCAGGTGAAATGAAACCCGGAATCAGTTCATACACCTACACCTGGGCGATCGGGGTTCCCGGCAAGGAACCCAAAAACCCGATGACCATTTTTCAGTTGATCCAAAAAGCGGCCGAATTGGGGGTTCCCAGTGTCCAGGTGGCCGATAATCTGCCGCTCGACCGGTATTCGGGCACCGAGATGCGGACAATCCGGGATTTTGCTGATCATCTGGGAATTCAGATTGAGGTGGGGGCCAGGGAAATGACCCCTGACAATCTGGAAAAATACATCCGTATCGCTGTTTTTTTAAAATCACCCATTGTCCGCTTTGTTATTGACGGGGATGGCTTTCAACCGGAAATGCAGGAGATTCATTTGATCATAAAGCAGGCCCTTCCCCTGCTCGAAGCAAACAAAATTGTTCTTGCCATCGAAAATCACGACCGGTTCACATCGGCCGGGTTTGTTGAAATGGTGGAAAAGGCCGGAAGCAAAGCTGTGGCGATTTGTCTTGATACTGTAAACTCCATGGGAGCGGGCGAGGGACTGGAAACGGTCATCGGCAGGCTGGCACCTTTGACTGTTAACCTGCATGTCAAAGAGTTTACCGTACAAAGGGTTTCTCACAAAATGGGATTTGTGATTGAAGGTTGTCCGCTGGGCGAAGGGATGCTGCCGGTCCGGGAACTTATTCAAAAAGTCCCGGGCACCTGCCATTCTGCCATTCTTGAACAGTGGACTCCCCCTGAAGATACCCTTGAAAAGACAATTGAAAAAGAGGCCCGCTGGGCTGAACTGGGCATTCAATATTTGAAAAGCATATTGTAAAAACTGGGAAAATGAAAGTAACACTGATCGGAGCCGGCGGCAAAATGGGCTGCCGCCTCACGCGCAACCTGAAAAACGCAACATACGAAATGCGTTATATTGAAACCGGCCGGCAGGGAAGAGAAAACCTGAAAGAACTGGGCGTTGAAACATCCCCGGACGAAACAGCCATTCCTGGCGCAGATATCGTTATCCTTGCAGTGCCCGATGTGGTCCTGGCCAAAGTTTCCGCCAGTGTCATACCTCAGATGAAATCCGGTGCCCTTTTGATGACGCTCGACCCTGCCGTTGCCAGGGCCGGACGCCTGTTTATGCGCAAGGATGTAAGCTATTTCATCGCACACCCGTCTCACCCGTCGGTTTTTAACTGGGAACCGACTCCTGAGGCGCAGTCCGATTTTTTTGGCGGAACGCTTGCCAAACAAACCATCGTTTGCGCTTTGATGCAGGGCCCCGCCACCGATTACGATTTGGGCGAAGAGCTTGCGAAAACCATGTATGCCCCGGTTTCGAAGGCTTTTAAAATGACCATGGAACAAATGGCGCTGCTGGAACCCGCCCTGGTTGAAACCCTCTCTTCTTCGTGTCTTGACCTGGTCCGCGAAGGAATGGAAGAGATCATTGCACGGGGCGTTCCGCGCGAAGCTGCCCGTGAGTTTTTAATGGGGCATATCAACATTCAGCTTGCAGTTCTTTTTAAGGAGTTACCCAATGCCGTTTTTTCCGATGCAGCGAACAAGGCGCTTACACGTGGGCGGAATATTCTTTTTAAGGACGACTGGAAGCAGATCTTCGAACCTGAAAATGTACTGCAGCAGGTGAAGGATATTACTTAAATCTCATTCAGATGAAGAAATTTGCCATTTTCGGCTGCGGCTTCTGGAGCCAGTTTCAGATCGGCGCCTGGCAGCAAGTTGAGGGTGCCGAGTGTGTTGCCCTCTATAACCGCACAAAATCGAAAGCCGAGGAGTTGGCCGGGCGCTTTCATATTTCAAGGGTATACGACGATGCCGAAGCCCTGCTTAAAAACGAAAAGCTCGATTTTATCGATATCATTACCGATGTGGACACCCATGAAAAATTCACCCTGCTGGGGGCAAAATATGGCCTGGATGTGATTTGCCAGAAGCCCATGGCACCGGGTTTTGCATCGGCAAAGCGGATGCTCAAAGCCACAAAAGATGCCGGTGTGCGCTTTTACGTACACGAGAATTACCGCTGGCAGCCGCAATTCCGACGGGTAAAAGAGATATTGGATTCGGGAATGATCTGAAATGCATTCCGTTGTGAAACTGCTTTTCTGACCGCCTACCCCGTATTTGAAACGCAGCCTTTTCTGGCTACCCTCGAGGCGTTTGCCCTCACCGACCAGGGCTCCCACCAGTTTGATGTGCTGCGCTATCTGTTTGGAGAAGCGAAGACCATCTATTGCGAAAAGCAAACGGTAAACTCCGCCATCAAAGGCGAAGATGTAACCACCTCGGTTTTGAAAATGAAAAACGGGGTGGTATGTATCCAGAAAATCTCCTTTAGTTCGCCGCTGGAAAAGGAGATCTTTCCGCAAACGCTTTTAATCATCGAAGGAGATAAAGGAAGTATCCGGCTGGATGCGGAATTCATGATCAGTACAACCACCCCGGAGGGAACAAAAAAAGAAATCGTTCCCATGAAATCCTATCCATGGCAAACAGACCGGTTAAAACCCGAACCTCCCAGCATTGTGGATATCAACAAAAACATTCTGGATGATATGCTGGGGAAAGGAAAAGCGGAGAATACGGGCGATGACAACTTTGAAACCGTCAGACTGGTTTGGGCCGCCTATGGATCAGCTTCCTCCGGGAAAGTCATTCACCTTCAAAGTTTCAGATAACCCAGATGACTCCGGAAGATCAAATCAAATCATTGGACGGCCCTGTTTGTTTACCGGAACAAACAGAGCTGAGGGCAGGGGAACTTAGACTTTTATATGAAAATGGGGCCATTCGCCGGATAAAACTGGGAAACACGGAAATTATCCGGATGGTCTATCCGGCTGTACGTGACCGGAACTGGGAAACCATCGAACCCAACACAGAATCGGAAAGCGTCACCATAGAAGAGACATCATTCGGGATCAAGCTGAAAGCCAGGTACCAATCCGGACCCATCGATTTCAGCGCGGATTATCATATTTCCGGCGACAGCAATAAAATCCGTTTCAGTATGGAGGGGAAAGCCCAGTCTGAATTTCTGAAAAACCGGATTGGATTTTGTGTATTGCATCCCATCCAGGAATGTGCAGGAAAGCCGGGGCGGGTTACACATCCCGACGGCAGTAGTTCTAAATTTTTTTTCCCCGGGCAGATTGCTGCCCATCAGCCCGCTAAGAACATCCAGGCCCTGCGTTGGGAACCGGGTCCGGGCATAAAGGCCAGTCTTGTTTTTTCCGGGGATATCTTCGAAATGGAAGACCAGCGGAATTGGACGGATGCCTCCTATAAAACCTATTGCACACCGCTCGGATTGCCCTTCCCGGCAAGGATGAAGAAGGGAGATACAATTTCCCAGGAGGTGGTATTGTTTGTCGAAAATGAATCTTCCCTGTTGCCACAGGCCCATGAATTTGTCTTTTCCTTTAACCCCGACCGGCTGTCCGGACTGCCCGGACTGGGAACATCCATTAGTTCCCGTAAGGAACCGCTGACTCCACACGAGGCCCGATTGATAAAAGCGCTTTCTTTCAAACATCTGCGAATGGAGCTTCATCCTTGCAGGGCTGAATTTCAAAGAGATCTGATCAAAGCAACCAGGGAGAGCAGTTTGCTTGCCTGTCCCCTGTTTGTTGTGCTTTACCTTTCTGAAGATTATCAAAATGAATACCGGGAATTTGTAAAGCTCTGCCGGAAATTAAATACAGACATAGCCTGTCTTCTTCCCATTGGACAAAATCATCTTGGTTTCAATCCATTTGATAGCATTGAACCCAGGATCAGAATTGATTTTCCGGGTGTAAAGCTGGGTACCGGAGTCAATGCCTATTTTGCCGAACTGAACAGAAACCGTCCCTCTGCAGAAAAAGCAGATTTTGTAAGTTTTACCATTTGCCCGCAGGTTCATGCCACCGATCATACAACATTGGTCGAAAACCTGGAAGCACAGGCTGAGGTAGTCAGGTCTGCAAAATTGCTTTTCCCGGGTAAACCCATTTTCGTTTCCCCGGTCAGTTTAAAACAAAGATTCAATGTGGTAGCCACTGCCCGGGAACCGGAACCCGGCCCGGGTTCCCTGCCTCCCGGTGTTGATGTCCGCCAGGTGTCGGTTTTTGCTGCCGGCTGGACTTTGGGAAGTTTGAAATTTCTTTCACAATCCGGAGCAGATCTGGTAAGTTATTATGAAACGGTAGGTTGGAAAGGATTCGTTCAGGAGGAGTGTTTTCCTGTTTACAAGGCGCTAAAGGAAATTACCGGATATCCGGAGGTGATTCATTCCTGGTCTTCCCATCCGCTTCTATTTGATGGAATCATGGTGAGATCGGAACAGGAAACCAAACTGTTTCTTTTTAATTTTTCGCCTGGAAACCTTGAAATCCGCATCGAGCCCGCTATTTCCCCGGGAAGCATCAGTTCCGTGCTGGATGATAGATCAACGGGTTGTTCAAATCAGAAATTTCAGTTGAGAGCATGGGATTTGCTGGTGATTTCCTGTGGAAAGTTCCCTTATGACTGATAATGAACCGCTTTTTACACCTGCCTATTTCCTATCTTTGTGTTTGATCAATTTGACCAAATGAAATTAACAGAGACAGCATACTTAGAAGCCTATTTACAGTTAATTGGAAATGAAATCCCGACATTAATTCGGAATTATGATTTTTCTGAAGAAAGAGGTGGATTTGATTACCTGACAAAATCGTCTGCTGTTTATTCATCAAATATAGAAGGGAACAGTATTGATTTGAACTCCTATATGAACTATGAATTGAACAAAGAAAAATTCAAAGTTGGAAGGGAAATAGAGGAAATTGAAAACTTGATTGAAGCATACGAATTTGCACAAAAGAATAAACTGAATCAGCAAAACCTGTTGCATTGTCATAAAATATTCTCTGAAACATTGCTAATTAAAAGTAAAAGAGGGAAGTATAGAATTGAGCAAGTCGGAGTTTTTGGGAAATCAGGATTGGCTTATATGGCCATCGAACCGGAATTGATTGAAAAGGAAATGGAATCCTTTTTTCAGGATATTGAAGAATTACTATCATCAAACCTCTCAGAAGCTGAAGTATTCTATTTCGCGTCGTTGATTCATTTAAGGTTTGGTCATGTACATCCATTTCGAGATGGAAACGGACGTGCTGCCAGATTGATGGAGAAGTGGTTTGTTACAGAAAAATTGGGTCATGATTTTTGGAAAATTCCATCAGAAGAATATTATAAAGTAAATCAGGTTAAATACTATGAGACAATAAACCTGGGTGTGAATTTTTACGAATTAAATTATGCCAATTGTTTAGGATTCTTAGAAATGCTGCCAAATTGTTTAATTCCGAAGTTTTCTCACCCACTTATTTTTAAGGATTGTATATCCCGCTAAAAAATCCAAACTTGCATCCTCCTGAACCTGGATTGTTTTTGAATGAAACCGACTGATAACCATTGGACCGGAACTGAAAAGGAGGGTTTAAGAAGCCTGGACACGCCCTTTAAAATCCAGCAGTTCCTGGATCGGTGCAATTACAACGCCACGGAAGAGACCCGTTCGCCACGGTATGTCCTCGAAAACAAAAGGGCGCACTGCCTGGAGGGGGCCATTTTTGCGGCTGCCTGCCTGGAATGGCAGGGCAGGCCACCCCTGGTGCTCGATCTTCAGGCCGTTGATGACGACGACCATGTGATCGCGGTATTCAAGCAGGACGAATGCTGGGGCGGCATCGCCAAGTCGAATTTCACCACCCTGCGCTACCGCGAGCCAGTTTACCGGACCCTCAGGGAACTCGCCATGTCCTATTTCGACCTCTATTTCAATACCCAGGGGGATAAATCCCTTCGGGCCTATTCTCTTCCGTACAGTCTGAACCGGTTCAATGGCATGAAATGGAGAACCACCCTGAATGACCTGGAGGATATCGGCTACTTTCTGGACAGGGTGAAACACTTCCCCCTGATATCCAGGGCCCAGGCCGGGAAGCTTGAGAGAGCCGCCCCGCTTCTTCTGGAATCCTCCATGATGGGATCCGATCCCGCGGGACTGTTCGTCCCGGGTTCCGTGAAGAAGACAGACCAGAAAAAGTAGTATTTTGTCATCGCTAACCAAATCATTTTCCCGTGAAAACGAGAGGATTCATCCTTGTTGCCCTGGTGATACTTGGCCTGAATGTAAAATCGCAGAGTGTGATAACGGCGCATTTTATGCCGCTCAGGGATGATTTTAACAACTATGTGCAGAAGCAGGCAGAAAAGGAGGGCACCAAAACACCTGTGACCAATTATGTCCCCATCTGGTGCAGGAAGTGGTGGTTTCAGGTGAATGCACCGCCTTGCACGACACGTTTGGCCGCTTCTGCATGCAGACAAACCGCTACGAATATGTCAACGAAGCTTTTGTGGCCGACCGTGATGACTATGAAAAGGATTTTCAGCAGTGGCTGGATGAATATCCGGATTTACCCATGTCAAAAGAGGAATTGATTGAATTCCAGGAAGCCCGGGAAACACGGCGGGCAGCAAGGAGAGCGAAACAGGACGAATAGTACGCCTACCGCATGATGGAAAAGCAGAGGACAATCAAAGACCTGGTCAACACGCCTTTTAAAAAAGCCATGCTGGTGGTGCAGATCATCTCTTATGTGCTGATTGTGGGATCTCCGTTTATCGGTGCAGCACTGGGCGGGGCAATGGGACTGAAAGCATCGGGAACGGGCGGACTTATTCTCGCTGTTTTCATTTCGGGTGAGGTGCTGTTCTATGGCTCGCTGCTGTTTCTCGGGAAAGAGGTGGTCCTGCTGATCAGGGACAAAATGAAAGGCCGGATGAAAAGGCGGCACCGGAAAGTTTAATTAAATTAGCGCAACCAACCAAACCATATGCAACACATGAAGAATATTATTGCCATCCTCTGCCTGCTTTGCGGAGGCTTTGAATCGCTGGGTGCCCAGCATCAAATCACATCTCCGGATCAGAAGATCGCCGTCAACATTGACATCAGAGACGGTATTCAGTTCTCCGTTGCCTTAAACGGCGAAAGCTTCATACAGAAAGCGCAGGTGGACCTGCAATTCAACGGGCAGGCGCTTGGCACAGGAGCAAAGCTGAAGAAAGCGAACATGACCGAAGTGCACAATACAGTCATTCCTGTTGTTGCCCTGAAGGAGAGCGAAATTGAAAACCATTTTAATCAGCTGACCCTCTCTTTTGCCAACAAATTCGATGTTGAATTCAGGGTTTTTGACAACGGGGTTGCCTATCGTTTTGTCACAAATATGATGGGGGAAGTAGAGGTTAACGAGACCGCAGATTTTGAATTTGCCGGGAACTTCAAAGCATGGGCCACACCCATCGATGATTTTGTGGGAAGTTACGAAAACGAATATGAGAAAATCAATATTGGTGATTTCGATCCGGGAAAAAATACCTACCTGCCCCTGCTCATAGAGCATGCCAGGGGCTACAAGATGCTGCTGACCGAGGCAGATGTCTTTGACTACCCGCACATGTTCCTGAAGAAAGCCGGGGGCAATATGCTGGAAGCCACATTCCCGCCTTACCCGCTGGAGACTGAATTTATAGGAGACCGCGCAAGCAAGGTGACAAAAGGAGCCGGATATATCGCCCAAACCGCTGGAAAAAGAGCATTCCCATGGCGTCTGATGGTCCTGGCCGAAACGGATGCCATGCTGGTTGAGTCGAACCTTGTCTATCTCCTGGCCAGGGAGAGTGAAGTGGAAGATACAGGTTGGATCAGGCCCGGAAGAGTTTCCTGGGAATGGTGGAATGCCTCCAACCTGCACGGGGTCGGTTTTGAGGCCGGGCTGAACACGGAATCCTATAAGTACTATGTCGATTTTGCTGCCAAAAACGGGTTGGAGTACATTCTCCTGGATGAAGGATGGTCGGTGTCCACGATGGATATTTCCCAGCCCAACCCAACCCTGGATCTGTTTGAGATCATCCGCTATGCCAAAGAGAAAAATGTGCGTGTGATTCTTTGGGCCAGCTGGAGGGCCATTGAGAACCAGTTTTTTGTACTGGCCCGTTATAAGGAGTGGGGCGTGGCCGGTATCAAAGTGGACTTCATGGACAGGGCCGACCAGTGGATGGTCAATTTTTATGAGAAAATAGCCCGGGAAGCAGCCCTGAACCATCTTTTTGTGGATTTTCATGGAGCATTCAAGCCCAACGGCCTTCACCGTGCCTTCCCCAATGTGGTTGCCTATGAGGGGGTGCGCGGACTGGAATACTGCAAATGGTCCAGTACGGTTACTCCCGAACACAACCTGACCATTCCATTTACCCGGATGGTCTGCGGCCCCATGGATTATACCCCGGGAGCCATGCGCAATTACCATACCGAGGAGTTCCATCCCAATTTTGCCAGGCCCGGCAGCCAGGGCACCCGTTGCCATCAACTGGGATTGTTTGTGGTATTTGAAAGCGGGATCCAGATGATGGCTGACAGTCCGTCCAATTACGAAAGTGAGCCGGAATGCACAGCTTTTATAGCCGGCGTTCCCAATACCTGGGACGAAACCAGGGTGCTTGAAGCCAAAGTGGGTGAGTACATCGTGGTGGCCCGCCGAAAGGGATCCGATTGGTATATCGGTGCGTTGAACAACAATACGGAGAGAGAATTCACCATCGATTTAAGTTTTCTGCCGGAAGGCGAAAAAAAGGCGGTGATCATGCAGGACGGACTCAATGCCAGCCGGTATGCGGAAGATTACATCAGGTTTGAAAAAAAGGTCAGCAATCAGTCCGCATTGAACATAAAGCTTGCCAAAGGTGGCGGATTTGCCGCACGCATCAGCGACTGATGAGATATCGAATCCATGTATGAAATGCAACCATTTATCCATTAATAAAACAATCTTATGAAAAGCATTTTCAAATTGTCTTTGGCCTGCATGGCCGCTCTGTTCATGATGCCGCCTGTCCAAGGCCAGGGGGTCAATACGCTTACCAAACAAGAGAAGAAGGCCGGCTGGGAACTTCTGTTCAACGGATCCGGTTTCAGCGGGTGGAGGCAGTGCAATGGCACGGAAATGCCCGTCAACTGGGTGATCGAGGATGATGCCATGAAGGTATTTACAGGGGAAGGCAAATTACCCGGATCAGGGGCAAACGGGGATATCCTGTACGGGGTTCGGAAATTCAAGAACTTTGAACTCTCCATAGATTGGAAAGCCGGCAAGATGGCCAATTCCGGAATCTTCTTCCATGTAAGGGAAGTTCCGGGCCAGCCCATCTATTATGCTTCACCTGAGATCCAGGTGCTGGACAATGTGGATGCCACCGACAACAAAGTGGACAGTCACCTGGCCGGATCACTGTATGACATGATCGCAGCCGATCCCGGAACGGTTCATCCTGCCGGAGAATGGAACACCATCGTCATCCGGGTTCAGGAAGGAAAGGTGACCCATACCCAGAACGGGGTGAAGGTGGTGGAATATACATTGTGGACACCGGAATGGGATGAGCTGGTGGCTAACAGCAAATTCAAGGACTTCCCCGGTTTTACCGAGGGCATTTCAAAAGAGGGCTACATCGGTCTGCAGGACCACGGGTACCCGGTCTGGTTCAGGAATATCAAAATCAGGGAATTGTAGCAGCTGATCTCTGTCAGAATGTACTGAACGGGAAACGGTGCCGTATCAGGATCAGAGAATCGCTGGCAGGGGGCTAACACCTCCCCCTGGCGCACGGGCTGTTGGTGATGAAAAATCCGAAGAATCCTCCCACCAGGAGGCTCTTCACAATCTCCTTGCCGGGGATGGATTCCATCAGCCGGCCTTCGGTGAAGAAGAAAAAGGCAAATCCCACCAAAGCCCCGATACCGATGGCCAGGACGGTTTTCCTGGTACGGGGAGAAGTGATGGTCCGTTTAAGCCAGCTTTCCTGCTGCGAAAGCTCCAGTTGTTTGAATTTCATATATGCAAATATCTAGATGTGTAAATATAGATATTTTTTATGACTCAGAACAGCAACGCTTCTCAATATTGAATATTTCTGAAAATGGATTTAGGGGGATAACCCGCATTCAAAACAACAAGCCAGATGTATATACCTATAAATATACTATAACATGGAAATGTAAACCAGGCCTTTATACATATGTTTTTAAAATTGTGATATATTATCATTATTTTCCGGTTTATTTAAATTGAACTGAGATCAATACTTACTATGGAGTCAGGATCTACTCGGAGTGATAAGGATTTGGTAAAAAAGCTCAAATCGGGTCAGGTCGGGGCATTTGATCTATTATATGAAAGGTATAGCAGGAATCTCTATAGTTTTAGTCGATCATTACTTAAAACACACGAGGATTCTGAAGAGGTAGTTCAGGAAGTATTTCTCCGGGTATGGAAAAAACGTATGGATTTGATTGAGCAAAAATCATTTAAATCGTTCCTTTTCAGTCTTGCATACAATGTTATCATCGATCAATTTAGAAAAAGAACCAAAGATCAAAAATATGAACAGTATGTCATTCATATGGCTCAACACAATAATATTGATCCTGCTAAGGAACTTGAATATGAAGAATTGAAAGAAATAATAGCCAATGCAATTGATGAATTACCCAAAAAAAGGAAACGCGTCTATCAAATGAGCAGGTTAGAAGGTCTGAACTACAAAGAAATTGCACGACGTAACCACATTTCAACCAAGACAGTTGAGAATCATATTAATCTGGCCCTTAAGCATATAAGACATAGATTGGGCGGAATGGATTCCAATATTATTCTTTTTCTTTTGCTTACAATAATTCAAAGACAGGTTCACTAGTTTCCCTTTAAAAATGATCGTTACTGAACAAGGAAAATCATCACACGACATGGATCTTTGTTTGAAGATTTACAAAAGAATTCATTTTTATATATATCTGTCAATCACGTATTTAAAAACATTTGCATGTTATATTGTTGATAACTAGAGAATTAAAAATTCGAGTAATATCGAACTCACGTTTACTATTATGTCGGAACGGTCCTAGCAATGACATTTGTGGTCATAGCAAATGAAGCCATTGCGCAAGCCCCAATTTTTTGTACAGAATTCCTTCTCGAGTTCATTCGTTAGTTTCTTTTGTACATATTTATTTCAAAATTGTGTAGATTTTTCAAATAATAATATTTTGAAGATAGGGGCATTAATCAAGTTCACCGTTATACATATATATCAAAATTTTATATCGAGAAAGTAAATATTATGAAAAACTGTATTCTGAGAATGAATGTAATTTTATTTAGGAATTATGTAGCAGTTATTTTTTTTTCTCTTCCTCCTCAATTTATTTTTTCTCAAAGCAACCCTCACCTGGTTCTTACTACGTATAATGATAATGATCAGGGAGTTTGGATGAAATATACTAATAATTCTAACGCATTGTACCAGCATATTGCTTCGCTCGCAGATGAATGCTTCCAAATGAGAAAGAATAAGTTAATACAAATAAGGAATCAAAATGATTGGAACAATTATAGTCAGAGGTTTAGAGAGAACTTCTTTAGACAATTTGTGGGATTGGATACTCCACCAAACGCCATTGTTACAGGAAAATTAGAACGAGATAGTTTTACATTAGAGAAAATTATCTTCGAATCACAACCTGGATTGTTTGTTTCCGGAAGTATGTTTATTCCAAAGTATGGTGAGATAAAGCATCCTGCTATACTTGTCTGTAATGGTCATTCACAGGATGCTTTTCGACAGCATAATTATCAGTCGAGAATAATTAACCTGGTCAAGAATGGATTTGTTGTTTTTACCTATGATCCGATCGGACAGGGTGAGAGAGTCCAGAACCTTGATAAACAAAACGATATATGGCAGATAAAAGGATCCACGCATGAGCATTCCTATGTTGGGGGCCAATGTTTGCTGGCAGGTTATTCGATAAATGATTATTTCATATGGGATGGAATAAGGGCCATTGATTATATTGTCTCCAGGCCAGAAGTGGATGCAACCAGGATTGGGATGACGGGTATTTCAGGTGGGGGTGCACAAACCGCATTTTTGTCTGCTTTTGATGAGAGAATAGTTGCTTCAGCACCAGAATGTTATATTACAAGCTTTCAAAGGATCTTTGAGTCAGTTGGCCCGCAAGATGGGGAGCAAAATCCATATCATGGAGTAAAAAGAGGCTTTGAACATGCAGATTTGATCATTTCCAGAGCACCCAAAGCAACCATGATCGTATCCGCCACCGAGGACTTTTTTAGCATACAGGGAGCAAGGGAGACATATAATGAAGTTAAAAAGGTGTATCAATTTACGGATTACCCTGATCATATTTCTATGGTTGAAGCAATCGGAACTCATGGATTCCAAAGAGATAACAATGAAAGTTTATGCCGGTTTTTCCGCACATATTTGAACCTCCCCGGGTATTGTATAGATCAGGGTGTTAACTGTTTTAGTAAGGAAGAATTGCAGGTTAGTACAACCGGTCAGTTGTCAACCTCTTATAACAGCAAGACGATTTTTGACCTGAATAAGGAAAAGGCCCGTCGATTAATACAAAATAGGGAATACACAACCTCTGAGGAAATTGCAGAAAACAGAGATTATTACATGGGAAAGATGTATGAACTATCGGGCTATGACAGTTCAAGAATTATCACATCAGTTGTATACACTGGATCAATTGAAAAAAAGGGTTATAAAATTGAAAAATACTTTATTCAGGGGAGCCGGTTTGAATACCCTATCCCTTTTCTCTTTATTAAACCTGTTGATGGCGGTAAGAGACCTGTGATCTTGTACCTGGATCCTATGGGGAAGGAAAACTTCCTGCACTCTTCCGGGGAAATCGAGCGTTACATTGACATGGGATATTCTATCGTTGTACCTGATTTAATTGGGATGGGTGAATTGGATTATATCAGGGGGGTAGGGGACTCTTATATCAGAGGAGTCTCATATAACATATGGTTTGGAGCAAATCTGGTCGGGACTAGCATAGCAGGTATACAGGCCAGTGATCTCAGACTTATTTATCAATATCTTAACACCTGTAAGGATGTGGATTTTGATCATATTACATCTGTTGTAAAAGACGAACTCTGTTCCTCATATCTCCATTTTGCCATTTTCAATCTACCTGTAGAACACTCAATTTTAGTCAATCCTTTAGTTTCTTATGAAGATATCCTGCTTCGAAAATATTATGAACCACGTTATTTATGGACAGCTGTACCTGGTGCTGTACTGAGCTATGATATTCCTCAAATGTTAACATTATTATCACCCAACAAACTGACAATTATCAAGCCTGTTAATTCTGCAGGAGAGACAGTTGATCCCCTTACCGTCAGTCAAAACTTGGATGTGGTACAGGCAGAATATATCCATGATCAGTCAGCTGAAAAATTGAATATTATTTCAAACGGGGAAGGAAAGCCTGAAGATATTCTTATGGAACTATTGGAGCATGGAATTGAATTTTAGGCTAAGGGAATTTACATGACT
Source organism: Bacteroidota bacterium (assembly GCA_043797815.1). GTDB lineage: Bacteria > Bacteroidota > Bacteroidia > Bacteroidales. The sequence continues at coordinate 22,805 of JAZDPG010000118.1, forward strand.
TTTAATTTTTGTAAATTTTTGGGGGATGTGACCAGATTGACCGTATTATATTTGTTTTAATGAAGCATAGTTTAATAGTTAAGTCAAGTATTAGTTTTATTAATTTGAACTTAAATAAGATTATACCGGTAAATTTAGGAAAATGGTGGTAGGATAATATCATTTATATCCTTAAAGTACTATTCAATCTCAGAGATATTACGTGATGAAGCAGCAAGAAATTATTAAAAAAAGAAACAACGAGCTGGTTAAAAAATTTTCAGAAGGACGATGCACCCCTGAAGAAGCTTCAGAGGTTGTCAATTGGCTTAAAGAACCTAAGTTCCAGAGCTCATTATACGGGGCCCTTTCAGATATTTGGCACCATAATCTTAATGTGGAAAATTATCCCGAAGAGGAAATACTCCTTCAGTCAACACTTGATAAGGTCCACCATCGCATCAATATAGTCAGGGAACATGAAGTTTCTCACTTACAGAAAAGGATTCGGTTAAATACTATATTGTTACGAGTTGCAGCAATATTCATCTTGCCGCTTCTTACCTTAAGTATCCTGTATATGCAGGAGAAATATAATTTTTTATCGAAAGATTTGGCTTATACTGAAATCAGCGTTTCCAAAGGTTCTAAACTTAAAACAGTTTTACCCGATGGGACAGGGGTATGGTTAAACTCGGGAAGCACACTCAGATATCCACAGAAATATGGCAAGAAGAACCGAATCACTGAACTTTCCGGGGAGGCCTATTTTGATGTGGTTTCAAACAAGTCAAAACCTTTCTTGGTTCAAACCGGATCAATAGATATTAAAGTCACAGGAACCAAGTTTAATGTTATGGCTTATCCTGAAGATGACTATGTATCAGCCACTCTTGAAGAAGGAGAGATATCCATTGAGAAGGCGGATGCCAGTGGAATCGTGACTCAACTTTGTTCTCTGGAACCAAACGAGCGAGCGGTGTTCCAAAAGAAAGAAGAAACAATCGGTAAGCGTATTGTACATACCGACCAGTATACATCCTGGATTGATGGCAGGCTCATTTTTAGAAATAATTCATTGGAATACATCATCAACCGGCTTGAGCGCTGGTATAATACCGAGATTCAAATTAATGGCGATGGAGGTGTTCTTCAGTCGCCTTTTACAATGACGATTGAAGATGAGACCGTTGAGCAGGTACTTGAGTACCTCTCCATCGCGTCCGGGATATCATATGAGGTAGCACCAGCGCAGAAACTGGAGAACGGAGAAATATCCAATACTAGATATATCATCCATAATATTAAATAAACGGGAAAGTGTGGCTGCACTTTCCCGTAATTCTGGATTTAACTTATTGAATGTCTAACCTGGTGGAAAGAACACAAAGTAAACCCAAAACATTACTAAATTATGAAATTTAATCGATTGATCCATGCTCAGGGAGGAATCCCTTTCTGGGCGACACAAACATTCAGGATTATGAAAATCTCAGTGTTCTTACTCTTTACAGGCTTCATGTTCATCTATGCCGAAAGTTCCTATTCCCAGGAAACCCGACTTTCCATGCATATGAACGAAAAAACTGTGGGAGAGGTTCTGTTAAACATTGAGCAGCAAAGTGAGTATTATTTTCTTTATAGTAACAAGCTAATTGATGTAAATAGAAGGGTTACCCTGCAGGTTAAAAACAAGCCTATTGAACAGGTATTGGATCAATTGTTTGCCGGTACTGATGTGAGACATGTTGTAATTGACCGGCAAATCATCCTAAGTCCGGCACAAATAATGGAGCAAAAAAGTGACAAGGAGAAATTACAACTTCAGGATCAGATCAGAATTACTGGTATTGTTACCGATCAAAATGGGGAACCGCTTCCTGGTGTCAACATCACGATTAAAGGCACTCAAAAGGGGACAATAAGTGATGTGTCGGGTAAATTCGAAGTTTTTGTTGAGAATCAGGATGACATTCTGGAGTATTCTTATATAGGGTTCCTGACCCAGGAAATTGCAGTAGGTACCAATATCACAATCAATGTTCAACTTGAAGAGGATATCCACGGCATAGAAGAGGTTGTGATCGTCGGCTATGGAACTCAAAAAAAAATAAACCTTACCGGTGCTGTTGATGTGGTATCCGGAGAAGACCTGATCAACAGGCCTGCTGAAAATGTAGGGCAGCTGCTACAGGGAACCGCCCCAAACCTGAATATCGGTGTGTCAAGAGATGGAGGAGAGCCGGGGGCCGCTCAAAGTTGGTCTATAAGAGGATTGGGAACGCTATCAGGCAGTAGTTCGCCGTTGATTTTGGTGGATGGAGTTGAGATGGATGTGAATACCTTGAATCCCGAGTCTATCGAAAGTGTCTCGATTCTTAAGGATGCAGCCGCCTCAGCTATTTATGGAGCGAGAGCTCCTTTTGGGGTTGTATTGATAACTACTAAAAAAGGGGGCAAGAATCAAAAGATAAAATTAAATTATAACAATAACTTCGGATTTGCATCTCCTATCGGGCTTCCACATTTTGAGTCTTCTATAAAATTGGCAACGGCCTTTAATCAGGGAATGGATAATTCGGGCCTCGCTCATAAATTTCCCGATGCCCAGATGGACAGGATCCAGGGTTATATTGAAGGCACCTATCTTCCTGAATATGATACAGCAGTTCCTTATGATTATATATGGGGTGGGAGACATTATGGGAATGCAAATTATGAATGGATGTCGATGTACTGGAAAAAGAATTCACCCCGGCAAAAGCACGATATTAGTCTGGAAGGAGGTGATGGTAAAACTCAGTATTATGTTTCTGCGGGATTATATGACCAGGACGGGCTTTATAATTATGGCTATGATTTATATAAGAGGTATAATATTATTGCAAATATTACTTCCCAGATTACCAAATGGGCTCGTTTCGATTTCAGTTCGAAATATTCACAAGTTCAAACAGATTATCCTCTTGGAATGGTTGGTCTCGACAGATACTATATGTTAAGATCAATGCCAACTTTCTGGCCTACCATGCCAATGTACAACGAGGGGGTTGATCCCAATGACCAACTTCGGGCGATTAACAATCCTGTTATTCGAATCATGGAAGGGGCGGGGAGAGACAAGACCACCAACCAGGATTCATGGATAACACTAGGCACTGAAATAGAACCTGTAAAAGGATGGAAAACATATCTTTCTTACAACTATAATTATCTTGCTCAAAGACATACAACAAATCCAATATCGGTTCCCGTATATATGCCGGATGGCAATATTGGGGAAATTGGTGAGGTTCCCGACGGATTTACTACAGGTGTAGATAATAACAGCTATTCCCTTTTTAATGCCAAGACATCCTATGAAAGAACTTTTGGAAATCACTTTATCATGGCCATGTTGGGTTATGAACAGGAATCGGCGTTCTATTCATTCCTCTACGGTTCCAGAAGAGAATTAATCACAACAACAGTGCCCTCAATTAGTACAGCATTGGGAGAGTCCGTATTAAATGATGCAATGAGTCATTGGGCAACACAAGCTGTATTTAGCAGGATCAGCTACAATTACAAGGAGAAATACCTTTTAGAATTCAATGGTCGTTACAATGGGTCCTCCAGATTTGGGCCAGAGCATCGTTGGGGATTTTTCCCATCTGTAGGTGTCGGGTATAACGTTTACAAGGAAGAATTCTGGGCATCGATAAAGCCTTATATTAATAGCTTGAAGATTAGAGGTTCCTATGGCTCGTTAGGTAACCAGAACGTCCCAAATTACCTTTACTTATCGAACATCCCTGTTGGGAGTAATCTTGCATATGTTATGGGTGATGATAGGCCTTTATATGCCCAAGCTCCAGGTATTGTAAGCGGTAGTCTGACATGGGAAACGGTTACCACTTTAAATTTAGGTATTGATGCAGGTTTTTTGAACAATCGTTTAATCGCAACATTTGAGGCATATAAAAGGAATACAAGTGATATGTTCGGTCCGGCCGAAAATTTGCCTGAGATTCTGGGAACCTCTCCACCACTTGAAAATAATGCCGAAATGGAAACCAAAGGATGGGAATTATCAATGGCTTGGAAAGATAGGATTTCTGCTGATTTTAGTTACCATCTAAATGTTTTCATCGGAGATTCTAAATCGACTGTTCTGGAATACAAGAATGAAGACGGCACTTTGGATGATTGGTATAATGATAAGCAGATCGGTGAAATATGGGGTTATACTACAGATGGGTTAATTCAGGATGTGGATGAAGAGATGCCCAATCAGTCTAAATTTTATAGTAAATGGGGACCCGGGGATATGAAATATACGGATCTGGACGGAAATGATACAATTAATGATGGCTCAAGAACTCTGGATGATCACGGAGACCTGACAGTAATCGGTAACAGTTTGCCTCGCTATAACTATGGTATTTCAGCGGGAGTAAACTGGAAGGGTTTTGATATGAATATGTTTTGGCAGGGTGTTGGAAAACGAGACTATTTCCCAACGTATATTGATTGGTCTTCTGCGAACTTCTGGGGAATGATAGGAGATGTCAATGGTTCATCAATATTTAAGGAAGGACATTTGGATTATTGGAGACCTGCAGATGAAACAAATATACTGGGGCCCAACACGGATGCCTATTATGCGAAGCCTTATATTAGCGCTGAGAATGTTAAGAATCGTCAGGTACAGACTAAATATTTACTTAATGCCGCTTACGTGCGCCTGAAGAGTTTGCAAATTGGTTATACCATCCCCGGCGAATTAACAAATAAGGTGCATGTTCAAAAGTTAAGAGTATACTTTTCAGGAGAGAACCTGCTGACGTTTACCAAGCTGACAAAATTGCTGGACCCTGAAACTTCAGTCGTTTCCGGAACAGATATTGGTGGCCGGAACGGAATTGGCAGAGTGTACCCGCTCTCGAGAGTTATTTCATTTGGTCTTAACGTAACATTCTAACATTATGGTTATGAAAAAAATAGTATATATATATGGTTTTATAAGTCTGCTTGCACTCCTTACCGGATGTGATAAAGATCTATTAGAGAAATATCCTCTTGATGAAGTTTCGTCCGCTGATTTCTTAAAAACGAGTAATGACCAGGAGATTTATCTAAATCATTTTTATCCTGCCGGTTTATTTTTTCCAACAACCACAGAATGGGGCGCTGACAGAAGGGGCATATACTCACATGAGATAAATAGTGATAATCAGGTATTTAGTTCAGTAATTGACGAACGTCTTCATGGAACCAGAACAGTTCCTGCCAGTGGTGGTGGTTGGTCATACTATTGGGTAAGAGAGATAAACTATTATTTCGATAATTATAAGAAAATAGAGGAACCTTTTGAAAGCTATAAACAGTATCTCGGTGAAGCACATTTTTTCAGGGCTTTGATTTTTTATAATCTTGTACAAGCTTTTGGAGATGTTGTATGGCTTAGCACTGTTCCTGAAACGAACTCCGATCTCCTCTATAGCACAAGAACGCCCAGAAACGAAGTTGTGGATAAGATAATCGCAGATCTTGATTCAGCCGCTCTTTATCTTACTGAAGATAGAATAGATGACGGAACAAGGATCAATAAATGGTATGCCCTAGCTATGCAGTCGAGAATTGCTCTTTATGAAGGCAGCTGGGAAAAATACCATGCAGGTGATCCATTTGGGGTGAGTAACCCGGATCCAAACAAGTATTTCAATAAAGCGGTTGAGGCAGCCGGTGTGGTTATGAACTCAGGTAATTTTGAAGTCTATACGACCGGTCATCCGGAATCGGATTATTATGATTATTTCGGGTTACCCGACCATTCTAACTCTAAGTCAACACTGTTTTGGCATAAGTTTTCCATAGATCTGGAACTTACCAATACAATTAATGTTTATGGTCGGTTTCCTTATGGTGAGGGATTAACGAAAGGGCTTATTGATTCCTATCTGTGTTCAGATGGAGATCCTATTTCAGTAAGTCCTTTGTTTGCCGGGTATGATACCATCGTTGATGAAATGAAAAATCGTGATCCCAGGTTACGCCAAAGCGTCTGGAGTCCTGAGGCTCCTCTTTATATTGATGGAGCAGATACAACCTTTTGGGAAGTAAATTGGGTCCAAATCAACAAGAATGCAAATTATCTTTCTCCCACGGCCTACGCAAATCGCAAAGGATTTAATGCACATGTTGAAACTCAGAATCTTGCCGGCGAAGAAACTCCTTACCTGTTGTTCCGTTATGCAGAAGTTCTCCTAAACTTTGCTGAGGCGAAGGCTGAATTGGGCTCCATTACGCAAGCGGATATCGACAGATCAATTAAACTGCTAAGAGACAGGGTCGGTATGCCGAATTTGAATATCAGCAATATTACCAACGATCCTAACTGGGATTTCCCAACTCTGTCACCTATCATAAATGAAATAAGGCGTGAGCGGCGTGTCGAACTGGTTAGTGAAGGCATTCGTTGGCATGATGTTGCCAGGTGGGCAGCTGCAGAAGAACTGATCGCAGGCAAGCGGCCCAAGGGAATCAGGGCGGGGAATCAGCTTCCGTTTAATACCTATCCACTTGATACAAACGGATTTCTTGATCCATTCGCGGTGGCTTTATATAACGGTTATGGTTTCGATATTAATCGGGATTACCTGGATCCATTGCCCATCAATGAAATTACTTTAAATCCTAAACTGGGACAGAATCCTGGTTGGTAACCTTTCAAACAATCTTAATATGAACCACTCCAATACAAAGAGTGGTTCGCGTTTTTAGTACAGAAAATGAAAAAAGTTCCAACTGGTTTTCTAAAGGATTTGATTGTTTTGAGTCTATTGCTCATTCCCACCAAAAATCTTTTTTCCCAGACACCGTCTCATCTTCAAGGACAAGCTCATCAAAGCCACGCAGGATTACCGGTATTGGGAGCATGGTTTTGGAGTGAAGATGAATTTAATACGAACGGATATACCACTTTTATCGACAATGTAAATAGCCATTCTCCTTACAATATACTTACCACATCGATTAGAATATTTAAGAAGGAGATCACCAGTAGTGAAGTTCACAATCAGGTTCAGATGGCTGTTGATTATGCCAATGAACTCGGGATTGGAATAGCCCTAGATCTGGATATAAGACTGGCCCGGCTTTCTTTTGAAGCCAAATACCCGGATGAACTCCAGGAATTATTGATGCTTCAAGAGGTTCCCCTTTCATGCAATGATAGTATGGAGACCGTTTTTCGTAGTTATAATCTTCAAGATCACATGACACCTGATGAATTACCCTATATTCCAATTCAGGGTTCATTATTAAGGGTATATACATATGAAAAAACAACAAAGGGTATAGATTCATCTACTCTGATGGAGATTACCCAACAGTGCTTGGTGGCGTCTTCATCAAAGGACTCAGTTGTTGTACGCATCCCTTCCTTTACAGGAAATCATCCGAAAATGGCATGTGCGATGGTGACTTTTACGCATTTAACTCCCGACTTGTTTGCCCCACATTTAGTTTCATTTCAAAATGAGATTATACACAGTTATGCAGATATTCCTCTGGCCGGAGGGATGAAAGATGAATGGGGTTTTCCTCCAACCAGATTACCAGTGAATAATAAATTCTGGTATTCAGAATACAGGGCAGAGGCCTACGGTGAGCGGACAGGAGGCAGAGAGTTGATCTACGATTGTTTGTTGATGTATCTTGGAATAAATGGTCAGGAGGGGGAGCGGCAGATGGCAATTAATCATCTCATGGAAATGAACTGGCAACGAAACGGAGCGTTGGAGAATGATTTCTATCAAACGATAAAGGAAGTTTTTGGACCAAATGCAGTAGTTGTAACACATCCCACCTGGTACGCATCCCTGTGTGAAAATGAATATAAAAAGAATGCCCTCAGCTGGTGGGCTGCAACAAGGGATTGGGCACAAACCGATGAGGAGGCTCCCTTTTCTGTGAGAACCTCCCTTGCCAAGAGATGGAATAGCCCTGTCTGGTATAACCAATATTATGCTACTGATATTGAAAGTTATCAGAGGGAACTTTGGAGTTCAGCACTCGCCGGAGGGAGGGTTAATTTTCATCCAATCTACCCAGACAGTAGCGGTTCGGATGGGCATCTTGAACTCTTTAAGGGGAACCTGATGCAAGGAGAAAGCCGCGTTCGGTTACTGGACTATATTGCGGAAACTCCACTGGATTGTCCTGTTGCTGTAATTTTTGGCCATGCTGCCATAATGAATTGGGCTGGATCAACCTATAATGATGCTGGTATTATGGAGTTGGTGAATCAGCTTTGGTGCATTGGAATTCCAACTGATCTGATACCCTCCAGTGAAATCGATAACAAGAGTTTATTTATTGACCATGATGGAAGGATCTGTTACGGTAAGCAGCGATATTCGGCCATTGTATTGTATAATCCTGAATTTGAAAAGGTTTCTACGGCTGATTTTTTCATGAAAGCATCAAAAGGAAACACCCGATTGTTTCGGATTGGTGACTGGACTCGAAATTTCAACGGGCAAGTTTATAATGGGCAGGAAGCACTGCCTAAATCAATGGGAGTCCATTTTAACCATGAATCTCTTTTATCGGAAATCAGTGATGTTTTAAATGAGCAGAAGTTCAGTAGGCAAACACCTGCTTTAAAACTGGATGATGGCGATCTGTCTCCATTGATTTCCCATCCAACTACCGGTTTTTCTACACTTATTGATGGTACTTTCATTCAAATTGCAGGAACAGAACATATGAGTGGCGACCCAATTTATTCAACCGTTCGCATTCAGAATTGCAATGTTTTTTTCGATGCTATTGGGGTAGCCGCTGTCCGATTAAATAGGAAGGGTGAGGTTGAAGCAATGGCTGCAGGAGGGTTAAAAACTATAAAAGCTGGAGATTTTGAAATTGAGTTGAAGGATCGGACAGATATCGCGTTATGGGCCGATGATAAAGGTGAATGGGAAGGTGTTATTCAGGGTTGGGAGGGAGAACTCCCAACTCCATTGCTTGAGATTACCCATAAGTGGAGTCGCCTTAGATTGCCGGTTTCATTATCTGAGTAAGGAGGAGATTGTATACATGCCAAAATCTATTCATACATTATTCATAGAATGAAAAAAATTCTGATTGCCTCATTTTTGTTTCTGTCCTGCCTGGTTCAAATGAATGCTCAGGATCTTAAACGGCTAAAGGTAAGTGAAAACAAACAGTATATTGTCACTGAAGATGATGAACCATTCTTTTGGTTAGGTGGGACTGCCTGGGAACTGTTGCACCGATTAAACAGAGAGGAGGTAAAGATCTACCTGGAAGATCGGTCACATAAAGGATTCACCGTTATACAAACAGTTATATTGGCTGAAAGTGACGGATTGAATACTCCCAATGCTTATGGAAACCTGCCTTTAATCAATAATGATCCCACGCGTATTAATGAGAAGTATTTCGAGCACGTTGATTATGTCATTCGGCAATCGGAGGAATTGGGCTTGTATATTGGGTTATTGCCTGCCTGGGCTGATAAGTTATGGATCACAGAACTGGACAAACCCGGTACCGAGAGGCCTCTAATTAATTCTCAAAATGCTGAGGAGTATGGTGAATTGTTAGCCAAGCGATACCATAAGCAAAGTAACATTATTTGGATATTGGGAGGGGATTGGGTTCCCATGGATGAAGATCAGTATGAAACAATCAGGGCCATGGCGAGGGGGATCAGAAAAATTGATACTATTCATTTAGTTACATTTCATCCACGGGGAAACAGGTGGGCA
>JAZDPG010000122.1:0-78470 GCA_043797815.1 Bacteroidota bacterium
CATTACAGTCAAACTGGGACTATAGGCGGTTTTCCTTTTCCCGGAAGTGTTGATAATTCTATTTTTCCTGCGCTGGGATCCGAATACCTTTGCAGGAAAGGAGAATCATGAAGAACAACCTTCTGCAGATCACCATCCTGGCCTTCTTGTTTTTGGTGTTTCACCTCCCGGTGACGGATACCCCCGGTTTGCCGTTTTATTCACCTGATTTTCCTGAAGATCCGCCATTCCTTGATGTGGAGCAGTCCTGGGTCGATTCCATCATGGATCATCTTTCCCTGGACGACAGGATCGCACAGATGATCATGGTGCAGGCCTATTCCAACATGGGGGAGGCGCACCAGAAGAGCATTTCAAGGCTGATTTCCCGCCAGCATGTGGGTGGGGTGGCCTTTTTCCAGGGCGATCCCGTTTCACAGGCAAAACTCACCAATCTGTACCAGGAGAAATCCGTGATTCCGCTTCTGGTGGCCATTGACGGTGAGTCCGGACTGGGGATGCGGCTTGAACATACCATCAGGTATCCGTCGCAAATGGCCCTGGGTGCCATTACGGACAATTCCCTGATTTACCGGATGGGAATGGATATGGCCAGTCAGATGAGGCGCCTGGGAATCCATATGAATTTTGCGCCGGTAGCTGACATCAACAACAATCCTGCCAATCCGGTGATCAATACACGTTCATTCGGGGAGGAACCTGCCAATGTGGCGGCCAAAGTGGTGGCACTGATGCGCGGTATGCAGGACGGCGGACTCCTGGTGGCTGCCAAACATTTTCCGGGTCACGGAGATACGGACGCAGATTCCCATCAGGCCCTGCCCGTGTTACCATACCACAGGGACCGGCTCGATTCCCTGGAGCTTTTTCCTTTCAGGGAAGCAATCGGCCGGGGCCTGACGGGTGTCATGGTGGCTCATCTGCAGGTTCCGGCCCTGGAAGAAAGAGAGAACCGGCCTGCCACTGTATCCGGGCGTATCATCACAGGTTTGCTGAAGGAGGAGATGGGTTTCAAGGGTCTGGTTATTACGGATGCCTTGAATATGAAAGGGTTAAGCCAATTTTTTGAACCGGGAATCAGGGAGGTGGAGGCGGTCAGGGCAGGCAATGATATTCTCCTGATGCCCAAAGATGTGGAACTGGCCATTTCCGAAATCAAACGGGCAGTTAAAAGGGGTGATATCCCGGAGGAACGAATCAATGAGAGTTGCCGGAAGGTCCTCTTGGCCAAATACTGGGCCGGCCTGCAACACTTCAGACCAGTGGAGACAGAATCACTGCTGGAAGATCTGAATCATCCTTCCTATGGTGTGACCAACAGGGAATTGATTGCCCATACCCTGACCCTGGTGCAGAACCATGATTCGCTGATCCCCTTTCGGGACCTGGAGAAAATGAGGCTTGCAACGGTGACCATCAGCAAACAGGGTACGTCCCATGCAGGTGCCATCTCCGATCTTTATCTTCCGGGTGATCATTTTACCTTGCAGTCTGGGGCACAGCTACAGGAAAGGGCATCCCTGCTTGCCAAACTTGAAAAATACAATACTGTTATCGTAAATATTCTGAACACCAGCTCATTTGCATCACGAAGGTATGGGATTACCGATGAAACGGTGCAATTTGTTGAGGCCTTGGATCCCGGAAGCAGGGTGGTTTTGAATGTGGCCGGATATCCCTATGCTCTGGGCAGGTTTGTTAATCTTGATCATGTGGGGGCGGTCATCCTCTCCTGCGATGATGCCCCCCTGTACCAGGAATATACCCTTCAGGCCATTTTTGGAGGAAGAAGCTTCAGCGGAAAACTATCAGTATCGGGAGGGCAAGCGGGCCGGGCGGGTGAGGGGATTGATACGGGCAGACCTGTCAGGCTGGGTTATGCAGAACCATTGGATGTGGGACTGAACCCGGATACCCTGGCCCGGATGGAGGCCATCATCGAGGAGGCCATCAGGGGGAAGGCCATGCCCGGGTGCCAGCTCCTGGTGGCCCGGAACGGGAAAGTTGTGTGGCACAAAGCTTACGGGTACCACACCTATCAGTATAAAAGAGCTGTGCTGCTCACGGATCTTTACGACCTGGCATCCATTACCAAGATTACGGCCACCCTTCCATCCCTGATGCGTATGCGTGACCAGGGGAGGTTCCATGAAGATTCCCTGATGGGTATCTCTCCCACGGTACCTGAGAGCAGCAATAAGGCAGGCCTTCTTATGGCTGATATCCTGGCCCACCAGTCCGGACTGCTGCCATGGATCCCATTCTATTATTCCACCCTTGAGCCGCTGGATACATCCCAGCAACTGGTCAGTCACAACTGGTCACATCAATACCCTTTGAAGATCGGTCCCTCGGACTATGCCAACCGGAATGTGAAGTATGTGGACAGTGTCTTTGAATACTCCTACAGTCCGGAATATCCCATCCAGGTGGCCGACCACCTTTACCTGCGGGCAGATTTCAGGGACTCGGTTTATGCTTGGATCCATGAATCGGAACTGCTGGAGCCGGTGTACCGGTACAGTGATCTGGGTTTTTACATGTTCAAGCAGCTTATTGAGGCTGAAACCGATACCATGCTCTATCCTTACGTATGGTATAATTTCTTCGCCCCCATGGGAGCAGAGACCCTGGGATTCCTGCCATTAAACCGTTTTCCCAGACAAAGGATCGTACCCACAGAAAATGACCTGTTTTTCAGGCGCCAGCTTATACAGGGGCATGTACATGATATGGGAGCAGCCATGCTGGGGGGAATCTCGGGACATGCCGGACTTTTCGGGAATGCCAATGATGTGGCCAAAATGATGCAGATGTACCTGAACGGGGGCTGGTACGGAGAGGACAGGTTTATTGATTCTTTGACCCTGGCCATCTACACATCCTGTTACGACTGTGACAATAACAACAGGCGGGGGCTTGGATTTGACCGGCCGGTAAGCGATGAGCCGGATACCGGCCCGGCCTGTAACGCTGCTTCACCGCAGAGTTATGGTCACTCGGGCTTTACCGGTACCCTGGCCTGGGTGGACCCGGCATACGGACTGGTTTATGTCCTCCTCTCCAACCGCATTCATCCCGATCAGGGGAATGCAAAACTGATTGATGAAAATGTCCGGACACGCATTCAACAGGTGGTTTACGATGCCATCATCCAATAGCTGCTAAACAACACACCGAATTGTGTGATCATTTTGAGTTTTGTCATGCCTTCAGGTCCGCGGAATACCTAATTTTAAAATGTCATTTACCTTTTAACTTTTACCTTCTAACTTGTACCATTTACATCGTGTATGAAACCTACGCACATCGAACACATCGGGATTGCGGTGACCAGCCTGGAAGTGTCCATCCCCTATTATGAAAAGGTGCTTGGACTGGAGTGTTACGCCATTGAAGAGGTGGCGGATCAGAAAGTGAGGACTGCATTTTTCAGGGTGGGGGATACCAAGATCGAGTTACTGGAAAGTACCGATCCCGAAGGTCCCATCGGGAAGTTTATCGAAAAGAGAGGCCAGGGGGTCCACCACCTTGCCTTCGCCGTGGAGAATGTGGGTAAGGCACTGGACCAGGCAGCCGGCCATGGAGTCAGTCTGATCGACCGGATTCCCCGTGCGGGCGCAGAAGGATTGCAGATTGGTTTCCTTCATCCCAGATCCACCCAGGGTGTATTAACTGAATTCTGCGGAGATGAGTAGCCAGGATAAAATCAAAAAACTTATTGATCTGCGGGAGAAAGCCAGGAAGGGCGGAGGCGACAAGCGGATCGAAGTACAACATGGCAAGGGAAAACATACAGCCAGGGAGCGGATCCGGATCCTGCTTGATGAGGGAAGCTTTGAGGAGTATGATATGTTTGTGATCCACCGTTCCCATGATTTCGGAATGGAGGAGGAGCACTACCTGGGAGACGGGGGTGATCACCGGACATGGTACTGTGGATGGACGGGTGGTATATGTCTATGCCCAGGACTTTACCGTTTTCGGGGGTTCCCTTTCGGAAACACATGCGGCCAAGATCTGTAAGATCATGGATCAGGCCATGAAAGTGGGAGCCCCGCTGATCGGTATCAACGACAGCGGAGGGGCTCGCATCCAGGAGGGTGTAAGGAGCCTGGCCGGCTATGCGGAAATTTTCGAACGCAACATCCTCGCTTCGGGAGTGATCCCACAGATCTCAGCCATTTTTGGCCCCTGCGCCGGGGGTGCAGTCTATTCCCCGGCACTCACTGACTTTATTATTATGAGCGACCAAACCTCTTACATGTTTGTGACCGGTCCGCGTGTAACCAAGACTGTGACCGGTGAGACCATCTCCACCGAGGCGCTGGGAGGCGCCCAGATGCATTCCACCCTTTCGGGTGTGGCCCATCTGGTGGCTGAAGATGAAGAGGAAGGGCTGCTGATGATCCGGAAGATGATTTCTTATATGCCACAGAACAACCTGGAAGATCCCCACATTACGGAATGCAACGATCCCATCGACAGACTCGAAGATGCATTAAACGAGGTGATTCCTGATAATCCCAATGAACCGTACGATATCAAGGATGTGATCTTTGCCCTGGTGGACAACCAGGAGTTTTTTGAGATCCACCGGCAGTATGCCATGAATATCGTGATAGGATTTGCCAAATTCAATGGCATGCCTGTGGGGGTGGTAGCCAACCAGCCCAACCACATGGCTGGCGTGCTGGATATCAATGCTTCCCGGAAAGCAGCCCGGTTTGTCCGTTTCTGCGACTGTTTTAACATTCCCCTTGTGACCCTGGTTGATGTGCCTGGGTTTCTTCCGGGGAGTGCCCAGGAGCACGGGGGGATTATCCTTCATGGCGCCAAGCTGTTGTTTGCTTACGGGGAGGCCACCGTACCCAAGATTACGATCACCTTGCGTAAATCGTACGGGGGGGCGCACGATGTGATGAGTTCCAAACAGCTCAGAGGCGATATCAATTACGCCTGGCCTACAGCTGAAATTGCGGTGATGGGTCCCAAAGGCGCCATTGAGATACTTGAGGGAAAGACGCTGAAAAGCATCGAGGAGAGGGAGGAAGCGCAGCGTTTTATCGAGGAGAAGGAGAATGAGTACAAGGTGAAGTTTGCCAATCCTTATGAAGCGGCCAGGTACGGCTACATAGACGATGTGATTGAACCGCGCAATACCAGGTTCCGGATTGTGAGGGCACTACAGACCCTGGCTTCAAAAAAGGAGGTGAACCCGCCCAGGAAACACACCAATATCCCCCTGTAATGGCCCTTCTGATGATTATTCTGAAAAGCAACATCACGCTGGAATCGCTGGTAATCGCTGCGGCCGGGTACCTGATTGTTTTTACCGCACTTGTATTGCTCTTCTGGTTCTTCAGCGTGGTCCCGAAACTGATCGCACTTGGGAAGATCAAAAGACGAGCCCGTCAGGGAAAGCCTCCTGTTGGGGTGGAGGGTGAGGCGATCTCGGGAGAGGCCACCGCAGCCATTGCCTTGGCATTACACCTTTATCTGGATGAAATCCATGACAAAGAGAGCGGGGTATTGACCATTAAAAGGATCTCCAACACTTACTCTCCCTGGAGTTCCAAGATTTACGCTGTGCGAAATCAGTTTAACCGGCTGTAAAAGGAACAAAAATGAAGAAGTTTAAGTTTACCATTAACGGCAACGACTATTCAGTGGACGTGCACGGCATCGAGGAAAACCTGGCACGTCTGGAAGTCAATGGTACTCCATACGAAGTGGAACTGCACCGGATGGTGAAGGCCTCCAAAACGCCTACCCTGGTTCGCGCTGCCATCAAGCCGCAGGTTAACCCGGATATCCAGAAGAGGGAAGGCGGATCGGCCCATCCCATCCTGGCTCCCCTGCCCGGGAGCATCCTGAAGCTGGAGGTTGGGAAGGGAGATATTGTGCAGAAGGGACAATTGCTTCTGATCATGGAGGCCATGAAAATGGAGAACCGGGTTCTGGCTGACAGGGCCGGAGTGGTGGAGCACATCACTGTGCAACCGGGTGATACAGTTTTGCAGGGTGATGTAATCATGGAGATAGTCTGATATGAAAAGAGCCCTTACCCTTACCGGTGTTTTCCTGATTGTAGTGCTGGCCAGGCTGGTAGCATTCCCCGACAGGGCCGGCGGTTCGGTGACAGATCAACCTGCTGCAAGCGAACAGCTTATCAGGCATACGGGTGAGCACCAGGATACTGCCCTTGATCTGGCAGGGAACGGGGTCCGGAAGTTTATCCAATATTCCGGTTTTCGAAACGCCACCCCGGGCCACCTGATCATGATTATGGTGGGGCTCTTCTTTATTTTCCTGGCCATTCGATACAACTATGAACCCCTGCTGCTGATCCCCATCGGCATAGGAATCATATTTGGGAACATCCCGTTTTTTCAGGAGGGGGATGTGAATATGCAGATAGGTATCTACCAGGAGGGAAGTGTACTCAACTACCTCTACTTCGGGGTGTTGAAAGGGGTTTATCCCCCTCTGATCTTCCTGGGGATCGGAGCAATGACCGATTTTTCCTCTCTGATCAGCAAGCCCAAGCTGATGTTGCTTGGGGCGGCAGCCCAGCTGGGGATCTTCCTGACCTTTCTGGGAGCCCTGGCACTGGGGTTCCATCCACAGGAAGCAGGAGCCATCGGGATCATCGGCGGGGCAGACGGACCCACAGCCATTTTTCTCTCTTCAAGGCTGGCCAACGGGATTGATATCATTGGTACTGCGGCCAATGGCGATCCCATCTATGTAAAGAACCTGATCGGGCCCATCGCCATTGCAGCCTACTCCTACATGGCCCTGGTACCGGTAATTCAACCGCCCATCATGAGGCTGCTGACCACCCGGAAAGAACGTCTGATACGCATGAAGCCACCCCGGGCTGTATCAAAACTGGAGAAGATACTGTTCCCGCTGATTGGATTACTGGTAACCACCTTTATTTCACCCAACTCACTTCCGTTGCTGGGAATGCTGTTCTTCGGCAATCTGCTGAAGGAGTCGGGAGTGACCAAGCGACTGGCCGATACAGCCCGGACAAGCCTCATTGATATTGTTACCATCATGCTGGGTCTGACTGTGGGTGCTTCCACCCAGGCTGACAGGTTCCTCACCACCGATTCGCTGGTGATCTTCGGCCTCGGGGCGCTTTCATTTATGGTCGCAACCGCCGGTGGGGTTATTTTTGCCAAGGTGATGAATCTCTTTACAAAGGAGGATAACAAGATGAACCCGCTTATCGGTGCGGCCGGGGTTTCGGCTGTACCCGACAGTGCCCGGGTGGTACAAAATATGGGTCTGAAGGAGGATCCCACCAACCACCTGCTGATGCATGCGATGGCCCCCAATGTGGCCGGGGTAATCGGGTCGGCTGTGGCAGCCGGGATTCTGCTCAGTTTCCTGTGGTAGCCATCAAAGATATTTAAAACAGACCCATGATGAAAAAAAGTGCTACAACTGGCAATACGGGAGAAGGGATCCGTTCCGATTGTGCCGTGAAACTTGAACCCAGGGAAAAAGGGGGGATTGAGATCACCCTGGTCAGCAAGGTGGAACGGATGTTCGGTGCGCAGATCAGGCAGCAGGTGAAAGATGTTCTGGGGATGCTGGGAGTTAATGATGCACGGGTGGAAGTGAATGATTCAGGGGCGCTACCTTTTGTGATTGCAGCCAGGCTGGAAGCTGCAGTCCGTGAGATCAGGGGAGACAGCATGACCTGTATCCCGGAGCTTATCCCGCAAAACATCTATGAAACCCAAAGGGACCGGATCCGGTTCTCAAGGCTTTACCTGCCCGGGAACACCCCAAGCATGATGCTCAATGCAGGGATACACCATCCCGACGGAATCATCCTTGACCTGGAGGATTCGGTAGCTCCCCAAAAGAAGAATGAAGCCCGTATTCTTGTCCGCAATGCCCTTTGCCAGGTCGACTTTTACGGGGCAGAAAGAATGGTCCGGATCAACCAGCTTCCGGCTGGCCTTGAGGATCTCGGCTATGTTGTACCCCACCAGGTCCACCTGGTTCTGATCCCCAAGTGCGAAACGGGCCTTCAGGTCCGGGAGGTGGATCAGCACATCCGTTCCATCCTGAAGGCACATGGTCAGGATCGCATCGTCCATCTGATGCCCATCATTGAAAGCTGTCTGGGTGTGGAGCATGCGTTTGAGATCGCTACTGCCACCGGCCGGATTGTGGCCATGGCCATCGGCCTGGAGGATTATACGGCTGATCTTGGGGCGGAGAGGACACCAGGCGGAGAAGAGTCGCTCTATGCCCGGACAAGGCTTGTGAATGCCTGCAAGGCAGCAGGAATCCAGCCCATAGATTCGGTATTCTCGGATGTGGCAGATATGGAAGGATTAAAAGAGAATGTTAAACGCTCCAGGTTGCTGGGATTTGAAGGGATGGGTTGTATTCATCCCAGGCAGGTCCCGGTGATCCACGAAGGGTTCTGTCCCTCTGAAAAGGAGATAAGGAAGGCGGAAGGGATTATCGAAGCATTTCATGAAGCTGAATCCAAAGGCCTTGGGGTGATTGCTTTGGGCACCAAGATGATCGATCCGCCTGTTGTCAAACGGGCCATGAGGACCATGGAACTGGCCTTCCGGTTCGGTCTCAGGACAAAAAAGATAAAATCATGAACGATGTGACCAATGCAGTTGGAAGAATAGTACCGGGCGAGATCAATCGCGAAGCAGTTATTCCTTATATGGGGATTGGGAAATACACTCCTGATGGTTTAAAACATGGGCCCTCCATCTCCAGTTGCAAGGATTATCCCGCCGACGGGAATAAAGTGGTCAAGGACCTGCGCACGGCCCTTGAACGTGCAGGGCTCAGGGATGGAATGACCATTTCCACCCATCACCATTTCAGAAATGGTGATTTCCTGGCCAATATGGTTTTTGATATTGCTCATGAAATGGGCATTAGGGGCTTGATATGGTTCCCTTCAGCCTCCTTTCCCTGTCACGGGCATTTGATCCGGTATCTGCAGGACGGAACCATTCAGCGTATTGAAGGCAGCATGAACGGCCCCCTGGGCAAATTTGTATCGGAGGGGAGAATGGCCGGGACAGGTGTGCTCCGTTCGCACGGGGGAAGGTACCAGTCCATCCAGGACGGGGAAGTAAAGATTGATCTGGCGGTCATCGGGGCTCCCACAGCAGATTCTTTTGGAAACTCAAACGCACTTTCGGGCCCATCGGCCTGTGGTTTGCTGGGATTTGCACTGGCAGATTCACAATACGCGGAGAAGGTGATTGTGGCTACCGACAACCTGGTTCCCTTTCCATGTATACCTTGGCAGATCCAGGGGAATTATGTGGATTTTGTGGTAGAATTGAAGAAACTGGGGGATCCTTCCATGATCATCTCCGGGACCACTGAGATCACCCGATCGCCTGACCGTTTGCTCCTGGCTGAACTGACCGCCAGGTTTTGTGATGTGACCGGCATCATCCGTAATGGGTTCAGTTTCCAGTCCGGAGCCGGAGGTACCTCACTGGCCGTGGGGGAATATTTCAGGAAAATCATGACAGAGAAGGGTGTGACCGCCAGGTTTGCCCGGGGGGGCAGCAACAAGTACCTGGTCACCATGCTGGAAGAGGGTCTTGTGGAGTATATACTGGACGGCCAGACATTCGACATGGACGGCGTTCAGTCCATGGCCAGGAATCCGAGGCATGTGTGGACCAGTCCCTTCACAAGCTACAATTATCACGGGAAGGGGAATTTTGCAGGATTGGTGGATGTGGTCATCCTGGGGGCCACCGAAGTGGATGTTGAATTCAATGCCAACGTGGTGACCCATTCAGATGGCTATCTGCTTCATGGCATCGGGGGGTGGCAGGACTGCCTCTTTTCAAAAACTGTGATCCTGCCTGTTCCCCTTTTCAGGGACCGCGTACCGGTGATCCGTGACCGGGTCACCACGCTATGCGGGCCCGGAGAATTGATCGACGTCATTGTAACCGAACGGGGCATAGCCATCAATCCCCTGAGGACCGACCTGATTGAAGAAGCAAAGAACAGCGGATTGCCACTCAGGTCCATTGAAGAACTGAAAGACGAAGCAGAAAGGATTTGCGGAATACCCGAACCTGCCAGGTTTGATAACCGGGTGGTGGCTGCCATCAAATGGGTGGACGGAACAGTGATTGATGTGGTTCACCAGATACAGGCTACAGAATAGTAATTTACCTTGTACCGCTCAAGTGTATGGGTGTATCCCCTGTAGGTCCATGATCCGCCTGTTTCCTCTTTTAAAACCCAGACGTGATAAACAATGGGTTCCACGTTTCGGAATTCCACTTTTCCTACTGAGTCTGTCATGCCTTCGTAAAGAGGGGTGTCAAGTTTGTCCCTGCTCTTTTCACTATCATATACCCAAACAACTGCTCCCTGTAACTTTACTGTTTCGGTACTGTCAAATACCTGAAAACCAAGGATGGTGGGTTCTTTGATGGTGATTGGTTCCACGGTCAGGTTTTCACCGGCATCGTTCATAGCACTCAGGGACACTTCAAAAATACCAGCCTGCCTGTATATATAAACCGGATTGGTGGCACTGGAAATGCCGCCGTCTCCAAATTCCCACTCGAAAGCATCTGATCTTCTTGATTCATTGAAGAACCATATGGTGTCACCCGATTCAATGTAATCTTCCGGAAACCAGCTGAATTTGGGTTTGGGCAGGCCGCTGCAGGAGAATAGCACCATGGAAACCAGGAATATGGCTGCACATTTTTTCATTTTCACAGCAAAGCTACTTTTTTTCACAGAATTCAGCAATTTCCTATCTTACATGCAACATTCCCCATAAACCTTCGTCATTGTGGCAGAATTGAATAATTCCGGAATGCTCAGGCTGAAACATCAGGACCTTATTGAAGCCTGCAAGCGCGGAGATCAGAAAGCTCAATTTGAGTTATACCGGCTGTACAGTTCAGCCATGTATAATACGGCCCTGAGAATAGCCGGGGATCCTGATGATGCGGAGGATGTCATGCAGGAAGCGTTCTTAAAAGCATTTTTAAAACTCAGGACCTACCGGGGAGAAGTTAGCTTCGGGGCCTGGCTGAAGCGGATTGTTGTGAACAAATCGCTTGACTTTCTGAGGTTGAAGAGGGAACGGATCTCATTGGATGAAATTCATGATGTTGCTGAAATAAAGGATGAGACCCCACAGTTGGATATGGCATATAAGGCGGAAACCATAAAACAGGCCATCTACGCACTCCCTGAAGGATACAGGATCGTCCTTTCACTGATTCTTCTGGAAGGCTACGATCATGAAGAGGTTTCGGAAATCCTCAAAATTTCCAACGCCACATCGCGGACCCAGTATCACAGGGCAAGGAAGAAACTGGCGGAATTGCTAAAAAAAACCAATGCAGCGAACAATGATTGATTTAGAGAAACACATCAGGGATCAAAGGGACCAACTGGACAGGGACCAGCCCAGGGAGGGCCATGAGGCCCGTTTCCTGAAAAAGCTGGACAAGCCGGTAAGACGGGTAAATTTCAGGCATGTGTTGCAGATAGCTGCATCCGTTGCCATTATCCTGACTTCGGCAGTGGTACTGATCCAGCAGAACAGAAGCGGCAGCAAAATCGCAGAACGGGAGACCACCACCTCTGTGCAAGAAGCAGAAATGTACTTTACCAGCCAGATGAACCAGCGATATGACCAGATCAGGGAATTCAGTTTTGATAATACGGAAGAGAAAACGGTTCTCCTGAATGAACTGGAAGACCTTGATGATTTTCAACAGCAACTGATGAAAGACCTGGAGGCGAATCCCGGTGACGAAAGGGTTGTCAATGCGTTGATCAGGCATTACCAGATTAAGCTGGATGTCATGGATCAGATTATCGTTCAATTAAATCAATTAAAAACCGAAACAGAAAACCAAAATGAAAAAGAGAGTGTCTAATTTGAAAAGTTTGCTCCTGTCACTGCTCCTGATTGTTACAGTAAGCTTTTCTTTAACCGCACAGGATGCTGTGAGGGAGTTCACCAAGGTATTTGATGTGGTTGAGGGGATTACCCTTTCATCCGACACCAAATATTCGGACCTTGAACTGATCACCTGGGCTCAGAACAAAGTTGATATCCTGGCGGTGGTGGAAGTGGAGGCTTCTTCGAAAGGCAAAGCCGAAGAGAAACTGGCCAGAATTGATGTTAAGATGGAGAAATCCGGGAATGTTATTTCCCTGGCGACCAATTTCCAGGAAGGTTGGTCGGACAATGTAAAAGTGGATATCAAGATCGTTGTCAAGGCACCCGCCTATTTGAACCTGGATATGAAATCAGCCTATGGTGACCTGTTCATTCAGGAGTTGACCGGACATGTGCTCCTGGATGTGAGGTATGGAAACCTGAAAGCCGGCAGCCTTTCACGGGGGAATGAGAAACCCTTCAACAAAGCAACCCTGGCTTACTCGAACGGTACCATCGATCAGGCCGGATGGATGGAACTGGGTCTCGCTTACTCAGATCTTGAGGTGGGAACTTCCAGCATGCTTTTTGTGGAAAGCAAATACTCCAAACTGCTGGGCGAAAAGACTGGTGGAATCGTTACCGACGGAGCCTATGACAAGTACGAATTCGATGAGGTGGACAATATGGTGGCCGAGTTGCGCTATTCGGGTGTCAAGTTTGGAGCCCTGAATAAGAAACTGGATATAAATTCCAAGTATACAAACATCAAGATCATGCTTGTTTCAAAAGATTTCAAAGAGGTGAATGCAGTCTCTTCTTATGGAAATATTTACATGGACGTGGAGGATGGCGCATCATTTAAGCTGGAGGGCGAAACCCGGTATGGCCATATCAATATTGCCCAGGATGGAAAACTCAGCAAGTCGAAAGAGAACAACTACATGAAAGTGTGGGGAACCGTGGGATCAGCTCCCAAGGGCTCTATGAAGCTTGAAACCAGGTACGGCAACATCGATATCGAGTAACAAGCGAAATACAGAGAGGCAATGCAATCCCGGAATTTTCATACATTTCGGGATTGTTTTTATATGACCAATGATCCATCCTTTATGAAAAAAATCCAATCCAACGTCGCCTGCCTGCTGGCAATTGCCCTGATGGTAAGTTCCTGTTCTGCCAGGAACAGCGAAAGCCTGAATGAAACAACCCAAACCGTTCCCTACCGGTATGCGCTTGTCCTGCATGGTGGGGCAGGATCAATGAATTTTGAGAACCTTCCTGAACCGCAGCAGGATATGTATCTCGATGCGCTGGACACCGCCCTTCAGCTGGGATTGGAAGTACTGAAGGAAGGCAGGGCGGGCATTGATGCGGTGGAGGTGGTGATCCGTTATATGGAGGACAATCCGCTGTTTAATGCAGGCCGGGGGGCCGTGTTCACAAGTGAAGGAAAGATAGAATTGGACGCTTCCATCATGACTGGAGAGGATCTGAATGCTGGAGCAGTCGCCGGAATAACCGATATCAGACACCCCATTTCAGCTGCCCGGGCAGTCATGGAGAAATCCGAACATGTGATGCTGTCAGGCCCGGGTGCCTCAGAATTCGCCCGGCTGGCAGGTCTGGAGGTAGTGGATCCCTCATTTTTTTATACCGAGAAGCGTTATCAGTCCCTGAAGCGCTTGAAAGCCGAGGAGAAACATGGTACCGTTGGATGTGTGGCACTGGACCAGAACGGAAACCTGTGTGCAGGGACCTCCACCGGCGGAATGACCAATAAAAAATTCGGACGCATCGGTGATTCACCTGTCATTGGAGCAGGGACCTATGCCAACAACAAAACCTGTGGTGTATCTGGTACCGGACATGGTGAGTTTTTTATCCGCTGGACAGTGGCCCATGATATTTCAGCGCTCATGGAATACAAGGGCATGGATGTGGAAACTGCGGCAAAAACAGTTGTTGAGGGAAAACTGGTGGAGGCCGGAGGAAGCGGGGGAGTGATCTGTTTGGACAGATACGGCAGGGCGGCCATGGTCACCAATACTTCCGGCATGTTCAGGGCCTACGGAAACGCTGAAGGAGAAAAGACAGTAGCCATCTTCAAATAAGCACCATTTTACCTTTTACCTTTCACCTTTTACCTGTGACATTTTTGCCTTGAAAGGCAAAAATGTCATGAAGTCGGCATGATGCACAATGGTCGCTTCGGTGGTCCGTTTGACCATATCGCCTTCTCCTGCATGGGCAGCAATGATGTGGCATACTTCCGGCGGAATTCCGCAACTTTCGGCAAGTGACACTCCTGAGAAAGGGTGCCGTAACAGTTTTCCGTAAGCGCCTTGTACGGCATTTCCCCCGGCATCCAATTCATATTCCAGCAGCTTGCCCACATCGGCCAGGATGGCCCCTGAAATCAGGACATCCATCCGCACGGGCAGTTCATCACCGAAGAACTCGTTGAACTTATTACCACTGTCCCGGGCAATATGGACCACGGCACGCTTGTGATCCATAAAACTGACCTTCATATCGGGGCCGCACAGCAGCGTAAAGGGGATCCGGCGCAAATCATCACCTGTGAGTACGCTCTGCCCCAAGGCCTTTTCCCATACTTTTGCGGTTTTCAGCCTGAGTTCAGGATCTTCGATCCATTCAATTTCAGGCCAGAGTTCAAGAACTTCATTGTTGATAGGGTTCATGTAGATAGAATTATAGATTTTCAATGATGGCGTCGGCCATTTGTCTGGTGGATGCTGCGCCTTTATGAATCACATCAGCTCTCCCGGTCATCTTCATCATGTCGTAGGTGCGGACTTTTCCTTCCATGACAACTTTTGAAATGGAACTTCTGATGCGGCAGGCTGTTTCCGCTTCATTGATGTGGTCCAGCATCATGCATGCCGATTCCATCATGGCGATGGGATTCACAATGCTCACCGGGAAATCCGCGTATTTGGGAGCCGAACCGTGGGTGGGTTCAAACACAGAGACCTCTTCTCCCAGGTTGGCGCTGCAGGCAAATCCAAGTCCCCCGATCAATCCGGCAAAACCATCGGATACAATATCCCCGAACATATTGCCAGCCACAATGACCCCGTATATTTCAGGATTCTTTGTAAGCCACATCATTTGCGCGTCGATGTTTGTATTCCATAATTCGATTCCTGGATATTCGGAGGCTTGTATCTCCTGGGCCATCTTGTACATCATGCCTGAGGTTTCCCTAATTACATTGGGCTTTTCGCAGACTGTAACACTTTTATAGCCGTGCTTCCGTGCGTGTTCAAAGGCAGCTCGGAGGATCCTCCCTGTGGCTTTCCTTGTAAAGATCCGTGTGGATATGGAGAGCTCTTCCACCGGCACGTTCCCGAAATTTTTCACGAACCCGGGATGGGATGCAAGCCCCTTGTATACGATTTCCGGGGGATTGGTCCATTCCACTCCGCTGTACAATCCTTCTGTATTCTGCCTGAAAATGACCACATCGATCTCCGGTTCTTCGATGGCACCGCCAGCTCCCCGCCTGATAAAATTCAGGGGATTTCCCTTGTAGGTCCGGCACGGCCTGATGCATATATCCAGGTTAAAATGCTGTCTCAATCCCACAATGGGGCTCGAATAGATCAGGCCTTTCTCTTTTAGTCCCGGATCAAGTTCCCTGCTGGCAGCATCTTTGGGTTTGCTTGTAATGGCTCCAAACAGGCCGATTTTATATTTTTCAAGGAGTTGGATGGTCCGTTCGGGAAGGGGATTGCCTTCGCTCTTCCAGAATTCCCAGCCGATGTCTCCTTCCACATAACTGGCCTTAAATCCGACTTTGTCAAGCACACGTATTGTCTCATCAAGAACCACCCTTCCGATCCCGTCACCGGGCAGGGCCACTATGGTATGCTTCTGCATGTTCATAAACAGGTATATAAGCGTTTGAAGAATTCTTATCTTTGCGAATGTAGAAGATTATTCAATCTGATTTGTTGCGAATGATCATATTTAAGGCAAAAGTATTGCACAACATAAAGCCATATATTCAATCCATTCATGCAGAAATTATCGGAGCTCCAACCTAAGGAGGTTTGGGCTTATTTTGAAGAGATACTGGCCATACCGAGAATCTCCAAACGAGAGACACAGATCATTGAGTACCTTGAATCCTTTGCCAGGGACCAGGGTCTTGAATGTAAACGGGATCATGCAGGTAACATATTAATTTCCAAGCCAGCCACACCGGGAATGGAGTCCCGGAAAGGGGTGATTTTACAGTCCCATATGGATATGGTAGGCGAGAAAAACGCCCATGTCAAACACGATTTCGCAAAGGATCCCATACAACCCCAAATGGATGGAGGATGGGTCAAGGCAAGTGATACAACCCTGGGTGCCGATGACGGGATTGGAATTGCGGCTTCCATGGCCATTCTGGCCTCAGATAAGGTCCGTCACGGACCCCTTGAATGCCTGTTTACCACCGATGAGGAGAGCGGCATGACCGGTGCCCTGGGACTGCAGCCAGGTTTTGTAAAGGGATCAGTATTGCTGAACCTGGACTCAGAGGACGAAGGGGAGATCTTTATTGGTTGTGCCGGAGGTATCGATACCGTGGCATCTTTGAGACTGAAAAGGAAGCGACCAGTGAGGAACTCAATCGCCCTGCGGGTCAGTGTAAACGGTTTGCAGGGAGGACATTCAGGTGATGAAATCCACAAGGGCCTTGGAAACTCAATCAAGATTCTGAACAGGTTTTTATGGAATGCGGACCAGCGGTTTAAAATCAGGATTTCGCATCTGGATGGGGGGAAAGCGCGCAACGCCATACCAAGAGAAGCAACAGCTGTGATAACAGTACCTTCTCAATCACTTGAGCTGATACGTGTCTATTTGGAATCTTTTGCAGCTATTGTGAAGAAGGAACTAGAGGTGATAGAGCCTGAACTGGAGCTTACACTTCAGCAGATTAAAATGCCGGACTCGGTCATCAGTCGAAAGCAGCAAAGAAAGCTGCTCAATACACTCTATGCCTGTCCGCATGGGTTGTTGGCCTTGAACCGGGAGATTCCGGGGATGGTGGAGACCTCTACCAATCTGGCATCGGTAAAGCATATTGATGAGGATACGCTGGAAATAGTCACCAGTCAGCGAAGCAGCGTTGAATCTGCCAAAAGAGACATTGCCGACCGCATGTTATCCTTGTTCACATTGCTGGGAGCGCGGGTCAGGCATTCGGATGGTTATCCCGGCTGGAAACCCAGCATGGATTCCCAAATCCTGAAAATCTCCAGGGAAGTGTATGCAGAATTGTTTGGAAAGGAACCGGAGGTGAAAGTCATCCATGCGGGCCTTGAATGCGGCCTCTTCCTGCAGAAATACCCCGACCTGGACATGATCTCTTTCGGACCAACCATCAAGGGGGCCCATACTCCTGAGGAGCGGATTGAAATTGAAACCGTCGACAGGTTCTGGAGATTCCTGGTCGGGATGCTTGAGAAGGCGCCACTTGCCGGGTAGCAGGAGCTTACAGAACCGGTTCGAAATCGATTTTGCTTACACCGCAGACCGGACAATACCAATCTTCGGGGATATCATCAAAAGCAGTACCGGGTGCAATTCCGCTGTCAGGATCACCCTCCTCGGGATCATATACAAATCCACATATGGTACACTGGTATTTTTGCATGTCTGCTTAGGGTTTATCTAAATTTCTTTCGGATACCCAGTGCCAGAATCGTTCCGGTAATAACCTCTCCCGTATCAGGGTCCAGCTCCGAACCATTCAGGCTGTGCGGAACCAGGTAAACGGCAAGCATCACCAGTGCCGCACCAATGGCCAGCCATTTGCCATAGGGCTTCTTTCTCAGGAACCAGGCAAGCAGGTAGGCTATCAATGCAAAAAGCACCTTATTATCGGTCATATCTTCACCCAGTGGCCAGCCTGTCCAGAACTGTCCAAAGGAGTACTTCTGAACAACAGGACCAAGGACAAAGCCACCAATGAGCAGGAAGATGATGACCACACCCATGTGCTTTTTATAGGATGGCATATTGGCCAGGGCGAAGATGATGGTAGCCATGGACCAGATGACAGTCAGTACCATCATCAGCACATGTGGAACAAGTGCCCAGGCGGGCACATCGCCCCGGAAACGGATGACCACATTCTCCTGGTCATGCAAATCAAGGGGTTTTCCGTCAGCCATCAATTCCAGGTGGTATTCTATTTTACCGGCCGGAGGCTGATGGGGGAGACCGGCGGTCAGAAGATCTCCCTGTCTGCCCATGACCAGGGTATCCCAAGGGTCCTCAGTGGGAAAGAGCCGCCAGATGATTTTGGCGGAAAAGGCCTCAGGAAGCTGAACTTCCACCGGGTAATCGCCTGGTCTTCCATTGTTGGAACGTGGAAGGCCAATGTGAAATTCCTCATGCTGGTAGCTC
Organism: Bacteroidota bacterium; assembly: GCA_043797815.1. Lineage (GTDB taxonomy): Bacteria > Bacteroidota > Bacteroidia > Bacteroidales. The sequence continues at coordinate 18,380 of JAZDPG010000122.1, forward strand.
AATTCATATTTTTTCGGGTAAGTGGGCCCGGTAATTCTCTGGTAGGTCATCGCTGCCATTGATATAAGCACAGCAAGGATCCAAAACAGCACTTTTTTCATTTTCATATTGCTTTCTCTTTTTTTCTTGTTCAATTATAACCTGATCACCAGGTCCAGGTTGTCCCCTTCACGATTTATGGTTACTACGATGTCCATACCCTCTTTTAGCTGGTCCAGCCGGCTCATGTAGTCATATACATTCCCCACTGACTTTCCTTCGATGGCCACGATGATATCTCCTTTCTGAATACCGCCAACGGCAGCAGGCTTCCCATCAGTCACAAACATGACAGGCATTCCTTCGTTTCCTTCATAGGTGACGTCAGGCATCAAACCCAGCGTGATTCCACCTCTTCTTCCCCTGGAGGAACCTTTGACCTTCGGACCTGCTTCCACGAAGGCAATGCGCTCTTTTTCATTGGCAAGAGCTTCTGCCACATCTGCCACAAAGGCCAATACCTTTGCAGCTCCTTCATTGTTAATGGCATCCGGACGATCGTTGGGGGTATGGTAATCGGGGTGTGCACCTGTGGAAATGAAGAGTACCGGTACATCTTTGGCATAAAATGAGGCATGGTCAGAGGGTCCATAGCCTTCATTGGAGTATTTCAGGTCGAAACCGTAATTCCTGTTCAATGAATCGATCAAGCCTTCAAGCAACGGTGAAGTGCCTATTCCACCTATTTGTAGCTGCCGCTCCTTATTAAGGCGGCCGATCATATCCAGGTTAATCATTACCTGAACCTGTGAAAGATCCACCGGGGGGTGTTCAGTCAGATACCGGGAACCGATCAGACCCATCTCTTCCGCAGCGAAAGTTGCAAATACCATGCTTCTGGCAGGGGCCCTGGATACCATGTTTTCTGCAATTTCAATAACCCCTGCCACACCTGATGCATTGTCGTCGGCTCCGTAGTGTACTGCGATTGTATCCCAATTCCTGGAGGATGTCCCGGGTCCGCCCATTCCCAGGTGGTCATGGTGGGCCCCGATCACTACATATTCATTGCTAAGGGCAGGATCAGATCCTTTCAGGAAGGCAATGGTATTGGCAGTTTCAACTTTCTTTGGCTGAAGGTCCACTGCAATGTCCATCCGGATCCCTGCTGAAAAAGACCGGGATTTTCCTTCCGCTGTGATTTTTGCATCCAAACTGCAGAGACTGTCTGATCCCCCAAGGGACAGGAGCCTTTCAGCGCTGTTGCGTGTTATCTGGATCACCGGGATGGAGAGGGCATGCTGTTTGCCTTTCAGTTCCTCCAATGCATCGTCAGGATCGTACTGCTCGCCTGAAACAAAGATTACCCCGGCGGCACCCTGGTCAGATGCCAGCAGCGCTTTGCCACGGTCCTCACTGTAGTTGATGAAAGGGGATGTAGCTTCCTGTTTTCCGGGTACACCCCTGAGGATCATTACAAATTTACCTGATACATCCACACCGGCATAGTCATCCCATTGAAGCTCCTCCTGATCCGTCCGGATGCCATAGCCGGTGAATACAAGCTCAGCATTGACATTCCCGTTTGCACTGAAAGAGAAGGGATTGAAGTCAACCCCGGGTTCAAGCCTGATACTCCCGCACTGGACAAGGTTCTCTGACCCGGCTTCAGTTTCCGTGACAATATCAAGAGGCTGCAGCCCTGATTTCTTATACAACCGCAGTCCGGCTTGCTTATAGGCTCCGGCAATGTATGCTGAAACGAGTTCATCCCCAGGCGTCCCCGGATAGCGCCCTCCAAGCTCTTCAGAGGCGAGGTAATTGATGTGTTCCCGGATTTCATCTGGGGTGATTTCCGGCTCGAACCCCGGCTTGCAGGAAATAAGCAGGGAAATTGCAGAAAGGAACAGAAGAATTCGCGGCATTGTATTCATTTGTTTAACAGTAAGATAAATACTAATTTATTCCAAATCCAAAGAGTCGAAAGATACAACTTATTGTTTTTTTACAAAGAAAACTTGACATGAATTGAAAAAGAATATATTTTTACTAATTGGTTTGACATATACGTCAAACTAATACGTAAAACCCCACTGTTCAAAGATGGTACTTCAAACAGAAACCGAATCCAAAATCATTGATTCAGCCGAGAAACTCTTCTATCAGAAGGGCAAGGCTGGAACATCCATGCAGGATATTGCCGATGATGCCGGAATCAACCGGACCCTGCTGAATTACTATTTCAGGAGCAAAGACCTGCTCTTCGAGGCGGTATTCAGAAAGGCCATGGGGAGCTTCGTTCCTGCCCTGGTAGCTATGATGCAATCTGATATGTCCTTTGAGGAGTATATACCTCAGATGATCGGGACAGTCATCGATGCCATGCTCCGGAATCCCCAGATACCCATTTTTGTGCTCCAGGAACTATCCTCCAATCCGGAAAGAATGCCTCAGTTGATTATGGGGATGGGGATTGATCCGGCGATGGCTATCAAGAAAATGAAAACCATGCAGGAAACCGGGGTAGAAGGCCATCCGGATCCCAGGCAGGTGATCCTGAATGTGCTAAGTCTTTGCATTTTCCCCTTTGCAGCCCGCCCGGTGGTTACCGAGATCCTCTTTCAGGGAGATGAAACCGCCTTTCTGGATGCCATGAGGCTGCGAAAGGTGATTTTACCGGAAATGATCAAACGATTTATGACTCAAAATAACTGAGATGAAGACTACTGCCATCATTGTATTCCTGTCTGTTTCATTTGCCCTTTCGGCCCAGGACACCATCACTTTGTTTGATTGCCACAGGCAGGCAGTTGAAAATGCTCCCAGGCTGAAGGATCGCGAATTCATACAACAGACAGGCCAGTTGAATATGGACCAGGCAAAAACCGGGTGGTACCCGGCCGTGGATCTGAACGGAAAGATGAGTTACCAGTCGGATGTGGTGACTGTAGCACTTTCCGATCCCGGTATTCCGGTCTCTTTTCCCGAGGTGCCCCATGACCAGTACGGATTGAACCTGGATATCCGGCAAACCCTATATGACGGCGGAGTCAGCAAGCAAAAAAGGCAATATGAGCAGGCCAAAACTGCAGCCGACCTTCAGCAGATAGAAGTGGACCTGCACAGTTTGAAATCGCTTGTGAACCAGTACTACTTCTCCATCCTGGTTTTGCAGGAAAACAGAAAAAACCTGGAGGTTCATAGGACAACACTGATGGCAAGAAAAGAAACCATGGTTTCGGCCGTCGAACAGGGTATTTTACTCGAAGCGGAACTGAAGGTAATCGATGTGGAGATCTTGAAAATCAGGCAGTCCATGGTAGAGGTTGATGTCAGGAAAAAGTCTTTTTTAGATGCATTGAATGTTTGGTGCGGAACAGGTTTTTCAGAAGGAGATATCCTGGAGGTTCCCGGGTTGGAAGCCATGGACCCGGGCAGGGTGAACCGGCCGGAATACACCCTGTTTGCGTTGAAAGATGCCTCCATGGAAGCCGGAAAAGAGATGGTGGGGAAAAAGCGAATGCCGGTTCTCTATGCCTATGGCCAGACCGGGTATGGTAAACCCGGGTACAACATGCTGAGCGGCGAGTGGGACTTTTATTATATGGTGGGTGCCGGACTGAAGTGGAACCTTTGGGACTGGAACAGCACCAGCCGCGAAAAACAGGTGATTGCCAATCAGCAACAAATGCTGCAAAACCAAAGGGCCACTTTTGACAAGGAGATCGGATCAAAACTGGTCCAGGAGGAGGCACGGATTGAACAGTACAGGGAGACCATGGAACTGGAAATCCAGGTACTAAAGTTACAGGAAGAGATCGCAGCAAATGCTGCTACCAAGCTTTCGAACGGGACAATTACCGCTACGGAATATATAACAGAACTGAACAAGGAGAGTCTTGCCCGAATCAGCCTGGCTACCCATGAAATCCTCCTGAAACAGAGCATAACCAATTATTTAACAATCCAGGGTAACCTGTAAAACGCCAACCCATGAACCCAGTCAAACGAATCATTCCGGGATTTTTTATCCTGCTTTTGTCCTGCAGCAACAACGGGGATCCGGCCGATGCATACGGTAATTTTGAAGCCATCGAGGTGATTGTTTCAGCCGAAGCCCAGGGCAGGATCCTGGCTTTTGAACCAGAAGAAGGCAACTCTCTTGAAAAGGGAGACGTGGCTGTTGTTATCGATTCCGCCCAATTATCCTTGAAAAAGGAACAACTTGAGTCGGGAAAGGAGTCACTGGGGGCCAGGATCAGGACCCTGGATGCCCAGGTACATGCAAGCCAGGTCCAGCTTGAAAACCTGGAACGGGAGAAGCACCGGATCGACAAACTGTTGGAGGGCGGCGCAGCTACCTCCAAACAACAGGATGATATCAATGGCCAGATTGAACTCATGGAGGCACAGATCCAGGCCACCGTATCCCAGAAGGCTTCGGTTTTTTCGGAATTAAAAACGCTGGAGATCCAGATCAGACAAGTGGAGGACCAGATTTGGAGAAGTACAGTCCGAAACCCCATGGATGGGGTGATGCTTACAAAATACAGGGAACAGGGGGAACTGGCTGCTCCGGGACAGCCCCTATATAAAATGGCCAATATGAATGAATTGATTCTCCGTGCCTACATTTCCGGAAAACAATTATCTGCGTTGAAGACCGGCGCACCTGTTCAGGTCCGTTATGATACACCACAGGGTATGGCACGGACAACAGGTGTCGTCAGATGGATCTCCTCACAGGCGGAGTTCACTCCGAAAATCATCCAGACCAGGGAGGAGCGTGTCAACCTGGTCTATGCCATCAAGGTGGTGGTTCCCAACGATGGCAGCCTGAAAATCGGAATGCCTGGTGAAGTTTTGTTTTAATCCTGATTTGCATATGTCGCTCATCATTGACCATATCAGTCATTCATTTGATACCGTCCAGGCACTGAAGGAGGTCGATTTCGAGGTACAGGACGGAGAACTGTTCGGACTGATCGGACCCGACGGGGCTGGAAAATCCACCCTGTTTCGGATCATGGCCTCGCTGATCATACCCGATGCGGGGCGCTGCCTGATGCACGGTCACGACGTGGTAAGGGACTACCGGGAGGTAAGAAAGATCATTGGATATATGCCGGGTCGTTTCTCACTTTATATGGACCTGTCAGTGGAAGAGAATCTGGCCTTCTATGCCCGGGTTTTTGGAACTACCGTCCACGAGAATTATGAGCTCATACGCGAGGTGTATGAGCAGATTGCACCTTTTAAGAAGCGACTGGCCGGCAAGCTTTCGGGGGGGATGAAGCAGAAGCTGGCACTCTCCTGCGCCCTGATTCACAGGCCGGAAGTCCTGATTCTGGATGAACCTACTACCGGGGTGGATGCGGTGAGCCGTCGCGAATTCTGGGAGATGCTCAAGAAAATTCAGAAAGAGGGGATTACCATCCTTGTTTCCACGCCCTATATGGATGAGGCAGCGTTGTGCGACAGGGTAGGACTGATTCAGAAGGGAAGCCTTCTGGAGATTACGGATCCTGCAACATATAAGGATCATATTGAAGCACAGCTATTTTCATTGAAGAGCGAGCGGGGGGTATATGCATACCTGGAAAGGGTGAGGAGCCTTGAGGGCTGTAAACATGCCTGGCTTTTCGGAGATCAGCTGCATGTGACCCTTCGTTCGGAAAGGGATGGAACAAAGGTGAAATCGGAGATTGAAACCTGGGGAGATCCCTCGCTGGAGTGGAAAAAGATCATCCCTTCGGCCGAAGACCGGTTTATGGAATTGATCGGACAGGAGAGCGGGGAACAAAGTGGGATTGGAGGGCAAAGCTGATGGGCGAACGTGAACATATTATTGAGGTGAAGGATCTGGTGAAGAAGTTTGGTCCTTTCATCGCCAACGATCATCTGAGCTTTCATGTGGAACGTGGGGAGATTTTTGGTTTCCTGGGAGCCAATGGGGCAGGGAAGACCACTGCCATGCGAATACTGTGCGGATTATCCTATCCCACTTCCGGGGAAATCCATGTTGCCGGTCATGATGTGTATCGGGAAAGGGAGCGGATCAAAAAGAAAATCGGTTACATGTCCCAGAAATTCTCCCTTTATAAGGACCTTACGGTCTCTGAGAATATTCATCTCTATGCCGGGATATACGGCCTGAGGAAGAAGCAGATAGACATCAGGGAAGAGCAGTTGCTGGAGCGATTGGGGCTCAGCCATATCCGCAACAGGCTGATTGGGGATATTCCCCTGGGGTGGAAGCAAAAACTGGCATTTTCAGTGGCTGTTTTTCATCAACCTGCCGTGGTATTCCTGGATGAACCCACCGGCGGTGTGGATCCCATTACCCGCAGACAGTTCTGGGAGATGATTTATGATGCCGCAGAAGAAGGGATCACGGTCTTTGTGACCACCCACTACATGGATGAAGCAGAGTATTGTGACCGGGTTTCGATCATGGTCGAGGGCAGGATTGATGCACTGGATACCCCGGCTGCATTGAAGCAGCAGTATGGATCAGAAAATATGAATGAAGTATTCCTTAAACTTGCCCGCTCATGAATCGCTTTTTTGGGTTTGTGAATAAGGAGTTCCAGCATATCTTCCGGGATGTGCGAACCCTGGTGATACTCTTTGGGCTTCCCATAGTCATGATCATCCTCTTTGGATTTGTAGTGACCACGGAGATCCGGGATGTGAAGGTAGGGATATGGGACAGGTCCATGGACCAGGCCTCCATCAGGGCCACACAGAAGATATTCGCCTCCGGATATTTTCTACCCGCCGGTTACATTGATCATGAAGAGCAGGTTGGGGAGTTGTTTCGCAGTGGCAGGGCCGGAATAGTGGTGGTTTTTGAGGAGGGTTTTGAGCGGAACCTTCAGCGGGAGAACCGGGCCGCAATAAAACTGATTACCGATGCTTCGGATGCCAACACAGCCCAGCTTTCACTGACTTACCTTCAGGGGGTATTGATGACCTATTTTCAATCCATGAAGCAGGATGTCGGGGTTCCCTGGTCGGTGCATATTCAATCCAGAATGTTCTTTAACGAGGAGATGAAAGGAGTATATATGTTTATACCCGGGCTGATGGCGCTGATCCTGATGCTTATTTCCGCCCTGATGACCTCGGTGACCATTGCCCGAGAAAAGGAATTCGGCACCATGGAATTATTGCTTGCATCCCCGTTGAAGCCGCGGGAGATCATCCTGGGCAAGGTAACTCCCTATGTATTGTTGTCCTTTGTGAATGCAATGACCATCGTATTGCTTGGTTTCCTGGTATTTGATGTACCGGTGATGGGAAGTCTCTGGCTGCTGATGCTGGAATGCATGCTCTATATCACCCTGGCTCTTTCATTGGGAGTTCTTATTTCGACCAGTGTAAAGACACAGCAAATGGCCATGTTTATGAGTATGCTGGGACTGATGTTGCCCACCATCCTGCTTTCCGGGTTTATTTTTCCCATCGACAATATGCCAAGGGTCCTCCAATGGTTTTCTGCCCTCATGCCGGCCAGGTGGTTTGTTGTTATTGTCAAGAATATTATGTTAAAAGGGACAGGTATTGCTTTTATCTGGAAGGAGACCCTGATTTTGCTGGGGATGACCCTCTTCTTTATTCTGGCTTCGGTCAGGAGGTTTAAAATCAGATTGAAGTAGAGCGACGGATATGAGGATACTGGCTACATTATTGGTTAAAGAGTTCAAGCAGATTTTCCGCAACAGGCTGATGCTTCCCATTATTTTTGTGGTTCCCGTGGTACAGATGATCCTCTTGACCTATGCAGCCAGCCTGGAAATGAAGGGGATCAGCATGGCAGTGGTTGACCAGGATTACTCACAGGCATCGCGTCAGCTGGTTTCCCAATTTGCAGGCTCTCCCTTCTTTGAGATCACCATGGCTGGTGGTGATTACCAGGAGGCGTTGGATGAACTGACCAGTGACCAGGTGGATGTGATTCTCCATATGCCGCATGGTTTTGAGAAGCGGCTCTTCAGCGAAAAAGAAACGGATCTACAACTTCTCGTCAACGCCATCAATTCAACGGAAGCGGGCCTGATCAATGCCTATTGCACACAGATCATTACTGATTTCAATGGCCAGGTCCGTGCAAAGTGGTTTGGAATGGTGGGATCAGGAAAACTTGCTTCTGTGGAGATTATTCCCAAATACTGGTACAATTCCCTGCTTGATTATAAGATCTATATGTTTTCGGGGATCCTGGTCATTATTGTTACCCTGATCGGCATGCTGCTTACCGCACTGAACCTGGTGAGTGAGAAGGAGATGGGAACCACCGAGCAAATCAATGTGACCCCCATACGGAAGTACCAATTCATCATGGCCAAACTGTTTCCCTTTATGATTATTGCCTTGTTTGAACTGGCATTCGGACTGCTCATCGGAAGGCTCCTCTTCGGATTGCCCATGGTGGGAAGCATCGGACTGCTTTTCCTTTTTACTTGTATCTACCTGCTGGCAGTGCTGGGGATTGGGCTTTTTCTTTCCACCATTTCCAATACCCAGCAACAGCTGATGTTTATCGCCTTCTTTTTTATGATCACTTTCATCCTGATGAGCGGGGTATTTACACCGGCCGAAAGCATGCCTCTTTGGGCCCAGAAGATCAATATTATAAATCCGGTGGCCTATTTTATGAAGGTGATTCGTATGATTCTGCTAAAGGGATCCGGTTTCAGGGATATCAGTCATGAGTTCTATAGCCTTTGCGTCTTTGCTGTCATGATTTTAACGCTGGCCATCACCAACTACCGGAAAACTACCTGATCAGTTGTTTGAATATGCGGTCTGTCCCCTTCGAATCCCAGTTCACGGCACCTGTTTTCTTCACCACGATCTTGCTTTCCGGGGAGATAATGTAGGTGGTAGGAATCGATCCGTGTTCAAATACTCCGGGTGTCGGACTTGCTGCGTAGACCACGGGGAGTTCATAGCCGTGTTTATCCATGAAGGCTTCAACAACCCCGGGTTCCTGGTTTGTTACCAGCAGAAAAGCCACCGATTCCCAGTACTTTTCATAGGCTTTCTGGATCTCCGGAAGTTCTGCCACGCATGGCGGACACCAGGTAGCCCAGAAATTCAGGAAAACAGGCTGTCCTTTAACAGTTTGCAGTGTGAACACTTCTCCGTCCCTGTTTTGGAGTGCCCAGTTCAAATCGTTTTCTGAAAGGCCGACCTGCTTCTCTTCTGCCATTATTCCGGGGGATTTTATCAACAGGGCCACCCTGTTTACGGTGGTGGAGATGGCTTTTCTGGGTCCGGGAATAACGAGCAGCACCAGGAGCATCCAGAATAGGATGTCGCCGGCCTTTTGCCATACTGTCCGGGTCTCTTTCCACTTGTGCAGTCTCTCTTTAAGTGTAGCCATAAACTTGTCAGTTTCCGGCAAAGTTAGTTTTTCCCCAGAAATCCTTATCCAAGATTTGTATATTTACCAGGTTAAAGAGACTGGCATGTTAAAAAAATTAAGAACCTTCTTCAAGGAGGAGATCTGGACCCATGATCTTACATCCAAATCCCGGAGAAAGAATTTTCTGATCAGGCAATCCCGGATTTATATCCTGGCATTCAAGGGATTTTTTGAGGACCGGGCTGCAGTGCGGGCTGCTGCACTCACTTATTTTACCATGCTTTCCATTGTGCCCATTTTTGCCATTGCTTTTGTCATCGCAAGAAATTTCGGGTTTGAGGATCGCATGCACGAAGTGATCAACAACAACATGAAAGGCCAGGATGAGATCATGAACTGGGTCACGGACATGGTGGATAGTTTGCTGTTAAAAACCAAAGGAGGCCTGCTTGCAGGGATCGGGGGCATTATCCTGTTCTGGTCTGTCATCCAGGTTCTGAACAACATCGAAGCCTCTTTCAATGATATCTGGCAGATCAGGAAGGCCAGGAGTCCAATGCGTAAATTCTCTGATTACCTGGCCATTATGATTCTTACTCCATTCGCAATCGGGATATCAGGAAGTGTGATGGTGAAAATCCAGACCACGGCCATGGAGTTCGAATTGCTTAAGCCCCTGATCGGGTTCCTGATCAAGTCTGTTCCCTACCTCTCCATCTGGTTACTTTTTACCATTGTATATATCGTGATGCCAAACACCAAGGTCAAATTCCGGTATGCTCTTATCGCGGGTATATTTGCAGGGACAGTGGCCATGATCTTTCAGTCACTCTACCAGGACCTCCAGATTGGTGTGTTCAAGTTTAATACGCTTTACGGCAGCATTGCCATTATTCCGCTGTTTCTGCTGTGGCTGCAAATCACCTGGCTGATTGTGCTCATGGGGGCAGAGATCTCCTTTGCCTACCAGAATATAGAGAATTACGAGTTTGAAGAAAATGCACTGAACCTGAGTTCCAACAACAAAAGAATTCTGACGCTTTTGATCGCCTATCACATCATCAATAATTTTCAGGAGGGTGGTGATCCGTGGAATTCACACACCCTCAGTCACGAACTGGGCATTCCCATCCGGCTGGTGAATGAACTGGTATATGAGCTGGTTGAAGCAGGAATCCTGGTGGAACTGGCTGCTGACAACCCCAAGGACCGCTCATATCTGCCGGCAGTGGACATCAACAGGATCACGGTGGAGTATGTCTATTCCAGAATGGAATCGACAGGGGGTGACCAGATGGTGGTTACCGAATCTAAAGAGCTGAACCGGATCACAAATATCCATGAGCATATCCTGCACTCAATCCGGGAATCTCCATCCAACATTTTGCTCAAAGATATGGTGCCCTGACTGTCGATTTGATAGATTCGAATCGTATTTAGCGATAATTTAATCCCCTGATCGGTTTGATGTTTTTAAATTATTAGTTAATATTGCAGAAGATTTTCAGGAAATGAGGAACAACAACCAGCATTGGATCCAGCATCACCATCACCATATGAGCGGCTAGGGCCTGTGCAGTTCAATGTAACCCGGAAATTTGATGTGAGGTTTGCAGATACTGCAGACCTTTTTTCGTTTAAAAGAACTGATATGCAGAAATTAAGAGTTGCCATACAAAAATCAGGACGCCTGAGTGAGAAATCCCTGGACCTGCTGAAAGAAGCAGGGATCTCCCTGAACAACGGATCCAGGAAACTCAGGTCCGTTGCACAGTCCTTCCCTCTGGAAGTGATCTACCTGAGGGATGATGACATCCCCCAGTATGTGGAGGACGGGGTGGCGCACATTGGGATCGTAGGAGAGAACGAATATGCTGAAAAACTATGTAATGTAGAGCTTATTGAGAGGCTCGGATACGCAAGGTGCAGGCTTTCCATTGCCATCCCGAAAGCAGAATCCTACCAAAGCCTGGAGGACCTGCAGGGAAAACGAATTGCCACTTCCTACCCGGTGATCCTGCAGAAATATCTTGGAGAGCATGGCATAACAGCAGATGTGCATGTGCTAAGCGGTTCGGTGGAGATTGGGCCCTCCATCGGGATTTCTGATGCCATCTTCGATATTGTCAGCTCGGGAAGTACCTTGATCAGCAATGGATTGAGAGAAGTTGAAACGGTCATGAATTCTGAAGCAGTGATTGTAGCCAACCCGAACCTGGGGGATGAAGTCAAAGAGATCCTGGCGGACCTGCTGTTCCGCATCCGGAGTGTGATGGCTGCGTCCAACAACAAGTACATTCTGCTCAATGCTCCCAATGAACATTTGCAGGAGATCATCGATGTGATCCCCGGTATGAAAAGTCCCACGGTCATGCCCCTGGCAGAAGAGGGGTGGAGTTCGGTCCATTCCGTACTCAGTGAGAAGACTTTCTGGGCGGTGATCGACCGGCTGAAAGAACTTGGAGCCCAGGGAATCCTGGTGATTCCCATTGAAAAAATGATTATTTGAACCAAATCCGTATTCACATGAACATTATACGTTATCCTGAGCGTGCGAACTGGAAAAAAATCCTGAAACGTCCCGAACTGGATCATTCCAGGCTGGAAGATCAGGTGGAAAAGATCATTAAAGATGTGGCAATCCAGGGTGATCAGGCAATCCGTGCCTATACCCGCGAATTTGACATGGTTGAAATTGAAACCCTGGAGGTCCCCAAGGAAGAGATCAGGGCTGCTGCAGGCAAGACCAGCGATTCCCTTAAACGCGCCATTGAAGATGCTCACTGGAACATCCAGACATTTCACAGAAAGCAGACCCACCAGTTGGAAACAATTGTAACCACAGCCGGTGTGCGCTGCTGGCAGAAACCGGTGCCCATCCAGAGGGTAGGGCTTTATATACCCGGGGGATCAGCGCCGTTGCTTTCAACAGTACTGATGCTGGGAATTCCGGCAAAAATAGCCGGCTGTAATGAAGTGATTCTCTGTTCCCCTCCGGACAAGGAAGGAAATATTAATCCGTACATTCTCTATATAGCAGATCTTCTGGGGATTGACCGTGTATTCCGGGTGGGAGGGGTACAGGCCATAGCCGCCATGGCCCATGGAACTGAAACCATACCTGCTGTCAATAAGATTTTTGGTCCGGGGAACCAGTATGTAACCATGGCCAAACAGATAGTCAGCCGCGATACTGTGGCCATCGACATGCCTGCGGGACCATCGGAACTGGCAGTGGTTGCAGATGCAAGCTCCAATGCGGCATATATTGCTTCCGACCTGCTTTCACAGGCCGAACACGGGCCCGACAGTCAGGTGCTTCTTTTTACTGATTCAGGCGACCTGATCGGACAGGTGCAGGCAATGCTGAAATCTCAGCTTGAATTGCTTCCCCGGAAAGAAATAGCAAGTAAAGCCTTGGATAACAGCAAGTTGATTCTATTGAAAAACCTTGATGAGATCATGGACATGGTCAATCAGTATGCCCCTGAACACCTGATTATTGTGACTGAAAACTACAGCGAGCTGGCTGACCGGGTGATCAATGCAGGTTCGGTTTTCCTTGGTGATTATACACCGGAGAGTGCAGGTGATTATGCTTCAGGGACCAACCACACCCTTCCTACCAACGGATGGGCACACGCCTACAGTGGTGTGAATATGGACAGTTTTTATAAAAAGATTACTTTTCAGGAGATCAGCAAATACGGGCTTCACAACATCGGTAATGCCATCATGACCATGGCGAGAGCCGAACAGTTGCAGGCCCATAGCAATGCAGTCTCCATCAGGCTGAAAACCAGCAGAAATGGGTAGCAATTTTCAGATACAAAAACTGGTAAGGGAGAACATCCGTACACTGGTGCCCTACGCTTCGGCCAGGGACGAATTTTCCGGTCCGGCCTCCGTATTCCTGGATGCCAATGAGAATCCGCACAATCCGCCCCTGAACCGGTACCCCGATCCACGTCAGAGGGAGCTGAAGCAGCAGATTGCCTTAGTGAAAGATCAGCTCCCCGGGAACCTCTTTCTGGGAAACGGGAGTGATGAGGCTATCGACCTGTTATTCAGGGTTTTGTGTGATCCGGGTATGGATAATGTGATCACAGTGGATCCCACCTACGGCATGTATCGTGTCTCTGCCGGTATCAACGATGTAAGCTGCAGAAGTGTGATGCTCAGGGAGGATTTCAGCCTGGATATCCGGAAGGTTCTGGATGCGGCGGATGACCGGACCAAAATGATCTTTCTCTGTTCTCCCAACAATCCCACTTCCAATTCACTGGAGCGGGGTGCCATACTTGAGCTGATCGGCCGGGCCCCCGGTATGGTGGTGGTGGATGAGGCCTATATAGACTTCAGCAGGAAGGAGAGTCTGCTTTCGCTGGTTCCGGAAAAGAAGAACCTGGTGGTGCTTCAAACATTTTCCAAGGCGTGGGGTCTGGCAGGGATCAGGCTCGGGATGGCCTTTGCACACCCGGAACTGATCGGCTACCTGACAGCAATAAAGTACCCCTACAATGTGAATACCCTGACCATACAGGAGGCCATGAGGTCTCTGGGCCAGGGAAACAAAAGTGCCCTCTGGGTGGAAGGAATACTGCAGGAAAGGGATATACTATATAAAAGGCTCGGGAAGTTGGATTTTGTAGAAAAGGTATACCCCTCCGATGCCAATTTCCTGCTGGTGAAAATGGACCGGCCCAGGGAAGTGTATGCCTTCCTGATGGATCGCGGTATTATTGTACGGGACCGCTCTTCTGTTCCCCTTTGTGACGGGTGCCTGCGGATCACCGTGGGTACGGAAGGCGAAAATAGCCGGCTCCTGGAAGCCCTGGAATTGTATGAGCAGACAACTGAAAAATAGCAAGGGATGAAAAAAAGAGTCATCTTTCTGGACCGGGACGGTACCCTGATCAAGGAGCCGCCTGAGGATTATCAGGTGGACTCCCTGGAAAAACTGGAATTTATTCCCGGTGTGTTCCGGAATCTTTATAAACTGAGGCGTTTTACCGGATATGCTTTGGTTCTGGTCTCCAACCAGGACGGACTGGGCACTGCTTCATTCCCTGAAAAGGATTATATACCGGTACACCAGAAATTTCTCACCGCTTTCAGAAATGAGGGGGTGGAATTTGATGCTGAGCACATCGACCCCTCCCTGCCCCGGGAGAACTCACCCAAGCGCAAGCCGGGAACGGGGATGCTCACCGGCTATATGGACGGAGCATACGATCTGGAAAACTCCTATGTAATTGGTGACCGGATCACTGACATTGAACTGGCCAGGAACCTGGGTGCACAGGGAATTCTTTACGGATCGCCCGCGATGGAAAAGGTGATTGAAGAAAAGGGTTTGCAGGAGAACTGCACCCTGATAAGCGACAATTGGGATGAGATTTACCGTACTGTCCGTTCGCGCATGCGCTTCAGCCGGAAAACCAGGGTCACCGGTGAAACACAGATCACTGTGGAACTCTCCCTGGACGGGGAGGGCCGGACGGAGATCTCCACCGGACTCGGATTTTTTGACCATATGCTGGGCCAGCTGGGAAAGCATGGAGGTATGGACCTGCTGGTGAAGGCCAATGGGGACCTGCATGTGGATGAGCACCATACCATTGAAGACACAGCCATTACCCTGGGAGAGGCCTTCCTGGAAGCCCTGGGAGATAAAAGAGGAATAGAAAGGTATGCCTTTGTGCTGCCCATGGATGATTCCCTGGCCACTGTGGCCCTCGACCTGGGAGGAAGAGCTTGGGTGGAATGGAATGTGAATTTTACAAGAGAGATGATCGGTGATGTGCCCACGGAGATGTTCTTTCACTTTTTTAAAAGTTTCGCTGACAGTGCCAAATGTAACCTGAACATCAGGGCTGAAGGAGAGAATGAACATCACATGATTGAATCTGTATTCAAGGGCTTTGCCAGGGTAATAAAAATGGCAGTGAAACTGGATGCTGAAAGTCAGGCACTTCCAACAACCAAAGGGAAACTTTAAGTTGGTAATTCCATGAATGTGGCTATTATCAAATACAATGCAGGGAACATCCGGTCGGTGGATTATGCGCTGAAAAGGCTGGGGGTGGAAGCCCGGATCACCGATGATCCGGACACGATCAAATCTGCCGATAAAGTGATCTTTCCCGGGGTGGGGGAAGCGGCCAGTACAATGGCCTACCTGAAAGAACGGGAGCTGGACAAGCTTATCAAAGGGCTGACACAACCTGTCCTGGGAATCTGCCTGGGTCAGCAACTCATGTGCAATTGGTCCGAAGAGGGTGATACAGCGTGTATCGGGATCTTCGACCAAGCGGTACGTCGTTTCCCTGAAAAGGGTCTTAAAGTGCCCCACATGGGCTGGAATGACCTCACAGAGGTGAAGGGAGAATTGTTCAGGGGCCCCCTTTCCGGGGCCTATGTCTATTTTGTGCATTCATACTATGTACCAGCCTGTAGTGAAACCGCCGCACTTTGTGAATACATGGTTCCCTTCAGTGCAGCCATGCAGAAAGGGAATTTCTTTGCCACCCAGTTCCACCCGGAGAAAAGTGGTGATCCTGGTCAGCGGATTCTTTCAAATTTCATTGAGCTATGATTGAAATCATTCCCGCCATTGACATCATCAACGGAAAGTGTGTCCGGTTGAGCCAGGGTGATTACAGCCGGAAAGTTGAGTATGGGGATCCGCTGGATATGGCCATGAAGTTCGAGGCCCACGGACTGAAGAGGTTGCATCTTGTGGACCTGGATGGCGTCAGGGAACAACGCCTGGTCAATCTCCGGGTACTGGAACAGATCGCTTCAAAGACCGGGCTTTCAATTGATGCCGGAGGAGGTCTGAGGAGTGATGAGGATGTCATATTGGCTTTCGAATCGGGAGCAAAAATGGTTACCGGAGGGAGCATTGCCGTCAAGGACCGCTCCCTTTTCCTGGGATGGCTGGAGAGGCATGGTCCGGATAAGATCATCCTGGGAGCCGATTTCAAGGATGAAATGATAGCTGTTTCGGGCTGGGAAGAGGATACATCCATTGAACTGATGGCATTCCTGAAGGCTTATCATGCAGAGGGAATCAGGAAAGCCATCTGTACAGACATTGCCCTGGATGGAATGCTGCAGGGACCTTCCATGAAGCGCTATGAAAAGATCAAGGCAGAATTCAGGTCCTTATGCCTGATTGCAAGCGGAGGGATCAGCCGGATGGAGGATATTGTGAATCTGGACCAGGCGGGGATTGACGGTGTCATTGTGGGAAAGGCGATCTACGAAAGCAGGATCCCGCTAAAAACATTGGAAGAATATATATTGAAAAACGCGTGATATGCTGGCCAAAAGGATCATACCCTGCCTGGATATCAGGAATGGGAAGACTGTGAAAGGGATCAATTTTGAAAATGTGGTGGATGTGGGGGACCCTGTGGAACTGGGGGCCAAATATGCACTGGAAGGGGCCGATGAACTGGTCTACCTGGACATTACCGCCACCCATGAAGGCAGGAAGCTCTTTGAGGACCTGGTGAGGCGTATTGCCGGACACCTGAACATCCCTTTTACGGTAGGTGGCGGGATCAACCATGTGGCCGATGCGGAGGTACTCCTGGCTGCCGGTGCAGACAAAGTATCCATCAACTCATCTGCAGTGCGGGACCCGGGGCTGATTGACCGTATATCGGGTGGATTCGGAAACCAGTTTGTGGTAGTGGCCATTGATGCCCGGCTAAAGGATGACCGCTGGACAGTCTTTGTAAACGGGGGAAGGATCCCTACGGAAAAGGAGCTGTTCAGCTGGGCACGGGAGGCACAGGAGCGGGGTGCGGGAGAGATCCTCTTTACCTCCATGAACCATGATGGTACCAAGGATGGCTATGCCTGTGAGGCACTGCGGATGCTGTCGCAAAAACTTTCCATACCTGTGATTGCCTCCGGCGGAGCCGGGAAAAAGGAGCACTTCGTGGAGGTATTCCGGGAAGGTTATGCCGATGCGGCGCTTGCAGCCAGTATCTTTCACTACAATGAAATCCCGGTTCCAGAATTGAAGGCATACTTAAAGCTAAACAACATTATTGTCAGATAATATGGACTTTACAAAACTAAATGGAATCATTCCGGCCATCATCCAGGATGCGGAAACAGGGGTGGTACTCATGCTGGGATTCATGAACGAGGAGGCCCTGGAAAAGACCCGTGCAGAGGGCAGGGTTACCTTCTTCAGCCGCACCAGAAACAGGCTTTGGACCAAAGGGGAAGAAAGTGGATCTTTCCTGGATGTGAAGGAGATTATGGAGGATTGTGACCAGGACACCCTGCTGATCAAGGTTGCTCCCCTTGGGCCGGTTTGTCACACGGGCAGCGATACCTGCTTTAAAGAAGCAAACCGCAGCAGTGCGGGATTCCTGAACACCCTGCAGGAGCTGATTCAGCAGCGGAAGGAGGAGATGCCTGAGAACTCCTATACCACAAACCTTTTTTCCAAAGGGATCAACAGAATTGCACAGAAAGTGGGAGAGGAAGCAATTGAACTGGTGATCGAATCCAAAGATGAGAATGACGACCTGTTTCTGAACGAGGCAGCCGACCTGGTCTACCACCTGATGGTGCTGCTTGCTGCCAAAGGCTTCAGCCTGAAGGATGTGGAAACCATCCTTAGGCAGAGACATAAGTAGTGCTCAGTGCTCAGTGCTCAGTGCTCAGTGCTCAGTGCTCAGCAGGAAAATTTTATTACTTTCGTGGCTCAATTAAAACAATACAAATGAAGAAAGCAGAAATCCATACAGAAAAAGGTGTAATGAAGGTGGAGTTTTTTGAGAAGGATGCTCCCGGCACCGTGGATAATTTTCTAAAACTGGCCAAAGACGGCTACTACGAAGGTCTCACTTTTCACAGGGTGATCCCCGATTTCGTGATCCAGGGCGGCTGTCCCGACGGAAACGGCATGGGCGGACCCGGGTACACCATCAAGTGCGAGCTGGATGGAAACAACCAGTACCACGATCGCGGTGTACTCTCCATGGCACATGCCGGAAGGGATACAGGCGGATCACAATTCTTCATTTGTCACTCCCGCACCAACACAGCCCACCTGGACCGCAAGCACACATGTTTTGGCAAAGTCTACGAAGGCGTCGATGTGATCGATGACATCCGCCAGGGTGACATCATCACAAAAGTGTTGGTAGAGGAGCGTTAAAAAAGGTGCTTACCTCATGATCTGCTCAATATCCTCAATTTCTTTGGGTGCATAGCGGGAGAGGTTCAGGTTGCCCTCCCTGGTGATCAGGATGTCGTCTTCGATCCGAACCCCGATATTGATGTATTTCTCGTAGTTGGGGCGGACCGCCTCAATGAAAGCTGCGATCTCGGCTGAGTCGGCTTCATACCGGAAGATATCAAATGCCTTTTCCAGGCCATTCTCCCTGAAATAGAGTCCGGGTTCAATGGTAAGAACCATACCGGGTTCCAGCATCCTGCTAGCAATGGAATCATCCGGAGTTCTTTCCATAAAACCGGTGAATGTACCGCCCATGTCACCCACATCATGTACATCCATCCCAAGGTAATGGGACGAGGGATGCAAGATGTAGAATCTGACCTGCCAGGGGCTTTCAGGATCGGTGATCAGGCCCAGGCTTACCAGTCCATGAACAATGACCTCTTTGGCTGCCATATGCCCATCTATATATCCTTGTCCGGGTTTCATCTTCTCAATGGCAGCCAGCTGGGCATCAAGCACAAGCTGGTAAATGGTCCGCTGCTCCCTGCTGAATCTTCCATTTACAGGGATGGTACGCGAAATATCAGCGCTGTAACTACCATACGCTGCGCCGACATCCATCAGCAGCAGATCCCCGTCCTGCATCATCCTGTCATTGGATTCGTAGTGCAGAATGGTGCTGTTGGGGCCCGATCCCACAATGGAGGGAAATCCGGGCATGGATGAACCGTATTCGAGGAAAGTCCCTTCAATCACCGATTCCATTTGAAATTCATACTGACCGGGATCGCATGCTGTCATGACCCTGGTCAGCGCCCGGGCGGTAATGTTACACGCCTTTTGAAGCCGGTCAATCTCCATGGGATCCTTGATCACCCGCATCTCGTCCAGTATGGCAGCTGCGCTCCTGAACTTCATCTCCCTATTCTTACCGGCAATCCTTTGTAAATCCTGCATCAGCGCCGTATTGTCAAGGTCCGTATAGACCGGAAGCCCCGTCTTCAGCAGGGAATCAAGCACTCCATGGGCTTCATCACAGGAAACTACCCGGTCAGCCAGGTATGTTTGTTTCACCTGGCCGGGAGACTGTTTTTCGCCTTCATAAATCAGGGTCCTGATGCTTTCACAGGGAAGGGAGAGGATAAAAGGCTTCTTACCCTCCTTGTCCAGGATCACATAGCTGCCTGGTTCACTGTACCCTGTCAGGTAGAAAAAATAGTTGTTGGGCCTGAATCCATGCCGGCTGTAACTATCTTGATCAGAGGATTTAAGGATCATATAGCCAAGACTGGTTGAATCTAGTACAATGTGTCGCCTTATTTCGTAACTTTCCATCTGCTCAGGCGTATACAATAGATCAGAGGTGTCGATGGTCACAGGGATGATCCAGGACCTGCTTTCAGGGTGTAAACAAGATGTTAATGTTATTAAAAGGAGCAGTAGAACCCTGTATTTTTTCATAAATTGAGGTGATTATGCTTTTAGTGCAATATAAACAAAGTATCTCTTCCGTGACCATCAAACGCATCATTTGGATCCTGTTATTCTCAGTGCTGGTATTTTCCACCCAGGCGCAGAAGATCCCCTTCAAAAATTATACCATTCAGAACGGCCTGCCACAGAACACTGTAAACGGAATCTGCCAGGATTCGGAAGGATACATCTGGTTTGCCACCCAGGTGGGCGCTGCGCGGTTTGACGGCTATGAATTTGAGTATTTTACCATTTCCAACGGACTTCCCAATAATTTTGTGAATTGCTTGCTGGCAGCCCGCAACGGGGATGTCTGGCTGGGAACTGAGGGGGGGCTTGCCAGGTTTGACGGGACTCTTTTCAGGATCTTCGATGAAGCGCATGGCTTGGTGAGCAACAGGGTGGACAGGCTGGAAGAAGACCATAAGGGGAATATCTGGGTTGCCACAGCCTATGGTCTCTCCGTTGTGACACCGGACACGATCATTTCCTATACCAAGGAGAATGCGCTCAGCGATAACAGTATCAAGGATATTTTTGTGGATTCACGGGGAAGGGTCCATGTGGCCACCCATCCACTCTTCGGTCTGACCATCTTTGATGATCCCTTTACTTACAAAGAAGAACTGGGATTTGATAATGTGATTTCGGATATCATTGAAACAAGTGAGGGGCAGCTTTGGTATGCCACACAGGGCAGCGGGATCTTGGTTCGGGATGGGGAAGGTGATGAGTGGCTGGGATTTTCTGATGGATTGACAGATGAAATAGTACTGAGCATGACTGTGGACCACATGGGCAGGGTCTGGTGCGGAACTTATACGGAAGGGCTTTTTGTCTATGAGAACGGGCACTTCAGCATGCATGCATGCCAGGGAGCATACAAACCACTTGCCAGGGAGATCTACGAAGATGGCCTTCACCGGATCTGGATTGTGGATTACCAGGAAGGGGTGTGGCTTTTGGATAAAGAGAAACTGAGGAATCTGACCATCAAAAACAACCTTGTCAATGATCTGGTTACTGACATTCTGGAGGACAGGTATGGCAGCATCTGGCTGGGGACCATCAGCGGGGTTTCCAAATATGGCAGGGTCATTTTTGAAGTAACTGATTCGGAT
This sequence comes from Bacteroidota bacterium, assembly GCA_043797815.1. Taxonomy (GTDB): domain Bacteria; phylum Bacteroidota; class Bacteroidia; order Bacteroidales. The sequence continues at coordinate 39,540 of JAZDPG010000122.1, forward strand.
ATTGTTCTGCCTGAAAACAATGTTTCATCAGTTTTCCTTGATTCCAGGGAGCGTTTGTGGTTCAGTCCCTATGGTTATCTGATGTACATATACAGAGATCAGGTTTACATGATGGATGAAGAGAGGAACGGGTATATTTCCGGGAGAGTTACGCTCTCGTTTGCGGAGGATTTTCATAAAAACATTTTTGTGGGAACAGATGTGGGATTGTACCATTTCAACGGAAGGGCGCTTACCCAGATGGAATATTGGAAGGACGCAGGCCTTCTCGAGTTCTACAGCCTTTATTATGCGGAGGACCGGAAATTGTGGTGCGGAACTGATTCCGGGCTGTATATCATGGATGGATCCACCCTGAAGGTTCATCATGGTCAAAGGACGCTGCTGGACCTCCAGGTCAACGCCATTGACCAGGTGGGGAACCTGGTATATTGTGCCACCAGGGGAGGCGTTTCAGTTTTCAACTTAGATGGACAACACCTTGTAAATTATACAACTTCTGACAGTCTCTCATCAAATAAATGTTACGATATCACCCATGATTCCCATGGAAACGTTTGGGTGGGGACAGACAGGGGGCTTTCAAAGATCACCGGGTATCCTGAACCTGCGATAATTAAATTGGGCGCAGGCAAGGGACTTCCTTCCAATGCCATCTATTTCCTGGAGATCAATGACAGTACTTCACTCTGGCTGGGCACCGAGAAGGGGCTTTTCAGGTATAATACTGAAAGTGAAAAGATCGACTACTATGGGATCGAGGATGGGTTTTACCCCCTTGAAACGAATCAGGGGGCGGTCACCAGGGGAGCACAGGGCGATCTCTGGATGGGGACGGTTTCGGGTCTGGTCCACTACCTTTCGTCCTATGATAAAAAAGACACGGTCCCTCCTGATTTAATCCTGTTTCCACCTGTTGTTGATGGTCAGAAGTACAAGGCCAATGAGGATGCCAAAGAGCTTAATCCTGCTTTTCCTTTCAACAGAAACTCTCTGGAATTCAGTTTTACTGGAATTCATACCACCATCCCGGAGCAGAACAGGTTTGCCTGTTTCCTGGAAGGGTATGAAGATTCCTGGTCAGCGCCTGGAATAGACCGGAGTGTCTCTTACAAGAAACTACCCAATGGCAACTATGTTTTCAGGGTAAAAGCATTCAACCTGGATGGTGTGGCCTCTGAACAGGAGGAAAGCTTTGCGTTCACCATCAAACCTCCCGTCTGGAAGACTTTCTGGTTTATCTTGCTGGAGGTGCTGGCAGGATTGTCACTGATCTACGGAACCATCAAATACAGGGAACGGCAGCTGATCCGTGAGAAAAGAGTGCTGGAAAGCAAGGTGAAGGAGCGGACCAGGGAGATAGAGGTTCAGAAAGAGGAGATAGAGGCACAGCGGGATGAGATCGCAGGCCAGAACAAGGAAATAACCGACAGCATCCATTATGCCAAGCACATTCAGCATGCGGTTCTCCCGGGGAAAATTTCCCTTGATAAAACCCTCCCTGAACATTTTATCCTTTTTAAGCCCAGGGATATTGTAAGCGGGGATTTTTATTGGGTGGAGCAGAAACAGGACCGGATCATCGTATGTGCTGCTGATTGCACCGGACACGGTGTGCCAGGTGCATTCATGAGCCTGTTGGGTCTCACCTTTCTGAATGAGATAGTGAACAAAGACGAAATTCTGAAGGCCAGTGAGATACTGAACCGCCTCAGGAGATACATCATCAATTCCATGTCCCACAAAGACACCCAGGCAAGGGATGGCATGGATCTTTCACTGGTGGTCATTGACAAACAGATCAACATCATGGAGTATGCAGGTGCATACAACCCGCTGCTGCTGGTCAGGGGGGGAGAAATGATCGAATTCAAAGCAGATAAGATGCCCATAGGGAAACATGAAGGAGATGAGTACTCTTTCACCAATCACAAAATCCAGATCCAGGACGGGGATATGATCTACCTTTTTTCGGACGGATTTGCGGATCAGTTCGGCGGTGAAAGTGGGGGGAAATACAAAGCAAAACCTTTCAAGCGATTCCTTCAGCAAATCAGCATCGAATCGATGGAGAGACAGGAAGAGCAGCTTGAAGCCGAGTTAAAATCCTGGATGAGAAATTACGAGCAGGTGGATGACATTCTGGTCATGGGCATCCGGTACTCGCAATTGAAATAACCTAAATCCATTATACAATGAAACATTTAGTCACCTTCATTTCGGCCCTGGCAATAGCAGGAGCCTTGTCGGGACAACACCTGGTGACAGGTAATTCAGATGTCATCGGGCTGACCGGTTGGCCCTACTATTGTCAGATGGTAGAGGCGGGTCCCAATAATTTTTACTGGATTGGGGGAACCTATCATACATCGGTAGATCACCCCTTGCTGGATGGAGTGGACGGCGAATTTGCCAATATCTATTTCATCAGATACAATGAAAAAGGTGACCACCAGTATGCCAATTACATCAGGGGGTCCTACATTCCCAACAATGCATTTTCCTTTGATGGTGGAATTACCTTGGCGGGTAGTGCCTTTGAAAACGTGCAAACAAATACAGGAGTGGTGATCCCAATCAATGAGGGCTATGAGATTGAGTTCCTGGCAAGGTACAATGACAGGTGCCAGTTCGAGAACATTGTCTCCATCTGGTACCCGGCCCCGTCACAAAGTGTGAATTCCACTTTTCAGATGGACAAATCCACCGGCGACCTTTACGTGGCAGGCACCTCAAACCATCCTTTAAGCGTGGCGGGACATGGCGAGATTGGAGCTGATTTGCAGGAATATCTTTATGTTTTGCGTTATGACCGGAATCTGGCGCTGAGCGGAGTCTTTACGGCCGGCATGGAACCGGAGGGCGAATACGGCTATTATCGAAACATCACTGTGGTTCCTGACCAAATGGGTAATGTGATTATCACCGGGGTCTATGAGGGGGACAGGGCGCCTGTCATCGGGGCAACTACACTGACGGGTATGATGATGGAAATGGATGGCCTCTTTGCTTTTAAACTGGATAAGGATTTTACACTTGAATGGGTCCAGGAAGGAAACCTGGGCGGGATGGATTATTACTACACCAGTCAGATATACAAAGGATTGCCCCTGAGGAGTGGGGACGTGATCATGACAGGTGTTACCACAACAGGATATTTTAAACTGGGTGGTGTGGAAATCAGCTTTAAAAACGGGGATGGCTATTCCAATCAGATTGCTTTCAGTATGGCTCAAGACGGGTCCGTCAGGTGGATAAGGCCCCTGCAAAATATGGCAGAAACTTACCAGATAGGGAAAAAGGGTACCCTGAGCGTCCCCAGAAAAAGAGAGATAGAAAGTGAACAGTTCAGCGAATATATCGACTGGGATGCCATTCAGTGGAATGATGAGATCCTCTACCTGACCTCGGGTTTTATGAGTGATTCATTCCGGGTGGCCGGAAAATTCCTTGATAAACCATACTACAATGGTATTTTTGTGGCAGCTCTGGATATAAATTCGGGAGATGAACTGTGGGGGTATGCCCTTTCCTCCAGTAATATGAATATTCACGGCTTTGATGTGGATGGCAGTGGCAATGTTTCATTGATGGGGACCACTGATTATCTGAAGGATCTGGATGGTGTCGGAACTGATTCCGTCCCGGGTACACGGCCAATTTTCCACCTGGGTCTGAAATATGACGGCACGCTGTTGTGGTATAACAATGCGTCTCTCCCAAGTGGTGGCTATGGCGCTTATGGCGCTGACCTCCAGGTATTGAGGGACGGAGAGGTGTTCTCTTCCATGTACAAGTCTGTTGCTGATCCCCTCCTGATAGGTGGACAGCTGATCACCTCCCAGGATTCCTACACAGCGGTTCTTGCCTCCCTGGATGTGAACAATGAACTGGGAGGCACCTTGCTCACCAAAGCGGGGCTTCCTGTTTTTCCGGGTCAGGTTATAGCATACCTCTCTACAGCCTCAGGTGCTTATCCGGTTGCCAATACGGTCGATGTGAATGACGATGGTGTATTTCTTTTTGAAGGACTTTATCCGGGAGACTATATCATGATGGCTACACCCGATAAGATCCAGTATCCCGATGGGATACCAACCTATTCGGGCGGAGCTATTTCATGGGATGAGGCCAAAGAAGTTGTTATTGAAGCCGAAACGAAATTCAAGTCTCTTTATATCAACCTGTCCGAAATACCCAGGCTGACTGAAGCGGATGGAAGCGGGCAGATGTCCGGGAATGTAAGCTATGCGGATGAATTTGACACGAGAAGTTTTAAGGGTACCAAGGGGGAACCTGTAACCAAGACCTCCGTGATCCTGGTGAGAAAAAAGACCCAGCAGAAATCCACACTTGAAGAAGACATTGTCGCTTATGTGGAGACCGACGATCTGGGCAACTATGTATTCGACAATGTTCCCGACGGCACATACACCCTGATTGTTGATGTGCCCGGACTGCCGATGATTCAGACCTACGAAGTGGAAATTCTGGCCAACAAGATCGTTTCCGGGCTGGACTTCTTTCTGAGAAAGAAGGGTATCGATACATCGGGTACTGTAGATATTAAAACCGTATCTATGGGCAAATTCACTTTGTTCCCCAATCCCGGCAGCGGCTTGCTGAACATTGAATGTACAGCAAGCAGAGATTATACTGTTCAGGTCTACAACATGGTGGGGAATTTGGTTGAATCAAGGGAATTCCCCTCCGCGGCCGGTCTTCTGTATATGGATATCTCAGAACTGCATACCGGGATGTATCTCATTAAAATAGAGGGTGATCATGGCGTTGAAACGGTGAAGTATCTGAAGAAGTAATCTGCTTCTTTTCCCTAGAAAGAAGCGAGGGTTTTGCCAATGATACCGGCGCACTCTTTCAACTGCGCTTCGGTAATCACCAGGGGAGGTGCAAAGCGGATGATGTGTTCATGGGTGGGTTTGGCCAGTAGTCCGTTTTCTTTCAAGGCAAGACACACATCCCATGCGGTTTTTCCTTTGGTGGGTTTGATCACCATGGCATTAAGCAACCCTTTTCCCCTTACCAGTTCCACCATGGGAGAAACGATTTTTCTCAGATCAGCCCTGAATTTCTCACCCAGATTCTGGGCCCGTTCGGCGAGATTTTCTTCCTTGATCACCTCCAGTGCAGCGATGGCTACCCTGGCAGCCACAGGATTTCCTCCGTAGGTGCTTCCGTGCTCCCCGGGGCGGATGCAGAGCATGATGTCATCGTCTGCCAGTACGGCTGATACGGGATAGACTCCTCCTGAAAGCGCTTTCCCCAGGATCAGGATGTCGGGACGGACCCCTTCATGGTCACAGGCCAGGAGTTTTCCTGTCCGCGCCAGACCGGTCTGCACCTCATCGGCAATGAACAGCACATTCTTTTTCTTGCACAAGGCAAAGGCCTTGCTCAGGAAACCGTCATCGGGAACATAAACACCTGCTTCTCCCTGGATCGGTTCTACCAGGAATCCTGCCACATTGGGTTCTTCCAGGGCTTTGGCAAGTGCATCGGTGTCGTTGTAGGGTATGGTAATAAAACCAGGAGTATAGGGACCAAACCCCTTGTAGGAGTCGGGATCGGTGGACATGGAGATGATTGTGATGGTCCGGCCGTGGAAATTTCCCTCACAAACAATAATTTTTGCCTCATTTTCCGGGATCCCCTTTTTTTCATATCCCCATTTCCGGCAGAGTTTCAGCGCAGTCTCGTCCCCTTCGGCACCGGAATTCATGGGGAGCACTTTTTCATACCCGAAATAACTGGTGATGTAGGCTTCGAATTCACCCAGCATGCTGTTGTAAAATGCCCTTGATGTGAGGGTAAGCTTTTCAGCCTGTTCCTTCATGGCGCCTACAATTTTTGGGTGGCAGTGTCCCTGGTTTACAGCAGAATAGGCTGATAAAAAATCATAATACCTCTTGCCCTCCACGTCCCAGACAAAAACTCCTTCACCCCGGTCAAGTACCACGGGCAGGGGGTGGTAGTTATGCGCACCAAATTTATCTTCCCGCTGAATGTAATCTTGTGTGTTCATGGCATTACCTGTTATTTATGGTTCGAAAACAAAGAAGCGTAAAGTTAATAAAACATATGTCTCACTGGACTGTTATAACATAGTATAAATAAACCACCATTGAGATAGAAACCTATGGAAAAAATTCATGATTTGATTACCAGTCGCTGGAGTCCGGTCGCATTTGATTCAAAACCTGTTGATTATGATACAATCCATCTTCTTTTTGAAGCTGCCAAATGGGCCCCTTCATCGAGAAATGTGCAACCCTGGAGATTTATATTCGCTACCAGAGAAATGCCGGAATACAAGACGCTGTTAAGTCTTCTGGACGAACCCAACCAGGTGTGGGCCCAAACAGCACCTCTGCTTGTACTTCCCATGGCCCAGGTGATTTCAACCTACAAAAACCGTCCCAACAGACTGGCCTTCTATGAAACCGGTATGGCAGTAGCAAACCTGTTGCTGCAGGCAACCCATATGGGCCTGTTTGTGCACCAGATGTCGGGGTATGACGTCGAGAGGGCAAATGAAACCCTCGTGATCCCAACCCGCTATGAACCTGCAGCCATGATGGCCATCGGGTATAAGGGAAATCCGGCCCAGTTACCCGCCAAGGTGGCTGCCTGGGAGAAAAGGGAACGGACCCGCATGGAGATCAGCAAATTCCTCATATCCGGAAAATGCAAGTAAGTGCCTAGTGCTCAGTACTTAGTACTTAGTACTCAGGAAAGATTTTGCACCAAGTACCAGGCACTGGGTACTTAGAAGTTGACGGATAGTTTCACGTTGAATCTTCTTCCTGTCAGGTAGTTCGGAACTCCAAAGCGTCCTGGGACTCCCTCCTGGTCGCTGAGGGTACGTATCCAAATGTAGGATGCCTCATTCTTAATACCCAGCAGGTTAAAGATCTCTGCGCTGACCCATATGCTCTCAAAAAACCGGATGGGATTTCTGGGCCCCAGCTGGGCCCCTTCACGTTTGATTACCTTTGAAAACCCGATGTCCACCCTGCGGTAAGGCCTCATGCGCTCGGAGGTATAATACTGATTTTCATTGGGGCTGCTAAGGGGAAGTCCGGTACCGAAAAAGGCGTTCAGGTGTACCTTGTAACCGGGATTGTTGGGGAAATAGTCCTGGAAGTAGATTCCGAAGGTAAACAGCTGGTCGGTTGGCCTTGGAAACATTCCGGCTTCTTTCCGGATGAAGTCTTCTCCGTCATAAGTATAGTAGAAATCTCCTTTCACATCCTCCCTGGTTTGAAGCAGGGAGAGGGTCATCCATGATTCAGCGCCGGGAACAAATTCTCCGTTCAGCTTGAAATCAATCCCCCGTGCAAATCCTTCGGATATATTCTCTCCCGCATAGGAGAGCCTGACATTCTCAATTCTAAAGGGGACCAGGTTACTCAGCCATTTGTAATAGGCTTCCCCGGTTAATTTAAAGGGCCTGTCGAACATGGTGAAAATGTAATCACCCCCCAACAGGAGGTGAATGGAGCGCTGGGGTTCTATCTCATCGTTGATGGAACCGTCAGGCATTCTCATCTCTTTATAAAACGGAGGTTGATAATAGATACCACCGGAGATATGGAACATCATGTCCCTTTCCCAGAAGGGTTGGGCGCTGACAGTAATCCTGGGGCTTACCATGGTGGTCCGGTTGAAATTCCAAACGGTGCCTCTTAACCCAGTGGTTACGAAGACATCGGCTTTTTCAGCATTTATTTCATGGATGTTCTGGACAAATGCACTGTACAGGTTGTAACTGATCTGGTTGTCTGCCTGCCTGGAATCCGGAAATATGATTTCCTTTCCGTCATAAGGAATTACATAACCTGCCGAATCGATCAATTCCCACTCACTGATATGGTCAAAAAAACGCTGGTACTGGAAGGAAAGTCCCCACTGAAGCTGGTTGTTGCCCTGCTGGTAGCTTCCAAGGTGGGAAGCAGAAACAACAATGGCATCCAGGTAGTTCCGGGCGTGGCTCAGGAGGGAGCCCACGCCCACACTGAGGATGCTGTCTCCGTAGGTATCTGAGTCAATGGTGTTATCCAGTTCATTGATCCAGTACTGGCCCAGGATATCGAAGGTCTCCTGTTCAGAGGTGCGGAAAGCCGATCCTGTAAGTTTCAGGGAGAGCCCTTTCAAAGGCTTGTAATAGAATGAGAGGGCGCCCATGTAGGTGTCAAACCGGTCCGCTTCCTGGCCTTCATAGTAAATCTTCAGGTTCAGGGGCAGGTCTTTGGTCCCGAATTCCACATCCGTTTCGCTGGGGATGAACTGGTATTTGTTGGATCCATAATTCCCCAGGAAGGAGACCTCCAGCTTGCGTGAAAGCTGGTAGCTGAGCATGGTTTGTAGATCAGAAAACTGCGGCTTGTAATCTCCCGAGGTTTGTAAGGTATTCAGCAGGTAAGAGGTGGTCTTATACCTGTATCCAGCCAGGTAAGTGAAACGCTGGGTTTTGGATGCACCCTCCACATGTGCCGAGGCCCCGAGCAAGCTGAGGGAAGAGGAACCTGCAAATTTCCTCGGTCTTTTATAGGTGATGTCCAGTGCCGACGACATTTTATCACCATACCGGGCATCATATCCGCCTGCAGAGAATTTTACCGATGAGACCAGATCGGAATTCACGAAACTCAGTCCTTCCTGTTGCCCTGAGCGAACCAGGAAGGGCCTGTAGATTTCGATATCGTTCACGTAGACCAGGTTTTCGTCGAAATTTCCTCCACGAACCGCATACTGCGAACTCAGTTCATTGTTGGAACTTACACCAGCCTGGGATTTGATGATGGCTTCCACTTTTCCTGTGGTGGCAGGAATGTAGGTGAGGTCTTCCACATCGATGCGCTGAAAGGTGCTGGCCCGTTCCTGCCTGGCACTCACCGATACTTCCTGGATGGAACGCACATCCGTACTGAGTGAGACATGCATTTCGCGGGTCTCTCCATTCTGCAACCTGACGGCAAATTCTTCGGTCCGGTAACCCACACACGAAACCACCACCGTATAGGAGCGCCCGGCAGGGATATCCATCTGAAAAGTACCATTCTGATTGGTCATGGTCCCCTCCCCGGTTCCCAGGAGGGCCACATTGGCCAGTTCGATGGGATCCCCCAGGCTGTCTTTTACCGTTCCGGTCAGGATACCCTGCTCCTGTCCGTCCAACCAAGCGGTAAATAGGAAAAGCACCAGAAAGGAGAGAAACAGGTTTTTCACGTTCAGGATTTTTCCGAATATAGTACTAACTGTTCAATGCCGTGGAAAATTGTGCAGGCATATCAATCATCTTCTTTGAAATCGCCGCGTTTGAGAGATTCGAAGAATTTGGCCCACCGGAGTGGATCGAAAATGGTATAATAGGGACTTTGTCCGGCCGTATACAGCTGGTTGTACTCTTGTCTCATTACATCCCTGAAGGCGATGGTGGGACTGGCGGTTGCACCATCCCGGTTCATTTTGATCTGGGTCTTGATCAGAGCAATGTTGTGATAGGCACGCTGTTCATCATCGTCAGGCAGGTCCAGGGCCAGGAAAGCCTCTTTGAATTCCTGGTAGGTTTTCCACGGGTAGATCCTTACTTCAGCCAGGCGGAAGGTATCGCTCACCATAAAGATATCAGCCGGATACTGCTGTCCGGCCAGCGAGTCGGGGATCACATGGATGGTCCCTTTATGCCCCATGTGACTGAACAGGATCGTATCATTGGGATGTACAACGAACGAGAACATCCCCCGGTCGTCTGAGGTCGTACCCCTGCGGTCGTTGAGGATAATAATATTGACATCGGGCAGGGGCTTGTGCTCGAGGTTACGGACAATTCCTGAGAACTGAACCAGCTCATCCTCCGGGTTGCTTCTTTTCTGAGCCATCAGATCAGGGATGGAAGCCCCCAGGAAACCACAGACCATGATGAGCGACAGAAGAATCCTATGCATTCCGGAAAACATGCCCAAAAATAGATAAAAAATGGACCCGTAATGGGAAGGAAGGTTCAATTATGGGCTATTTTTGTTTTTTATTAACAATTTGTTGCACTTATGGTATCCCAGTTTACCATCACACTTTCCCCCATGCCAAGGGGCTTTCACCTGATCACCCGCAAAGTGGAAGAGGCGGCGGGAGAACTTCCCCGGACAGGTGTCATGCATGTGCTGATCCAGCATACATCAGCCGGGCTCACCCTCAACGAGAATGCAGATCCCTCGGTCAGGGACGACTTTGAGTCTTTCTTGAACCATCTGCTTCCGGAGAACCACCCGCTTTTCAGCCACATATCTGAAGGATCCGATGACATGCCTGCGCATTTGAAGGCATCCATCATCGGCAGTTCGGTAAGCATTCCCATATCCAACGGCAGGCTGAATCTGGGAACCTGGCAGGGACTATACCTGTGCGAATTCAGGAATCGCGGAGGATCCCGCCGGCTGGTGATCACCATCACCTCCTGATCATGTTTTAGAATAGCAAATCGCCGTCCCGATTTTTATAATTTTGAGCCACACACTAAAGTGCATTGTTCATGTCAAAACTTGTATTGCTGGGTGATGAAGCCATTGGTCAGGGGGCGCTCGATGCAGGCCTTTCAGGGGTATATGCTTATCCGGGTACTCCGTCTACTGAAATTACGGAATACATTCAGAAATCGAAACAGGCCAGGGAGAGGGGGGTGCATTCGGATTGGTCAGCCAATGAGAAGACAGCCATGGAAGCAGGACTGGGAATGTCTTATGCAGGAAAAAGAGCCATGGTATGCATGAAGCATGTGGGTCTGAATGTGGCAGCCGATGCCTTTGTGAATGCCGCAATCACAGGAGTGAACGGGGGATTGGTGGTGGTGGTGGCTGACGATCCGTCCATGCATTCCTCACAGAATGAACAGGACTCCAGGTTTTACGGGAAGTTCTCCAGGGTACCGGTTCTGGAACCGTCCAATCAGCAGGAGTGCTATGATCTGGTCCGTTACGGGTTTGATCTCTCGGAAAAGTTCAGTCTGCCGGTCATGCTGCGCATCACCACCCGTCTGGCCCATTCCAGGTCGGCCGTGGAAAGGAGCCCTGAACGCCCTGAAAACGGACTGAAACTTCCATCCGATCTGAAACAGTTTATATTGCTGCCCTCCATGGCCCGGAAAAGATATAAAACCCTGCTGTCATTACAGGAAAAGCTGGAGACAGAAAGTCAGGCGGCAGGCTTGAACCTGGTGGAAAAAGGCGAAGATAGCTCCAGGGGGATCATTGCATGCGGACTGGCCTATAACTACTACAGGGAAGTGGCCGGCGGGGCCGGGTTCAATCATCCTGTTCTGAAAATAATCCAGTACCCTGTACCTGCCGGAATACTCAATGACTTTGTGGGGGGGGTGGATGAAGTGGTGGTCCTGGAGGAGGGAGCACCGGTAGTGGAGGAATCGTTGAGCGGAGTGCTTGACAACAAACATTCCATCAGGGGAAGACTGGATGGTACCCTGCCACGGGACGGTGAGCTGAATCCGCGGCTGGTCCAATCTGCCATGAAACTGAAGCTTGAACCGGGCCGGAAGATACCGGATGTGGTCAAGACCCGTCCGCCTGCCCTCTGTAAGGGTTGCAGTCACATCGATATGTACAACGCACTCAGTGAAGCCCTCGAAGGATATGCTCCCGGAAGGGTTTTTTCTGACATCGGCTGTTACACATTGGGTGCCCTGCCGCCCTACAATGCCATCAACAGCTGTGTGGATATGGGTGCCTCGGTGACCATGGCCAAAGGAGCCTCGGATGCCGGATTGAGACCATCGGTGGCCGTGATAGGGGACTCAACTTTTACCCATTCGGGGATGACCGGATTGCTGGATGCGGTGGTTGAAAAGAGTCCGGTAACGGTGATTATTTCGGACAACTCCACCACCGGGATGACCGGGGGACAGAAGTCTCATGCCACCAACAGGCTGGTGGAGATATGCACAGGGATCGGGGTGGAACCGGCACACATACGGATCATGAATCCGCTTCGGAAACACCATGATGAAAACCGTGAAATCATATCCGAAGAACTGGCTTTCGAAGGGGTTTCAGTGATTATTGCCCAGCGGGAGTGTATTCAAACGGCGAAGCGCAGAAAGTAGTGCTCAGTGCTCAGTGTTCAGTGCTCAGTGCTCAGTGCTCAGTGTTCAGTGCTCAGTGCTCAGTGCTCAGTACTCAGTGCTCAGTGCTCAGTGCTCAGTGCTCAGTGCTCAGTGCTCAGTGCTCAGTGCTCAGTGCTCAGTGCAAAAAGAAAAATAAGATATGAAAAAGGACATTATACTGGCGGGAGTGGGGGGACAGGGGATCCTCTCCATTGCTGCTGTGATTGGCATGGCTGCGGTGGAATCGGGGCTGTACCTGAAACAGGCTGAGGTTCATGGAATGAGCCAGCGGGGCGGAGCCGTGCAATCACACCTGCGCATTTCGGACAAACCCATTGCATCTGACCTGATCCCGGAAGGGAAATGTGATATGATTCTTTCTGTGGAGCCCATGGAGGCCCTTCGGTACCTGCCCTTTCTGGCGCCTGACGGGTGGGTGGTTACAAGCTGCAATCCTTTTCAGAATATTCCTGATTACCCCGGTCAGGAAGGCCTCATCCGGGAGATCCAAAAAGCCGGCAACCACATCATTGTGGATGCGGAGGCCCTGGCAAAGGAGTTGGGCTCTTCCAGGGTTTCCAATATGGTGATGCTGGGAGCAGCCTCCGGGCAGCTGGATATCTCCCCGGAACGCCTCCATGATGCAGTGGGTCTGTTGTTCGCCAGAAAAGGAGAGGATGTGGTCAGGATGAACATTTCTGCCCTGGAGGCCGGAAAAAATGCGGCGGTCACATCCTAAACCCTTAAATTTAGGGAGGTATTCAGCAAACGGCTTATTATGTTTACACAAAAAGACCTTCGGCAAATTGCAGATAAAGGGATATCCGTCGACGATATCAACCTGCAGATCAAATATTTCCAGAACGGATTCCCCCCTTCAGATATCACCATGCCTGCCAATCCCGGGAGGGGAATTCTGGTTCTTTCCGAAGGGGATGAGCAGCACTATCTGGAAGTTTTCCTGAACAAAGGTCCCGGTTTTCACATGACACGGTTTATCCCTGCCTCGGGAGCCGCCACCCGTATGTTTAAATCCCTTTTCGAAACCTTTGATAAACTGCAAGGAAAATCAAGTGATCAACAAGCCAGGTGGATTGATAAGGAGAAAGAGATCGGGCAGTTTTTCAACGAGCTGGAGAAGTATCCCTTTTATAAAGACCTGGACCTGTCCAATGCGCCTTTACCGGCGGATGTACTCAGGAAAATACTGACGGCGGATGGGCTTGATTACGGGAACAAGCCCAAGGGATTGCTGCAATTCCATACATACAGTGAAACGGACCGCAGAACATCGTTTGAGGAGCATGTGCGTGAAGCTTTGATGTACTGTGTGGGCAGCAATGGGGAGGTAAGAATCCACATGACCGTTTCCCCGGCCCACCTGGACGGATTTCAGACCGAGGCAGCTTGCATTCTTCCCAAAATTGAAAAGGAGACCGGGCTGCATGTGGAACTCACATTTTCATTTCAGAAACCTGAAACCGACACCCTTGCTGTGAGTCTTTCCAATGAACCCTTCCGTAACCAGGATGGCACCCTGCTTTTCCGTCCCGGCGGGCATGGATCCCTGATCCGGAACCTGGATGAACTGCAATCCGATATCCTGTTTATCAGCAATATTGATAATGTGGCTCCCGACCGCACAAAAACCGTCAGGGTGCGGTACAAGCAGATCCTGGGCGGGATCCTTCTGGAGGTCCGTTCGAAGATATTTGAATCCCTGCAACTGCTCAATTCCGGCGGGAACCTGGAAAAGACCCGCATGGACAGTATGCTTACATTCCTCCATGAGAAGATGGGTATGGCCATTCCTGAAAAACTGAAGAGCCTGGATACTCCGGAACTGAAACAATGGCTGATCAACACCATGAACAGGCCCATCCGGGTGTGCGGGATGGTCCGGAATGAGGGGGAGCCGGGCGGAGGTCCCTTTTACGTTCGTTCTGAATCCGGGGAGCTCAGTCTCCAGATTGTCGAATCTTCCCAGATTGACCTGGAGGATGAAGAGAAAGCAAAGCTGGTGAAGCAATCGACCCATTTTAACCCGGTGGACCTGGTATGCAGCACCAGGGATTACCAGGGGAAAAAATTTCAGCTGACCAGGTTTGTGGATCCAAATACGGGTTTCATTTCAGAAAAGTCGGTGGGAGGGATGTCGCTGAAAGCACTCGAGCTTCCGGGGCTATGGAATGGCGCCATGGCGCACTGGCTGACCCTCTTTGTGGAGGTTCCGGTGGTGACTTTCTCACCTGTGAAAACCGTATTTGACCTGATGCGGGCCGAGCATCGGGAATAAAGGTTCCTGTTGATATCAATCCTTGACCCATCCGGTTTCGTAGAGCAGGGTCCACCCTTCGATCCAGTTGTTGGACCCGAAGGCTCCCTTGAAGGTGACCTGCTCAAACCAGGTATTGGTGTATGGGACCAGGTTTTCAAAATCTGTGGTGGGAGGCAGCAGGGTGTATCCATCGAAGGAGCTTATCCCCGGATCACTGTAGTCGGTTTGCCAGGCTTCCAGGGAATCTGCCATGATCCGGTTTTGAACGGTCAGGGGGTCTCCCTGATCCGTATAGGCATAGAATACAGGTACCGGTTCCGAGGCCGGAAAAAGAATGTTGTTTTCGAAGGTGAGCCTTCCGGATTGAAAAAGTGCATAGGAATCGCCCAGTAACGCTGAATATTTGACCGCCATCCCTTTCCCGGGATGAAGCAAAATGGAATTTCTGATGTTTCCGCCACCATTTTGGGAGAAATGTACAGACGGTTTGATATCCTGGCCGGAAACCCCGATCAGGGTGGCATTGTATATCAGCGGGAAATTTTCCGGCAGGGTAGGTACGGGTTTCATCCCGCCTGAAATTTCAATGCCCTTGTCTGAATCAGAAGATCCGATCCCCAGCCAGAACTGCCCTTTACCATGGTACCCCTGGTCCAGATCAAAGGCATCATCACCGCAGAAAGAGACCGCCAGATTCTGACAGTTCACGTCACCGCCAAAGATTTCGACACCGTCATCCGCGTTGGAGATAACCTCCACGTGATTGATGATGGTCTGCCTGCCCACTCCGCCCAGTGTCAGGCCATTGATTTCATTTCCTTCGCCGATGTTGGTGCCCCCGTGGCGGATGGAAACGTACCTGAGTATCCCGGAGTTGTCATCATCATCAGGCCCGCCATAGATCCCCCTGGGTTCGCTGACGGGTATTCCCTCAATCATGTCCTCCCCCGATTCCGTATTGATAACCGCATTGCCCAGGATGATCAGACCACCCCAGAGTCCCCTTGCTTCCACCGGCACACTTCCTTCCAGATCATCACCCTCCACGGTGAAAATGATGGGATTGGTTTTGCCTCCATCGGCCAGGATGGTTCCCCCCCGGGCCACAATCAAAGCGCTGGCCAGGCTTCCCTGTCCTGTTCTGGCGCGGATCACAGTTCCGGCTTCGATGGTGAGGGTCTGCCCGTCATTGACAAACACAAATCCATTGATCAGGTAATCCCGGTCGCTGGTCCATGTGACAGTTCCCGTCCCGCCTCCCTGGTCTGTGATGGATTCCACATGATCAATGATAAAGTCACTTTTGCGGCAGGAGGAGAGGGTGAGAAGGATGGATAGGGTAGACAGGGTGGATAGGGTCAATAAGAATGCGGGTTTGCGACTTATGTGGTATATGATCATGATTGAGGTGCTTAGAAGACAACTTCGATGTTCAGGTAGAGATAGGGTTCCGAACCGCCGTTCCGGGCATATTCTACCCAGTCCTGGTAATTGAGCGCCATGTGGACGAAAGGGATTGGTGTGAACTGGACTCCTGCAATGAACGCGCTTCCGTCCTCGCCAAGGTTCCATGGTACTTCTTCCTCGGCGAGAATATTGGAATAGAGCTGGTCATACCTGGCAAATACCTCCCATTTGGGGGAAATGGAATAGGTGGAATAGACAGAGTAGCCAAAGCGGCTATACCCTTCATTGAATTTGTAATTCAGCTGATGGTTGTACTCCCCGCCTAATCTGAACTTTTTTATCTGGTATCCGGCAAAACCCGAAAAGGTCATCCGGTGTGATTCACCGGTATGGATGGTATAGTAAGCCCTCAGGGTCAGTCCTTTCACTGGGTAGAGGGTAATCCCGGCTCCCAGGCGGTAAATTTTATCGAACTGGAGGTCTTTATAGCCTTCTCCGTTGCTGATCACAAAGTCGGCTGTAATGAGTTTGGATGAAGCATACTGAATGCCTGCCCCCAGGTCTGCACTGGATCCAAAACTGTATTCATCCATATAGGACCGGTAGATATAGCGATAACCCCAGAATATCTCCTGTACTTTAAACTGGAGCATATCAAAAAGTCCGAACCAGGTTTTTACATTCCCTTTGCTGTAGCTGAGATATGCATTTTTAAAATAAGCATAGCGCCTGATCAGGGCAAATTCCGAATCGTCATCAATGCTTCCGATATCCAGCTTCACTTCGGCAGAAAAAAAGTCATCAAGGTCTCTTTCATATCCGAAATAAGCCCGTTTGATTTCAAAAGCTGTGGCCGGAATATCACCATCCAGGCTGTAATTGAAATGGCTGTAAATTTTGGCTGATACGGTTCCCGGGGGAGGCTCCGGGATATCCTGTTGGGCCTTCAGGAATAAGCTGGCTGTAAGCATGAACAGAAGCAGGCTGATTCGTTTCATCGGTCGGATTTTAGTCTGGACAATGTTAACTATTTGGATTAACTTAATGTGAAATAAATATGTACAGAAAGTTAAATTCTATGTGAAGTAAACAGATCATTAATATAAACTTAATGCAGATCAGGCATTTAAGAGACCTGGAGTTTTTATGCCCAGAAAAATTCTTGTACTTTCGCCTTTTATACCCATGCAATAAATACCGTACACCATGAGCTGGAGTGATTATAAAATATTACTGGTAGATGATGAAAAGGACATCCTGGAGTTCCTGAGTTACAACCTGCGCAATGAAGGATTTAAGATCCATACTGCTTCCAATGGCCGGGAAGCAGTGCGTATGGCTGTTGAGATCAAGCCTCACCTTGTCCTGATGGATGTGATGATGCCTCACATGGATGGGATCGCTGCCTGTGAAGAGATTCGTGGAAACAAGGAACTGGAAAACACCCTGGTGGCCTTTCTGACGGCCAGGGGAGAGGATTATTCCCAGATTGCAGGATTCGAAGCCGGAGGCGACGATTACATCACGAAACCCATTAAACCCAAGGTCCTGGTAAGCCGCATCAAGGCCCTTTTGAAGCGAAGGAGCGTCACCACGGAAGATCCAGATTCCGGATCAGAGAACAGGATGGTTTTGGGTGACCTGGTCATCGATAAGGAGCGTTACCTGATCATCAAAAAGGGAAAAGATATTTCTTTACCAAGAAAAGAGTTCGAACTCCTTTCTTTGTTGGTTTCCAAACCTGGGAAAGTATTTACGAGGGAGGAGATTTTTGACCGGGTCTGGGGAGAGAACATCATTGTCGGTGACCGTACCATCGATGTGCATATCCGCAAGCTTCGTGAGAAGATCGGAGAGGAAAACATCAAAACGATCAAGGGAATCGGATACAAATACACCAAAATCTCCTGAGGAACTCCTAATCCAAGGTATCTAATTCCACAGGTTTTTCAACCTTTTTCAGAGAATCAAACAGGTTCATGTGGGCCTTCACGAGATGAACCACATTGAGCAACAGCGTTTTGGTTTCTGTAAGGATTTCCATATAGGTAACACTTACCTTCACACCCTTTTGGGTTTTCTTCAGGATTTTAATCCGGTTGAGCATGATGTCATTGGAGAGGTTGATCATTTCATCCCGCCGGGAAGTCAGTTCGCCAAAGTCATCCTTATCTCTGTTTTTCATAAAATGAATGACGAAATTGAAAAATTCGCTCATTTTGTCATTGAATTCTTTCAGTTTTCCGGTCTGCTCCTTATCAAGCGGATGGTTGTTGTCCAGGTGGTTAAAGGCAGGTTGAATGATGTGGAGTAAAGAATTACTCATCTCCTTCATATAATCAACTACCTGTACATAGTGATGACCAATTACCGATTCAGTTTCCTTGAATTTCTTCAGGGTTTCAGGAATATTGGCACGGATCTCCTTGATATCTCTGCTCAGATGTCTGGCTTCCTTTCTAAGGTTCTTCAGTTCCTTGCGTTTCTCCTTGAAGAAGTTGTTATACGTCAGATAAAGAATTTTGGATACCTTGAGGACGGAGCTCTTCACCTCGTCATCACACGTTTTCAATACGCCGCCCGATGCAGTCCCTAACTCTCTGTCCAGCCTCTCCTGTTTCTCAGTCTTTCTTTTATGGAATGCGTGGGTCCTGAGCAAGATAAAAATGGCCAATGCCAGAAGGATCAGCACCACCGGTAATTTTCCGAAAAAGATAAGTGTTGCCATCAGGAAAGAGGAGAGGAAAGCAATGAATGCGGTGAAGAACCATCCTCCGATTACCGTCAGCACACCTGTAATCCTGTAAACTGCGCTCTCTCTTCCCCATGCACCGTCAGCAAGGGAAGTACCCATGGCCACCATAAAAGTAACGTAGGTGGTTGACAGGGGTAATTTAAGAGAAGTGCCGAAGGCGATCAGAATACTCGCGACCACCAGGTTCACGGAGGCACGGACCAGGTCAAAGGCACGTTTTTCTTTCTTTTCAGTAATTGCCTGCTCTTCGTCGAACCTGTTTGCAACGAAGCGCTTAAGGGCAGGGGGAGTGATCTTTCCGGCGCTGGTGCTTATTTCTACTGCTCTTCGCACAATAAACCTGGCCAGGGAAGAAGATGCAAACCGTTCTGATCCTTCACTCTGCCTGCTCAGGTCAATGGTGGTAGCCGTTACTGATTTTGCTTTTCTGGAAAACCTGAGGGTAAGCACCATGATCAGGCCCGCTGTAATGAGGAAATAGATGGGTGTGTTTACATTTTGCCGCAATGCTTCCATCAGGAAACCACCTGCATCGGTGCTACCCGAGGCCATGAAGGCCTTGAAGGATGCAAACCCGGCCAGCGGCACTCCGATGAAGTTTACCAGGTCGTTCCCGGCAAAGGCCATGGCCAGTGCAAATGTACCAACCAGTACAGTTATTTTCAATACATTGATCCTTGTCAGTAGGGCGAGGAGTTGGAAGAGGACGGTCCAGCCCGCAAAGCTGATCAGCAGAATCCGCATGGAATGGGACTTGATAAAGGAAAGCATTTCGTCGGAAACCAGTGTTGATCCTTTGGCCCCTTTCATCAGAAGGAAATAAAGGATCATGGTAATGGCAAATCCACCCCACAACCCGGTCCAGTATTTGTGCGTTTTTTTCAAATTAAATGAGAAAGCCAGCCTTACGATCCACTGGACGACCATTCCCACATTAAATGCGATGATCACAGACACGAAAATGCCAAAGATGATCATCACAGAACTCTCTATATTGATAAATGCGCTTAATCCATCTACTATCGTTTTGTCCCGGGTGATTTTATAAACAGCAACGGCAACAGCCGATCCAAGGAGCTCAAAAACGATGGATACTGTGGTTGAAGTGGGAAGGCCAATGGTGTTAAAAAGGTCCAGAAGCAGGACATCGGTAATCATGACGGCCAGAAAAATGATCATGATCTCGCTGAATGCAAAATGTTCCGGATGAAAGATCCCTTTTCGGGCAACTTCCATCATCCCGTTGGAGAAAACAGCGCCCACAAGGACTCCGGCAGCAGCGATTGCCAGAATGATTTTGAAGGGTGCAGCTTTGGATCCAATGGCTGAATTGAGGAAATTTACCGCGTCATTGCTCACCCCCACAACGAGGTCGGATATGGCCAGAAGAAACAGGACACCAACAATCAGAATGTAATACGCTTCCATGAAAATATCTTGTGATTAAAATTCAAAAATAGGGGTTCTGTTCATACCCCCAATATTAATTTTATGTTAAGTTAAAGTAAACTTAAGGTTAGCTTAAGGTTCACGCAAGGTCGGCTTGGCGGTTTCATGTATATTCGTGAAATTGATTTTCTAACCCATGAAGGATTGTTTAAACGTTTCCCTGGTCCAGCCTGAGATCATTTGGGAGAATGTAGCAGCAAATTTGAAAATGGTGAATGAATTTGTGGATGCTGTCCCTGAAGAAACAGACCTGGTCATTCTCCCGGAAACATTTGCCACCGGGTTTACCATGAATGCCCGGCAATTTGCAGAGGATCACGAAGGTCCAGTTGCCTGCTGGATGAAAAAAGTGGCTGCAGAGCGGAATCTCCATGTTACCGGGAGTTTGATTGTGAAGGACAGCGGGGAAATCTATAACCGGCTGTTCTGGGTTTCTCCCCGGGGATTGGAAGGTTGGTATGACAAACGCCACCTGTTCCGCATGGGCAGGGAAGATGAGTACTTCCGGCCCGGGGATGCCAGAAAGGTATTTACCCTGGGTGATTTCCGGATCCTGCCGCAGATCTGCTATGACCTGAGGTTTCCTGTATTTGCCAGGAACCGGAACGATTATGATGTCCTGTTTTATGTGGCCAACTGGCCTGCCCCCAGACAGTCCGTATGGAATGCCCTGTTAAAGGCACGGGCCATCGAAAACCAGGCCTATGTGCTGGGGGTTTCACGTGTAGGAACAGACGGGGACGGAGTGGATCACCTGGGCGGGACCTGTGTGATAAATCCCATGGGCCAGGTAGAAGGAGCTCTTGACAACAATCCAGGGATACTTCACTGTAGCATTGATTTAAAAAAAATCAGGGAATTCCGCGTGAAATTCCCTGTCTGGAAGGATGCCGATATGTTTTCGCTGGAATAGCTGTTCTGCAGTTCTTTAGCAGCCACAACCGCAGCTATGGCCGCTGTGGTCATCACAGGTTTCCTTGTCGTTGCAGGACCCATCGCCGCAGGAACCTCCATCGCTACCGCATCCGCAACCACCGCCGGCACCATGCACGTGTCCATGGGTAAGCTCCTCTTCGGTTGCATTGCGCACTTCTGTGATACTTCCTTTAAAGAAAAGATCGTTCCCTGCCATGGGGTGGTTGAAATCCATCTCCACTGCTTCTCCTTCAATGGCAATAATCTTGCCGTTCAGTCGCCTTCCCTCCGTATCCATCATGGGAACCATATTTCCCACCTTCATCAGCTCTTCGTTGATCTTACCGTCCATTTCAAAAACTGTGACAGGTACATGTACAATGGCCGATTCAACTACCGGTCCATATGCATCTTCGGCATTGAGAAGGAATTCAAAATGCTCACCGGCGGTCATGCCACTCAGGTTCTCTTCAAACTTGGGCAACAATCCGCCGGTGCCGAACAGGAATGTAAGTGGATTTTCCGGGGTCAGCGCTTCAACTATTTCACCTTCAGGTGATCCTGATCTAAGTTCATACACGATGGAAACTACGTTATCTTTCTCAGCTATCATTGTTTTCGATTTTTTTTAAAGGCACAAAGAAACTAAATATTTCTCTTATAATAAAGAGACTCTTTTTCACCACGGATATTTAACAAGAAATTAAACCTTTCTGTTCAGTCCTGACCCGGATTTTCCCGGATAATTTCCTCGTTCACGGGTTCCACAACCTGAAGTTCCGGTTCCTGTCCTGATATTTTCCTGTAACGGATCAGTGCAATGGCCATGGTTACACTGGATGCCAGGATCACAAGCAGGAGGATCCCTGTATTGAATTGTCCGACAACCAGCTCTTCAGGGATGGAGTAAAACAGCAATATGGTGATCAGGCCCCTGGGCGCGAGCCAGATATCCGGAAAGATATTTTTCCGGATGATCAGCCTGAAATAGAGGTACCTGACTCCGAAAAGGATGCCCAGAATCACCACACTAACCAGCCATACTTTCAGATCCAGGAGGCTGGACAGGAGGATGGTAAACCCGAAGATCACAAAAAAGAAAGTGCGGACCACAAAGGAAGATTCCAGCGTGATCATCTTGAAGTTATCGTAAATACCGGCCATCTGTTCTTCGTTCAGGAACCTTCGCAGCCTGCCAGGAAAGAATATGCGGCGGTTGGAAAGGATCATTCCGAAGACCAGGATGATCAGCAGGCTTGAAAGGTGAAACATTTTGCTCAGCGCATAGAGCAGGATCAGCACGGCGATCAGCAAAAATAACTTCAGTTCCGTTTTAATTTTCTGGAACAGGAAAATCAGGAAATAGCTTGCTGCCAGCGAAACCAGGACAGTCAGCGTCAGATTCAGCAATACCGAAAGGCTCATCTCACCAATTCCCTGGGTCTCCATGCTGGAGATAAGGAAATAGAAGAGCATGATTCCCAGGATATCGGAAAAGGTGCTCTCGTAGATCATAAACTCCCTCTTCTCCTTGTCCAGTGACGAAACACTGGGAATGATAATGGCTGAGCTCATGATGGACAGGGGAACGGCGTAAAGCAGGCCAGTGGTCAGGTTTACGTCCAGGTACAAAACCATTACACCGCCCACAGCCAGGGCGGAAAGGATCAGGTTCACCAGTGCAGTGAAGAATGCCCTGGAGATCAGCTTCCGTTTGTTACCCTCCAGTTCCAGGTCCAGTGATGCTTCCAGCACGATCATGATCAGACCAATGATCCCCAGTACTTCGAGGATCGGGGTCATTTCGGGTACATGAAGCCCAAGTGCATTTACTATTCCGTGCATGACCATCCCAAGTACGATCAGCAAAAGCACACTTGGGATACTGAAGCGGTGGGCAATCAGGTTGAACAGGTAGGAAACAATTACAATGAGGGATCCGATGATCACCATGCCATTGGAGGAAAATTGGGTCAGTGCGCTTAAGAGGATCATTTGTTCCATTAGAAATATGCGTTAAAACCGATTCTGAATATGGGGCTGGAGTAGGGTGATGCTGCAGATTCGTCCAGATTCCACAGGATCATCAGGGAGACAGAATTATACATACCAATTCGCTGGTTGATTCCACCGCCCACCAGGAACAGGGGTTGCAAGTAGCGTTCATCGTTTCCAACCGTGTCGTAGGCCCCGTTTTCCAGGCTCATTTCTTCAAACTCCACGTGGACAAACAGATCATTGAACAGATTGATGGGCAGGAATTCTTCCGCGTGCGTGATCAGTGCAAATCTGGCAAATCCTTTCATTCCCCATACATGGGTTTGATACGCTGAAATGTAGGGAGTAGCCTTCCATGACTGGTAGATGTAATGGGGTCCGAGACCCAGTGAGAGTCTGTCATTGACATGATATCCCACCATTGGGGTGATTTCAATGTATGTGACCGATCCCAGGGAGAGCCAGAATTCGGGTAAAAGGAAGAATTTCCCTTTCCGGTCGGGAGACTCAGGCTGAGCATGCAGACACAGCGTTCCGCATAAAACCAGGGAAATTACCAGAAAAAGACGCTTCATACCCTCAGATCCTTCTTCGTACAATTATATGGAATTTATATTTGATTGTTTCCGAAAGAACCTATTTTTACATGAAAGCTTGAAACCCATGGTAATCATTATAACAGGAGCCAGCAGGGGCATTGGTGAAGCACTTGCATATACGTGTACTGAGTCTGATCATACAGTTATCCTGATATCAAGAAACCGGTCCCGGCTTGAACGGGTGGCGGATACGTGTAATGCCAGAGCAGGAAAAATACTGGCCCACGCCCTACCCTTCGACCTGACTGAACTGAGCGGACTTGAGGAGGTATTTACGTCCCGCCTGAAAGGGATTACAAGAAGGGTGGACGGACTTGTCAACAATGCCGGGCAACTCATCCGGAAACCTTTTATCCGGATCAGTGACCCGGAAGCCAAAACCCTGTTTGATGCCAATTTCTTTGCCCCGGCTCAACTGATACGGATCTGCCTGCCGTTTATGAAGGATTCTGAACTCGGACATGTGGTGAACATCACCAGCATGGCAGGATACCAGGGAAGTGAAAAATTCAGTGGCCTGTCCTATTACAGTGCTTCAAAAGCAGCCCTTGGAAGCCTCACGGAATGCCTGGCAGAAGAGTTGAAGGAGGAGGGGATCAGGGTCAACGCTTGTGCCATCGGATCGGTTCAGACGGAAATGCTGGCCGAGGCATTCCCGGAATTCAAAGCTCCCCTGAATCCGTTGAAAATGGCCGCTTATTTGAAATGGTTCCTGCTGGAAGGCTCAGCCTTCTTTAACGGAAAGGTCCTTCCGGTTTCCCTGTCCACCCCTTGATCCAGGGTGCTTATTGTGCATCAAGTGCCTCCAGATCCAGCCTCTTCACCAGGTTCTCCGGGCAATACTCCCTTGCGGTGATACTGCCTTTCAGCAGCATGGAACCGTTGAGTGCCAGGGCACGCATTTCGTCTTCTCCCGGATAGATGAATACCGGTGCAATAAAACCCACATGCTCCTTGATGTACCCGGTCAGATCTGGATTGTGTGCAATACCCCCGGTGATGATGATGGCATGAACCTCACCTCCCAGCACAGCGGACATGGCGCCGATCTCCTTGCTGATCTGGTAGGCCATGGCTTCCTGGATCAACCTGGCCTTCCGGTTTCCTTCCCGCGCCAGTCTCTCCACAGTGTATGCATCTTTGAGTCCCAGATATGCAAAAAGACCGCCTTCCCCGGCGAGTATCTTTTTTACCTCTTCCAGGGTACGGCCCTCCTGAAAGCAGTATTGAACCAGAGCCCCGGTAGGCAGGGTGCCGGATCGTTCCGGTCCGAAGGGCCCTTCACCATCGAGCCCGTTGTTTACGTCAATAACCCGTCCCTTTTTATGCGCTCCCACTGTAATTCCGCTGCCCAGGTGGGCGATGATCAGGTTCAGGTCTTCATACTCCATCCCTCGTGAGTGGGCATAGCTACGGGCCGTGGATTTCTGGTTCAGGGCATGAAAGATGGAGATTCTGTGGAAATCCGGATGACCGCTGATCCTGGCCACATCCTGCAACTCATCCACAACCACCGGATCGGCAATATATGCCTTTGCATTGGGAAACTCGGAAATCAGCCTGTGGGCGATCAATCCCCCAAGGTTGCTGGCATGATCACCCATCACACCTTCATACAGATCTTTGATCATGGCTTCATTTACTTCGTAGATGCCCGATTCAATGGGCCGGATCAGTCCGCCCCGTGCAATGATCATGCCCACAGAGTCAAAGGGGATGTGGTTCTCTTTCACCTCCGAGCGTACCAGGCCCAGTCTCATTTCCAGCTGATCCACCGTTTTTTTATACCCCTGGAGTTCATCACAGTCGTGGCGGATGGTTTTCAGAAACACAAACTTATTGGTCCTGAAGACAGCAATTTTGGTAGAGGTGGCACCGGGATTGATCGCCAGTATATAGTCAGCATCCATTTTAAGCCTGTTTTTAGCCCTTTTATCAGCTTCTCTTGAAATTATTGGCTGCTGCTGCAGCAAGGAGTATTGAATCGAATTTTGCCTGCTCTGAGTCTGATCTTGAAGTAAGTACGATGGGTACAGAAGCACCAACAATCATGGAGGCTACCTTTGCTTTGGCGAAAAAGACAAGGGTCTTGTAAAGTACATTGCCGACTTCAATATCGGGCATCAGCAAAAGATCTGTATCTCCTGCCACATCGCTCTTGATCTCTTTGTGTTTGGCACTCTCCACCGAAACTGCATTATCGAAGGCCAGGGGGCCATCCACGATGCAGTTCAGAATCTGGTCCCGCTGGTTCATTTTTGACAGCAATGCTGCATCCAGTGTGGCATTCATATCGGTATTTACTTTTTCAATGGCTCCCAATACAGCCACCTTGGGCATTTTGATTCCGAGACTGTTGAGCACCTTGACCGCGTTGTTGAGGATGGCGATCTTTTCGGCCAGCGTGGGTGCAATGTTCATGGCCACATCGGTCACAGCGATCAGCTTGTGATAGGTCTCCACTTCAAAATAGGCAAAATGGGAAAGAAGGTTGCCGGATCGCAGCCCGTAATCCTTGTTCAGAACAGCCTTGAGCATATCGGATGTTCCAACCTTTC
Source organism: Bacteroidota bacterium (assembly GCA_043797815.1). Lineage (GTDB taxonomy): Bacteria > Bacteroidota > Bacteroidia > Bacteroidales. Next base: position 65,635 of record JAZDPG010000122.1, read on the forward strand.
CTTTCATCAGTACATCTGCTTTCCCGTCATGAACCATTTTAACCGACTGCAAGACAGCATCCTGGGGATTATCTGCATGTACCATTTCAAACTTGCTGATGTCCAGGTTGAGAATCTCTGCCATACCCTGGGTTTTCTCTTTGTCTCCCACGAGGATCGGACGGATGATCATCTGTCTGGCTGCCTCAGTCACAGCGCTAAGGGAATGAGCATCTTCAGAGGCAGCAAGTACCATAAGCTTCGGTTTATGGTCCCTGTCTACCAGATCCTTCAACTGGGATAATTTTGTCAGCATACCTTTGTGAGGTTTATCCTGGTAATATTAGAAACACTTCTCCATGATTTTGAATGTATCCCTGGCAATCACAAGTTCTTCGTTGGTCTTCACTACAAGTACCGTGACCCTGGAGTCGGGCTTGGAAATGATCTTGTCTTCGCCCTTCACTCCATGGTTGTTTGGCTCATCGAAATCAAGCCCAAGGAACTCCATGTTCTGACAGATCATGCGCCGGATATTGAAATCATTCTCCCCGATTCCGCCCGTAAATATGACACAGTCCAATCCATTCATGATGGCTGCATAAGCCCCGATAAATTTCTTTACACGGTATGCATACATGGTGAGGGCCAGGTTGGCACGCTCATTCCCTTCGTAATAAGCAAGTTCCAGGTCGCGCATGTCGGAAGATATTTCTGAAATTCCCATCATTCCGCTCCGTTTGTTGATCAGGTTGCTGATCCCTTTCAGGCTTAAATGCTCCTTGTCGGCCAGGAACAGCAGGACACCGGGATCAATATCCCCGGTCCGTGTCCCCATGATCAGGCCATCCACCGGAGTGAATCCCATGGAGGTATCCAGGGATTTTCCATGTTCAATGGCTGTGACCGAGGCACCGTTGCCCAGGTGGCACGAGACCACTTTCATATCCCTGGTGTCCCTGTTCAGAATCTCACTGGTCCTTTTGTAAACATATTTGTGACTTGTTCCGTGGTATCCGTATTTCCTGATACCATACTTCTCGTAATATTCTCTGGGAATGGCATACATGAAGGCATGGGGAGGCATGCTCTGGTGAAATGAGGTATCGAACGCTGCCACCTGGGGAATTCCCGAAAGCAGGTTATCCACAGAGATGATCCCTTTCAGGTTGGCGGGGTTATGGAGGGGGGCAAGGTCGATGCATGCTTCAATGTCATGGATCACCTCTTTGGTAATCAGTACACTCTCCTGGTACTTTTCTCCACCCTGTACCACCCGGTGACCTACGGCAGTTATCTCTTCAATACTTTTAATCACACCATGCTCCTTGTGAACCAGCGCTTCCATGATCATATTGATTCCGATCGTATGGTCCATGATCGGTGCTATTTGCTTAAACTTATCTTTTCCTGTGGGCTTGTGGGAGATGACTGCATCGGTAAATCCTATCCTTTCCACCAACCCTTGTGCGATGACATCGGCCGTTTCTTCGCCCATGTTGAACATCTGGTACTTGATGGAAGAACTCCCGCAGTTTAAAACTAAAATGATCATGAATATGAGTCCTTTATGTGATTAATTCTGTTTATTTTTTATGTTTTTTAAGACCTGCAGCCTGGTTGGATGTGATGGCAACCAGGTTTACGATATCGCTCACCGAACATCCGCGCGACAGATCGTTGATGGGTGCAGCCATTCCCTGGAGCACCGGCCCGATGGCCTCAGCCTTGGCCAGCCGTTGCACCAGTTTGTATGCCACATTACCCACATTCAGGTCAGGGAAGATCAGTACGTTTGCATTGCCCTGGATGGGACTATCCGGAGCCTTGCTGTTGGCAATGGCCTGGATCAGTGCAGCGTCAGCCTGAAGCTCTCCGTCAATGATCAGTGTCGGGTCCATCTCCTTTGCCAGTTTTGTGGCGTTAACAACTTTGTCAACCATGGGATGACGTGCGCTTCCCTTTGTGGAGAAACTCATCATGGCAATCCTGGGTTCAAAGCCCAGGATGGACCGGGTTGTTGCGGCTGTGGCCACAGCAATTTCAGCCAGTTGTTTTTCGTCAGGGTCGGGATGAACGGCCCCGTCAGCGAAAACGATGATTCCATCCTCTCCAAAGGAGTGATCCTGGAGTATCATGATAAATGCACCTGAAACAATGCTGAAACCTGGCATGGTTTTGACAATCTGAAAGGCAGGACGCAGTACATCACCGGTGGCGTTCCGTGCACCTGCGACCTCACCATCTGCATCTCCTGCCTTGATCATCAGGGTACCCAGATACAAGGGATCTTCAACCAGTACTGAAGCCTCCTCCATGGTCATTCCCTTCTCTTTTCTCAGGCTATACAACAGCTCGGTATACTCTTGTTTTTTTGCATGGTCCCTGGGGTTAATGATGGTGGCCTTTTCAATATTTTTCAAACCATACTGAAGGGCTTTCTTCTGAACCTCTGCAGGATCTGCAATCAGGTAAAGGTAGCATAGCTTTTCACGTATAATGGCATCCGCAGCCATGACGGTTCTTTCTTCATCGCCTTCGGGGAGAACAATCCTTTGGCAATCCATGCGGGCATTTTGCCTAATCTTCTCAATTAAATTCATTGATTATCAGTAATTTGAGTTTCAAATTATACAGGCTTTAAAGGTAATTAAAAAATAGGATTATGAAACATCTTTTACAACACTTTGGATACAGAACAGTTAACATCGAATTAAAAGTTCATCCCCTGAAGGGCCATAAATCCTTTGTACTTTCTGTTATATTTGTCGGATGAATAAGAAATTCGATGTGCTTCGGGCCAGGCTTGATGGTGACTTGTTTACCGATAACATCCGCCTGATCATGTACTCGACGGATGCTTCAGATTATAAGGAGAGACCACAGGCAGTGGTCTATCCAAGGCATGAGGCAGACATCCGTGAGTTGGTCAGATTTGCTTCAAAAGAGAAGGTTACCCTTATCCCCAGGGCTGCCGGGACATCGCTTGCCGGCCAGGTAGTAGGTAATGGGATCATTGTGGATGTCTCTAAATACATGACCGGTATTCTGGAGATCAATGAGAAAGAGCAGTGGGTAAGGGTACAACCTGCCGTGGTCCTTGATGAACTGAATGTTGCTTTGAAACATACAGGGCTCTTTTTCGCCCCGGAAACCTCCACGTCCAACCGTAGCATGATCGGGGGGATGATTGGGAACAACAGTTGCGGCCTGCATTCTCTTGTACATGGCACCACCCGTGACCATACCATCTCCGTCAGGGCGGTCTTGTCGGACGGTTCGGTGGCTGAGTTCGGTCCCATGGATGATCAGCTGCTGAAGGAGAAAATGGAATTGGATAGCATGGAGGGTTCCATTTACCGCGAGTTGCAGGACATTCTGAAGGACCCTGAGAACCAGAAGGAAATCCTGGATCACTTTCCGGATCCTGGCGTGGTAAGGCGAAATACGGGGTACGCACTGGATGAAATGCTTCAAAGTCCGCAATTCCTGGGTGAAAGTGCAAAATACAAGGAATATAACTTATGCCGACTGCTTTCGGGTTCAGAAGGGACGCTGCTGTTCATGACCGAGGCCAAATTAAACCTGCTTCCTGTTCCGCCTCCCTACAAGGCCCTGGTACCGGTTCATTTCAGGTCGGTGATGGAAGCCATCAGGGGTAACCTGGTGGCACTCAGGCATAAACCCTCGGCTGTGGAGCTGATGGACAAAACCATTCTGGATTGTACCAAAGAGAACCTTACGCAGAGGAAAAACCGGTTTTTTATTGAAGGTGATCCGGGTGCCGTTCTGATGGTGGAATTTGTGGACGAGGATCCTGTGAGGCTGAGGGAGCGTACCGCTGAAATGGAAGCGGACATGAGAAAATCGAACCTCGGTTACCACTACCCGGTGGTCACAGGGGGCGATATTTCCAAAGTCTGGGGATTGAGGAAAGCCGGATTGGGCGTATTGGCCAATATTCCCGGGGATGGCCGGCCTGTATCTGTCATCGAAGATACCAGTGTCAATGTGGAGGTTCTGGAGGATTACATCACCGACTTCAACAAGATACTGGACGGATTTGGCCTGCAATGTGTTTATCATGCGCACATTTCCGTCGGGGAACTTCATCTCAGGCCCATCCTGAACCTGAAGGATCCCAAAGATGTCCGGTTGTTCCATGATATCGCACTGGAAACGGCAAAACTGGTAAAGAAATACCGTGGGTCGTTGAGCGGGGAACATGGTGATGGCCGTTTGCGGGGTGAATTCATTCCCATGATGGTGGGAGAGAAAAACTATGAACTTCTCTGCCGGGTAAAGCGGATCTTTGATCCGGAAGGTATATTCAATGCAGGAAAAATCACCGATACGCCCCCCATGAATACATTCCTGCGGTTTGATTCTGACCATGCCGCTCCCGGGTTTGAAACTTTCTTTGACTATTCGAAGGAGGGTGGCTTCATGAAACTCATTGAAAAATGCAACGGGTCAGGTGATTGCAGGAAGACTGAGATCACGGGCGGAACCATGTGTCCCAGTTATATGGCCTCACGGGATGAGATGACCACCACCCGGGCAAGGGCCAATGTGCTAAGGGAGATGTTATCCAAGCCCGGACAGTTGAAACCCTTTGATCAACCCGATGTATACAAGGTTCTGGATCTTTGTCTTTCCTGCAAAGCGTGCAAGTCTGAATGCCCGTCCAGTGTGGATATGGCCAAACTGAAAGCTGAATTTATGCAGCACTGGTACCAGCATCACAGGATTCCCCTGCGTACGCTTCTCATAGCAAATATCTCAGCAATTAACCGGTTGGGGATGTTGCTTCCGTGGCTGTTCAATGCTTTGGTAACCAATAAATTCATGGGAAGTCTGATCAAGCGAATCCTGGGATTTGCAGTGGACAGGAGTATCCCCACCCTGGGTAAAACATCGGTCAGGCGCTGGGCAGGCAGACACCTTGATGCACTGAACCAAAGCCTTAACCCGGATTCTCAGGAGGTCATCCTTTACCTGGATGAATTTACCAATTACAACGATACTTCCCTGGGAATCACTTCCATCAGGTTACTGAACAGATTGGGCGTCAGGGTGATGATTGTGAAACACCCGGTGAGTGGCAGGACCTATATTTCAAAAGGGTTGCTGAAAAAAGCCAGGGAGATTGCCAGGAAGAATGTTGCAATACTTGCGCCGCTGGTTTCAGAGAACCGGCCCCTGGTTGGGATTGAGCCCTCTGCGATTCTCGGTTTCAGGGATGAGTTTCCCGAACTGGTGGGATTTGATCTGGCAAAGCAGGCCTCAGTGCTGGCCGGATATAGTTACACCATGGAGGAGTACCTGGTATCAGCATATGAGGCCGGTAAATTCGATTCATCCTTTTTCACCAGTGATACAGCCAGACTTATACTTCACGGGCATTGCCAGCAAAAGGCCATAGCCAGTACCTTACCCACCATGAAACTGCTCTCAATACCAGAGAATTATTCGGTGACTGAGATTCCGTCGGGATGCTGCGGCATGGCGGGTTCTTTTGGTTATGAAAAGGAACACTACGATCTTTCCATCAAGGTCGGGGAATTGGTGTTGTTTCCTGCAGTACGGGAAGCCGGCAAGGAAACTTTGATCGTTGCTCCCGGCACAAGTTGCAGGCACCAGATTAAAGATGGTACAGGTACCACGGCCGGACATCCGGTGGAGATTCTGTACAATGCGTTGAAATAAAAACAATGAATTGGGAACGATGCTAAAGAAACTTCCTCTCTGGGCAAAGATTTTCATTGGTATGGGATTGGGGATTCTATGGGGACTGATCTCGGTATGGACCAGCCTGGAAGAATTCACCACCAACTGGATCAAGCCATGGGGAACCATATTCCTTAAGCTGCTTAAGCTGATTGCGGTACCTTTGATCTTCGTCTCCCTTGTCAAGGGTATTTCGAGCCTAACCGATATAACCAAGCTCTCCAGGATCGGTTATAAAACCATTGTAATTTATATTGCCACAACGCTGATTGCGACCACCTTGGGACTTACCCTGGTGAATATCCTGAAGCCGGGAGATGTATTTCCCGATGAGAAACAGGAACAGTACCGTCAGAAATTCAGCGGGCAGGTTGAACTCAAGCAGGAATCTGCCCAGGAGATTGAAAAACAATCACCCCTGCATTTTTTCGAAGATATGGTTCCCGATAATTTCTTCATGGCAGCTGGTGATAATTCCAAAATGCTGCAAATCATATTCTTTGCCATCCTTTTCAGCATCGCGCTGGTGCTGGTTCCCGGTGAAAAAACCGAGGTGGTCAAGGATTTCTTTGACGGGCTGAATGATGTGATCCTGAAGATTGTGGACCTGATCATGCGCTTCGCACCCATCGGTGTCTTCGCCCTGATGGCAGCCCTGGTGGTTGACTTCTCGGGAGATGCGGATATTTTTACCGCACTGGGGATGTATATGGTTACTGTGACCGCCGGATTGTTTATCCTGATTATCGGTTTCTATCCCTTGCTGATGAGGTTTTTTGCCCGGACACGCGCAATTGATTTCTTCAAAGCAATTCTTCCGGCACAGCTTGTGGCTTTTACTACCAGTTCCAGTGCCGCTACTCTGCCAGTCACGCTAAAACAGGTTACCAATGAACTAAAGGTCTCCAAGCCCATTGCCAACTTCGTACTACCGGTAGGGGTGACCATCAACATGGACGGGACCAGCTGCTACCAGGCCATTGCTGCTGTTTTTATCGCACAGGTATTTGGTATTGACCTGACCCTGATTCAACAGCTCACCATCATACTGACCGCCACACTGGCCTCCATCGGCACACCGGGGATACCCAGCGGCTCCATTGTGATGCTGATCATCGTTCTGAACTCGGTCGGTCTCCCGGTGGAAGGACTGGCGCTGATTCTTGGTGTGGACCGGCCACTTGATATGCTGCGAACCGTGGTAAATATTACAGGCGATTCGACAGTGGCTTCCATGGTGGCCCGTTCCGAGGGCGAATTGGGCTGATAATACAGGATTTGCATCTTCTTCATACAGATGCCCCTGTTCCTCCGGAAACGACTACAGCAATTATTCCACTATTTTACAAGGATTTACCTTTGACTTTCCAGAGATTAGGCTTCTGAGAATTCAGTATTTGATGCTTTTCAGGGCAGGGCAGGGGAATAAGTGGCTCACAAGCCGGAAAACTCAAATGGCCAAACGGCAATAATACTTTGGGAGAAGGTTAGAAGCTGGGAATGAGGGTGGGAGGGTGAATGAGACAGGAACCCGGAACTTCTTAAAACGTGTTCATCCAAGGGAAAAATCCGCATTCCAGGAAAATAAATTTACAGATTACAAATGTATACATGATATGGAATATTACATATGTATCAAAGAAAAACTGCCTGTAGAATTCACATTATACTACAAATACAAGCCCCAAATGTCGTTACATATGTAATCAGAGAATCAGTCACTTTCAATTTGTAAGTATTAATATATAATAAATTAATAATCAGATATATATGATATATTTTTCAAGTACTAATCCAATTCAATTTTCATTTTTGAGCTTAAATAAGGTTACAGATTGATATTTTATGAAATTAATGACTTAAATACCAGTCAAATAATGAATATATATGATGTTTTAGTTCAAATAACCGTTCTGGAAGCATTTACAGGCTTAAAATGAGCGAATCATAACTGTTAACGGGCGTATCTGGTCTTCGGAAGGACACAGCATCTTAACAAACACGGACCCGTAATCATTATAAACAATATTAGCTATAAAGTTAAAAAATGCAGCAAATAGCAAACCGGTAGCAAAGTCATGCTTACCTATTAAAATAACCAAAATATGTTATAATTGTAAACAATATACAAATGTGAATATTATATAATTACAAATGACTACAATATTAATGTTACATTTGTAACATATGATTTTGGATATGAAAGAACGTCTTTTGCAGCTTTTGGACCTTGAACATCTTTCTCCGTCCAAATTCGCCGATTTAATCGGTGTCCAGAGAAGCAGTGTCTCACATGTTTTATCCGGCAGAAACAATCCCAGTTATGATTTTCTTCAGAAAACCCTGAAGGCTTTTCCCGGGTTAAAGGCAGATTGGCTGATGCTTGGGCAGGGAATTATGTATGAACATATGGGACGGGTTGGCGCTGACCTCTTTGCGCGGGATCCTCGGGATCAGGTTTTTACCGCAGATTTGCCTTTCAGTGAAATGCCGGCGACTGTGACCGGGTTACCCGAAGGCAAGGAAAGGGGTATAAAAGCTGAGCAAACTGTCCCGAAGGATGCAAAAATGACCAATACAGAAGGCCGGAACGTTGTGCAGGTCATGATCTTTTATGATGATGATACATTCTCTTCTTTCAAACCTTCACAATAGAAATCTGTGTATATTTGCAGGCAAAAATTGATGTATCGCCTGCTGATCCGCCCTCTTCTTTTCCTTTTGACGCCGGAATCCGTTCATGCTCTTCTGGTCCGGATTCTGCGTATTTCATTGCACATACCGGGGCTAAGATGGGTACTTTACAAGGTATACCACGTGCGGAACAAAGCCCTTGAAACCGAATTCCTGGGGATGACCTTTTCCAATCCCGTAGGGCTTGCAGCCGGATTTGATAAAAATGCTGAGATTTACAGGGAGTTTCATCCATTCGGTTTTTCATTTATTGAGGTGGGTACGGTTACTCCGCTTGCCCAGCCGGGAAATCCCCGTCCCCGCAGCTTCAGGATCCGCGCCGACCGGGGCCTGATCAACAGAATGGGCTTTAACAACCACGGTGCAGCAGCAGCAGCAGCGAAATTGGGCGGAAAAAGGCCCAAAGGGCTCATTATAGGGGGAAACATAGGGAAGAACACACAAACCCCCAACGAGGATGCAGTGGCCGATTATGAGGCTGTTTTCAGGGCCATTTATGATGGTGTCGACTATTTTGTGGTCAATGTGAGCTGTCCCAACATCACAGATCTTCATAAACTGCAGGACCAGGATTCCCTGGAAGCGATCCTGGGAAGGATCCTGGAGATCCGGAAGATGATGGATCCAATGAAACCGGTTCTGTTGAAGATCTCACCCGATCTGAATGATCAACAGCTTGACGAGACCCTTGAGATTATTGATAAACTGAAGATTGACGGGATTGTGGCCACCAATACCACCATCCGCCGCGACGGATTGAAAACGCCTCCAGAGACTTTGAAAGCCATCGGCAGCGGAGGAATGTCAGGAGCTCCCATTACCAGGCGCAGCCTGGAAGTGGTCAGATATATTCATGAAAAGACCCATGGAAATCTTCCCATTATTGCTGTGGGCGGGATCATGAGTGAACAGGACGGATTGAATATGCTGGAAGCAGGTGCCACCCTCATCCAGCTCTATACCGGCTTTATTTATGAAGGGCCGGCACTGGCAAAAAGGATCAATAAGGCGATTCTGAGAAAAATCCAGGCAGGCTGATTCTCCGTTCCACCATCCTGTTTTTCTGAACAGTCATGGCCTCAAACCTTTTTCCCGGGATTCCTGCACTTTTCAGTGATGGTGATACCCCGGTAATTTCTTCCAGTGCTTTGGCCAGCAAGGGGTCCTGCAGACTTCCGAAGGGTTCAGCTTCAAGCAGGTTATCAGGAACTTCAAAATCGGGATCGATTCCATGGACAAAGTCGGTGAAACCATCGGCATTGGAGTATTTGAGGACAATGGGTTGCATGGCCCATGTGTGCCGCTTGGGATCAGCCCAGTCGTCGACGGTGACCGATGCATAGCATTTCCCGTAGGTAGTGGTTCCGATCTGCACCACATCCATATAGGGGTAAAGGCCGGTTATAAGCGACTCTGAAGCGGACGCTGTATTGTCTGTGGTCAGGAAATATACCCTGGAGAGGTCAAGGTTCAGTTCACTTTTGGGCAATTTGACCACCAGCTGAACTGAATTCTCTCCATCAGCCTGACCATCTTCGTCCCAGTCAAAATCCTTCCAGAATTGGTTGTAATACTCATTCCAGACCAGGTTCAGATACACTTCTTCATTCTCCATTACTGATTTGGGGCACAATGTACTGGCTATGTAGGCTGAAAGGTCCAGGCTGCCCCCCGGATTATACCTTAGGTCAAGAACGACATTCGTAACGCCTTCGTATTTGAAATTTTCGAAAACACTGTTCAGTTCATCATACCATTCATCGGCTTTTCCATTGGTAAACTGGGTGTATACCAGATAACCGGTTTTCATGCCCTGGTAATCGATGACCTCACTGTGAATGACGGGATTCTGATTCAATTCAACTGCAGTGAGGGTTACCTTTTCGCCAGTGGGTAACACATCCGTTCCATTCCAAACTCCGAATTCAAAGGAGGCTGTATTCTGATAAAACAGGGAATAATAGTTTTGTTTTGTAAGGGTTTGTCCGTCGATGGCGATGATGATGTCCCCACGTTTGATGCCTTCATCTTCAGCGGGGGATGCAGGTGTCACAAACTCAACCACACCAATTACAGTCATGGTATCCTTAAGGATGAGGGGTCTCGCAGACATGCCCGTGGCCAGTTCCACACCATCGAACAAGGCTGCAAGTTCTTCATAATCTTCGACGATCCAGGAGTATTTATCCTCGGTATACAGCAGGTCATAGAAATATGTTTTGGGGTCTTCCTGGTAATCGGGATCCAGGTTGGGAATATGCGCTTCCCAAATATAAATATCGTTCAGGCCATCCCATATCCAGTGGTTTAGAATCCGGACATCCCTGGGAAGGTCCGGCTTGGCCGGATTCCAATCGCAGGAAACCTGGATGAACAGGAGAACAGTCAGGGTGAGGTATATTGAACTTGATGCTTTCATGTTGTAGGAATCTTTCATTCTTTATGCCAAAGTTATTTATATTAAACTCAAAAATAGAGCCCAATATTATAATCTCCTGAACAAACTGCCTGGTTGCACGGTTCACTTGGTAAGGTGGAATGATTCAATGATGAAATCCCGATACTGCATTGATGAACCCTCAATGTCATACAATCCTTCCGATTGCCTTCGTGGTCGCCTTAAGGTGCCTGTCGATTTCTGCACAGAAACCCTTACAAGACATGCCTCTCCATCCGGCCTTTTATGAACGGATTGAGGAGAGGGAAGAAATGGTGAGGTACGGTATTGAGAACTATCCCTGCCAGCCGGTAAGGAATCCATCGGTCCTGCAGGCCATGCGGCATGTCCCCAGGCATATGTTTGTTCCCCCGGAAATCAGGGATCAGGCTTACCTCAATATACCTTTATCCATCGGGTACAACCAGACCATTTCCCAGCCGGTCATTGTGGCTCATATGACCGAATTGCTCGAAATAGAAAGAGACCACAAAGTACTGGAGGTTGGTACCGGTTCCGGGTACCAGGCTGCCATTCTGGGAGAATTATGCGATCATGTATATACCATTGAGATCATTCCGCCCCTTGGAGAACAGGCCGCCGCTTTACTGGCAACGCTTGGTTACTCAATGATTCATACAAAAACAGGGGATGGATATGAAGGCTGGCCTGACCATGCTCCCTTCGACAGGATCATTGTGACCTGTGCACCGGACGAAATCCCTGAACCACTCATTGAACAGCTGGCCGTCGGTGGACGAATTGTGATCCCTGTTGGCAAGCCCTTCAGGACCCAGTACCTGCTGCTTGTAAAAAAAGACAGGAATGGACGGATCGTTCGTGATGCCGTCTATCCGGTCAGGTTTGTTCCCATGACCGGTAAAGCACTGGAGCAATAAACAGCTACTTAAGGTTCTTCTCAAGGTAGGCGCCCAGAGATTTACCTGCTTTGGCATAGGCTTCACTGATCCGGTAACCCGCATCAAAATCAAAGCCTGCGGCTCCCGACCCGGGTGAATTTAGGATGGATATGTTAACCAGTTCTTCCCCACCTTTTATGAAGCCAACCTCCAGGTTGATGTAAGCAGGTTTCCTGGCAACCCCCACGTTAAATCCAGGCTCAATAAATGTGGTATGCACATGCATGGTAACCTCGGCATCCACATCCTGACCGGATTCTATGAACGGTGCGTACTTTGAAAATAACTCTTCAAACTTCGGTTCATACTTTTCGGACCTGTCGTTAAACCAGGCTTCTTTCCAGTGATCCCCGGTCCCAGCTTCATCCTTATTCATATCAGCCACTTTTTGTTCGATGTATTCATCTTCCATTTCGAACTTTCCCACTCCCAGATTGGAGTAGTCATATTCAATTTTCATTTTCACTACATCCTCCAGTGCAGTGATATTCCCTGCGGTGACTTTCATTTTCTGGCCAAATGAGGGAGTTGTCAAAAGGATGACAAACAGGGCCAGCAAGGTTCTATTCGCTTTCATTGTTTTGGTTTTTGTGATTATTTCCCTCTAATTTATGGAAATTGTTCACGGGGACAATGGTTCGGGAATAATAATTTGAAGAAATATGCCACCAGGACTTTTCACGCCATGGCGGCATTGCATGGCACGTATGGAAGGGATGTGGTCCATTCCGGGCCGGTCCATTCCGGACGGATGAATGGCCCGGAGTTACTTTTGGCAAACAAGCACACTGCTTCAAGCGTCCGGCGTTCCTTGCCTGTTTTGGCATGAATGTATTTGTTATATTTATATGCCAACTGCTGTCGTTTGCTGAGGCACCATATATAAACCAGATGAAAATGAAGCATCATTCAATCATTCAGATGATTGGAAAAGTCAGATTCAGCCTTGTGCTTCTAATCATGGCAAGTATGATTCTGAATTCCTGTAAAGACGAACCTCAAATCTGGAAAACAAAGTCCGAGGAACAGGTGATTGCAGATTATGTAGCCAATCATACTGATCAGTATGGTGAGTT
>JAZDPG010000003.1:0-3008 GCA_043797815.1 Bacteroidota bacterium
GAGTCAGGGATTGCCGGTAAAACAGGGTTCGATGAAGCGCTGATGATCAGAATCAGGGATGATGGTATAGGGATTTCAGCAGACAAACTTCCCAATATCTTTGAAAGATTTTACCAGATAGACGATGAAAGTACACGGAAAGTGGAAGGTTCAGGAATTGGCCTGGCCCTGGTCAAAGAGTATCTGAACTGTGTCGGGGGAACAATTCAGGTTAAAAGCAAACCGGCAAAGGGAACAGAATTTATGATAGCAATTCCTGTTTCACGGACAGCTCCACTGCAGCAGGAACCTTTTAAAGACATTGATGAAAAGAATGATTTATGGATTGAGGAAGGCTATAAGCTCATTCAGTCAGAAGAAGGAATCGATCAGAATATGTCCAAAGAACTACCTATTGTTTTGGTTGTCGAAGATAACAGGGATGTGCTTGAATACATAGGCTCCATTCTCAATGGTGCTTATGTGATTATAACAGCAACCAATGGAAACGAAGGAGTTGCTATGGCGCAGGAGATAGTTCCTGATATTATTATCTGCGATATCATGATGCCTGAAAAAGATGGTTTTGAGGTCTGCCGGGTTCTTAAAGATGATTTTCGCACCAATCATATCCCCATTGTTTTACTGACAGCAAAAGCAGATATGGAGTCGAAAATCGTGGGGTTGGAATGTGGTGCAGATGCTTACATCATCAAGCCATTTCATAAAAAAGAGCTGCTGGTAAGAATCGATAAACTGATTGAAAGCCGGCATACATTAAAAGGCAAATACGGGGAGATGATTTATACTGTATCAAAGGCACGAATACCAAAGGGATTGGATGAAACCTTTTTACATAAAATAACCGAGACCCTCGAAAATAATTATCACAACGAGCACTACAATATTTCTAAATTGTGTCTTGAGGTGGGAATCAGCCGGGCCCAGTTGCACCGAAAACTGATTGCGCTGACAGGTAAATCAACGTCTGACCTTATTCGCCATTACCGTCTCAACAAAGCCAGGGAACTTCTTGTGGCTTCTGATTATACCATCGCTGAAATCGCTTACCAAATTGGATTTAAAGACCCCAATTACTTCAGCAAATCATTTATAAGAGAAAATGGTCTTTCCCCAAGCAACTTCAGGTCGAAGAGACAAAAAGTAAATCAATAGTACTTCTTCTGCAACACTGTTCCTCTAATTTGAGACATCATTACCCTTAATATCCTGTATTTTAAGTGAAATTTATGGGTGATCTGATCTCAAATGAAAATCTTTTATACCAATCATGAGGGAATAAAAATGAAGCACAAGACATCAAGACAGCACAATTCAAATGGTTGGATTGTTTGCCTGGCCCTGTTATTTCTCACAATTTTCAGTACTTTCTTCGAAACATCCGGTCAGGGAACAGTCGCCAACATCCAGTTTTACAGCCAGTCACTGGAAACAGAGCGAAATGTCCAGATCTATCTGCCCGATGGGTATACTGAGCAGGATTCCGCCAGATATCCGGTGATCTATTTCCTGCACGGAGCAGGTCAAAACAATACAAGCAATTCAGAATTATTGACGGCCTTTAACAATCTGATTGAAAATGAGGAAATCCGGCCCTGCATCATCGTTAAACCCGATGGAAGCTGCCCGCCATGGGGAAGAAGCTATTTTACAAACTCGGAATTGTACGGGGATTTTGAAGACTTCATCGTTTATGATCTGGTGGCTTATATGGATTCCGCTTACAAAACAGTTTCTGCAAATGATAGGCGCTCCATCATGGGGTATTCAATGGGAGCATACGGTGCAATGAAACTTGCACTGAAACACCCGGACATCTTTTGCGGGGTTGCAGCCCACTCAGGGATGTTGAATATGAGAATGTGTTCACAGTATATTCCTGTCCTTCTGTCGGAAAATGGCGGAGCACCGGTTCATCTGTATAGCCCCGATGCCGGATCCATCACCTATGGGGCAATTGCCATCGCCGGAGCATTATCTCCCAACCTTGATAACCCGCCTTATTATGTGGATTTCCCGCTCGACAGCATGGGAAACTGGATTGATTCGGTCTGGAGCCGATGGACTGCTGAGAATTGTCCCTTTCTGGCCAGAAACTTATCTGAAGAGGATGATCTGGCCATCTATTTCGATTGCGGCATACAGGATGAAACCCTTGCCTATGCATTTAATACCAGTTTTGCAGATTCCCTCGATCATCTGGGGATACCTTATGAATTTCAATCCTTTGCCGGAGGGCACTCCAACCAACTGACAACAAGATTTCCAGTTGCCCTTCAGTTCCTTGACTCGGTGATGAACCCTGTTGAAATTGAAGCCGATACCGGAGTATGGACGTTCAAAACCCGCATACCCACAGGCCGTGGTTTTACATCGGGTGCGGTAGTTAATGGGAAAATCTATATGATTGGAGGATTCCCCACCCATACCTCCGTCACAAAGGCCAATGAAATGTATGATCCGGTTCTTGATTCATGGACCCCCATGGCTCAAATGCCTGAAGGACGTTGTGCAAATGCAACATGTGCATATGATGGGAAGATTTATGTGTTTGGGGGGGTAAGCCCCGATCCTTATGCCACTGCGAAAGATAATGTGTACGTCTATGATCCGCTAACTGATACCTGGACACAGAAAGCGGATATGCCTCATGAAAATGCATTTTCGGGAGTCGCAGTGGTAAATGATACCATTTATATCATCGGCGGAATGCTCAGTTATAATTCACCGCCGCTTTCAACACTTATGGCCTATTATCCATTGACGGATACCTGGGAGGAGAAAGCGTCCATGCCTACCGCCCGGGGAATGCTGTCCGCCTGTGCTGTAGACGGAAAGATCTATGCCATCGGTGGAACCAAGGCTTTCCTTACTTCCAGTTATAACATGGTTGAAGTTTATGATCCTGTAACAAACACCTGGACAGAAAGAACCGGCATGCCAACTGCCAGGGTAGCTTTGGCTACCTGTGCCATGGATGGAAAAATATATGCCATTGGCGGATATAG
>JAZDPG010000008.1:0-23089 GCA_043797815.1 Bacteroidota bacterium
GGGGACTAAGAACAGGTGTGCCGCTCAGATTTTTATTTTGCAGCTTCCTGTTGTTATCAAGAAATGCTACAATGTTATAATGATTGGCCGTATCACTCAGGATCACCCTTTTCACTATGACACCCATGGTCCCTGCACCAAAAATGATTACATTTTTCCTTTCTCCCGGCTTTATGGAAACCACTTCATAAAACATTTTAATGAGGATCCTGGCAAAGAAAAGGACTGCACTCACGGTAATGAAATGTATCAAAACAATGGAGACGGGAACATTGAATGCCTCATTCCATCCAAAAAACCTGCTGGATACCACCAGAAGGATCAATGCCACCATGGAACTGGTCGTGGTCAGCAAAACCCTGAAAATATCATCAATTGTGGTGTGCCTGATCAGTCCGGAATAGGATTTGAAAAGAAGCTCAAAAGTACAATAGACAAACAGGACAACCACAGATTGCTGAAGAACCAGGTTGAAGACAAATGACTGGGGCTCGAAATTAAACCTGAGCAGGTAAGCGAATATGAAGGAAAGGAACAATGAACTCGCATCAAATAAAAATACAAGCCACCGGGGCAGTGAATAGTTCACAAACAGCGCCCTTGCAGCCGAGTAAAGTTTAAGGATCCAATTGGGTCTGTTTTCAAACATTTTCCGGACAATTGTTAACTGAAATTTAATGAATCATACGGAGGAAAGAAACAGGATGATACACCTGTTTGATCAATTGAACCGGGTGGTGGATTTGGGCACGATTTGCCGCTATGAATGGGTGGAAAACAAAAAAAACACCAGAATCAGAAGTCCTGATGTTTGACTACGTGAAAAAGCTGTTGGTCTGCCGAAACGGCTATTTTGTCAAAATTGCCAGAAAATCAATCCGAAATAGCTCAATTTCAGCAGGTTCAAATCCATCCCGGCAGCCACCTTCAAAAACAGCAATGTGAAGGCAAACGGCACTACTGGATGTAATTCAGCACAAGGATAAAAGTTGTGATGGTCGTCAGGATGATCGCATAGGGAAAAGTGGAGAAGGACCAGAACCGTCCCTTGATGGGCTGAACGTAAATGACATCATTGGGCATCACATAATAGTACTCCGAGTCGACGATGTTCCTGTCCCTCAGATCAAACTCTTTGATTGTTGATCCGGTAGGAGAAGACCGGATCAGACTGATACTGGACCGCCGGCCATAGACATCCACATCACCGGCCATGGAAAGTGCCTGGAAAATATTCAGATGATCTTTATAAATGGGGTATAGTCCCGGATTTGTAACCTCACCCAAAATACTCAGGTAATTATTGACCAGTTTTACCGAAATTGAAGCATCGGTAATGTAATCCACCAGGGCATCCTGCAGAATGTCCTTGGCTTCTGTAAGTGTTTTGCCCTCCACAAATACAGATCCCAGGTAGGGGATGTCAACTGTTCCGTCTGCCTGAACAGGATAGGCAAGTAAATCCACCGATTGTTCTGTTGATGAAACTGTGGCAGAGGTTACCGGAAGTGTATTAAACATCTCTGAAAACCTTGGGTCAGGTGTAGTGACCCTGATAAAGAGGTTGTCACCTTGCTGAATCAGGTATTCCTCAGGCGTGTAGAATTCAGTGGGGATCTCACTTTCCGGGAGATCCTGCAAATAAGTCACCTGTCTGTTGGTAACACAGGATGTTGTCATTCCTATAACCAGGGAGAGTATTGCCAATACCCTCAGGTTCAGATTGCTTACAACATTCATTTGATGCATATTCATTTCATCGGGAGTGTTAAGAAATGGTTTTTATTTTTGAGCAGATCCATAACAGATATAATTCCATTGGTCAGGGCAAACCCTGTTGAAAATCAACTGATCCACAGCTGAAAGCAAATTCCTTTGTCGTTCATTTCTGCCAAAAGTTCCCAGGAAACCGCTTGTCTTAATTTCACAGAACGAAAAATCCTCCATAAACACCTTCATTTCTCCGGTGGAAACATAGCGCCAGGAACTCCCCCAGCTGATGTATTTTTTTCTCAGCCAGCGATGCAAAGGAGAGGCAATGAGGTTTTCAGCAAACAGCAGCCTGCCTCCGGGTTTTAAAGCCTTATAAATCTCTTTAAAAACCTTTTTTTGAATCTCATAATTGCCGTTCAATCCTATTCCGCCAATAATGGATTTAAATACAATGATGTCAAAATGGTCCTCATAGGGAATATGTGTTGCATCAATATCTTGATAATCAATATATCTCTTCACATTGTACCGTGCATGAAGTGGTCCGGCAGTAATTCTCACATTCTTTAAGTCAGAACATACCATTTGCTTGCCCTTTAAAGCAAGCCAAAGAGAAAGTCCCCCCTCCCGTCCGCCCAATTCAAGTCCGTTTTGAATCGTGCTCCAGTCTATATTCTTGTCCCAGTAATCCAGTGCTTTTGACCAGGACCTGGTGTCCCATTGTAAAATATCTTTCGTTGGTCGATCTGTCATGACTGTTTAAAAAACTATTGAAGTGTAACGATAAACCGGATGATCTCGTTGGTGAAGATATCTGCTCCATTTCTTCTCAGGTGAACATTATCATAATAATAATCACTGTTGCTGTATATGGGATTCTCCTTATCATAAATAAAGAAGTGAACACCATCACCACCTGCCTGCCTGACCCGGTTTTGAAATGCATCACCGCCGGCCGGATAAATGGGGGGCATAACCACCACAGGTATAATCCCATGATCATGACAGATACTGAGAATATGTTGATAAGCGCTTAACTTTCCCGGCGCTTCATCATCTCTCGAATATTGATTGGAATTTGAAAAAGCGGCCCAATCGATACCACCCTTATGAAAAGAAACAGGTATAGGCCTCGAACCGCATTCCAGATAGGGGAGATAATTATCAAATCGTTTCAGCTTCCTGTCTACATTAAAATTACAAGACCTGAAAAATACAACCAGGTCCGAGACCAGTTTGCCTTTGCCGACACGGTTCACCAATTCCTCTCTTACAAATTTGTTTTTGATCATGGGATAAAGCTGGTCTTCCTTGTAATTGACCCTGGTGGTGGTTTTAAACTCGATGCTGTCATCGATCACCAGAAGCAGTATTTTGGGAGGATCGTTGAACTCCACAAGCGCTCTGACCATAAATTCGTGAAATTCAACATTCGAACCCAGGTAACATAGGTTGTATGCGGTGAGTCCGGTCTCATCCTCGATCCGTTCGGCCATTATACCGGCACTTCCACTGGAAGCACCCGTAATGATAACATCCTTGTTCATGTTGCCACTTAACAGATAGGATAGCCTTTGATCGGCTTCCTTCACATCCGAGTCCGGTTCCAACAGGGTATATCCCTTATTGACAAGAAGGAACAGAATCGTAAACAATAGTAGTCTGGCTGCAAATTTCTTCATTTAAAACTGAAAGTATATAAATTGTTGACTGCTGTAATTGAATATTTTTATAATGACAATGGCTGCCAGATAGATTGCCCACCTGATCCACCTGTTTCCCGCCAGCCTTCTGCTGAGGAACGATTCCGCCTGATGATAACTTTTACTGTAGTCATTTTGTATGATTTCAAAAAGCATGAAAGCAAGAATCAGTCCCAATACGAAGAGGTCATCAAGGATCCCTTTCGTCCAGAGGGAGGTATGCTGGAATATTCTTGAAAAGAAGACAAATGCCGATCTGAGGTCATGGGAAAAGAAAAACACAAGCGAAAAGCTGAAGAACATATAGGTTGAGATCCGTCCCAGCCATTTTCTGTAAAAGTCGGGCAACAGGGAGAAAAATTTTACCCGCCATTTTTTGGTCCGGAATTCATAAAAAATAACCAGCGCCTGCAAAAATCCCAATACCATAAAGTTCCACCCTGCGCCGTGCCATATCCCGAATAGTGTCCAGGTCAGAAACAATGCAAAAGTGGTAACATGTTTGCTCCATTTTCTGAACCTGAACAGGAACCTCATAAATATGTAGTCATGAAACCACGATGAGAGGGACATATGAAACCGTTTCCAGAACATGGATACGTTTTCCGCCAGAAAAGGCCGGTTAAAGTTCGGTCTGAGTTTCAGTCCGAATGTCCTTGCAATCCCCAGGGCGATTTCCGTGTAGGCGGAGAAATCAAAATAAATATAAAAGGGCTGAACAAGCATGACGATCCAAAGTGCGTGTTCATTTGATGTAGCTGCATCTGCGTAAACCTGGTGGATTACAACGCCGATGAAATTTGCAATTACAATTTTTTTAAAGAGTCCTGATAATACCAAGCGAAGGCCTTCGGTAACATCATCCTCACTGAATGACTTTTCGGTTTTAATCTGGGGAAGGAAGTGATTGGACCGGTCAATGGGTCCGGACAGGAACCTTGGAAAAAAACCGATGTACAATAGAAAGTGAATAAAATTCCTCTCCGGTTTCTCCCAGCCCAGCTGGATGTTAATTAAATAGCCGATTCCCTGAAGTGTAAAAAAGGAGATCCCAATGGGAACGATTATACCCGAGAGAATGGTAGCGTCCCATGAGATGTGAAGCATCTGAAATACCGGATTGATTGCAAAGGATGCATATTGCAGCAAAATGAGCTGAGACAGATTGATGATAATCCCAATCCTGAAAACCAGGTTTTTATATTTTGAGGTTGACAGGCCCATCCCAATGACGTAATTAACCAGGGAATAGAAAAATACATACAGGAACAGGTTAACACTAAAAGTGGCTATATATAAGTAACTTAGAATAGTAAGGAAAAGTGCCCTGTATCGATGGCCCAACAGGTAATAGATAAAAATCGAAACGAAAAACAACAAGATGAAAAACAGTGAGGTTATTTCCATTGCAACTTCATTAGATCGTTAGATGGCTCTTCTTAAAGGCTTATTTTCTGAGTATCCTTTTTATGGCCAGACAAATATATTCAAGTTCCTCATTATTCAAATCAGGATAGATGGGCAATGAAACAACGCCTTTCCAGATTTTCTCAGTATTCGGGAATTCCCCAGGAGAGAGATTGTACGTGTCCCGGTAATAGGACATCCGGTGCAAAGGTTTATAGTGGACCGAAGTCCCTATACCGGAATCTGCCATCTTTTGAATGAAACTGTTTCTGGAGACAGGTGACTGTGGAAGGATCACAACAGGGAAAAGGTGCCACGAATGGTCCTCCATTGTTCCTCTATAAACCGGCAAATCTATGTTATCCAGATCACCAAGCAGATCATAATACAACGCTGCACAGCGCTGCCTTTGTCCCCTGAAATATTCGGCTTTCTCCAGTTGGGCAACGCCGATGGCTGCATTTACATCCGGCATGTTATATTTGAAACCCGGAGCCACAACATCATACTCCCATGCGGGTCTCTCTGAAGTATACCGCTGCCAGATATCCCGGTCTATTCCATGCAAACGCATGGTCTTGGCACGCTCAAATATATGTTCCTTGTTGGTTACCAGCATCCCTCCTTCCCCGGTGGTAATGGTTTTATTGGCATAAAAACTGAAACAGCTTACATCTCCGAATGAACCAATATACCGGTCTCCAATTTTTGTTGGAAATGCATGGGCTGCATCTTCAATGACTCCAATGCCATTGCGTTCACAAACTTCAAGGATTCCGGGCTTTTCCCCGGAAAGTAATTGTGCAGCCTGTCCCCCGAAATGAACAGGGATAACCGCCTTGATATTCCTGTGCTTTTCAAGGGATGCCTCAATGATCTCAGGAGTGATAAGCCCGGTCCCATATTCAACATCTGTGAATACCGGATCAGCTCCCATATATCTGATTACTTCTGCTGTAGCAGTAAATGTCAGGGAGGGGACCATCACCTTGTCTCCTTTCTCAATGCCCAGGGCTTCAACGGCCAGGTGCAGGGCTGAGGTACACGAATTCACTGCGCAGGCATATTTTACTCCGATATATCCGGCAAATTGCTTCTCAAGGCTGAATACCTTCGACGAACTGGTCAGCCAGCCACTCTCCAGAACCTCCTTGAGGTACTTCATCTCATTGCCTGCCAATGGTACTTTGGAAAAAGGAATCTTCATTCTATATTCTGTTTGTTGTATAAAATGGAACCAATTGTTTTCAGTATGATCTTCAGATCACCTGAAAATGAACGTTTGGCCAGATACGCTTCATAAAGATCCAGTTTCCGGGGCAGAATCTTTGTGCGGTATACCCCTTCAGGATCCGGGGATTCAGACAGAATACGCTCCTCATTGCGAAATATTATAGAAGCATTATCGGTTATTCCGGGCCTGATGGACAGGACTCGTTCCCATCTTTCAGGGAATGCATCAACCCATTTACGCACTTCAGGTCTGGGCCCGACAAAAGACATATCGCCAATCAAAACATTGATGAGCTGCGGGAGCTCATCCAACTTTGTTTTCCTGAGAAAGCGCCCAATCCGGGTGATACGGCTGGTATTCCCCGGTTCAAATTTACCATCCAACGGAGACTCCAGGTGCTTCATGGATCGGAATTTATATAAAATGAATGTCAGGCCACCTTTCCCAACCCTCATCTGCCTGAATAATACAGGTCCCCGGTCTCCCGTTTTGATGAGCACCCCGATGATCAAAAACAGGGGCATAAGTATGAAAAGACCCAGGAAAGAGATGATCAGATCAAATGCACGTTTTATAACCGTCCGTCTGCTCATATTGTATTCAAAATCTGCTGATTGCTTTCATGATTGAAACCAGTTTCTGTACATTCACTTCCCTTGAAAAATGCGCTTTCGCATAATTGTATCCATTTTTTCCAAGCGCTGGTAAATCCTCTGTGGACGAAGTCTCCAGTTCCATCATCTGCCGTATCAATGGATCCTGTTCCTCTGCAGGCAAAACCCAACCGCATTTTGAACAGGTTATGGCCAATGCCGTATCACTTGAATGATCAACGCATGCAATGACAGGTTTTGATGAAAACATATAAGCTGCAAGTTTTGAAGGTATTGAACTCATGGCAGCCCCCTTTTTCACAGGTAAAAGCATTACATCGGCACCATCCTGGATCTCAGGAACTTTCCCATTGGGAACATCCAGGAACCTGATGTTTGGATTTGAGAGTGATTGGGCTGTTTCAATGCATCTTTGCTTTTGGGATCCGGATCCTGCAATGATCAGTTGTGACTTGTTAAGATTCGCTTTATGAAAACACTCAATTAAAAATTCCACCCCGGCCACCGGTCCGATATTCCCCAGATACATGAATGTGAAAAGGTTATTTTCACGGTGAATCGCTCTCTTCCCTGCTTTAACCTGCGCATATTCAATGAATTCCCGCTCATTATGCCAAATTTCGACCGTTTCGATCTTGTCTTTACGGATTTGCCTGGTCCTTTGGAGGTGATTGCTCATGTTATCTGAAATAGCAACAATCCTGTCTGCTATTTTTAAAACTGTTTTATCAATGGGCAGCAACAGCCGGTTTGCCATACCTCCCAATATGGGCAACTTGTTCATCAGAGACTCCGGATAGATATCCTGAACATGAACAAGGGAAGGGATTCCGTAACGTTTCGCCTTTCGGGCAATAAGAAACTGTCCGAACAATGGCCATGCAAATATATAGAGGCAACTGATCCGGGAATGATTCCTTTTCACATATTTTGCAACATGGATGCCAAAGCCAATGCTTTCGATCATCCTTCCGATGAATCTCGAGGCCGGATATGTAAAAGACTTAACCACAATGTGTTCGTACAATTCATCCGCTTTCATCAAGCCTGTGAAATCAAAACCTTCTGGTCTTGTAGGTCTGGGAGTAACCACCTTAACCTCCACTTCCTTTGCCAGTTCAGCAGCCAGATCCCCGGCCATGATCGCTGAAACGACAGGTTCAGGATGGAAAACCGAAGAAATTACCACGTACATGGTGACTGCTCATTTAAAATTTTCCAGATCATCCAGCGTAACACCCTGTTTCTTAAAAATTTTAATATTCCTGATCAGATCCTCCTCTGGCATCTCCCACCAGCGCAGCTCCAAAAGCCTTTTAATAACCTGTTCCTCATATCTGTATTTAATGACACGGGCCGGCACCCCAACAGCCACAGAATAATCCGGCAAATCGTGTGTGACAATTGAGCCTGCGCCGACAACCACCCCGTGGCCAATTCTGACACCTCCCATGACAAGTACTTTTGTCCCTATCCATACATCATTACCTACAATCACAGGAGCATACTCATCAAATGTATCGGAATCAACCCATTGAAAACCGGTGGCATTTTTCCTCGAGGTAAAGAGCGGAGAGGTTGAAATGTTTCCCATGGAATGGGAGGCCAGTCCAATGGAGCAATCTGAAGCGATGGAACAGAACTTTCCAATATTTGCATAAACGATGCTTGTCCGGGGAGCAATATAGGTATAGGCTCCGACAACTGATTGATGAATTTTAGAGAGGTAATAAATCCTGGCCCGGCCACTGATCTTTGAATCAGCATCTACCAATGCAAACATGGAGATTCGCCTCTGGAAAAAGTGCTTTAGAAAACCTGCCAAATAAGATCTCATGGACATTTGATTCTGGGTACCGTTAATTTGTGATCAGATTCTCTTTCAATACTTCAATCTGCTTATGAGGATTGTATTTTTCGTCAATTGTCCTGTAACAACTTTGTCTTACCAATTCCCGGTCGGGAGCTGTCCGAAACCACCGCTTTATACTTTCAGCCAAAGATCCTGGATCCATGTGCTTGAAAAATGTTCCCGTAACTCCATCTTCTATCGCCTCAAATTCAGGCATTTGCAAAGGGTGACAATCATGGGTCACAACCGGTGTACCGTAGGTCATGGCATGAATAGCGGTCAGCCCCACGTTTCCCGGCGAAACACACAGATCTGCATTGAATATCAAGCCTGACAACTCCCTCTCATCATAGCATGCACCAAAAAACCAGATATTCTCCTCCAGACCAAAGGCTTTCGCAAGTTGGTCTAACTCAAATCTCTTCTCCCCCTCCCCTATGATTGTCAGATTGAAATCATGTTGATCCGCTTTCAGCAACAACATGGCTTCAAGTAAGATGTCCAGTCTTTTAACCCGGGTAAGGCGTCCGACAAAGAGCAGGTTTCGATTCCTGTTCCGAAAATGATCCATGAATACCTTGCCAGGAAATAATTTACCGCGAATGCCGAGCTGTCCGTCATAATCCAGAGAGTTATAAATGACATGCAGTTTATTTGGATTCATACCCGCTTCGATCATCAGTTCCCTGGCATGGTTCCCATACAGAAAGACTCCTGCAGACATGGAAAAGAACAGTTTCTTCAAAAGGATCCTGAACACGCCCTCTTTCCCGTAGAACCCGTGAGACCAAAGGTAGACCCTTTTTCTGTAGAATCCCGACAAAATTAAGATCATCCATGTGCTGATACAGAATAACTCACCCAGGACCAGGTACGTTGCATAATCTTCTTTGAGCAGGGAAACAACTCCTTTTTGAAAATAGAGCGGCTTTCTAAGAATTACCCTGTTCTGAACCTCCTTCCTGAACTGTGATAACAGACTGTAATCCATCTTCTTAACGTCACTCATCTTATCTCCAAATACAAAATCACAATCCAGTTCCTGATCCATCAAAGTGAAGATATTGGCCCTGTAGTGCTGAGCGAAATTATATATCAGACAGATTTTGCCCATGGCCCGGGATCATCTTTTCACGGACTTGTTGAACCAGTTCATTCCCTTTGGGGCCAGTATCCTGGTTAGTGTACCCATTAAAACCAGTGGAAGCCGGTAGGGGAAAAACCTGTACATAAAATACAAATAGGGCCCCGTTTCCATGCCCCTCGGACGATTCACCATCCCAATTCTTTGTTTCAGTGTCGATTTCGTATAATCGTCAGGAAAATGGTCCCTTTTACAAACACCACAATGGTCTGCACACAACAATACTGCAAAACCTGCTCTCCGGGCCCTGAGGGTATAATCATAATCGGCGATACCATGCTTGTAGCGCCTGCTGAAAATACCGATGCCCTCTACAACTGCATTGCTGACGAACATCACATTTCCATTACCCAGGTGACACTCCTGAACCTCCCCGTTGGGCTTCAGAATTTCGCTTGTAAACAGGAATCTGTTGCGCAGGATGCTCCCACCATAGGTATCCTCGTTTGTATCGGGATCCTTAACGCCTCCTACATAAACCCCTCCGGAGTGATTCATGCGCTTGCAGTGTGAATCGGTTCTGAGAATCTCATCAAATGCTTGTTGAAGAAGCACCGTATCATCGTTAAGCAGCAGATACCCGTCGTAAGGCTTCCTGCAGGCCTCCTTCCAGGACTTAATCATACCGCCTGCCCAATAGAGGCTTCCGTCACCCCGGGTAAGGATCACTTCCGGAAAAAGATGGCTTATTTCAGCACCTGTTCCATCGGAAGAGCCATCATCGGTAAGGTATATATCAACATGGATCTCCTGCTTGCAACTCACCTGTGCATTGTATACACTCCTGATACATTCAACCGTCCCCGCCCGCCTGTTATGACAGGTCATGACTACAGCTATTTCAATATGCCTCTTTGAAATAAGCTTCGTTGTCATTTTGCCAGATTGTACTTTATAAAACGGGCGGGATTCCCCGCAACGACAGCATTCTTTTCTACATCCTTCGAGACCACCGAACCCGCGCCTATGATTGCTCCCTGTCCGATTTTCACCCCTTTTAAAATGTAGGCCCCTCCACCGATGAATACATCATCTTCTATGACAACCGGCTTACTATGCGCATCATTGAAATCATCAGGGGAAGAGCGTATTTGGGAATTCAGACTGTGGAAATCAGTATCTGCGATGGTAACATTGGCTCCAATAACACAGCGTTCGCCAATCCTGATGTGATCTGAAGCGCATATGGTTGTGCCGCTCATGCGGACATTTGCACCGATCTCGATGCCTGCCCCTGCCTTCAGTGTTCTGATGATAACAGGATGTTGCACGCCCAGGGCAGTCTGGCCTGATCTGGAACAGAAGGCACACATCGGCCCGATTTTGATGCTTGATCCCGGTGTTTTTGAAATGATGGGTTTACCCATCCAGACGATATGACGGCCCACTTCAATTCCTGTATGTCTCAGATAGCCACTGAGAAAGAGTTTCAGGAAAATATCTGAAACATACCTCGGGTATTTATGAAAGGACAAAGAATAGGTCAGATACCTCCTGAAATCAGAACGAGAGACCATGAGCGATATTTATTTTATAGTGGGTGAAAGGAGCCCATAGCGGATCTTGAAAGAATGAAACATATTCATACAAATACCAGAGTGCAAGGATCGACATGAGTACCACCCGAAGCTGTTTTGTCTCCTGCAAATATATGGCAAATGGGAGGGCGATGATCAGCATGACATCAAAATACATGGTTATCCTCGAGAAAATGACCAGATAAATGGAAAGGGGTAACAACAGAAATCCAATCATCGCAAGTTTCGTAATAACAACCTGTTGTGGAGGACATTTATCATGAGACCACAAAACAAACACGAATATCAGGCTCCTGAATATATAGCCGAATCCCGTATCAAGTGCATTTCCTTCAATATGCACCATGTAGTACCTGTAATAGGAAAGCATCGGCAGGTTTGTAACCTTTTCAATGGCTCCCAGGAACACATAACCAAAAAACGTGGTGAATATGTATACCCCAACCAATATATAAAGAAGTTGCCTGCTCCAGGTTTTTGGCGTTACGATGAAGTAAAAAGGAATGAGCACGATGGCGCTTCGGTGAAAAAAACCGGCCACCAGAAGGATCAGAAAATACTTCCAGAAACTCCTTTCTATCAGATACTTAATGGAAAATATGAAGAAGCAAATGGCGATGGTTTGCCGTAAAGCCGAAGCGTGGATCAGCAGAAATGAAGGACATATAAGATAAATAAGCAGGGAAAACCAGATGACTGAAGGCGGAAGGTATGAATCCGTAAATTTGTATAAGGTATACACGGTGAAGAGTGACAGACATGCAACCAGGATAAAAAAGTGAGGCATGATCCTGTTTAGCCACACGTATCCGGGTTCAAGGGTTAGCGGATTCGGGTTGGCGGTCAGTCCCAGCAGATCACGGAATGAAAGACGATGAACTTCATCAAAGTAACGACTGTAGGTCATATAGTCATTGCCAAAATCATATCGCAATGCCAGGAACACCAATATTATTGAGAAGGAAAGCAGTAAATAGCGATGGGTATGTCGTGTATTGCTGGCAACAAAGGCAGAGACCAATACGGACAGACTCATGATGATGGTAGCAATCATGCGTTCAACTGAATGATACGGTTGTAGATTGAAAGCAAAGACTCAGCATTCGCTGCACCGCTGTGCCGTTGAGAGGAAACCACCATTCCCGCTTTTGACAACTTCTCAGCAAGTTGACGATCACTGAAAACCCTGTCCAGCAAATCTGCGAGCATTTCATACTCCTCGAAACGATACATCAGTCCTGTCTCTTCATCCCTGACTGTCGTGGGCATTCCACCGGCATAGGATACAATCCCCGGTGTCCCCAGATACTGGGCTTCGCCCAATGAGGATCCATTTTCAATACTTGAAGGAAACACACATACATGGGACTTAAGCAAGCGGTTGATCACGCCATCCACCGTCAGGGGGCCTGTAAATACAACCACCTCTTCCAGGGCCAGTTTCTTAATCAACCCCCTGATATATTTTCCATAACCGGTGGTGGTGATCCGGTCCCGGATGGAGTTCGATTTTACCGGGCTGTACCCGGCAACATAGATCTTCAAAGACGGGTGCTTTTGCCTGACGATATGGGCTGCTTTTAATAAAATATGCAGTCCTTTTATGGGGAAGAAACCCTGACTCATATAAACCGAGTACTTCTCAATGGACTGAAGATTCCACCTCCTGCTGGTATTGTAAAACTCCTTTTGCAGATTGTCGTTGCAAAAGTGATAGTTGATCTTCCTGTTTATTGCTTTTGAATGAACTTCATCCCAGTAGGTTCTTCCTATGACATGATGCACACGGCTGATGTATTGCCTTTCATAAATCCCCCTTTTTCGGAGCTGCCTGCGGGTTTGAAAGATGGTCTCTCTTCTCACCACGTCCCTGAAAGTAATATTCCTCCAGATCTCTTTTATATCCATTCCGGCAAAGGCATAACGCTCAATCACACTTACCAGGCCCTGGATGGACACAACATATCTGAATTCGGGACACGCGTTCATGCAGGCCTGGCCAAAATTATACTCGGTACCATGAATATGAATGACCTCCGGTTGGAATGTATCGCATATGGTCCGGTAATGTTTCTCCAGTGACCGGTCATAGGCCGTGGATGGCCTCTTCTTTGGAATCAGATAATATGCAACACCTTCTGCATGGAAGGAAAGCAGCTCCTTCCCGTCATACACGGTGACCACACAAAGCTGTAATTGCTTTAAACCGGACAATGCATCCAGAAAGCCCGACAGCCAGCCTCCGCTGACCGATGGTTGCCTGTTCAGATATTCACACGCCCTGGGTAAAATGGGATTCGTTATCCACAACACTTTCATATCAGACCTTTTTACCGTACGGGAGGCTACAGCATGATGAATTTCGCCGACATAGCACCCTGATCGTTAATGATTTTGATCAAATAAACCCCTTTTTCAAGGAAGCTGACATCAACAGTCCCGGGATTGTTACAGAAGACCTGGCTGAAAACACGCTTTCCGGAGAGATCATAAATGCTCAACTGGTTTTCCATGTCCTCATTGGTGACGACATGGATGACATCATGTGCCGGGTTTGGAAATACCTTCAAAAACGTTTGTTGAGCGGCCGGGTCATTCACGTTATAATAAAGTTCCGATATTTTAATCAGTATCAGGGAACTGTATGGCGGAAGGGCAAAGTTATGAAATCTGACCCCCCGTGCATCCATATAATAGTAGCCATCATTGTACTGAACCGCTGCAGGGCCTGGATTATAAATGAAGCGGATGGAATCCTCGGAATTTGTCAATTCTATATCTGCCTTGTAAAATCCAAGGTTATCAAACCTGTAATTGGTATTGTCTTCGGTAATCAGGAAATCAATTCTTGCATTGTCATCACTTAAATCCGGTACAAACAGGATTTCATGCTCCTCCCTGCCGGAACCGGCTATGAATTTTTTATCCGTATCAATATAGTCATACGGGGCAACCCCCCTCCGCATGAGAATCTGTATAACCCTTTCATCCTGCGAAGCCGCCAGCGAAAATTTCATGACATAATTTTCACCGGACACAACATTTCCTGTAAAATTCGTAATAAACATCCTGCCATAAGATTCCCCGGATGGCGTGGTAAATTCTGCTTTCATACATCCTCCGTCCATGATTTCGGAATCCTCCCAGGATAAACGGCAATTGGAATAGGGTGACCAGCATCCCCACGGGAATATACCGGTGTCAAAGTCCCCATTTGTAAACCTGTTTGATTCCAGACCATTGATGGAAAAGATCGGTAGCTGGTATGGGCTTCCAATGGAATGCTGATCCTTTTCAAATTTGATTTGCCACGATTTCAGATCGAGCAGCTCCTGGACAAAACTTGTGGTGTTATCTTCCATATAGACCATCCGAATCGCCTCAAAATCATTGACCGGCCGGCAATAGAAGTTCCAGTCAAATGTTCCAAAACGTGTGATGTCGCCTCTTCGAAGTGATTGAATTTGTATAAGATGCTGGTCTTTTGTACGGGAGTAGAAGATATTCTCCCTTACCTCACAATTGGTCACCGGAACAATGTGATCGCGCTCATCCTCGTTCAGCACAAGCTGTTTGTCATTGTTATAGAGCGTATTTGCAATAAATGAATTGTGATGGGCATGGCTGTTATAAATCCCATAATTCACACAATTTGCAACGGTGTTTCCGGTGACCGTGACATGATCAGAACCGTAGTCCAGGTAAATCCCATTGGCATGGCTGAAACTTGCAGGATTACTGGTACCATGCTGTGCCCCAATTGCATTTAGAATGATATTCTTTTCAATTCTCCGGTCGGTATGGGATGCCAGCTTTTCATTGTATGTATATATTCCACCTCCGTCCTCCAGCGTCCCACAGAAATGATCAATGTGGTTTCGAACAACCGAGATAAAATCTCCCATGAAATATATACCATTGAAACCTGTGCTATCCAAATGATTACTTTCACAGACCATGCTGTTTCCTTCTAAAAAGATACCTGTGTATTCCAACAGCAATCCGATCATGGGATCATGATAAACATGCGCTCCCATACCTGCCCGGAATCCGGTAGAGATCACTTCATTATCCTTCACGTCAACATCTTGACAGTTAAGAACTATCAATGCATTGTTATTTGAATTCAGGATTCTGTTGTTCTCAACATGAACATCCTCACATTTTATAAAGATCACACCGTCGTTTCCTGAATTGGAGATGGTGTTTCTGCGAAAAACAAGATGATCTGATGATTGCAGGAAAACGCCCTGAAGTGAAGACCCGTCAAACGCCATGTCCTCAATGATAATATGCTGAACATCATCTGCCTCGAAACATGAACTGAAGGAAGTTGCCTCGGTCTTTAAAACATTGGGATCGGAGAAATAAAACAGGTATATCTTCTTCCTGGTGTCATCAAAATACCACTCCCCGGACTGGTCCAGTGTATTGATATGGTTCTGAATGAAAAAACCGAAATTGGTCCTGATTGAACCATAGGCCGGAGACGCAACATTGATGGTATTCCCGGTGTGCTGTAGAATCTGTGACCGGTCAATCAGCCAGAGGTAGGTCCGGATCATGGCATCTCCCCCGGTTAAATCAGGTGCTGTTGACAATGCGGAACTTGTAATGGATTGGTTCCCGCCATGTGATTCAATGGTAAGGTATCCGCTGTTGGCAGCATCGCCATTTGGGTACCGGCCAATCTGCTGGGATTTTCCATTGATCATCAGATTTGTTACAAGCAGATCGCGGACTGGACAATCTGCCTCCCAAATGTTCCCGCCGATATTTACCCACTGATCAATGGGAACCGCTCCGGATATGACTGGAGCCGGACCCGAATCATACGCACCAAAAACAACCGGGGATTCAGATGTACCCGAACAGCTTAGAAGAATCCGGCCAGTGAAGTGGTCACCCCGCTTAAAAAGGATGGAGTCCCCTGGATGGATCTGGTCCATGGAGTTATTCAGCTTATCAAGCGTTTTCCACGGTGTCATTGGATTCCCTGCCTGTTCAGGTGTGTACGCATCACTACCTGTCGAAGCGGACAAATGTATGGTACTGCCCTCTGCATCCTGAAGCATCAGCACAAGAAGCATACCCAGAAAAAGCTTGTGTATCACCATCATACTAGTTTATCATCTGGAAACTTAACAGCTTTTCAATGACCCCTCTCCAGGCAAACTCCTCTACAGCTTTATCTCTAGCTTTCTGAGACATGAAACCATAGGATTGCGGATCCCTGATCACGCCTCTAATCAATGCTGCCAATTCCAGGGAATCGTTTTCCTTCATCAGGAGTCCGTTGATTCCATGGTCGATAATCTCATCAGCAGCAACAGGGTATTTTCCGTTGCAGCTGCTTAAGGCAATGCATGGCAAGCCGCTTGCCATCGCCTCAATGTAAACACTGCCAAATCCTTCATACAACGAAGGCAATACAAAGAGATGATTTTGTCTGTACCACACTCCTATGTTTTCCTGGCGACCGGCAAAGTCAATGTATGGATCAACCTTCAAATCACGCACTTGTTTTCGAAGCTCCGGTTCAAAAGGGCCCTCACCGACAATGGTCAGGTGCACAGGGACCTTTTCAGCGACAAGTTTTGAAACAGCATCAATAATACACTGAATGTTCTTGTCCGGAGCCAAACGGCATACAGTGATTAACCGCATTTTTTCAAGGCCATTCCACTTTTCAGGGGATGGATAAAACTGCCTGGCATTCACACCTGCTGATACGATAATAAATTCATATGGTTTCAGGTTTATCCTGAAATGCGCTGTGGTCTGGTCTTTTCTTGATTTACTTAAGTAGGCATTCGGGCATCTCCTGATTGCCCTCCGCTCAATCAACCATGAGATATCATAATACAATTCAATGGAGAGGGCCCTGATGAAACCTTTGAAACCGGGGTATTTTTTCAGGTTTGCCGAAAATGGCTTTCTTCCGTAATAGGATTGTGGAGCCGCATTGATGTACAATACCTTTCCTCTTCCGGCGATTTTGCTTGCAGCCCAGGCCATTGTAAAAGACCTGGCCCATATGGCATCATATTGTTGAAGCTCACGCCTCAACTGATATTTCAGAGAACAGGCTATTTTCAAAAAATAGAATCCCGGAACTGCTTTGGGCTCCTTCAGGGAAATAATCTTCACTTTTTCCGGTGCAGCATCACCCGGAATGGATGCCTGCATATGGTAGATTGTCACTTCATGGCCCTGTGAAACCAGCTCTTCCGAAGCATGATAAATCCAGGCTTCAATCCCGCCTCTTGATCTTCCCAGGGATTCGTATAACAGGGCTACTTTTGCCATATCCTGTTTTTCAGGGCAGCAGCATTGATCAGAATTCGCCTGGCAACCCTGATTCGTTTGCCGGAGGCATGGTTTTCAATCCCTGAAAAATCTGCTTTCCCGAGGCTTGAATAAACCTTTTCGCATATCCCGAGATATTGCTCAGGGTTCAAACCTTCCCTTACCGCCAGTGAAAAGGTGTTAAAGACCCAGGCATCGCTTCTTACATAGAAGTTGCTATCAACCACCTGTCCGTCTTTTGCCACAATGGGATAGAAATAGTCTCCATTCCAGGAATGATCCAGAATCCAGTTCAGGACCCTGACAGCTCTTTCATTGTATTCAGGCCTTTCTCGCTCCATGATCTTTCCTGCCATGATGAACCCGGAAGCACATGAACAGTAAGCCCAGAGGTGGATATGTTCAAAATGGTTCTCCGTGTTCACGTACGGAACAAGCCCGTCGGGCTCCTGTAAATAGGCAACATGCTCAGATGCCAGGCGTATCATCTCTTTCTGCAAAGGACTGCTCAGACAGAGTTCCGCAACTGCATGCATTTCAACCTGCTGCATCTGGTGATAATAGTCGGTCTTGGTGCGTTGTGATTCAGTTAAATCACTTCTGCCCTGATCCGAATAATACCAGAATTTGCCGGGCATCCCGGTTGAAGCGCTCAATACATGAAACAGGTATTTATTCATCCCGTGATAGATATTCTCCAGTTCATCATCGGGAAAAACTGAAAGGTAAACCCCAAGGGCTCCGGCAGCAAAGGAGGTTCCGTTATAGACCATTACCTCCCTGGTACTATACGGACCGTAGGGGATCGCCCAGCCTTGGTCATTCATGGCCATGGAATTCACCCGGATCCAGTCAGCCGCCCTGTGAGCAGCACGGGCCACATCAGCTCCTCCAAATCTAAGGTAATATTCCACAAGTGCCGACAGGCCAACAAGTTCAGGAGATGTTGACTGGCCTTTCCTGTGGAACCTGCCAAAATCGAAATCATAGCCAATATCAAAACCCCCGTCAGGTTTTTGTATGCGTAAAAGTACCTCACAAAGTAACGCTGCACGATCCTTCCAGCGCCCATCCCCGGTCCGGTCCCAGATCCTCAGGCAGCCAAGGAGCGTCTGATAGATGGTCTGACTGGAGTATTTCACCTTTTTTGGTTTTAAAAATGTCCTGTTCAGCATTCGTAAAACCACCTTTCTCACAACTGACCTGCGATTTTTGAAACGATCAACCTGTATTTTCCATTATCCTGGGTGGGAATGTCATCAACCAGTACGATCTGAATCTCAATGGCGTGACCTACTATTTTCTTGAGACTTGTGATTAACTCCTTGTGGTGTTTCATATTCCACTCCCTGGTGGGTACGATTTTCAGGGTCAAAAAATCAAGAGACTCCTGAACAAACTGACACTTAACCATTGCACCAGCAACGGGTACCAGGGGTCGGTTTAAAACAAGGCTTGCCACCCGCCGGCCATCGGGAGTAATGATTGTATCACGGTAACGTCCGATCAATTCTTTCAGTCTCTGGTGATACCTGCCGCATTTACAGGGCTCCCAGGTGCTGTCCAGATTCCCCACATCCCCGGTCATATAACGGATTAAAGGCATTGTGTAGTTTTCCAGATGTGTACCGACCAGCAAACCCTCCCTGCCGCTAACCGGTTCCCCTTTTGTGTTTACAGTTTCTGCAATGGTGCTTTCAACATTGATGTGAAAACCATCATGGGCAACACATTCGGTTGCTGTGATAACATCTTCGTTCATTCCGTAATGATCGAAAACTTCACATTGAAAAGCTTCTTCTATGACCGTTCGGTAATGGTTATATAAAGTATCTGATGATGTCAGAACTGCCTTCAGCGGCATTCGCATGTCCCGTTCAATTAGCCTTCTGGCTATCATGTATATGGCAGAGGAAAAACCTCGAAAATAGTCTCCTTTGAACTCCTCCATGGACGCAATATACCGGTCATATACCCGGTTCCCCAACGAATTTATTGAAAGCGTGAGTTTGGTTCTTGTAGGATCAAATACTCCCTTGAAATTTCTGGGATTCCGATATGGGGATTCGGTATCAGTCCCGATGTAGATCATTTTGTCATTATACAAATCAACACCTGCAAAATCTGACCAGCGCCACCAGTGTGCCTTTCGGACGGCGACCATTTTGCTGTCAAAATAATAGGCCATGGGTGTTCCCGTACTGCCTCCTGTTGTGATCCTGGTAAGTCTGGGATCTGACCTACCTGTATAGTCCTGCGAGATAAACCTGTGTGGTTCTTTTCTTATTTCCTCCTTGGTGATTACCGGAAGTTTTACAATATCTTCATAAGCATTAAAATCCGATGGTTTCAATCCAAGCTGATTCATTGTTTCATGGTAATACGGCACCTTGTCGTAAGCATAAGCAATCAGTTTCTTGAACTTTTCCAATTGTAACATTTGAAGTTCCGAGGCCGTGAAAAATTCAGTATGCTTCAGAAAATTGAAGTAGTTCTCCTCTTCTGAAGTTGGTTTGAAGGTGCATTTGCCTTTTCTGAAGCGTGCAGCAGCAATTCTCTTTTTCGCTTTCAAGGGTAGACCAGCCTCTGCCAGAAAGCAGTATTTATCCATTTGAGACCTTACCCATCTGAGCAGTTTCATAAAACCCTCCGGTATCTTTCTCCTGATTCGTATACCGGGAGTATGTTTTGATTCCTTGGGCACCCTGTTTTCCTTAAAAGGACTCCTCAACAATCGCAAAGCACTTTTTTCACAACTGATCTTCAATCTTTGACACGATCAACCTGTATTTTCCATTTTCCTGAGTGGGAATATCATCAACCAGCTCTACCTGAATCTTGATGACGTGACCCACTTCTCTCTTGAGACAGGTGATAAACTCCTTGTGGTATTTATTATTCCACTCCCGTGTGGGAACAATCTTTGCGACCAGAAGATCAAGAGACTCCTGAATAAACTGACACTTTACCATTGCACCTGCCATGGTTACCAGGGGTTGATTCATAACAAGGCTTGCCACCCTCCGGCCATCCGGGGTAATGATCGTGTCACGGTGACGTCCTGTCAATTCCTTAATTTTCTGATGGCACCTTCCGCAACTGCACTGTTCCCAGTTACTGTCCAGATTTCCTACATCTCCGGTCATGTATCTGATTAACGGCATGGAGTAGTTTTCCAAATGTGTCCCCACCAGCAAACCCTCCACACCTGTTACAGGTTCCCCTTTTGTGTCTACGGTTTCTGTAAAAGTGCTTTCAACATTGATGTGAAAACCATCATGGGCACTGCATTCTGTAGCTGTAATAATATCCTCGTTCATTCCGTAATGATCGAACACTTCACATTGAAAGGCTTCCTCTATCACCTTCCTGTACTGCTCAAATAATGTGTCGGATGATGTCAGAACTGCCTTCAGCGGCATTCGCATATCCCTGTCAATGAGCCGCCTGGCTATCAGGTATATGGCGGAGGCGAAACCACGAAAATAGTCTCCTTTGAACTCCGCCATGGACGCTATATACCGGTCGATTACCCGGTTACCCATTGAATTTGAAGTGAGGGAGAGTTTGGTTCTTGCAGGATTTAACACCCCTTTGAAATTCCTGGGATTCCTATAACGGGATTCGGCATCACTTCCGATGAACATCATTCTGTCGCTGTACAGATCAACACCGGCAAAAGCAGACCAGCGCCACCAGTGGGCATTTCGAACAGCGACCATTTTGCTGTCAAAATAATAGGACATGGGTGTTCCCGTGCTGCCTCCTGTTGTGATCCTGGTCAATTTTGGATCTGATTTGCCCGTATAGTTTTGAGAGATAAATCTGTGTGGTTCTTTCCTTATATCCTCCTTGGTAATCACCGGTAGCTTTACTATATCTTCCAAAGCGTTAAAATCAGATGGTTTTAATCCAAGCTGATTCATTGTACCATGATAAAAAGGCACATTTTCGTAGGCGTGAGCGATCAGTCTCTTAAACTTCTCTAATTGTATCTCCTTAAGTTCAGAAGCTGTGCAATATTCACTACGCTTCAGGAGATCAATGTACTTTATTTCTTCTGAAGCCGGCTTATATACTTTGCCTTTCCTCAGTCGTAGATCTGCACGTCTTTCCCTGGTTTTTAAAGGAAGAGCCTCCTCCATGAGATAGCCGCACCTGTGTATCTGAAACCGCACCCATCTGAGTGGTTTCATCATTGCTTCAGGTATTTTACTCTTAATACCAGATATTGATATGTTCATCGATCAGAATATTCTGTTGAATTACTTTTCGGGAATCCTGAAAACCACATGTCTGCTCTGATAAATGGATTTGATCACATGCACACCTGTGCTTTTATTCCTGAATATTAAATAGTTAATTCCAAATTGAATGACCAGGACCATAACAAATAACAGTGTATAGGCAAGGGCTATTCCAAACCATCCGGTCAGTTCAAAATCATTGATCAGGTAACATCCTGCAAAAAATACAGATACACCCACCACAATGGGCAGCATTGCTGTTTCAATAAACAGCCGCCTGATTGGAAACCCGGAAAATATCCTGTTTCCAACATAGAGACAGAGACTGATGCCTACTGCACTGAAGGCTATGGTACTTATTGAAGTCCCGATTAATCCAAGTTTGAAAACAAGGACAGATTTGAGAAGTCCCTGTGTAACAGTAATAACCAAAATAATATTGGTAAGCCACCTGATTCTCCCGGTCCCTTTCAAAAGGGCGAAATAAGCAGTAACACCACCATTGAAAGCAACTCCAAGGCTAAAATACCTGGCAAAAACTGAACTGTGCTCAGCAAAATCCGGGGTTAACCATTTGGCAAGAAAATCAGGAATAACGACGGCCAGCGGTATGAAAATAACCGTAGATGATACGGTTAGTACCCAGAGGCTTGTCATGTATAACAGTTGCATTGCTTCACCCTCCTTCATAGAACTGAAACGGGGAAACAAGGGCTGTCCTGCCGCTCCGATAAGTCCCTGGGCTTTGGAAATTAATTCTTTAGGTGCAGTGAGATGTGCAACACTGGCCGTACTGTAATACATGCCAAGTATGAGCTGGTCAACATACATGGAAGCTTTTTGTATAAGACTGTTGGCGAAAGAGAAGATTCCGTAACCCGCCACTTCCCGGATCCCCTTCTTTTCAAAATTTGGATAGCATTGTATTCCCGGGATCAGGATCCTGGCTATAAATGTATAACAGACAATATCCACAACGGCACTGAAAAGCACCAGGAGGGTTAATCCGATAATTCCCCCTCCCAGTTTCGCGATCAAATACATGGCGGTATAGCGGATGATCATTAACCCGAAATTGTACTTGGTTAAGATATCATATCGCTGGGTTGCTTCAGGTATTGTTCTGAGCGCACTGGCGAATGTACTCAGCATAAAAGCGGCACCGGCAATGCGCAGTGCTTTGACCGCATTGAGAAGATTTTCGGGTGCGACCTTAAACAAACCGATGATGGAGGAAGCAAAAACAATGATTACTCCACTCACGATAATGCCTGAGAATATATATACGGTTAGTGTTGCTCCGAGTACCCTGTTTACCCCTGATATAT
>JAZDPG010000012.1:0-44697 GCA_043797815.1 Bacteroidota bacterium
ATTTCGTTCTGATCCCTTCTGATTTGGTGAAGCAAAAGTAATAAAATTTTGTTTCTAAACAATTGGTGAAAAAGGAGAATGGGAAGCACAAAAACGGGCATTTATTTGCCGTTCCTGAACCAGTTGGGGGGTGTTCAAAACAGAATCCCGGAAAAAATCTGAACCTGCAGAGTTTCCTGAAACCCCTGTAAATTCTGCAACTCCCGATGCCGGAGCGATTCAGGGGAATTATTCATTAAATATTTATTGTTTTCTTAAAAAAATCAATACCTTTGCGAACCGAAATTAACAGAGTTATCATATAATAAGGAACAGTACAGTATGCCAACGATTCAACAATTAGTTCGTAAAGGCCGTAAAAAACTGAACGATAAAAGCAAGGCTCCGGCGCTGGATTCATGTCCCCAGAGGCGCGGAGTGTGTGTGCGTGTATACACCACCACACCCAAAAAGCCGAACTCAGCCATGCGTAAAGTGGCAAGGGTAAGGCTCACCAACCAGAAAGAGGTGAATGCCTATATTCCCGGGGAAGGACATAACCTGCAGGAGCACTCCATTGTGCTGATCAGGGGTGGAAGGGTGAAAGACCTTCCCGGTGTAAGGTACCACCTGATCCGCGGTGCACTGGACACATCCGGAGTTGAAGGCCGGACACAGCGCAGGAGTAAATACGGAACAAAGAGACCCAAGAAAAAATAAGAGTGTCCGCCTGCGCCAAGGCTTCGGCGGATACAGTACTCAATAGAGATATATATCATATATAATGAGGAAGACCAAACCAAAAAAACGAATTCTGCTTCCGGATCCCAGATACAAGGATCCCTATGTGACAAGATTTGTAAACAACCTGATGCTCAGTGGCAAGAAGAGTACCGCCTACGACATCTTTTACGGAGCCATGGACATCGTCGAGCAGAAGACCAAAGATACAGGCAAAAAGCCACTGGAGATATTCAAGGCAGCACTGGATAACATCACTCCCCAGGTTGAGGTAAAGAGCCGCCGGGTAGGTGGTGCTACATTTCAGGTACCCATGGAAGTAAGGCCCGATCGCAAGATCTCCATATCCATGAAGAACATGATTCTTTTTGCCCGCAAGCGTGCAGGCAAATCAATGAGTGAAAAACTGGCAGCAGAAACAATAGCAGCGTACAACAACGAAGGCGGCGCATACAAGAAAAAGGAAGATACGCACCGCATGGCCGAAGCCAACAAAGCTTTCGCCCATTTTAGGTTCTAATACATATTTATAATACAGCATTTATTGCAAGGTAAGTGTGCAACACTTATGAGCCCGGATTTAAAACATACAAGAAATATTGGGATCATGGCGCACATCGATGCCGGGAAAACTACCACCACGGAACGTATACTGTTCTACACTGGTATCACCCATCGCATCGGTGAGGTCCATGACGGAGCGGCCACCATGGACTGGATGGTACAGGAGCAGGAGCGCGGAATCACCATTACGTCAGCAGCAACCACTACTTTCTGGAAACACAACGACCAGGAGTATAAGATTAATATCATCGATACACCGGGCCATGTCGACTTTACTGTTGAGGTGGAACGTTCGTTAAGGGTTCTCGATGGTGCAGTGGCGGTATTTTGTGCCGTTGGAGGCGTGGAGCCCCAGTCAGAAACAGTATGGCGTCAGGCCGAAAAATACAAAGTGCCCAGGCTGGCATTCATCAATAAGATGGACCGGACCGGTGCCGATTTCTTCAGGGTGGTGCAGGAGATTCACGACAAGCTTGGTTCCAATCCTGTTCCCATGCAAATTCCTTTTGGTGCCGAAGAAAATTTCAAGGGCATTGTGGACCTGATTGAACGCAGGGCCATTGTCTGGAAGGAAGATCAGGAGCTGGGGATGAAGTATGAGTATTGTCCCATCCCCGAAGACCTGATTGAAACAGTGGAGGAGTGGAGGGAGAAACTGGTTGAGGCAGTTTGTATTTCAGACGATGAGTTGCTCAACAAGTTTCTGGAAGACAGGGATTCCATCTCTGTAGAGGAATTTATGGCCTATGCCCGCAGGGCCACCATCAGCATGGCCATTGTTCCTGTGCTTTGTGGTTCGGCCTTTAAGAACAAGGGGATTCAGCGCCTGCTGGATGCCGTGACCGACCTTCTGCCCAGTCCCATGGACGTCGGAGCCGTAAAAGGGATCGATCCCGGGACGGAAAAAGTGATTTCAAGGCAGCCCAGTAATTCCGAGCCCCTGGCCGGACTGGTGTTCAAGATTGCCACGGACCCGTTTGTGGGCCGCCTGGCTTATGTACGTGTCTATTCGGGAGTCCTTGAGGAAGGCGTGATGGTCCTGAACAACCGTACCGGAAAAAAAGAGCGCATTTCACGCATCTATCAGATGCACGCCAACAAACAGAATCCCAAGAAGGAGATCGGGGCAGGAGATATCTGCGCTGTGGTTGGATTGAAAGAACTCAGGACAGGGGACACCATTACCAATGTGGGCAAACCCATGATTCTGGAATCCATTGAATTTCCGGAGCCCGTAATCGGCATTGCCATTGAGCCCAAAACCCAGGCTGATATTGACAAGCTGGGTATTGCACTGGGCAAGCTGGCCGAGGAAGACCCCACCTTTCAGATTAAAAGCGATCCGGATACCGGCCAGACCACCATTAACGGCATGGGCGAATTGCACCTTGAGATCCTGATGGACCGCCTCAAGCGCGAGTTCAGGGTTGAGTGCAATGTAGGTGCCCCGCAGGTGAATTATAAGGAAGCCCTTACCACCGAGGTCAAACACAGGGAGGTATTTAAAAAGCAGACCGGTGGCCGTGGTAAATTTGCCGATATCGAGGTTTTCATCGGTCCGGCCGACGACGACTTCAAGGGATTGCAGTTTGTCAATGAGGTCAAAGGAGGGAACATCCCCCGCGAATATATTCCGTCGGTTGAAAAAGGATTTAAAAATGCCATGTTCAACGGACCCCTGGCAGGATTCCGCGTGGACAGTCTCAAAGTAAGGTTACTGGATGGATCATACCACGCGGTGGATTCGGACCAGCTGTCTTTTGAGATCGCTGCCAGACAGGCATTCAAACATGCTGCTTCAAAGGCAGCCCCGGTGATGCTGGAGCCCATCATGTCGGTTGAAGTGGTTACCCCGAAGAGTATATGGGTGATGTGATCTCCGATTTGAACAAAAGGCGCGGCCAGGTGGAAGGAATGGACTCCAAGGCAGGAGCCCGGGTGATCAAGGCAAGGGTGCCGCTTTCAGAGCAATTCGGTTATGTGACCGTACTCAGAACACTCTCTTCAGGAAGGGCCAGTTCCACCATGGAATTCAGTCATTACGAAGCCATGCCTCCGAACCTTTCAAAGGAGTTACTTGAAAATATATCTGGAAAAAAGAGCTAATTCATAATTATTGGTAAGATAATGAGTCAGAAGATCAGAATTAAGTTGAAGTCCTACGATCACAATTTGGTTGACAAATCAGCCGAGAAGATTGTAAAGACAGTGAAATCCACCGGTGCTGTGGTAAGCGGACCCGTTCCTCTTCCCACCCACAAACGTGTGTACACTGTATTGAGGTCTCCTTTCGTAAACAAAAAATCAAGGGAGCAATTCCAGTTAAGCTCATTCAAAAGGCTGCTGGACATCTACAGTTCCACCCCCAAGACCATCGATGCACTCATGAAGCTTGAGTTGCCCAGTGGAGTTGAAGTTGAAATTAAAGTCTAACACAGGTAAAAACAGAATAAAATGCCAGGATTAATTGGTAAGAAAATCGGAATGACCTCCGTTTTCGACAAAGATGGAAAAAACATCCCCTGTACCGTGATACAGGCTGGTCCTTGCACGGTAACCCAGGTAAAGACCGTTGAAAGTGACGGTTATGCCGCAGTGCAGCTGGCTTTCGATGACAAGAAAGCAAAGAACACCCCCAAAGCAGAGCAGGGTCACTTCGCCAAAGCCAATGCCACCCCCAAGAAAAAGGTGATTGAGCTGAAAGGGTTTGTGAAAGATTGGAAACCGGGTGACGTGATCACCGTGGATTATTTTCATGATGACACCTGGCTGGACGTTTCCGGTATGACAAAAGGCAAAGGATTCCAGGGTGTGGTCAAGAGGTACAACTTTGCAGGGGTGAACGATGCAACCCATGGTCAGCACAACCGTATGCGTGCTCCGGGATCACTGGGTGCCTCTTCTTATCCTTCAAGGGTATTCAAGGGAATGCGCATGGCCGGGCAGACCGGAAATAAGAAGGTGAAGATTCTGAACCTGAGGGTAGTGAAGATCGTTCCAGAGAACAATCTCCTGATTCTGAAAGGTTCCGTTCCCGGATCAAATGGTTCATATTTAATTATTGAGAAGTGATGGAATTAGAAGTATTGGATATATCCGGGAAGAGTACCGGCAAAAAGGTTCAACTGGACAAGGAGATCTTTGGGATCGAACCCAATGACCATGCCATTTACCTGGATGTGAAGCAGATCATGGCCCACCAGCGGCAGGGAACAAGCAAATCCAAGGAGCGTGGCGAGGTGAAGGGAAGTACCCGTAAGATCAAGCGGCAGAAGGGAACAGGAACTGCCCGTTTCGGTGATATCAAGAACCCCTTGTTCAGGGGAGGCGGACGTGTCTTTGGTCCCCGGCCCAGAACCTATGGAGGCAAACTGAACCGGAAGGTGAAGGATCTGGCACGCAGATCAGCCCTTACTTACAAGGTGCAGAACAATCAGATGATGGTGGTTGAGGACTTCAACCTGGAGACTCCCAGGACCAGCGAGTTTGCCAGCATTCAGAAAAATCTGAAGATCGACGATAAAAAGTCTCTTTTGGTCATCAACGATCGAAATAAAAACATATATTTGTCGTCGCGAAATTTGCAGAATTCAAAGGTTATAACTGTCTCAGAATTAAATACATACGAAATAATGAAAGCTTCGGCACTGTTGTTTCTGGAGAGTTCTCTTGACGTTCTGCAAAAGAAAGCATAACAGTATTGAATCGTACAGATCATGAACATATTAATTAAGCCCGTCGTAACCGAAAAAATGACCGCCCTTGGGGAGGATTTCAACCGGTATGGTTTCGTAGTCGAGAAGAGTGCCAACAAGCTGCAGATCAAGAAAGCAGTGGAGGAATTGTATGGCGTAAAGGTTTCAGAAGTGAATACCATGCGTTATTCCGGTAAGCGCAAGCAGCGTTTTACCAAGAGTGGTGTCTCGGTTGGGAAGACCCCTTCATATAAAAAGGCAGTGGTTACACTGGCTGAAGGCGAAGTAATTGATTTTTACAGCAACATTTAAGAAAGATGGCAATCAAAAAATACAGACCCACAACGCCGGGCCAGAGATTTAAGGAGATCTCATCGTTTGATGAACTTACCCCCGGGGTGAA
The DNA here is from genome assembly GCA_043797815.1 of Bacteroidota bacterium. Lineage (GTDB taxonomy): Bacteria > Bacteroidota > Bacteroidia > Bacteroidales. The sequence goes on from JAZDPG010000012.1 coordinate 5,383, forward strand.
GCCTGAGAAGTCCCTGCTCAAGCCCCAGAAAAGAAGCGGTGGCCGTAACAATACCGGAAAAATGACCATGCGCTATATGGGTGGCGGTCATAAGAAGCGCTTTCGTGAGATTGATTTCAAGCGGAACAAGGACAACATGGAGGCTACCGTCAGGAGCATTGAATATGACCCAAACCGCTCTGCATGGATTGCCCTGGTTGTATACACCGACGGAGAGAAGCGTTACATCGTTGCTCCCGATAAGATCAGGGAGGGACAGAAGATCGTTTCCGGCGACAAGGTTGTTCCGGAAACCGGTAACTGCATGGCACTGGCCAATATTCCACTTGGGACCAATGTACACAACATTGAGCTGAAGCCCGGTAAGGGTGGTATGCTTGCAAGGAGTGCCGGTTCCTACGGGACCATTACCTCCAGGGATGGAAAGTATGCCATTGTGAAGCTCCCTTCAGGTGAATCAAGGATGGTACTAACCACCTGCCGTGCAACTGTCGGGATTGTCTCCAACTCCGACCACGGACTGGAGAAATCGGGTAAGGCAGGCCGTTCACGCTGGTTGGGACGCCGTCCCCGTACACGCGGTGTTGCCATGAACCCGGTCGATCACCCCATGGGTGGTGGTGAAGGACGTGCATCAGGCGGACACCCCAGATCAAGGAACGGGATCCCGGCCAAAGGGTTCAAGACCCGTTCCAGGAAGAAGTATTCGGAGAAGTACATTGTTGAGAAGAGAAAATTAAAAAAATAAAATAGCATGAGCCGTTCACTGAAAAAAGGACCTTTTATCGATTTCAAGCTTGAGAAACGCGTACTGGAAATGAACGATTCCGGGAAGAAATCAGTGATCAAAACATGGTCGAGAAGATCCATGATCTCACCTGATTTTGTGGGCCACACCATCGCCGTTCACAATGGCAACAAGTTCATCCCGGTATATGTTACCGAGAACATGGTGGGACATAAACTGGGTGAATTTGCTCCTACCCGCATGTTCAGGGGTCACGGTGGAAAGCAGAGATAATATTAAATCCAAGGCAGAAATGGGTGCAAGAAAAAGAAACAGAGCGAATCAGCTCAAGGAGGAGAGAAAAAACAGGTACTATGCAGTGTTGCGAAACTGCCCGACCTCTCCAAGGAAAATGAGGCTGGTTACCGATATGATCCAGGGCGTGGAAGTCAACAAAGCGCTGGATATGCTGAGATTCAACAGCAAAGAGGCTTCCGCAAAAGTAGAAAAGCTGCTGCTTTCGGCCATTGCCAACTGGCAGAGCAAGAATGAAGGAGCAAGGATTGAAGAGAGCAGCCTGGTTGTTAAGGAGGCTTATGTGGATCAGTCCAAATCCCTGAAAAGGATCCAGCCGGCTCCCCAGGGAAGGGCCCACAGGATCAAGAAGCGTTCGAACCACGTAACCGTTGCGATCGGCAGTCTGAACGAAAGCGAAGAACCAGTTGTAGTACAAGAAACAGAAAATCAAGCATAGATGGGACAAAAAGTAAATCCAATAGGTAATCGCCTGGGAATCATTAAAGGATGGGATTCAAACTGGTATGGTGGGAAAGATTACTCTACCAAGTTGGTTGAAGACCACAAAATCAGGGAGTACCTGAATGCCCGTCTGGCCAAGGCCAGCATCTCCAAGATCATCATTGAGCGCACCCTGAAGCTCATCACCGTTACCGTGAACACTGCCCGTCCGGGGATCATCATCGGTAAAGGAGGTCAGGAAGTGGACAAGCTGAAGGAAGAATTGAAAAACATTACCAACAAGGAGGTTCAGATCAACATTTTCGAGGTGAAGCGTCCCGAACTGGATGCCACCATTGTTGCCAACAACATTGCACGCCAGGTAGAGGGTAAGATCTCTTACCGCCGTGCCATCAAGATGGGTATTGCTTCCACCATGAGAATGGGAGCTGACGGAATCAAGGTGCTGATCAGTGGCCGCCTGGGTGGAGCCGAAATGGCCCGTTCGGAATCCTACAAAGATGGTCGTATTCCCCTTCATACCCTTCGTGCCGACATCGATTACGCACTGGCCGAGGCGAATACCAAGGTAGGTGTCATCGGAGTCAAGGTGTGGATCTGCAATGGTGAAGTATTCGGGAAGCGCGACCTCTCTCCCAACATTGGAGCAAGCAACGTGAAACCAAAAAGTGGCAGACCAGGCGGAAGAGGCGGCCGGGATGATCGCAGAAAAGACGACCGCAACTAATCAGGTCAGTTAACAGAAGAATAAACAGGAAAAAACAGTAGCATGTTACAACCGAAGAAGACCAAATACAGGAGAATGCAGAAGGGGCGCATGAAAGGAAACGCCCAGCGGGGAAATCAGCTTGCATTCGGTTCCTTTGGAATCAAAGCCATGGAGAATGCATGGATCACCGGCCGTCAGATTGAGGCAGCCCGCCAGGCCATCACCCGTCACATGAAGAGGGAAGGCCAGCTCTGGATTCGCATTTTCCCGGATAAGCCCATCACCAAGAAACCAGCCGAAGTAAGGATGGGTAAAGGGAAAGGTGCACCTGAAGGATTTGTTTGTCCCATTACACCGGGCCGCATTATTTTTGAACTGGAAGGAGTATCCTTTGAGGTTGCCAAAGAAGCACTGCGCCTGGGTTCCCAGAAATTCCCCATCACCACCAAGTTTGTGGTTCGCCGGGATTACACTGAAGAGTAAAAAGGTTTAAGTAAAAAGTTAAAAGTAGACTCATGAAGAGTTCAGAGATAAAAGAGTTAGCAATAAAGGAGTTGGAAGAGCGCCTCGAAAGCGAAGAGAGCATGCTGGTACGTATGAAAATGAACCACGCAGTTTCTCCACTGGACAACCCCAATAAGATCGTTGAGACACGCAGGAACATTGCAAGGCTGAAGACAGAAATGAGGGCCAGGCAAATGAAGGAGCAGTCTGAAAAGTAATATCGAACCGACCGGAAGGGAGTTCCAACTGGCAAAAAAAATAGTAGACAACAGTTGAATATGGAAACAACAAGAAATATAAGACGCGAACGTGTTGGCGTGGTGGTAAGCAACAGCATGGAGAAATCCATTGTGATTGCCGTGAAGCAAAAGGTTAAGCACCCCATCTACGGTAAATTCGTGAACAAAACTTCCAGGTTCATGGCTCATGATGAGGAAAATACCTGCAATGTGGGAGATACCGTGAAGATCAGCGAGACCAGGCCTTTGAGCAAGAACAAGAGGTGGAGATTAGTAGAAATTATCGAAAGAGCTAAGTAATCATGTTACAACAAGAGAGTAGAATGTCCGTAGCCGATAACAGCGGTGCAAAAACGGTTCTGTTGATCCGTGTGCTCGGAGGCACCAAGAAACGTTATGCTTCCATCGGCGACAAGGTCGTGGTTAGTGTAAAGAGCGCCATCCCGTCCGGTGAGGTAAAGAAAGGAACTGTATCCAAGGCAGTTGTGGTCAGAACCAAAAAAGAGATCCGCCGCGCTGATGGTTCCTACATCCGTTTTGATGACAACGCCGTGGTACTGTTGAACAATGTGGATGAGATGCGTGGCACACGTATCTTCGGCCCTGTGGCCAGGGAACTCCGTGACAGCTATATGAAAATCGTATCATTGGCTCCGGAGGTATTATAAAACAGTTAATTGACCATTCCCATGCAGAAGAAAGTACATATTAAAAAAGGTGACCAGGTGATCGTCAATTCAGGCGAGTACAAGGGACAAAAAGGCCGGGTTCTGACCATCAGCCGTGAAAAAAACCGGGCCATCGTCGAAGGTGTGAACATGGTTTCAAAGCACACCAAACCCAACGCCACCAGTCCCCAGGGCGGGATCACCAGGCAGGAAGCTCCTGTACACATATCCAATCTGAACCTGGTGGATCCTTCCACCGGTGAGGCAACCAGGGCCGGCCGGAGGCTGAACGACAAAAGCAAATTAGTCAGATACGCAAAAAAATCAGGTGAGGAGATCAAGTAATGGCAAAGAAGTATATACCCACGTTACAGAAAAAGTACAGTGATGAGATCGTACCTGCGCTCATGAAGCAGTTCGGTTATTCATCCGTGATGCAGACACCGCGCCTTCAGAAAATCGTGATCAACAGCGGTGTTGGTCAGGCGATTGCTGATAAAAAGCTTATGGAGGTAGCTCAGGAAGAGATATCCCAGATAGCCGGACAAAAGGCCATACAAACTGTATCCACCAAGGACATCTCCAACTTTAAACTCAGGCAGGGAATGCCCATCGGAGTGAAAGTGACCCTGCGCAGGGAAAGAATGTATGAGTTCCTGGAGCGCCTGATCAATGTGGCACTTCCCAGGATCCGTGATTTTAAAGGGGTTGCTTCCAAGCTCGACGGAAGAGGTAATTACACCCTGGGAATTACGGAGCAGATTATCTTTCCTGAGATCGATATTGACAAGATCAGCAAGATCATGGGTATGGAGATCACCTTTGTGACATCAGCCGGGACCGATGAAGAGGGCACAGCGCTGCTGAAAGAATTTGGAATACCGTTTAAACACGATAAAAAATAGAAGCATGGCCAAAGAATCAATGAAAGCTCGCGAAGTGAAGCGTGCGAAAATGGTTGAAAAGTTCGCCGAGAAAAGAGCAAAGCTCAAAGCCGAAGGAGATTATATTGGAATGAGCAGGCTGCCCAGGAACTCCAATCCAATCAGGCTTCACAACCGTTGCAAACTGACCGGACGCCCCAAGGGGTATATGCGTCAGTTCGGCATCAGCAGGATCACTTTCAGGGAAATGGCTTCCGAAGGTCTGATTCCGGGGATTAAAAAAGCCAGCTGGTAACTCAGTGCTCAGTACTCAGTGCTCAGTGCTCAGTGCTCAGTGCTCAGTGCTCAGTGCTTAGTGCGAGGGAAAATGAAAAAAAATAAATAAAGAGAAACAAAATGACAGATCCGATTGCAGATTATCTGACCCGCATACGAAATGCAGTGATGGCTAATCACAAAGTGGTAGAAATTCCTGCGTCCAATATCAAGAAGGACATGACCCGCATCCTGTTTGAGAAGGGGTACATCCTGAATTATAAATTCGAAGAAGAAGGTCCCCAGGGTAAAATTACCATTGCCCTGAAGTACAACAAGGAGACCAAGCAACCCGCCATCAAGTCGCTGCAGCGCATCAGCAAGCCCGGATTGAGGAAGTATGTGGACAAAGACAATCTTCCCAGGGTGCTGAACGGACTGGGTGTGGCTATTATTTCAACCTCACAGGGTGTGATTACCGATAAGGAAGCACGCAGCCTGAACGTAGGCGGTGAGGTTTTATGTTATGTATATTAATTGAAGAAGGAGAATAACTCATGTCAAGGATAGGAATTTTACCCATCGACATCCCTGCAGGCGTCACCGTTGAGGTGAACAAGGAGAACCTGGTAACCGTAAAAGGTCCCAAAGGCGAACTGCGCCAGCAGGTGGACAAGGCCATCACCGTGAAGGTTGAAGGGAACGAAGTGAACGTATCGCGTTCCACCGAGGAGAAGGACCACAAAGCCAGGCACGGCCTCTACCGTTCATTGATCCACAACATGGTTGTTGGTGTTTCCGAAGGATATACCATCAAGCAGGAACTGGTTGGAGTTGGTTACAGGGCAGAAGTAAAGGATGGAAACCGGCTGGAGATTGCCCTTGGATTTTCCCATGATATTTACATTCAGATGCCCGACGAAGTAAAGGTTGAGGCCGTTACCGAACGTCGCGCAAACCCCGTCATTACCCTGACCAGTATTGACAAGCAGCTGATCGGGCAGATAGCCTCTAAGATCCGCTCTTTCCGGCCGCCGGAGCCATACAAAGGCAAAGGGATCAGGTTTGTAGGTGAACAACTTCGCCGGAAGGCAGGAAAAACTGCTTCATCCTAATAAGAAGCAAGAAGCAAGGTAAAAGATTAAAAGAACAGATAAACAACGTTAACAATGTCATTAACGAAGCAAAACAGAAGGCAGAGAATCAAGTACAGGATCCGCAAGCGGCTGTCAGGAAGCGGAGAACGTCCCAGGATGACCGTATTCCGCAGCAACAAGCAGATCTATGTGCAACTGGTTGACGATCTAAGCGGTGAGACACTGGTGTCTGCCTCATCCAAGGAAAAAGAGATTGCCTCCCAGAAGGTCAACAAGACCGATCAGGCCAAACTGGTTGGAAAGCGGATTGCTGAAAAAGCCAGGGAAAAAGGAATTGAAAATGCCGTTTTCGACAGAAACGGCTATTTGTATCATGGCAGGGTGAAAAGTCTCGCTGATGCTGCCAGGGAAAGCGGTTTAAAATTGTAAAACAAAGATATGTCTACAACAGGTATCAGAAAAGTTAAGACGAGTGACCTCGAGTTAAAGGACCGCCTGGTAAGCATCCAGCGTGTGACCAAGGTAACCAAAGGGGGCCGGACCTTCAGTTTCTCAGCCATCGTGGTTGTCGGAAACGAAGAAGGCATTGTAGGGCACGGGCTTGGAAAAGCCAATGAAGTAACCACTGCCATTGCCAAGGGAGTTGAGGATGCCAAGAAGAACCTGATCAAGGTGCCCATCCATAAAGGCACCATTCCCCACGAGCAATATGGCAAGTATGGTGGAGCCACGGTCTTTCTCAAGCCTGCTTCCAGTGGTACAGGCGTAAAGGCCGGAGGTGCGATGCGTGCAGTACTTGAGAGTGTTGGTGTGAAGGATGTACTTGCCAAGAGCAAAGGATCATCCAACCCACACAACCTCGTGAAAGCCACATTCGACGCTCTTCTGGAGCTGAGGGATGCCAAAGCGGTTGCCCGGCAGAGGGGTGTTTCCCTTGACAAAGTATTTAACGGATAATTCAATCATACAATGGGAAAGATCAAAGTAACCCAGGTGAAGAGTGCCATTAAAAGGACGTCCAGGCAGAAAAGGACCCTGGAAGCATTGGGAATCAGGAAACTGCACCAGACCGTTGAGGTGGAAGCTACTCCCCAGATCAGGGGAATGGTTGCCAAGATAAGCCACCTGGTAAAAGTTGAAGAAGTGGCAGGCAAGCCTGCAGGTTCAAAGTAGAAAGTAAAAAAGTAATAAAGGTTAAAGAACAACAAACCATGGAATTAAGCAACTTAAAACCGGCAAAGGGTTCGACCAAATCAGGGAAAAGGATCGGCCGCGGACAGGGATCCGGATATGGTGGCACCTCCACAAAAGGGCACAAGGGACAGAAGTCCCGTTCGGGCTACTCCCGCAAGACCGGTTTCGAAGGCGGACAGATGCCACTGCAGCGCAGGGTTCCAAAGTTTGGCTTTAAAAATATCAACCGCAAGGAATACAAGGGTGTGAATGTTAGCACACTGCAGGAGTTATCCGAGAAGAGGAATTTGACTGAAATCACGGTGGAAACACTGATTGAAGCAGGGCTGGTTCGCAAGGATTCCCTTGTTAAGATCCTTGGGAACGGAGAACTGAAGGCCAAACTGAATGTAAAAGCCCACGCATTTTCCAAATCAGCTGTTGAGGCCATCGAGGCAGCAAAAGGAAGCGTGGAGCAAATCTGATAGAACAGTACATCCTATGAAGAAGTTTATTGAAACCCTGAAGAATATCTGGAAGATCGAGGACCTGCGTTCGAGAATCCTCTACACCCTTGGAATCATCCTGATCTACCGGTTGGGCACACACATTGTGCTGCCCGGCATTGATCCGGAGATGATTTCAGCGATAGCCAAGAACCGTCAGAGCTCGGGAGGCATTCTCGATTTGCTCAACCTCTTTACAGGAGGTGCGTTTGCAAGGGCATCCATCTTCGGACTGGGGATCATGCCCTACATCTCTGCATCCATTGTGGTGCAGCTGCTGGGTATGGCGGTTCCCTATTTCCAGAAGCTGCAGCGCGAGGGAGAGAGCGGAAGAAGGAAAATCAACCAGATCACCAGGTACCTGACCGTAGCGATTCTGATTCCCCAGGGGCTCAGCTATATCACCAGCCTGCGTTACCAGCTTCCCGCCGAGGCGTTTTCAGCGAGCTTCTCCCGTATGGCCGCCATGATCATTCTCACCGCCGGTACCATGTTCATCATGTGGCTGGGTGAAAAGATCACCGACAAGGGGATCGGAAACGGCATTTCACTGATCATTATGATCGGGATCATTGCCAGGCTCCCCCAGGCGCTTGGTATAGAGTTCATTTCACGTCTTGAGCAGCAGGGTGGCGGTCTGATCGCCTTCCTGGTGGAGATCCTCATTATGTTCGTGGTCTTCATGGGAACCATCCTGCTGGTGCAGGGTACCCGGAGGATCCCGGTTCAGTATGCGAAACGGATTGTAGGAAACAAACAATATGGCGGAGTTCGCCAGTACATTCCCCTGAAGGTGAATGCTGCAGGTGTAATGCCTATCATCTTCGCCCAGGCATTTATGTTCATTCCCATCACCGTGGCAGGATTTGCCAAAGCTGATGCCGCCACAGGATTTGCTGCTGTTTTCAGCAACCCCGTTGGTTTCTGGTACAACTTTACCAATGCCATGCTGATCATACTCTTTACCTATTTCTATACAGCCATTACTGTGAATCCCACACAAATGGCCGAGGATATGAAAAAGAACGGTGGTTTTATCCCTGGTGTGAAACCAGGCAGGAAAACGGCCGACTTCCTGGATACGGTCATGTCCCGAATTACCCTGCCCGGGTCTTTCTTCCTGGCTTTCGTGGCCATCATGCCAGCTTTTGCGATGATGGCCGGAATCAACCAGAGTTTTTCCCAGTTCTTCGGCGGAACCTCCCTCCTGATCATGGTGGGTGTGATCCTCGATACTTTGCAGCAGGTTGAAAGCCACCTGCTCATGCGTCATTATGACGGTCTGACCAAGACAGGCAGGATCAAAGGCCGTACTGGAAGTGCTGCTGCGATCTAAAATAGTATAGGTTCGTTCTTTGATGATATTAATAAAAACTGCGGAAGAGGTTGAACTGCTAAGGCAGAGTAATCTGTTGGTTTCCATGACACTGGCCGAGGTTGCTAAGTACATTGCACCGGGCGTGTCCACGGAGAAGCTGGATCAGGTAGCCGGCACATTCATCCGCGACCACGGGGCGGTCCCGGGTTTCCTGGGTTACCAGGGTTACCCGAAGACGCTCTGTACATCCGTGAATTCACAGGTGGTTCACGGAATTCCTTCCCCCAAGGTGATCCTGAAGGAAGGTGATCTGGTCTCGGTGGACTGTGGTGTGATCATGAATGGGTTTTATGGAGATACCGCATTCAGTTTCGAAGTGGGGGAGGTAAGCCCGGAGGTTCGCAGGCTTTTAACCGCAACGCGGGAGTGTTTGCGCACAGGTGTGGAACAGGCGGTAGACGGGAAACGGATCGGAGATATCGGATACGCCATTCAGAACGTGGCCGAAAGCAACGGTTTCAGTGTAGTCAGGGAGATGGTCGGACACGGGCTGGGGCGCCATATGCATGAAGCTCCGGAGGTACCCAATTACGGTAGAAAGGGAACCGGCCCAAAACTGAAAAAAGGCATGGTCATCTGCATCGAACCCATGATCAATATGGGACGCAGGCAGATTACACAGGAACCGGATGGATGGACCATCACCGCAGCGGATCACAAACCCTCTGCCCATTTTGAACTGGCAGTGGCTATAGATAAAGGAAAGGCAGATGTATTGTCTACCTTCAGTTATATAGAAGAAGTTTTAAATAAACAGAACAGCTAATGGCAAAACAACCTTCCATTGAGCAGGACGGTGTAATCACCGAGGCATTATCCAATGCAATGTTCCGTGTGGAGCTTGAAAACGGTCACGTCATTACCGCCCATATTTCGGGAAAAATGAGGATGCACTACATCAAATTGTTACCGGGCGACCGGGTTAAGGTGGAAATGTCTCCTTACGATTTGACAAAAGGAAGGATAAGTTTCCGCTACAAGTAGCGGAAGTAGGAGCTCGCTTCGCTCGCGTTAGTGGGATAGTGAGTTAGTAAAAGGAAAAAGGGAAAAGGTAAAAGTTGAAAGATTTTATATATCACGATTATGAAAATTAGAGCATCTGTAAAAAAGCGCAGCGCCGACTGCAAGATTGTAAGACGGAAAGGACGCTTGTATGTAATCAATAAGAAGAATCCCAAGTTCAAACAGCGTCAGGGATAAGGATTTATTTAAAAAAACATTTAGAAGCATTATGGCTAGAATAGTAGGTGTTGACCTGCCTAAAAACAAAAGGGGCGAAATAAGCCTGACCTACATCTTTGGCGTTGGCCGGAGCCGTGCACAATCGATACTCGATGCTGCAGGAGTAGACCGGAATATCAAAGTGAAGGATTGGAATGATGACCAGATCGCTGCCATCCGGAAGGTGATCAATGAAACACCGGATTACAAGGTTGAAGGCGAACTCAGATCAAGCGTTCAGCTCAATATCAAACGGCTGATGGATATCGGTTCATACCGTGGCATCCGTCACCGTATCGGCCTTCCAACCCGCGGACAAAGTACCAAGAACAATGCCCGTACCAGGAAAGGGAGAAGAAAGACAGTAGCAAACAAGAAGAAAGCAACCAAATAAGAGAGTTTAGATCATGGCTAAAAAGACAGGATCGTCAAGAAAACGAACAGTCAAAGTTGAACCTACAGGTGAGGCGCACATCCACGCCTCCTTCAACAATATCATTATTTCCCTGACCAATAATCAGGGACAGGTGATCTCCTGGGCCTCATCCGGTAAGATGGGTTTCCGTGGCTCCAAGAAGAACACTCCCTATGCTGCCCAGCAGGCTGCACTGGATTGTTCCAAAATAGCATACGACCTGGGACTGAGGAAGGTAAAGGTTTACGTGAAGGGTCCCGGATCAGGCAGGGAGTCAGCCATCCGGAACATCCATGCCTCAGGCATTGAGGTGACTGAAATCGTTGACGTGACACCGTTGCCGCACAACGGCTGCCGTCCCGCCAAGAGGCGGAGGGTATAATTCAGCTGTAAGGTATGGACCAGGCTGAAGAGGAATTATAAACATTAAATCAGACAGATAAATGGCAAGATACAGAGGTCCGAGGACCAAAATTGCTCGAAAATTTTCAGATCCCATTTTCGGGACGGACAAGTCTTTTGAAAAGAAGAACTATCCCCCCGGGATGCACGGAAACAACAAACGAAGACGCAAAGCATCTGAATACGGTATTCAGTTGAAAGAGAAGCAGAAGGCCAAGTATACATATGGTGTGCTGGAAAAGCAGTTCAGGAATATGTTCGAAAAGGCTTCCAGAAGCAAGGGTGTGACCGGTGAGGTACTCCTCCAGTTACTGGAGTCAAGGCTCGACAATGTGGTTTACAGACTGGGACTTTCACCCACACGTGCAGGGGCCCGTCAGCTTGTAACGCACAGGCACATTACCGTGAATGGTGAGATTGTCAATATTCCGTCTTATACCCTGAAGCCGGGAGATACGGTAGGGGTAAGAGAGCGCTCTAAATCACTGGAAGTGATCACTGATTCACTCAGCACTGCCAGGTACGGATCTTCATCATGGCTCGAATTTGATGAGGCATCCCTGGTGGGAAAATTTCTGAACCGCCCCGAGCGTGAAGAAATTCCCGAAAACATTAAAGAGCAGCTTATCGTTGAGCTTTATTCAAAATAAAATAATCACATTCATACTATGGCCATTTTAGCATTTCAAAAACCAGATAAGGTCATCATGCTCGAAGCCGATGACAGGTATGGTAAGTTTGAGTTTCGTCCCCTTGAGCCTGGTTATGGTATTACCGTTGGTAATGCCCTGAGGCGCATCCTCCTCTCATCACTTGAAGGGTATGCGATCACCAACATCAAGATCGACGGGGTTGAGCACGAATTTTCCACCATAACCGGTGTAATCGAGGACCTTACAGAAATCATTCTGAATCTGAAGCAGATACGCTTTATGAAGCAGATTGAGGATGTGAATGATGAGAAGATCGTCGTGACCATCACGGGTCAGGAAGTTTTTAAAGCCGGTGACCTCCAGCGCTTCCTCAGTGGTTTCAAAGTACTGAATCCCGACCTGGTGATCTGTCACATGGAACCGGATGTGAAGCTTCAGATGGATGTTGCCATCAGCAAAGGACGCGGTTATGTGCCTGCAGACGAGAACAAGCCTGCAGAGGCAGAATTCGGACTTATTGCAGTGGATTCCATCTATACCCCCATCAAGAATGTGAGGTATGAGATTGAGAACTATCGCGTGGAGCAGAAGACCGACTATGAGAAACTGATCGTGGAGATTGAAACAGACGGTTCCATTCACCCGAAGGAGGCTCTCAAGGAGGCTGCCAAGATTCTCATCTATCACTTCATGCTCTTCTCAGACGAAAAGATCACCCTTGATACGGACGAGAAATTTGCCAACGAGGAGTTTGATGAGGAGGTGCTGCACATGCGTCAGCTGCTGAAAGCCAAGCTGGTTGACCTGGACCTTTCCGTCAGGGCATTGAACTGCCTGAAAGCAGCTGAGGTGGAGACACTAGGAGACCTGGTGAAATTCAACAAGAACGACCTGCTGAAATTCAGAAATTTTGGTAAGAAGTCACTCACCGAACTGGAGGAACTGCTTACAAACATGAGCCTGACTTTTGGTATGGATACAAGTAAATACAAACTGGACAAGGATTAATTGCAATGAGACATAAAAAGAAAATCAATCACCTGGGAAGGAAGAGTGAGCACAGGAAAGCCATGTTGTCCAATATGGCAGCTTCCCTGATAATGCACAAGCGGATTGAGACAACCACAGCCAAGGCCAAGGCGCTCAAAAGGTACATTGAGCCTTTGATCACAAGGAGCAAAGACGACTCAACCCATTCCCGCAGGGTGGTATTCAGTTACCTGGAGGACAAGGATGCCGTTTCCGAGCTGTTCCGTGAGGTAGGGGTCAAGGTGGCAGATCGTCCCGGAGGTTACACCCGCATCATCAAGCTGGGCAAACGTCAGGGGGACAATGCCGATATGTGCCTGATCGAACTGGTGGATTTCAACAAGAACCTGCTTGCTGAAAAAGCTGCCGCCAGGAAGTCAGCCAGCCGCAGGCGCCGTGGTGCCAAGAAGAGCACTGAGGGCGCAGCACCTGCAGCCAGGGTTGAAGCCAGGGTTGAAGACGGGGCAGCAGTGGAGGAGCCGCCCTTGGTTGAAGATACAGTTGCCGGGGAGACCGGAGTTGAAGAGCCTGTTGCCGAAACCACCGAAGGACCTGTTGCCGAAGCCACCGAAGATTCCGCTGCAGAAGAGGATAAAAAAGATTAACTTAAAAGTTAACGCATAATAATATTTTACCATGGGACAAATTATTGATGTTCATGCACGTGAGATTCTTGATTCACGCGGAAATCCAACTGTTGAGGTTGAAGTAACACTGGCCAGTGGTTTTGTGGGACGTGCGGCAGTTCCCTCGGGAGCTTCCACCGGTGAAAATGAGGCCATTGAACTAAGGGATGGAGACAAAGGCCGTTATCTGGGGAAAGGTGTTCAGAAAGCAGTTGAGAATGTAAACAAAGCGATTGCCGAAGCGGTTGTGGGAATGGACGCCCTTGACCAGGTAGCCGTCGATCAGAAGATGATCGATCTGGACGGAACAAAGAACAAAAGCAAACTGGGGGCCAACGCCATACTGGGGGTTTCACTGGCCGTTGCCAAAGCAGCTGCCATGTACCACGACATGCCGCTCTATCGTTACATTGGCGGAACCAACGCCAAACATCTTCCTGTTCCCATGATGAATATCATCAATGGGGGTTCTCACTCTGATGCACCCATTGCCTTTCAGGAATTCATGATTCGTCCCGTAGGAGCCGGCAGCTTCAAAGAGGGACTGAGAATGGGTGCCGAGGTATTTCATGCACTGAAGAGTGTTTTGAAAGCCAGGGGATTAAGCACAGCCGTTGGAGATGAGGGCGGATTTGCACCCAAGCTGGAAGGCACCGAAGATGCGCTTGACAGCATCCTGAAGGCGATCGAGAAAGCCGGATACAAGCCCGGGAAAGACATTACCATTGCGCTGGATTGTGCTGCTTCTGAGTTCTACGTGAATGGGGTGTACGACTACTCCAAGTTTGAAGGCCAGGGAGGAGCCAGGCGTACCTCCGCGGAGCAGGCAGAATACCTGGCTGAACTGATTGGCAAATATCCCATCGATTCCATTGAAGATGGCATGGACCAGGCTGACTGGGATGGCTGGGTGATCCAGAAAAAGAAGATCGGTGACAGGTGCCAGTTGGTGGGGGACGATGTTTTCGTGACCAACGTGGATTACCTTGCCAAGGGTATCGAACTGGATTGTGCCAACTCCATCCTGATCAAGGTGAATCAGATTGGCACGCTTACCGAAACCCTGAATTGTATTGAGATGGCGCACAGGGCCGGTTTCACCACCGTCACTTCGCACCGTTCGGGAGAGACCGAAGATGCAACCATTGCAGACATCGCTGTGGCTACCAATTCCGGTCAGATCAAGACCGGTTCCATGAGCCGTTCAGACAGGATCGCCAAGTACAACCAGTTGCTCAGGATTGAAGAGGAGCTGGGCCATACCGCGATCTACGGGTATTAATGGGCCGGGGATTTTCCTTCCTGCTTAAAATCGCCGCTGGCAATTTATAGGCTGCCCCGGAATATCCTGACCATAAAAAAAGAAAGAAATTGAGGGGTTGTCTCAACAGAGTCAGCCCCTTTTTGCTTTACAGTTAAAGAGCTTTTTGAAGAGATTCAGATATTGAAATATCTGAATATATATATTATATTGGGGTACCTTATTTTTAACCGTGCTATTAAAACCTGAATGTATGTCAGTACTGAAAGAAAGACTCTATCAAAAAATTGAGGAACACAGACCCCGGACCAGGAAACTGATGCAGGATTATTGTGATGTGGTTGTTGACCAGGTGACAGTTGCGCAAGTTATCGGAGGAATGCGCGGACTGAAGAGCCTGGTGACAGACATATCCTATCTGGATCCCCAGGAAGGAATCCGTTACAGGGGATATACACTCCCTGAAGTCATTCAGAAACTCCCCAAACCTCCCGGAGCGGAGATGCCCTATGTGGAAGGCCTCTATTTCCTGCTGCTCACCGGCGACATTCCCTCCGAAAGCGATGTGACCGAAGTGGTTGATGAATTCCACAAACGCAGGATTCTGCCGCGCTATGTCTACGAGGTGATCGATGCCTTCCCCAGCTTCTCGCCGCCCATGGCCATTTTCTCTGCGGCCATTTTGACCATGCAGCGCGAATCGTTCTTCGCCAAAAAGTACCAGGGAGGAATCTCCAAATCTGATTATTGGGATTCCAACTTCGAGGATTCCCTGAACCTGCTGGCCAAGCTTCCGGAAGTGGCTTCCTACATTTATGCCAAACTTTACAGGGATGGAAAGCGGATCCAGTCCAATCCAAACCTGGATATGGGGGCCAACTTTGCACACATGATGGGCATACCCAAACCCTATGATGATGTATCCAGGCTTAATTTCATCCTTCATGCCGATCACGAGAGCGGAAATGTAAGTGCACATACCGGACATCTTGTGGGCAGCTCGCTTTCAGACATCTATCTGTCTATCTCAGCCATGATCAACGGACTGGCTGGCCCCCTGCACGGGCTTGCCAACCAGGAGGTGCTCAGGTGGTTGCAGGACCTGGTGGAAAAGATGGACGGGCAGGTTCCCACCGAAGAGGAGATGAAACAGTTTGTATGGGATACCCTCAATTCGGGACAGATAATCCCGGGATACGGACACGCCGTACTCAGGAAAACAGATCCAAGGTATACCCTGCAGCGAGAGTTCTGCCAGACGCACATGAAGGACGACCTTTTATTCAAGTATACCGATATGCTCTACAAGGTGGTACCTCCCATCCTGAAGGAGCAGGGCAAGGCAAAGAACCCATGGCCCAATGTGGATGCCCAGTCCGGGATTATTCACTGGCACTACGGCATTACGGAGTATGAGTTTTACACCGTTTTGTTCGGGATCGGCCGTTCCATCGGCATTATGGCCAACATCATCTGGGACAGAGCACTGGGTTATCCACTTGAGCGGCCCAAATCCATCACCACAGAGATGCTTGAGAAAATCGCCCTTAAAGCAGCGGAAGCCAGGGGAGGGAAGAAGGGGAACTGCAAGGAACTGTAACCCGCCCCATTTCACCTGACGGACCGGCATGGTCCGGTCTGCTTTCAAGACGGATGACCTCATGGCATTAATTGCACTCTTTCGTGTAAGATAATTGCTTATTTACCACTATATTTGTGAATATTGGTGTAATTAAACTCACCATTCGTCAAAAATGGAATGGAGCCTTGCTTCCATAAGCAGTCTGTTCAATGAACTCACGCTGATCATCCTGGTGGGAGGTTTGTTTGCCTTTTCGCTTCATGTGCTCCTGTTCAACAAACGGACCAGGATTCTGAGGCAGGATTACCATTTGCTGAAAGAGAAAGAGGAGGCTTCCAGGATGGTGCTTCAACAGAGGAACCTGTTGCAAAGCCGCACCAAGAATATCGAGGACAGCCTGAAATATGCCCAGCGGATCCAGACAGCCGTTTTCACCACACCCCGTGAATTGAAGAAGATCTTTCCCGATTCCTTCATCTTCCAGAAACCCAAGGATATAGTGAGTGGCGATTTTTACTGGGCCCGGCAGGTGAACGGCAAAGTGTTGTTCGCGCTGGCTGATTGTACGGGACATGGCGTGCCGGGGGCCTTCATGTCGCTCATCGGCCTTGAGTTCTTCAGGCAGATCGTGGTTGAGAAACAGATCCTCACACCCGCCAGCATCCTGGATGAAATGAACCGCTATTTTGATATTGTATTCGGGAGCATGGAGGAGCTCTCACTGAAGGACGGGATCGACCTTGGATTTTGTGCCTACGACATCAGGAATCATACCCTGGAATATGCAGGGGCGTTCAATCCCTTATATATCATCCGCAACAACGAAATCGTGGAGATCAAAGGGGACCGGATCATCGTGGGACCCGACTATGGTTTGCAAAGGGGTGCCTTTAGCAACAAGTCGGTCCGCCTGGAGAGGGATGATGTGATCTACCTTTTTACTGACGGGTATCCGGATCAGTTTGGCGGACCCGAAGGAAAGAAGTACAAATACAGAAGGTTCAGGCACCTGCTCATGTCCATTCACAAACTGCCCATGGAGGAGCAACTCAGAAAAATTGAGGAGAATATCCACGAATGGATGGGATTGACGTATGAACAGATTGATGACCAGATGGTAATCGGGATCAGGCCAGCAAGTTTTTCATCATCTTGACCAGCACATCGGCCTGGAAAGGTTTGGCAATATAGTCATCCGCACCTGCGGCCAGGCAGTTATCACGGTCACCTGCCAGCGCGTTGGCTGTTATGGTGATAATGGGGATGTGGCTGTCGATGGTGGATTCAATCTCACGTATCTTTTTGGTTGCAGTGAGCCCGTCCATGACAGGCATCATGATATCCATCAGGATCAGATCGTAGCGCTTGAGTCCAAACATCTCCAGGGCCTCTTTCCCGTTCCCGGCCACATCGATCTGACTCACCCGCTTGCTGAGGCTCAACAATACGATCTTCTGGTTGATCTCATTATCCTCCACCAGCAGAATTTTTGCGTCCTTCAGGTCCAGGGATTTCTTTGAAGTTACCCTGCTGTCCGGAACCGTCTTCTTTTCCAGCACGCTCCTTGTGGGGTCTTTGACAAAATCCTGGAAAAACTGAACGGAAACCTGCCGGGCCGACCTGCTGGTCATCAGGGCACTTTCACTTTCACGGAGCAGGTTGTGGGCACTGGCCAGGTTTGAAGCCTGATGCGATTTTCCCCTTCTCAGGGCACCCACGTACGACACCAGTTCCTCCTGAAGGTTGGTCTGGATCACAAACCTGAATTCAAGTCTCACCTGACTGGGCGTTTCTCTCAGGTTATCAATTTTCAGGACCACGGGGTTGGCCGTGTGTTTGTATATACTGATCCCTTTGACGATGTTTACCACCAGGCTTCTGACCAGGCTTGGATCTCCGATCAGGAAATGGTTGATATGATCCAACCGTTCCACCATCACATCTTCCTTATAAGTATTATCACTCTGGAGGATACCCACTGCCTCTTCAAGCACCCTGGTCAGATCGAAGGAGATAATGCTTTTTTTATAGTCCAGAATCCCGGGAGAAGCAATCTCCACGATGTTGTTCACATCTTCAATGAGGTTGTTTGTAGAAGCCTTCAGGGTTTCCACAAGCTCCTTCTGTTCGGAAGTGAGGCGGCTGTCATTTACAAGATTGTTGATCAGTGTAATGTTGCTGAGGGATGTCCTCAGCTTGTGGGACAGTCTGGAGATGAACTCATCCTTCTGAATCACCTCGTTTTCAATCTGGCTTCTTGATTTTGTAAGACCGGCTACCAATTCACGGTTCGATTGCTCGATATAGAGGGCAAGGAATATGATCAGGATATGGGCGAAGAAAAAGATGATGGCGTCCACCAGGTCCAGGTGAATATTCGGGTGAGCCAGGGGGATGGAGTTCAGGGTACCCAGGACGATGCCCATTCCGATAGGAACATAGATTCCGTGTTTTCCGTTCACGCTCACGGCAGCCAGCGGGAACAGGAGATAGAATGCAAGGATCAGGGAAGGTTCGAAGCCAAAGTCGAGGAGATATCCGGAAAGGAATAACAGGCCAACCAGGTTCAGTCCCAGCATGCTGTTCAGGTTCGGATTTTTACTTACGGGAACCAGGTGACAGAGGGCTGCAGCGGCCAGCAGGGATCCTGTACACAGGATCAGGATCATGGTTTTATGGGTCACGGCCGCCCACAGGACAGAGACCACCAGCAGCGTAAAAAGGATCAGGTAAAACAGGTTGATCCTTCTGATTCTGTTGATTGCAGACTGATCCATGGTATCCACGACACCATAGGACAACAGCCTTCGCAGTATATGGAGAAACATGGGTATCACAAATGGCTTTCACAGGCAAAGTAATGGAAATTTGTATAAACCTGAATAACATTGGTGTTATTTTTGTATCGATAACTACGATAAGTTCGTAATTTTGCCCGTGAAGTGAATGGTATGACGAAAAAGCTCCCATGTCTGGTTTTCCTGTTGTTGATTTCCCCGTGGATTCTGGGGCAGGAAGGGGAACCGGCAGATTTGGTGAAATATACCTCTGATTTTAAGTTTAAGGACGGGATTTTTGCCAACTTCGAAATGGTCAGGGCCAACCAGCCCATCCCGGCGGCCAGGATCGTGACCGATGTGGATATATACGACCGGGCCTTTTATGACAAGGTTACCGGCGAGAAGGAAATATCCATTTACGATGACAACGGGGTAAAGAAGGTCATGAAAACGTCCAACATATGGGGATACGGACGCAACGGGATTCTCTATATCAACGTGGGATCGGCCTTCCACCGGATCAGTTTTGTGGGCAGCATCTGCCATTTTGTGGCTTCCGTCACCACTTACAATCCCAACTATTACGATCCCTATAATTACAACCCATACTACTCGAATTCATACTACTCGAACCGGTATACCGTGCCCCAGTCCAATTATGGCAGTACCGATCTCAGGCAGTATCTGCTTGATTTTGAAACCGGCGAAGTCATGGAATATGATACCGAGAGTGTGGAAGTGCTTCTCATGAAAGATCCGGAACTGGCCGATGAATTCCAGGCATTGAGCAACAGGAAGAAGAAACAGATGAAGTTTGTGTTTATCCGCAGGTACAACGAGAAGCACCCTTTGTATTTACCGGCCGGATAGCCAGACAGTTAACCACTAAATTACAGAACCATGAAAAGTACAGCCTTGTTCCTGCTTATGATGATCCCCCTGATTCACCTGCAGGCCCAGCGGGAATACCTTCCCACCCCTGAGGATCTGACCAGGTTTCAGGCCACCAGGACATACGTCGTGCTCAGCAACAATCCGCTTTCGGAATACAATTTTGAGATCAGGGATGTGGTTGAGAAATACTGGACCCTCACACCTTACGAATTTCTCGGTTATGATGATTTTGCAGAGAAGAGTCTTGATAAAAATGCATCATTTCTTTATGTGGCGGTTGTAAATTTTGAAAAGGACAAGTCCAGGAACCGGTACATGTTCCTTTGCCTTTCACTGGGCGGGGAGCGGGAAACCATCGACGATTTGAAGGATGTGACCAATATTCCCCTTGGTTATCACGGAGTGGATGAGGATCATTACACCTATAAGATGGGAACGCTGATCAGGTTTATGCAGAACCATGTGCAGATGCTGATCGACAATCCGGCCATGGTTGCCCAGAATGTATTCCAGCATTACAATGAGAACATGGCCTATGCGGGGGAGAAAACCCTCTACCTGGTTGAGGATGAGATTGAACCCAGGATCGCCACCGAGGCACAGATCAGCAAGCTCTACCACTATCCGTTTCAGATCGTTGACAGGGAGAAGATCAAGGAACTGATCATGGCCGGCGACAAGGACGCCATTTTCCTTCACAAGGTGGGACCCGAGGGCAAGAACCTGGAGGCCAGGACATACAAGATCCTGATCGGGGTGGCTGAAGCCAGGATTTACTATTACGAATATCATAAAGTCAGCGCCAAGAATCCCGATGCATTCCTGGAAGACGACTTCAAAAGGCTTGAAAGGGCCAATGAAAAGTAGCCCGCAATCCAATGGCAGATAAACCATCCATTCCAAAAGGAACCAGAGACTTCTCGCCCCTGGAAATGACCAGGCGCAACCATATTTTCGATACCATCCGGAGCATTTTCAGGACCCATGGCTACCTGCCCATCGAGACCCCGGCCATGGAGAACCTTTCCTCGCTCATGGGGAAATACGGTGATGAAGGGGATAAACTGTTGTTCAAGGTCCTCAATTCGGGTGATTTCAAAGGCAAACTGAGTGAGAAGGAGCTGACCGGACTGCCAGCAGGAAAACTGGGAGCACTGATCTCGGAAAAAGGATTGAGGTATGACCTTACCGTTCCATTCGCGCGTTATGTGGTGCAGCACCGGAGTGACATTTCATTTCCGTTCAGGCGCTACCAGATCCAGCCGGTCTGGAGGGCTGACCGTCCCCAGCGGGGCCGCTACCGGGAGTTTTACCAGTGTGATGTGGATGTGATCGGGAGCTCTTCCCTGCTGAACGAGTATGAGCTGGTACGCATCATGGATGAGGTATTCCGTTGCCTGGGACTGAAAGTGCTTATCAGGATGAACAACCGTAAGGTGCTGGCAGGTATTGCCGGGGTTATCGGGGAGCCCGGAAGGATGACCGACATAACGGTGGCCATAGACAAGCTGGAGAAGATGGGCCTGGAAAAAGTGATGCTGGAACTTGAACAGAAAGGAGTTGGCAGCGGGGCACTGGGTAAACTGGAGCCTGTTCTGAAGAAAAAAGGATCAGGTGATGAGAAACTGGAATTCCTTGAGGCATATCTGGCAGCATCGGTCATCGGAATGGAGGGAATCACCGAAGTAAAAACAGTGTTCTCCTACCTGGAGTCAGCTCCACTTGCAGCTGCCGTGGAATTTGACATGACCCTTGCAAGGGGACTGGACTACTACACCGGGGCCATTTTCGAGGTGAAATCAACCGAAGTGGAAATCGGCAGCATCTGCGGCGGAGGCAGGTATGACGACCTGACCGGGATTTTTGGCCTGGAGGGTGTCTCGGGTGTGGGTGTCTCCTTCGGTGCCGACCGCATCTACGATGTGCTGGAGCAGATGGACCGCTTTCCCAAAAGGGGAGAGATGGATACACGGGTGCTTTTTATGAATTTCGGAGAAAGCGAATCCAGATCTGTTTTTCCTGTGCTTGACCGTCTCAGGGCGAACGGGATCGCCACGGAGCTCTATCCCGATTCAGACAAAATGAAAAAGCAGATGGGATACGCCAATATCCGGAATATTCCATTTGTGGCCATGGTGGGCGAACAGGAGATGGCCGAAGGCGTGATCACCCTGAAGGAGATGGAGACGGGCCACCAGGAGCGGCTCACTCCCGACCAGCTTGTGGAGCGTCTTTCCCGGTAGCGCGTCATTGGATTCTCAAAACAGACTGAATGGAAAAGGTACACAAGGTGACCACCGATGATATCGGGTGGCAGAAGATCGAGGAAATAATCAGGGAAGAGAAGCAGATCGTCCTGTCAGAGGATGTGTTTCGCCGAATAACTGTTTGCAGGGAGTACCTGGACCAGCGGCTTCAGAAGGAGGATGAGGTACTCTACGGGATCAATACGGGCTTCGGTTCACTTTGCGACAAGGTGATATCTGCGAAGGACCTGGGGCTCCTTCAGAAGAACCTGGTGATGTCTCATGCCTGCGGGGTGGGCGATGAGGTTCCCCCGGAGATCGTACGCCTGATGCTGCTGCTGAAGATCCAGTCCCTCTCCTATGGTAATTCGGGCGTCCAGGTGGCCACCGTACAAAGGCTGGCCGATTTGTATAACCATCAGATCCTGCCGGTGGTCTACACCTACGGATCATTGGGTGCCTCGGGCGACCTGGCCCCCCTGGCACACATGAGCCTGCCCCTGATCGGACTTGGCGAAGTCCGGGTAAACGGAGTAAGGAGAAAGGCTGAAGAGGTGATGCAGGAGAAGGGCTGGGATCCTATCCAGCTGCAGTCCAAGGAGGGACTGGCCCTGCTCAATGGTACACAGTTCATGAGTGCATACGGAGTCAATCTTTGCCTGCGGATTTTCAAACTCTCCAGACTTGCAGACATCATTGGCGCCCTCTCCCTGGATGTATTCGACGGGCGTCCCGAACCCTTCCACGAACTGGTGCAGCAAATCAGGCCCCACCAGGGGCAGATCGTTACTGCCCGCCGCATCCGCTGGCTTCTCGATGGAAGTGAACTCATTTCCCGTTCCAAGGCCCATGTCCAGGACCCCTATTCATTCAGGTGTATTCCCCAGGTACACGGAGCATCCAAGGACTCCATCAATTATGTCTCTTATGTGTTCCGGAACGAGATCAATTCGGTCACCGACAATCCAACCATTTTTCCGGAGGAGGACATGATCATTTCGGCCGGTAATTTTCACGGTCAACCCCTGGCACTGGCTCTGGACAACCTGGCCATTGCCATGAGCGAACTTGGAAACATCTCCGAGCGGCGTACCTACCAGCTGTTATCGGGTACCCGGGGGCTGCCCCCCTTCCTGGTGGCCAATCCGGGGCTCAACTCGGGATTTATGATCCCACAGTATACGGCTGCTTCCATGGTGAGCCACAACAAGCAACTCTGCACACCCTCATCGGTTGATTCCATCGAATCGTCCCAGGGCCAGGAGGATCATGTGAGCATGGGTGCCAATGCAGCCACCAGCGCCTGGCAGGTGATGCTCAACCTGGAAAGAATCCTGGCCATTGAGCTCTACTGTGCAGCACAGGCACTGGAATTCAGAAGGCCTGTCAAATCAAGCCCCTATATTGAAAACTTCGTCAGGGGTTACAGGAAATATGTAGATTTCGTAAAGGACGACAAGGTCATGTACCCCGATATGGAAGCCAGTGTGAAGTACCTGAGGGATGTGAAGCTGAACCTGCCCGAAGAAATGCTGGCCTTCCGGGATTACGCCCCCGAGGCAGGCAGTTAGCCTGCTTTCATCAAACCGTCACCGGCCACCGGCAAACCGTCGGTAATCCATCAGCCGGCCATTGGCAGGCCGTCAACCGGCCAAGGGTAGGCCGTCAACCAGCCGTTAAAAGGGTGGCGGAACCATGGGCAGCTTACCCTGGCCATCTTTATCCGGACCTTTCCCTTTGCCATCCGGGTTACCCTGGCCCCTGATTTCTTTGATCAGGTGGTGCCGGAAGTCCCATTCCACTTTGTACAGGTTCAGGACCTTTTTGGGAGGCAGGACTTCGGGGAATTTTTTATAATAGTACTCCTTCTCAAGCTGATTGAGTTCGTCTTTGAGACGCTGGATCTTTTCCAGGTTCTCATTGATCTCGTCATTGGACAGGTTCTCGGCATTTTGATGCGAATACCTGAAAGTGTTCCTTTGATCCTCTGTGATCTTCATTTTCCGGTGCTGAAAATCATCATAAAGCGGCCAGAAGGCCTTTTGCTCAGTAATGGTCAGTTCCAGTTTTTCATTGAAGTAGGTGTGCCGGTCCTTGTTGAACTGTTCGATCTGTTCATCCGTCTGCGCAAGGAGTGCTCCCGATCCCAGCAAAAGTGTCAGGGCAAAAGGGACTGCGAGTTGTTGGGTGATTGTTCTGTTCATAACAGGGTCTCTTTTTATTCGAATATAAGGTCCAATTCCACGTCATTCATGGCCAGGTAATCCATGGCCTGATTCAGGTATGCTTCCTCTTCCCCCATGACGGTTTCTTCCCCGTGAAGATAAGGAGCCAGTTCATAGTCGTTGTAGAAGACCCCTGCTTCTTCCAGCAGGGCAATGTTTGAAAATTCGTCCGGACTTTCCATTCCGGGAGAGATGATCCTCGTCAGCGGAATGCTGATCAGTGCCAGGCCCACAAGGGCTGCTGCAAGAGCGATCCTGAATCCGGCTGACCGGCCTGACCTTCTTACCGCCACCCGCTCCCCTTCCAGGGCATCGATCCGCTCCTTCAGCCTTTCCGGAAAGCCTTCAAAGTAGCCTTCAGGTACCCTGAAAGCTTGCTTTCGCAGCGATGGGTGTTGCAGATCTGAACCATGGTGTTCCTTTTTCATCTTTCTATGCAGTTATTGTTTAGACTCTTACCATAAGCAAAGGTTTAATCTCCACCCAGCAGGCCTTCAATTTTTTTTACGGCATGGTGGAAGGAGGCTTTCAGTGCGCCCACGGATGTTTCCAGGATACCGGACATCTCTTCATATTTCATGTCATCAAAATATCTCATATTGAATACAATGCGTTGTTTTTCAGGTAGTTTCAGAATGGCCTTCTGGAGCTTCAGCTGGGCCTGGTCCCCGTCGAACCACGGATCCGACTCCAGTTTTTCACCCATGGACTGTTCCACCTCCTCCCAGGGAACAAAAGACCGCTTCTTTTTTTGTTTCAGGGCAGTCAAAGCCTCGTTGGTGGCGATCCTGTAGAGCCATGTGAAGAGGCTGGAGTCGGAACGGAATTCAGGCAGGGACTTCCAAACCTTGATCAGGGTATTCTGAAGGACATCATCGGCATCTTCGTGGCTGACCACAATCTTCCGGACATGCCAGTAGAGCCTCTCCTGGTACTTCAGTACCAGCTGGTTAAATGAAAGCTCTTCTCTTCCGGGGATTTTGATACCTTCGATGATCTCCCTGTCTTCCCAATCCGGCATGGTACATTTGGGTTTTGTGCTTAGACGCTTCCTCAGTGGAATGGTTTAACCAGGGTTTTATTGATAAAAGTTAATATTGGCCGAGGATCCCGGGTTCACATCAAAATCCTTAACCACGGTCAGGTCGGTGGACTTCAGATCAGCACGCCGGAAGATCACCCGGTAGGAGCCGGGCTGCAGGTAATAAACCTGGATGTTCTTGTTTTCCGCCAGGTTCAAAACCCAAATCTGATCGCCACCGGGAGTAAGCTGATAGAGGGCACCGCTTCCGGGCTGTTTGGATGAGAAAGTCACATTGCCCGGCGCAGGGATCTCCACCGTGGTGGTGTAGCTCTGCCTGATCTCCACATCTTTGACCACCATCAGGGGATAGATGGGGATCTCCAGGTCATACTTTCCCACAAGGTATTTTCCCATGTTGCCCATCTCCTGCACATTGATGGTGTTGTGTTCACCGGCCCGCCGTACCAGGATCTTCTCCTTGTCATAGGATTTCCCCATGTTGGTCCGCACCAGCATATATCCCTGGGGAGCATCCAGGCCAATGGTGTTGTGCCGGCCGGTGATCAGTTTTACACTGTCGAGTTTCACCGGCGGAATGGTCTGAGCCAGCACAGTATAGGTACTCAGGTGGTCCAGCGAAAGCGTATCCGGATTCCCTTTGTTGTTGAGGGTATGGATCATGTTGTAACGGACCACGCCCGAGTAGCGGTCATAGAAGATCACATTGACATCGGTCTCTGTGGGCCTCTCACGGGTATCCAGAAGGTTCACCTGTGCGCTGGTGGCATTCAGCGCCTGGGTGATCACCACTTTGAGCGCCTCCCTGAACTGCTGTTTGTGAGGCGCATCATAAAACTCCCCGATACAGTTGAAAGTTTCCCTGAACCCGGGATCATTACCGATCCCGATTACAAAGGGACGCAGAATGATCCCCTTCTTCTGAAGCCGCTGGGAGACCTCGCAGGGGTCGCCGTCACACGCCTCCACACCGTCGGTGATCAGCAGGATGATGTTTCTGCAGTTGGCGCATGGGGGAAAGTCATCGGCCGCAAGCTCCAGCGAATGGGCAATGGGTGTTGTTCCCTTTGGACTGATGAACCTGAGCTTCTGCCTGATCCTGGATGCATTGGCAGGACTGAAAGGGACCTCCAGCTTGGTGTCGTTGCAATCCTGGGGCGGGACCGGGCTCTGGTGCCCGTATATGCGCAGGGCCATTTCCACGTTGGGCATCTCTTCCAGGCTGTCCACCATATCGATCAGGATCTCCCGGGCAATGTCGATTTTTCGCTCCCCGTCCCACTGGCCGGCCATGCTGTTGGATGCATCAAAAATAAAGAGGATCCGGGAGATGGGTGCATAGCCCGTCTCCTCCTGCGCCTGCAGGGTAGTTGCAGCTGCCATGACAGCAGCACTGATCAACCCCTGCAATACCCTCCGGATTGTCCTGTTTCCGAAAGGGGTCCTTCTGATCATCTCAAAGTCTTTCTGCATTCTCCTCTAAAAATACAAAAATCAGACCACGTCCGCCTGATAGAGTTACAAACAAGTATAATGACGAATAAGTGTTTCATCATCATTAATTTAGATATATTCTAAATATTTTTTTGACTACCTTTTTTAGCATACTTTTGTCTTATAAGGAGACCTTATCATCTAATCGTGAAGTCATGAAATGCAGAACTTTTTTTTGGACTATTACCTGTTTGATCACCTTACTGCGAACGTCAGATGGCCAGACCCCGCCCCCCGGAGTCTCTGATGTATATGCCTGTGCCAATGTTTCGATTCCTCCCCTGACGGCCACGGGAGTCGATATCAAATGGTATTCATCGGATGCTTCACCTTCTTCCACCCTTTATGACAGCAGGAATGGGCAAACCTACCAGACAGTAACCATCGAGAATCAGGTCTGGATGGCAGAAAATCTGAATTATGGTACCATGATCAATGGATCAGCCAACCCATCCAACAATGCGACAGTAGAAAAATACTGCTATGACAATTACGATTTCAATTGTGAAACCAACGGCGGACTTTACAAATGGAATGAAATGATGGGCTACAGTAACTCCCCTGGTATTCAGGGAATCTGCCCTTCCGGTTGGCATCTTCCAACCCATGATCAGTGGAAGCAGCTGGAGATAGCCCTGGGAATGAGCCTGACACAGGTTGACCAGACAAGCATGTGGAGGGGAACTGATCAGGGTACACAGCTGAAGGTCAGCGGGGGCTCAGGTTTTGAGGCAAAAATGGCTGGGAAGAGAACTCCCGAAGGGACCTTTGGTTCTGTGGATGCCTATACAACTTTCTGGACATCCACTTACCCCTACAACAGAACCCTCAGCACGAGCAGCAGCGGCATTTGGCTGAGTAATTCCGATGATGAGAACAATGGATTCTCAGTGAGATGTGTAATGGATCCGGAAGCAGCGATCTACAGCGGCAATACCTATGCTACAGGTCAAACGGCGGCGGGCACCTATACCTACTATGTTACGCAGACCGTTGGAGGTGTGGAGAGTGCCAGGGTGCCGGTCCGGTTGATCATCCGGCCCACTCCAACGGTAACCATTACTGGAGCAAGCCAGGCCTGTGATGGAAATGATGTGGAGCTTGATGCCGGAGCGGGGTACAGTACATATCGATGGAATGACAATTCAACAGGCAGGACCGCTGTTGTCAATGAGACAGGTATTTATTCGGTTACCGTAACCGATGCCAACGGGTGTGAGGCCGGCGATCAGCATACGGTCACTTTTCTGAGTAGCCTGAATGTGAATATTTCAGGTGACACGGCAGCATGTGAAGGTGAATTGGTCAATCTGGATGCCGGTGCGGGATATTCGAGCTATTCCTGGGGCAACGGGTCAACCAGCCAGTCCATCAGTGTGGGTTCCAGTGGCACCTACACTGTCACCATCAGGGATGCGTCTCAATGTGAAGGAACCGGGCAGGTCCAGGTGATATTCCATCCTTTGCCCTCGGTTACCATAACCGGGGAGAGCGAAGGGTGTGAAGGTGATGCCGTGTTGCTGAATGCTGGTGCAGGCTATGTGAATTATAAATGGGATACCAATGAAATCACCAGCACCATTCAGGTTTATTCATCTGGCACTTATTCAGTAACTGTTTCTGATATACATGGGTGTGAAGGTTCGGATGACTTTCCGGTCACATTTATTGAGTGTGGCAGTAATCACACTCCTGAAATACAGGGTCTGACAATCAACATAATGGAGAATCAGATCAAGGGTTCGGTGATCGGGAAGCTGCATGCCACCGACATTGATGTGGGGCAGGTTCTCAGCTATTCTATTGTTTCAGGGAATGAGGGATCCCCATTTTCCGTAGACCCCTGGGAGGGGCAATTAAAGGTAAATGCGCCCCAGTTTATTGATCACGAAACCAATCCCCAGTTTATCATCACCATAAAAGTCCAGGACAATGGAATAGGTCTTTTGTCGGATACTGCAATAATCATAATCAATGTTCTGGATGTGAATGAAAGGCCCCAGATAGATGCCCGGCCATTCACCATTGCGGAAAACGCATGGAAAGATACCTGGGTAGGGACCATCGAAGCCCGTGATGAGGATGTTGGACAGACGCTCACTTTTTCACTGGAATCGGGCAATGTGTCAAACGCCTTCTCCCTTGATCCGAACACAGGAAGGCTAACGGTGAATAACCACGGAGCCATCGATTACGAAGCAATAACCAGGTTTGATCTGGGAATAAGGGTCACCGACAACGGGATCCCTCCGCTTGATCAGCTGGCGATTATTCCGGTACACATCAGCGATATCACAGGGATTTCAAAAGGGGATAAAGACCTTAAAGACATCAGGATGTATCCCAATCCCACAGGTGGAGATCTCTGTATTGAAACAGATCGTACCCATGGTGGTGAGATCTCCATCCTGGTGTTTGATTCAAGGGGAGCTGTACGGACCCATTTGACTTTAACCTCTTCAGATCTGGCTCCGGGGGCTCCGGTCCGCCTCTGGTTTTCAACAAAGGGTGTCTATTTTGTGAAGGTTGTGACAGACAGATATATGAAAGTTGAAAAGGTAATATGCTATTGATCGGATGTAAAACAATACAATCAAAGTGAAACAGGCAACCCTTTTTCTGCTTCTTTTCATGATGCTTGCGGATGCACACGGACAATCCGTGGTCTGGGAGAGGTCACTGGAAGGTTCAGGGACGGTTTCAGGCAGGTCTGTTGCTGAGTCAGACGGTTATCTGTATGCGGTTGGTTACGCAGGTGCTTCCGGAGGGGCCCTGGAAAACGGAGGAGTGTCAGATATGATTCTGTGGAAACTCAACACCCTTGGGGAGCCTGTCTGGAGCAGATATTATGGAGGCTCCGGAGCAGACGATCCCCAACGGATCATGAAAACCGCGGATGGCCATCTGATCATCCTCGGGAACACAAATTCAACAGATGGCGCTTTTTCAGAAAACCATGGAGGAACCGATGGTTTTGTGATGAAGGTCGATTCTATGGGAAACCTGCAATGGTCCAGGTTGTTTGGAGGGACGGGAGAGGACTTCCTCACCTCGGGGGACATCGCTGCAAATGGAGATTTGTATCTTTCAGGGATTACCGAATCAACGGACCAGGGGATCACCGGGCATGGCCTGCTTGACGGATGGATGATAAGGCTCTCCTCCAACGGCACGTTGCTCTGGCAAAAATCGTTGGGAGGATCCTACAATGATCTTCTTTTTGATGTGGCATTGCTGAACGATACATCCGTGATCGCCTGTGGCCGGACCCGTTCAGCGGATCAGGATATTCTCGGTTTTCAGGGTATTCCCAACGGTGGAATTGACAACGGCTGGATCATCTTCCTGGACAGAGAGGGCCTCATGCAGCATCAGCATTGCTCAGGAAATACCGAGTTTGTGGATATCTCCTTCAATACGCTGGTTATTGATAACCTGGGTCGTGTTCTGGTTGGGGGAGAAGTCAGTGAGTTTGTTGATCAGCGTTATCCTGGAAATTACAGAATACGTCTCGAAGAGTTTTCAGGAACACTCGAATCCCAGCGGGTTTTTACCATTGGGCAACTGGGAAACTACGAGCTGAATCAAATTGTATCAGCAGATGAAGACGGATATTATTTGATTGGTTCTGTAAAAACGGAAGGCAGCAGCCAATACCTTGCCTATGGCTCTGCCAGCCAATATGTGGCCAGGTTCAGCAGTTCACATGAAAACCAATGGGAGTATTTTTCCGGGCTACCGGAGGATGACCGGGCCCTGAGCGCTGTCCTGGATCAGGAAAAGAGAATCATTACCTGTGGCCTCCGGGGAAATGATGCCTGGCTTACCAGGCTCTGCACTGCATCGGGGAGTACCAAGGATGTTTTTATTTGCCCGGGCGACTCCATCGAATTCAAAGAAGTATATTATAAGGGGCAGGAGGTCTTTTTTGACACCCTTGGCTCAGCTACAGGATGTGATTCCATTGTGAGCTTCCAGATCAAACTACTGCCATCCTACCGATACGATTCAAAGCTCTCCAATCTCTGTGGATCAGGCATTGTTCTGCACGATTCGCTGATTTCACAATCCGGAACGTACTTGTTTTATTTTGAGTCAGCGTTTCATTGTGACAGTATATATCAATACGAGGTGGATTTCGTAGAGGTTTCGGGTGAGGTGGAAGTGGAGGCAAATCTGATTTCCTCTCTTCAGTCAGGGGCCCTCTATCAGTGGTACGATTGTCAAACGGATGTCCCTGTCGGGGGAGCAGTGAATCAGTCCTTTGAACCTGAGAAGGCAGGTTCATATAAAGTCAGGGTCGATGTGAAGGGTTGCCTTGTTGATTCCGAATGCATTCAGGTGGGTGAATTGGGAGGGAAGCATATTGATGGTGGAGGTCTCACCATTTTTCCAAACCCTGCAGATGAATTTGTGATCCTGTCTTCCGATGACTACCTGGAAGGCTCTTTGAAGATTCTGGATATGACAGGGGCTGTTCAGGAGGTTAGAACATTCCAGGGTGAGCAGCTGAAAATCGACATCTCCCGTTTACCTGCAGGCATGTATATTATTGGGCTTGAATCGGAACAAACCATTGTGTTTGAACGGGTATTGAAGAATCAGAGATGATGAACAAAAGAATGATCAGGCAAAAAGCAGGGATAATCTCTTTTTTTATTCTGGGGATCGGATCCACAATCTGGTTCCTGATCAGGGTTTTGCCCAAACCCTCCAGAGCAGCCTATCCATGCATCAGGGCAACAGCACCTTTCATGTCTGGTTTTTTGGTCTATCTGACGTCTGTTGGCGGGAGTGCTCTCTTTTTAAGGCGTGGATGGCGGCTGCTGAGCCGCGGCCGGTTCGCAGCAGCCTTTCTGATCATTCTTTTGAGTTTGCTTGTGTCGGTGACGACAACCACCCTTCAGCCTGACAGTACCTATGCCGGGGTAAAGGGATCATCCCCCGAAGACTATCCGGCCAATGTTCTCTACGGTCGGGGTTCCGGGATCTTTCCCGGGCGCGTAGTGTGGTCCTGGGACCCGGGGGCTACCGATGAGAATTGCACAAACCAGAAGGATGATCCCGTTCGTGGCGAGGATGGATATTTCATGGAGAAAAATACAGACCGACAGGTGATCAGCCGCATGGTGGATGACATGGTTACCAAGCTGACCGGATCAACAGATGTGGAAGCAGCCTGGGACAGTCTCTTTATTGCCTTGAACAGGAAGAAGGGATTGGGAGATGGTTCGTATCAGGAAGGCCAGATCATATTTATAAAAATCAATCAGGGGGCATCAAGCTGGTTGGCAAACAGCAGCCCCGATGGTGACCTTTCCTATCTTGAGGGAAGCTCCTATGATAAATATTACGGCGAAGTCGAAACAACTCCGGTGGTGGTAGTCGAAATACTGGACCAGCTGATCAACGGATTTGGAATCAATGCAGAGAACATCTATGTGGGCGATCCCATGTCTCATATCTATAAACACACCTATGATCAGATGGTCAGCAGTTTTCCCGGGGTGAAGTATGTGGACTGGGATGCCAATCATGCCGATATAGGCAGAACCATTCTCAACCCATCCCAGCAGCCGGCCATGTTTTACTCTGACAAAGGAGCGGCGATGCATGATGCGGGAACCGAAAGCTATTATTCGGAAATGGAAAATGCCGATTACCTCATCAATATAGCAGCACTCAAAGCACATGCCCTGGCAGGGGTTACATTGACTGCCAAAAACCATTTTGGTTCCATCACCCGGGATGGTGCGAGCCATCTGCACCCGGGTCTGGTCGCGGTCCAGCCTGACCAGCCCGTTAGAACAGCATATGGGTTATACCGGGTTCAGACCGATATCATGGGACATAAGCAGCTGGGAGGCAATACTGTACTGTTCATTGTGGACGGGTTGTGGGGTGCCCCCGAAGCCGTGGAACCCCCGGTGAAGTGGAGCATGCTTCCATTTAAAGGGGACTGGCCCAGCAGTATCTTTTGCGCACAGGACCAGGTAGCTCTTGAATCGGTCTGTTTTGATTTTCTCAGAAGTGAATTTGATGACCCGGATGGTGTTGGAAAAGCCAGGCCCTGGATGGGCGGGGTAGATGATTATTTGCACCAGGCTGCCGATCAACAGTTCTGGCCTGCTGGAATAAGCTATGATCCGGAAAATGACGGAACACCCATCGGGAGCCTGGGGGTTCACGAGCACTGGAACAACGAGACCGACAAGGCCTATTCCCGGAACCTGGGATCGGGCAGTGGGATCGAACTTTTGCAGGTGGATAAAACCTATCAAAAAGAGGTGCTGGTTATCCGGGAAGCTCAAACAATACCTGTGATCGATGGAAAACATGGCGACCGGTGCTGGATTGAAGCCGACTGGCATTCCCTGGATCAGACCTGGATTCCTTGTGGTGTATCAGAGGGAGCTGAAGACTTTTCGTCACGTTATCAGCTCAGCTGGTCAGCCGCTGAAAACCTGCTGTATGGCTATGTGGAGGTCATGGATGATCATTATATTGATGGCTATGCATTTCCGGAGGAGGGATTCCGTGAGTTTGATGTGCTGGAGCTTCACCTGGATGAGAATCTTTCAGGGGGATTTCATGCCTATGACGGCACCGGGCCCAACGGAACCAATGCAGAAAACGCCTTTTCATATCGTCTGCTGGCTGATGTACCCGCTGATGGTTCGCTTGCACCGGCCTTTCATGCCTGCGACTGGTCCGGCCCGAATCAGGATCCCCGGATCACCGATTACGCCGGTCATTTTAATGAATTTGCACTGAAAAGGGATGGAAATCTTTGCACCTATGAGTTTTCATTGAAAGTTTACCGGGATAACTATACAGAGGAGAATGATCCAGCATCAAGGACCCGGCTGCAGACCGGTGCAGAAATGGGTTTCTCACTGGCCTACTGTGATACGGATAGCCCGGAAACAGGCATGAAAGCTTACCATGGTTCGGTCTGGGTGCCTCTGTCAGCCAGAGATGACCATTGGATGGATGCAGACTACTTCGGGATCCTTCGTCTGGAGGCATCAGATGGAAGTGTTAATCACGAGGTTGAAGTGGATGGAAGCATTCCCGATTTTGAAATTACCCTGAAAGAGACAGATTTGGTCATCCATGATCAGATTGGTGAATTGTTCAGCGATCCGGACAATGATATACTGGAGTATTCGGTTCTGAGTGATGATGACCTCTTGCATTTCACCATTCAGAACAGGCAGTTGCAAGTATGGGCAGGTCTTGGATTCACAGGAGAAGCCATGGTAGAACTCAGTGCCACGGATGGTGAGTATACAGCTTCCATTACATTCAAGGTCTCATGGATAGGAACGGTGGCGATCAATGCATTTGAACTGGGACCGGGTGTAGTGTGTTACCCAAATCCATTTAACGATGTCCTGTACATCGAAATTGACAGGGGGGGGCAGACTTCGGTTCCGGCCACCCTGGCCATCTATAACCTGAAGGGTCAGTTGATGCAATCCCAGTTCATCCAGCTGGCAGCGGATCAGATGACAACAACCAGAATGATTCTTGATCAGGGATCGGCCGGACTCTATATCGTGGAAGTGAAGGTTGACGGAGT
The DNA here is from genome assembly GCA_043797815.1 of Bacteroidota bacterium. Lineage (GTDB taxonomy): Bacteria > Bacteroidota > Bacteroidia > Bacteroidales. The sequence continues at coordinate 39,737 of JAZDPG010000012.1, forward strand.
GACCGTTAGCAGAATGGTAAGGGGGTTGTAGGGAGATATTAAAGTTTGATCAGCTTGCTGATAAAACAACCCTCCGCTGTTTTCAGCCTGATGAGATATACACCTTTTGGCAGTGAATCACAGGAGAGGAACAGGGTATGGCAGGGCGAATCATATTTCCTTTGCAACACAATCTGTCCATTCAGGTCAGTAATTTGCAGGGTTTTGATTTCCTCTTTATTCCCCGGAATGTCAATATGCAGCGCATCGGCTACCGGGTTCGGCCAGATCCTGAGCGGCAGCGCGAGGGGACCGGGTCCGTTGAAGTCAGCCACCGGATCCAGGGTGGGGAAGAGGTACACCGCCTGATAATCGGAAACCCGAACCCCTGGGAAAACCCTGTCCATATATCCTTCGGCGGAGAAGGTCACCTCATAGCTCCCCTCCTTGATAAACCTGTAAAAATCGCCGTGACCCGCCCTGCTGTATACAAGCGACCGGAGATCGTCATGTCCTGCAACGGATACCCGTGCAGCTACCGGGGCGCCGCTTTCGCTGCCGGTAACCCGGCCCCTGATCCCGTAGGTGGCCTGGGTCATGTAGTAGAGCAGCGACCGCTGGTTCTTCTGCCAGAACGATTCCAGTGAATCCGAATCCAGGAAATAGGCATAGGAAAGCTCCAGGGTCACCTCCCTTCCGCCCAGGTAATAATTCACATAATCCTGCCGCGACCCCTGGATGATGTACCAGTCCGCCCCATGGGTAATCCCGTTGTTCTCCATGGTCATGTAAACAGGGTCCACCGAGTGGACCTCATCCGCATAATCCCTGGAAACAAGCTGGTACCAGGCATCATCGGGATGGCGGTCATAGGTCCAGTCCCACGGATAGTTTACCACCTCGGCGCCTGCATGGAGGTTGGCAGAGAGGGAAAACCGGTGCTCCTGCAGGAATTGCATCATGAAACGGTTCTCTATGGGCCTTCCCGTGGTATCGTCAGGCTCGTCCCGGGAGATATCGGGAAAGGAGCGGTTCAGGTCATACCCGGGTCCGTTTCCCGGAGGGTCATTTTCCCGGATCGCGCCGGCAACCGTATGATCCCCTCCCTTGTAAGTCCCGTCGGGATTGGCCAGCGGATTGATCCAGATGGCCAGGCTGTCCACCAGACCGCTCACCCCGGGGTCGTTTCCATACCCCGTGAGCAGGTGGTTGATCAGCCGGAGCATCAAGGGGTAACCTGCCAGCTCATCGCCATGCATGGCGGCTGTATAGAAAAAACCTGCTTCAGCCTCATCTTCATGGACATTGTCGCTGATCTTCAGGGCCAATAAGAGGCGCCCCTGTTCTGTTGTACCAAAGGTGTCCAGTCGGCAAATTTCCGGATAGGATGCTGCAAAGTGCTGCATCACCTCCACATATTGGCCATAGGTCGGGTATTTGGTGAAGGTCAGCGCCTTTTCCAGGTCAGCTGCCATATCATTCTGGTCAAACTGGCCGTATGCAGCCCCGAAGCTCAGAAAGCCAAGCAGGACGGAGACGGAGACAGCACGTGCAAACTGCATGATCAGACATTGAACCGGATGTGCAGGATATCAGCCTCCTCCACCACGTAGTTCTTCCCCTCCACCGCTAATTTGCCCTTCTCCTTGCAGGCGTGTTCCGACCCCAGGGAGATAAAATCCTCATACTTCATTACCTCGGCCCTGATGAAACCGCGCTGCAGATCGCTGTGGATGGCTCCGGCCGCTTCGGGGGCCAGTGCCCCTTTTTTGATGGTCCAGGCCCTGATCTCCTTGGGTCCCACCGTAAAGAATGAGATCAGGTTAAGCATGGAATAGGCCGAACGGATCAGCTTGCTTACCCCCGGTTCGGTCAGTCCGGCATCGGAGAGAAACTCTTTGCGGTCTTCTGCGTTCTCAAGTTCGGCAATTTCCGATTCAAGCCTGGCGGCAAGCACCAAAATTTCCGCATCCTGGCCCGCAAGGTATTCCCGGACCTGTTCCACATAGCTGTTTCCTGAAATGGCAGCCCCGTCCTCCACGTTGCACACGTATAGCATGGGTTTGCTGGTGAGCAGGAAAAGATCATCCGCATATTTCCTGTCGGCCTCGCTTAGCTCCAGGGTACGGGCATTCTGAAAATCCTCGAAGTGGGCTTTGTACATCTCCAGTACTTCAAGTCCCCTTCGGGCGTCTTTGTCGCCGGTTTTGGCAAGCCTTGCCAGCCGCTCCATCTTCTTTTCAACCGATTCCAGGTCTTTTACCTGCAACTCCAGGTTGATGGTCTCGATGTCACGGACCGGGTTTACCGATCCGTCGATGTGGGGGAGCTTTTCATCGTCAAAACAACGGAGCACCTGGATCAGTGCGTCGGTATTGCGGATGTCTGACAGGAATTTGTTGCCCACGCCCTCTCCCTGGCTGGCCCCCCTGGCCAGTCCCGGGATATCCACAATCTCCACAGTGGCCGGGACCACCTTTTCTGTGGGCTGGAAATTCTCCAGGTTATAAAGCCTTGGATCGGGCACGCTGACCACCCCCAGGTTGGATTTGCTGGAGGTAAAAGCAAAGCTGGATGTTTCCACCCTGGAATTGGACATACAGTTGAACAGGGTGGATTTCCCCACGTTAGCCACCCCGATAATCCCGCATTTCAGTGCCATTTTGTTTAAAATATAGCCCAAAAATACAAATTTAAATAGGTAATTTAGGGCTCCGATTTTTTAAAATAAAACACAATGGATCATAAGACGCACAGAAGGTCAGCTGACAACATACGTATTCTGGCTGCGGCCATGGTTGAAAAAGCCAAATCGGGACACCCGGGCGGTGCCATGGGTGGTTCGGATTATATAGAGATGCTCTACACAGAGTTTTTGAATTTTGACCCTGATGACCTGGCCTGGCCGCTTCGCGACCGTTTTTTCCTTGACCCCGGACACATGTCCCCCATGCTCTATGGCATGCTGGCACTCATCGGCAGTTACAGCCTTGATGAGTTGGGCAGCTTCAGACAGTGGGGCAGTCCCACACCCGGTCACCCTGAAGTAGATCCCTCCAGGGGTGTTGAGAACACTTCCGGTCCGCTGGGACAGGGGCATACCATGGCGGTGGGGGCGGCCATTGCAGAGCGTTTTATGGTAGCCAGGTTCGGTGAGTGGATGGCCCACAAGACCTATGCGTTTATCTCCGACGGAGGTGTGCAGGAGGAGATCTCCCAGGGTGCAGGCCGTATCGCAGGTTTCCTGGGGCTCAGCAACCTGGTGATGTTCTATGACTCCAACGATATCCAGCTTTCCACACGGACCGATGCGGTTTCGGCCGAAGATACTGCAATGAAATATGGAGCGTGGAACTGGAATGTGATGACCATTGACGGAAATGATCCGGAGGAAATTTTTGATGCACTGAAGTCAGCCCAGGACGAACAGGAACGGCCCACGCTGATCATCGGGAAGACCCGCATGGGGAAAGGTGCTGTGGATGAGAGCGGGAAAAGTTTCGAGGGACAGACCTCCACACACGGGATGCCCCTGTCGGAGGCCGGCGCCTCCTTTGCAAAAACCATTGACAACCTGGGGGGAGACCCTGGGAATCCGTTTGTGATCTTTCCCGGGGTAGCGTCCGCGTATAAAAAGATACTGGACAGGAAGCGGCGCGACGCCGTTGAAAAAAGAAAGCAACAGGCTGACTGGGAGAAGGCCAATCCTGAGCTGGCAGAGAAGTACCGTTCATTTCTGGAAGGCGATCTGCCTGAAATCAACTTTGCGGCCATCCTGCAGAAGCCGGGAGCACCCACACGCGGCGCTTCAGGTGCCGTCCTGGCTTCCATGGCAGGCAGGGTTGAAAACCTGATCGTGGCCTCGGCCGACCTCTCCAACAGCGACAAGACAGATGCCTACCTGAGCAAAACCAAGGCCTTTGCCAGAGGCGATTTCAGCGGTTCCTTCCTGCAGGCAGGGGTAAGTGAACTGACCATGGCTTCCATAGCCAACGGGATGGCCCTGCACGGAGGTGTGATCCCGGTTGTGGGAACCTTCTTTGTATTCAGCGACTACATGAAACCTGCGGTTCGCCTGGCCGCCCTCATGGGACTGCCTGTAAAATACGTGTGGACCCATGATGCTTTCCGGGTAGGGGAGGACGGACCCACCCACCAGCCGGTGGAGCAGGAGGCGCAGATCAGGCTCCTGGAGCACCTGAGAAACCACAAAGGGAAACGGTCCGTGATGGTCCTTCGCCCTGCAGATGCCCTGGAAACATCAGTGGCATGGAAAATGGCCATGGAGAACAGGGACACACCCACCGCACTGATCCTCTCAAGACAGGGGATTCCCGATATTCCGGCTCTTCCGGGATCGGACCGGTACACCGATGCGCTGCAGGCTGAGAAGGGAGCCTACACGGTGCAGGAGTGCCAGGGAAGGCCAGATGTGGTGCTGCTTGCTTCCGGTTCGGAGGTAGCCACCCTGCTGGGGGGAGCCATGCTGCTGGAAGAGAAGAAAAACCTGAAGGTACGGGTGGTCTCCGCCATTTCCGAAGGTGTTTTCCGGGACCAGCCGGAAGCCTACCAGCAGGGAGTGATCCCCGAAGGTGTACCCGTATTCGGACTGACGGCCGGACTCCCGGTAACCCTCCAGGGTCTTGCGGGTGCCGGCGGAAAGGTGTTCGGACTGGAGAGCTTTGGCTACTCGGCACCCTACAAGGTGCTGGATGAGAAACTGGGGTTCACCGGGGAGAATGTCATGGAACAGGTTTGTGCCATGCTGGGTATATAAAGGGAAAGGTTAGTGGGTTAGTGGGTTAATGGGTTTGTGGGTTTGAGGGATTGGGGGATTGAGGAAAAGGATAGGAAAAGGGATAGGGATAGGAAAAGGGATAGGGATAGGAAAAGGGATAGGGATAGGAAAAGGGATAGGGATAGGAAAAGGGATAGGGATAGGAAAAGGGATAGGGATAGGAAAAGGGATAGGGATAGGAAAA